>CAYGXO010000037.1:0-6330 GCA_964353885.1 uncultured Spirochaetaceae bacterium
GACCGAGGAGACCCTGCGGGAGATCATCGCCGGCGCCGGCTTGGATCCATTTGATAGCTTCGTCAGGGAAAGTCTGGTGGATGCCGTGAACGATGCCCTGCGAGTCCTGCCCCCTGCCCAGCGCAAGGTCGTGGAAGCCCAGGTATTCGGCGGCATGAGTTTCAGGCAAATTGCGGAAGCCACGGGGGAAAGCATCGACACCCTGACGGCCCGCAAACGCTACGCCTTGCGCAACCTTTCCCGGGCGCTGAGGCACTGGATCGATCGATGAACGCACGGGAAACCGGGCAGAAGCCCGGAAAGACGATTTTGCCGGGCTCGACCCGGAGGAGGCATTCGATGTCTGATCAAGAGAAAGCTTTCGGCGGCATGGATGAGGACCGCGGACATGGCTTCGAGGGCTGGTGGGAAGACCGCAGCATCCCCGAGAAGGTTTTCATGGTAATCGGTTTCATCATCCTGGGGATCGGCCTGCTCTTCCTCTTCGGTCTGGTGGTGATGGCCTTGTGGAACTGGCTGATGCCGGAGATCTTCGGCCTCAAGACGCTGACCTACTGGCAGGCCTGGGGCATGCTGGCGCTGAGCTGCATCCTGTTCGGGAAGATCGGCGGGAGCGGAAGCAGCAGCAAGAGCGACCGGAAGCGGAAGCGGGAGCTGCGCGGCTACATGCGGGAAACCCAGTCCGCTTCGGGGCAATCCTCGACCGGCTCCCCGACCGCTTGAGCGGCTCCGGGAGTCCGGCGTTTCGGCTCGGACGGAATGCATCCGCCCGGGCCTTTTTCCAAAAGGAGTCGTCATGAGAGTGCTGTTAGTCGTGTCTTCTTTTCATCACAGGAATACCGGGAAGATCGCAGATGTATTTGCCAAAGTATTCGATGCACGGATAAAGACTCCCCGGCAGACTGACAAAGAAGAGCTGCGGGATTTTGATCTGATAGGCTTTGGCTCGGGGATCGACAGCGACAAACACTATAAGGAACTGCTCGACCTTGCTGATTCGTTGCCGCGCGTCGAGGACAGGAAAGCGTTCATCTTCTCGACATGCGGTATGCCGGTCTTTGCGGCCGGGAAAAGCTCCGTTGCTGCCTATGCCGTGAAAAGCCATTCGGCCCTCAGGGAGAAGCTCACGTCCAGGGGATATGCGGTCATCGGCGAATTCAGCTGCGCAGGTCACAATACGAATAGTTTCCTCAAGTTGTTCGGGGGCTTGAACAAGGGTAGGCCGAACGCCGAAGACTTCGGAGACGCGGAAGAGTTTGCCCGGGCACTGAAAGAGAATCTGGAAAGCGGAAAACCCCGGTAAAAGCCTGAGGGAAAATCGTCGTCTCGGTGGCGTGGTAAATCAAAGAGCCGGGTTCTTCCCGCCCGGCTCTTTGCATCTGAAATTTCTTTTTAGCGGACCGCGGGCTCAGCCGCCGGTTTCCACCTTATTGCCAGCCAGACGATGAACAGGGTGCAAGCGATTTCTATTGCCGCGAAAAACACATAGAAAAGGCTTACGGGATCCCCGATCAGCGACCAGGCAACGAACACGGTATGGAATGCGCCCGAGACGATGTTCGCCCAGCGATTCGCCCTGTACTTCAATACCCGGGACAGGATGACCATGGCAATCGCAGTTTCTATCAATACCGCCACGATCAACACGAATCCTTGGGTGATGGGAATGGATCCAGCGAATCCTTCCGCGAGTTTCTGCCACAATTCTTTCTGAAGCACGGGATTGAAGGTTAGCGCATACACATCCGCGTAAATATAATTGAACATCGCGAATATCCAGAGTGTGGAAAGAAGCACTTTCCTGTCCATCGATTTCAAGTTTGTCATCTCTTTTACTCCTTGTTTGTTTTCGAAAGTTCGCCCTACTGATTGCTGCGGGAAGTCAATTCTACTTCATCGATTCCCTCCTCCGGTCGGGCTCGATAGGGGTGACCGATATCAGCGGCATTCCCAAGTCCCTCACCTTTTTCAGCAGCCCGTGCAGCGCGGCCTGATCCTTGACCGGACCGATCAACAGGGTGTCGCCATCGTCCGTCGCAGTGACCGTCATGCCGCCGAACCAGTCCGTCCACTGACGATCCAGAAGGCCTTTGATCCTGATCTGATAGATCATGGTGCAGAGAATAACCGCACGACCGTAACGCGACATAGAAACTAAAGTATTGTTTGAAGTACTGTTTTGCGGGCTATGAAGAGGTTTTGACTTCAACAGCCCTAATTCGCGGCCGCGGACAGTGGCTCCGGTGCGACGTACCGGGACCGTCGAGCTTCTGTGCAGCGGCGAGGCGGTTGTGATGCGTGGTGCGCGCTCAGCGCGGAATAAGCACTACGCTTCGCGCCGCGGGCGCACCTGCGTCATCAGCACCATCGCCAGCGCCAGGAAGATGAGGCAGAACGGCCAGATGATCCGATAGCTCGTCGAGTCGATCAGCCAGCCAGCAAGAATCGGACCGGTGATCGCGGCCAGCGATGCCGCGAAATAGTAGAGGCCGGTGAAGGCGCCGATGCTGCGTTGGCCGGCCAGATCATACACCATGGGCAGCGCATTGACGCTGACGAGCGCCCAGAAGGCTCCCATCACCGCCAGGACGGCCAGCACCACGGTCGGGCTCCCGACGGTGAAGGCAGCCAGCGAGCAGAACACCATGCCGCCCAACCCTATGATGATCGTCGGCTTGCGGCCGATGCGGGTCGCCAGAAAGCCACTGGGAATCGCGAAAATGATCGATGTGGCGGGGAAGGCGGTCAGCATCTGCGCGCTTGAGCCCACGGGCACCCCGAGCACGTTCCGGGCGTACAGCGTGAAGAACGCCAGGATTGTGTTGCACCCCACAAACCAGGAGAATATTGCGGTCAACAGAAAGAGACCACTCCGGTCGCGATCGGTCGCGACCCGCTTAACGTTGGTCCAGATTCCCGGCTCTTGTTCTGGAATGTGCTGATCGGATAACTCCGGCTCTTTCACGAACGCCACCACGATGCTAATGGTGATCATCATGACGCCCGCGCCGACGATGAACGGCAGCGGTACCCCGAGCTTGTACAGCGCGCCGCCCCCGAGCAGCGCGAATGCGCCGCCAAGGCCGCCCATCAGGTTGATCACGCCGTTGGACTTGCTGCGCTCCGCGGGCTGGAACAGATCACCCAGGTAGGCCGCGGTGGGCGATCGGAAGAGCGCCATGCCGAGATTGGTGCCCAGGACTGCCAGAGCGATCAGGACGAAGTTCTCACGCACAAACGGCACCAGGATGAAGAAAAACGCGGCCAGCGGCGCGCCCAACACCAGCCAGGGCTTGCGCCGGCCAAACCTGGTGTGCGTGCGGTCTGAACGGTTGCCCACCCACGGTTGAGAGAACAGGCTGATGATGTTGTCCCAGGTCATGATGAAGCCGATGACCGTAGCGGCCAGGCCCAGATCTTCCAGCATGGGCGGGATGAAGCTGTTGAACAGCGGCCAGATGATGTTGATGCCGAAGAAGCCGAAGCCGAGGATGAAGGTCCCGCGCCAGGGGAAGGGCCGATCAGCCATATGCGATGCTCCTTTGCAGGATGTGAACTGATGACGTACAGAGGATAGTGAGGAACAGCCTTGCGCGATGTTGCCACAAAGGGCGCACAAAGAAAACTCCGGTTTGGCCTCGAAGATTGCGCACTGGGGCCCCTGGCTGGTACGGCCAACCCCCGAGGGGCGGTGCAGTGGCCCGCCCTGGGGATGGCTGCAGCAGCACCCGCAGCAGCCGCTGAAGCTCCCCCATGAAGGTGCCCAGGAATCCCGATGGATTCGCTAATGAAACGAGTTCACCACTGCGGAGAAGATGAACAAGAGGTCGGTCACAATAAAACCAGCGAGCATTGATACCGCAAGGCCGTTTACTTGGGTGCCTTGGGGTGCCACAGCTTGGTAGATTGAACGCGCGGTCCACAGGCCGACATTCGCCCACAACCAAACCGTATTTGCTTTACCACTGTCTGGAAACAACGAAGGAAAGGCGACGCTTGTCGCTCCGATCAAAGAGAGGGAAAAGGAAAGGAAAAAGTTGCTTGCGCCAACTCCTCGTGAGAGCTCAGCAGGGTCATCCTGCAGATAGTCATACCATCCGAACATCGATGGTATGAAGAAGTGCCAAATGCCGAACCCTAAGGTGATCAGCCCGCCAGCCATTTCCGTTGCTCTGGAGATGCCCAGCAATGCCGAGTTCGAGCTGTCCGGGTTGACGACGTCGGACCCTTGGGCGAAAGCTGAGCATCCAATTGCGGCCAGAAGGACCAAGATAGTGGCAATTCTGCGTTTTAACCTGCTCATTCGGTTTCTTCCTTTTGTGCTTTGTTCTTTGTGGTAGAAATCAACAGGAAAACGATGCCGATTGCCAAAGTCAATGAAACCCAAATCCAATAACGTACTTGTACTGCATTGGCACTCAGAACAACGACGGGGAACAGGGGTACAAACGCATTCGCGGTTCCGTGAGCGATCATACCCGCCAGAGGCCGTTTCCCGGATGCTTCCATTACCCAGGAGTAGAAAAAAGAATAGCCGAGCATTAACATCATGAAACCGCCGAAGTTCATGTATGTCTGGGTGGCGCCGGGAATGAACCATAAAGGAAGATGCCAGAAAGCCCAGATCAATCCCAGCATTCCAGAACCGAGCCAGCGGCCGAATCTCTTCTCGAGAAGAGGAAGGATATAACCTCTCCAGCCGATTTCCTCCTGCCCTCCGCCGAAAAAAACCATGAGGAGCCAATACAGAGGAAATATGTAAATACTTGGCAATAGCGTTGACAATCTGGCCTCGCCGAAAATTCCAGGAATTATCCAGGCGACAGCGGTACTTGCACCGAAAGCGATGAAGATAGCGATCCATACTTTCCAGCCGAACTTCAGGTTCATGAACGATTTCAGATACGTGCGGATCGCGCCTTTCCCTTTCGTGGTACGCAATGAACATAACGCGCCGACGGCCGGGCCGAACGCGCCCAATCCGACTGCAAGCACAGTAAGTATAGCAAATACATCCTTACTCAGTGGAATGATTCCAAAACCGCAAAGCACCAATGGCAACCAAAGGATCCAGGACCATGAAAAAGTAATGATAAAAAAGCGAATCGGTATTTTTACCGTTCCTGGCATATTTCCACTCCTTGTCTTTGAGTACACTTTCGGAAGATTACTCTCCCAAGAGCACGTCGGGATCGAGCATTCTACTGCGGATCCTGCCGACCATACCATCCTTGCCCGCCGGCGTCTGTGTCACGTACCAGTCGCCGGCCGTTGATGGTGCTTGCATGTTCGGGCATCAGCTGAAGCGCGCCCCGGTGTCTCCCTTGTCGAGAATACCGGAGCGGGGCCCGCTTCCTCCAGCATGCCGTTGCCAGGCCGCCGCGGAAGGCAGGCGGCTATTCCCTGGCTCAAGGGCCTCAGCTCTCCGTTGCCGGAACAGCCGGTCGTGAAGTTGTGCGAAGCATGACGATGCCCAGCCACACGAACCACACGATCTGCAGCAACCCAAAGCCGATCCCCAAGTCCTTGAGTGCCGGCACAACCGAGAGGACACCCGCAGCGCCGATTGCCACTCCGAGCCAGTTCAGCAACCTGGGCAGTCCCCCGGTGCGCAGCGCAGCCACGCTCACGAGCAGGACCCACAGACCGCCGAGAAGCTCACCGCCGGATCCACCAAGGCCTTCAGTCACAGGCTCGATCGCCTGCCAGGCCGACACGGCCTGAGCCGGACTCGTGCCATGGAGTCCGACGACCGCCGCCATGCCGGCGTTGAAGATCATCCCGCTTGCGACGAGCACGAAAGCCCAAATGAGTCCCACGGCGGTCGCCGCCTGGGCCAGGATCGGGGATCCGTCCCGCAGGCGTGGGTAGAGCGCCAGCGCCAGGACGGCCAGGACGATGCCGAAGATGACGTAGGTGATCAGATGCATGGCCTGCATGCTGCCATGGTTGCCCACGAGCAAGGCGACCTTCTCAATTGGATTCACGACACCCTGGTACTTCACGAATACGAGGAAGTACGGCATCGCCGCTATATAGGCTGCAGCCAGGTAGAGTGCCGCAAGGCCCCCAACCTTCTGCTGCCGCACACTTCCACCGACGGACGAATTCAGTTTCTTGCTCATGATTCCTCTTCTCCTTTCATGTTTCTCTTGCTGTTTTCAACGCAACCATGCGCGCAGACTACCCGAGGGACCATATCGCGACAAAGAAACTAAAGTATTGTTTGAAGGTAACTGTTCAGGTATTTTGAAGGCAATCTGTTAGGGTCAGATCCTTCTCGAATGCGCTCATGATGGCGTCAATCACGGACAAGCCTTGCTTTCTCAT
>CAYGXO010000038.1:0-8798 GCA_964353885.1 uncultured Spirochaetaceae bacterium
TAGCTGCTCGCCGACAGCCCTGACTGAATCGGGGATGGCACCGTTGTGCTCAAGGCCCGGAAACATCACACGCCAATCCTTTCACACGCCGTGCCAAGCTTCGACCCCGCTGGCCCCAAACGCGGATGGGGAACTTCTGGCGAACCGCCTGTTCTTTTGCATTTTCCACCGTGCTACGCTATACTGAAAGGCAGTAACTTCGGCAAAAGGCCATGGAAAAACTGCGCGTGACCAACGGCGTGTACTGGGTCTCCATTCCCGAGGCGGACCTCTCCATCCTCTGCGGGTGTCCGGCCGACAGCGTCAAGCACCTGATGAAGTCCGGGCTCATCGTAGAAAAGGAAAAAAACGGCGCCGTCGCCCAGACCGGACCCAACGCGATCCTCCTCTCCGACACGAACATCCAGAAGGGCAGCTTCTCGAACCTCGCGGAGTTCCCCGTTCTCCAGATGCTCTATCTGCAGGGGATGATCCTGCCCGGCCATCCCAACAACACGGGAAGGAAGCCGATGCTGATCGGCCTCGAGGACCAGGTGCGGAGCCAGAGCGGCTACATCTACCGCGGCACCTACGGCCTCAGCTCCCTCGAGGAGATCGCCGCCTCGGGCGTCCCCGAGGGCCTCGCGCGGGAGATGCTCCGGATCAAGCGGTGGTTCGCCTTCGACAACATCCGCCGCACCGAGGACCTGATGGATCTGCGGATCGTCGACAGGCCGGCCGTCGAGCTGCGCGGCGGCGCCTTTGTTCGGCGGCGAGGATTCAACCGCTACCAGTTCATCCATGCCGGCAAATCCGTGACCGTCGACCTGAACCTCGGGGACGGCGAGGAGTACCTGCCGACCTACTCTCTGGGCTTCCACCGCCTGCACCGCGAGTACTTCTCGGTCGTGCACATCGGCGAAGGCGACGGCTGGGACGTGAGCCGGCCCTGCATGGCCAGCATCCTCTGCTTCCAGGGCAGGATCTTCCTGATCGATGCCGGGCCCAACATCGCGCACTCACTCACCGCCCTCGGGGTCGGCATCAATGAGATCGATGGGATCTTCCACACGCACGCCCACGACGATCATTTCGCCGGGCTCACCTCGCTCGCGGGGAGGGACCACCGCATCCGCTACTACGCCACCCCGCCCGTGCGGGCGAGCGTCGTGAAGAAGTACGAGGCGCTCACGGGCAGGAGCGAGGAGAGCTTCGCGGAGTACTTCGACGCGCGCGACCTCGCCTTCGACCTGTGGAACCCCGTCGACGGCCTGGAGGTGATGCCCGTCTTCTCCCCGCACCCCGTGGAGACGAGCGTGCTGTTCTTCCGCACCCTCTGGGAGGGAGGCTACAAGAGCTACGCCCACCTCGCCGATATCAGCTCCTTCGAGGTGCTGCGGAAAATGGTGAACGGCGATCCGGCCAGCAATGGGATCGCGCAGGCCTTCTATGACTCGTGCACCCGCGCGCTGCTCCAGCCCGCCGATATCAAGAAGATCGACATCGGGGGAGGCCTGATCCACGGGAGGGCGGAGGATTTTGCCGGAGACAAGTCCGGTCGTCTCGTGCTCGCGCACACGTCGGCGCCCCTGACCGACGCGCAGAAGGAGATCGGCTCGGAGGCCGCCTTCGCCCAGGACGACGTTCTCATCCCGACCCACTGCGACTACATTCTCCTGGCCGGACGGGAATGCCTGCGCGAGTATTTCCCCGGCGCGCCGGCGCACGACATTGCGATGCTCGCCAACTGCCCCCTGGCCAGCTTCGCCCCCGACGCGATCATCCAGCGCGCCGAGGCTCCCGTGAAGGACATCTACCTCCTGCTGAGCGGGCTCGTCGAGCTCATCGACTCGAAGACGGGGACCCGCAACAGGCTCACGGCCGGCGCGCTGGTCGGAGAGCTGGCGGGGTTCCCGGGGGAGGTTTCACGCCGCACCTTCCGCGCGGCCAGCCACGTGGCCGCCCTGCGCATCCCGCTCGAGATGTACGTGGAGTTCATCCGGCGGGGCAATCTGTCCGAGACGATCAGCCAAGCCCACGAGCACAGGCAGTTCCTGCAGGGCACCTGGCTGTTCGGCGAAATGGTATCCTTCACCGTGCAGAACCGGATCGCACGGGTCATGGAGAAGCGGTCGGTGCGCGAGGACGAGCGTCTCCTTCCCGGCGGCCGGCCCGAGATCGTGCTGCTCGCCGAAGGCCTGGTCACCGTCTTCTCGGGCACCCGGCCGATCGAAAACCTCATCCCAGGGGGATTCTTCGGCGAGGACACGGTATTGGGCGCCGCGGACGGCGCCTCAAGGGGCGCCGCGGACGGCGCCGCGGGCCTCTTCGAGTCGCGCGCCCTGCTCGATTCCACCCTCTACGCGATCCCAGGCGACGCCCTTGCGGGCATCCCCATGGTCCGCTGGAAGCTCCGCGAGACCCATGAGCGAAGGCTGCGGAGCCTGCACACGGAGTTCCGCTTCGAGTGGCGGGAGGCGTACAGCTTGGGCGTTCCCGACCTAGACCGCGAGCATGCCGCGCTCTTCGAGACGATCGACGGCCTGGACGCCGTCGCGGCCGGCCGCAGGCCGCCCTCTGCCGCGCCAGAGGCGATCGAGAAGATCCTGGCGCTCGCAACGGCGCACCTAAAGGCCGAGGAGGCGAGGCTGCGCGGCCGAGGCCTCCCGCTGGCAGACCAGCTCGCTCGCGAGCACGGGGAGTTCCTGAAGAAGGTCGAGGGATTCCAGAAGTTCATCGAGAACGCGCCGGCCACAGCGCTGCGCACGACGATCGACTACCTGAAGGACTGGGCTCTCGACCACATGCTGCTGGAGAATCGGCGCGACAGGGACCACCTCGGCGCCTGAAGCGTGGGGACACTTCGTGGCCCGGCTCCTGGAGGACCTGCCGAGCCCTGCGCCCTTCCGACACTACGGCACATACCAGAGTGAGGAGGCGATCCAGCATGCCGGTCAGGTCATTGAGTTCGTCCGTTCTCGCATGGCCGAAAAAAAGCAGGATTGAATCGGCTCTGAAGGAATGGGCGCTCGAGCTCGGCCCGCGTTCCCCGGATGTGCTTGCGATCGGCTACTTCGGCTCGTACGCCAGGGGAGATTGGGGAGTGGGGAGCGATCTCGACCTCCTCGTCGTCGTTGAGCAGAGCGATGCGCCCTTCGAGCGCCGCGCCTCCCGCCTGCAAACCGAATCTCTGCCCGTCCCCGTCGATCCGTTCGTGTACACGCAGAGTGAGTTCACTGACCTGTTCGAGCGGGGAGGACGGTTCCCCGAGGCGCTCCGCCGCGAGCTGCGCTGGGTGTGGAAACGTGAGGGTCCCCCAGAACTGTCGGATTGAAAGGGAGCCCCCTACCAGTTCCTCGGTCCGCTCTTCACCTTCATCTCGCCCGTCTTCGCGGTCAGGGCGTGGCAGTTCAGGCATGCGCCCTTGTAGCCCGTGATGAAGTAGCTCTTCGCCGGGTCCCTGTAGTGAGTGGCGTGCATCACGAGGTCGAGCGCGGGGGCCGCCCCGCCCTTCTTGTGGCAGAGGGCGCAGTCCGTGGGCACGGTCGTGACCGCCTTCGAAACATCCGGATGCTCCCCCGCCTTCTTCAGCATGCCGTTCACCGTCAGGTCCTGGGAGCCAGAAACCTTGTGGCAGTCCACGCAGCCGCGCGGGAAGTTGTCCGCCACTGTGATCCCTGGCAGGAACGGCGTCTCCGCGGCGCTTGCCACAGCGAGGCCGACCACTGCGGCGATGACGAGAACCCTCGATTTCCTCATGTCCACCTCCTCGAGAACGCGCTCAGCCGTAGCTATGGAGCCCCGAGAGCAGGAAGTTCACTCCGAAGAACGTGAAGAACATGGCTGCGAAGCCTGCGATCGCGAGAATGGCCGAGACCCGTCCCCGGAGCGATCGCACCAGGCGTGTATGAAGGTACGCGGTGTAGATCAGCCACGTGACCAGGGCCCAGGTCTCCTTTGGGTCCCAGCTCCACCACCTCCCCCACGCGGTCTCCGCCCAGATCGCGCCGAAGATCAGGGCGCCCGCGGTGAAGATGGGGTAGCCGATTCCGATGGAGGTCGCCGCTAGCCGATCCATTGCCGCTCGCCGCTCCTCGCTTCTCGCGGTGATGTGCGCGACCGCCGCCACGAAGCTTACCACAAAGAATGCCTCCCCGACGAACGAGAAGGTCACGTGGAGCACCAGCCATAGAGACTGGAGGGCCGGGATTGGCGGCGCAATCTCCTTTGGGGCAACCGGCGAGGAGGAGATCATGAGGAGGACCATGGCCACGAGGGTGGCGCCGAAGGCCACGAAGGGCGGCAGCCCCCCGGACGCGGCGCCGGCTTTGCGGCTCATGGTGAGACGAAGGATGAAGAGCAGCGCCGCGATCGCGGCCGAGAAGAACACAAGGGACTCGTACGTGTTGGTCACCGCCACGAAGCGGATCGCGATGCTGCGCTGGACGATCGTCGCGACGAGCAGAGCGCTCCCGGCAGCGAGAAGCCAGTGCGACACCGGGTCCGATCGCCCGCCTTTCCGCAGCAGGAAGGCGGCCTGCAGCGCGGCAGCGAGGCAGATCAGGACGAGGGCGATCGTTGCCATCATGCCGCCTCGCCTCCTTTCTTCTGGATGAAGGTGAGCGCGAGGCCGGCAGCGACCATCGCGAGCGCAATGATCACGAGAGTGAACCCCGGATCCCTCACCGCCTTGAGACCCGTCAGCAGGCGGCCCGAGACGCGCTCGACGGTGAACGGTCCGATCGCATCCCCCGCGGCGAGCGTTCGGGTGGAGGCAAGCGCATCGCCCTTCCATTCCTCGAACACCGCCCGCCGATCGGCGGTTCCTTCCACTGTCTGCTCGACCTCGGCGAAATACCAGAATGAGTCTCCATCCTGGAACCCTTGGCCCGTCATGGCGACGCTGAGCGCGCCGGCGGCATCCCTCAGGTGCGCGGCGCCCTCCAGGGTCCAGGAGGACTGGTAGATCCTCATGCCGGCAATGCGCAGGGGCCGGTTCACTTCGACTGGGAACGATGCGACCTCGGTCTTCCCGTCCCGCGCGACGCTGATGGTGGAGATCCAGTCCTTCGGAGAGCCGTTCTCGTACTTCTGGAACTCGAATCTGAGGAGCGTGACCGAGTACGAGCGGTCGAGCGCGACCTCCTGACCCTCGGCCATCCAGACCAGCTTCTCCTGTCGGGCGAGCGACGTGACGATCCCGCCCGCGATGAGGATGAGCAGGCCGACATGGATACAGTCGGGTCCGTAGCGCCTCTTCGCCCCGGCGCGAGTCCGCTTCACGAACCTGTCGACGGCGCACACGCTGAGGTTGACGGAGAACAGGAAGGCGGGGGCGAGGAAGAGGATGGAGCTGAAGAACCTGCCCATGCCCGAGCCGGTGATGAGGCCGGAGACGAACGGGGAATAGCGAGCCCTGTAGTATTGCTCAGGCTGTCCTTGCGGCACGAATGTCGAGAGGAGGGAGAGCACCGTGAGCACGAGGATGAGCGTGACGGCAAGCCGCACGGATCTGAAAAATCGGTAGAACGCTTTCACGGCAGCCACCTCAGAGCGGTTCGATTTCCTGCACGAGGGGCAGCAGGACCAGCTCGGGGATCACGAGGTGGGCGGGGAGGCCGCAGACGTCCACGACCACCTTGCCCAGCTCCAGCGGCTGGATGCACCTGGCGGCTGTCGCGGCATCGAAGGGGCGCTGGCCCGCTGCCCGAGCGAAGTCGGTGGGCCCCCACGAGGGGATGATGCACGTCGCCCGGGCGCCCGCGGGGCGAAGCTCGGCGTACAGGCACTTCGTGAACTGCAGCAGCCCCGCCTTTGCCGCCGAGTACGGACCGTAGGACGGCCAGGCCTCGATCGCGCAGACCGACGAGATGTTGACGATCGTGCCGCTCTTCTGCCGCAGCATGATGGCGGCGGCCCTCCGGCAGCCGAGTATCGCGCCAGTGAGGTTCACAGCGAGGGAGCGCGTCACATCGTCGTCGGAAAGCTCGGCGACGGGGGCGATGTGGATGCCGGCTCCCGCGTTGTTGACGAGGATATCCAGCCTGCCGTGAGCGCCCATGATCGAGGCGAAGACCCTGTCCCAGTCCGCGCCGATGGTCACGTCGGCGGCGGCAGCGCGGGCGCCGATCCTGCCGGCCGCTGCCCGTAGGTCCGCCTCCGCGCGGCCCGTGATCCACACGACGGCTCCTTCTCGGACAAAGGCCTCGGCGATGCCCGCGCCGTAGCCGCGCGAACCGCCGGTAACGATCGCCACCTTGCCCTCGAGCAGCCCGGCCGCCGGCTTCATCCCTTGATCCCTCCGGCAGTCAGGCTCTGCACGAGGTACTTCTGGAAGATGAGGGCGAGCACGACCGGCAGGATCGCCGCGATCACCGCGCCCGCCGTCATGTCGCCGTAGCGGATCGAGTACTTGCCGATCATGTCGGTCAGGGCAACGGGGATCGTCTTCGAGCGCGCCGTGCTCGAGAAGATCATGGCGAAAAGGAATTCGTTTGTCGAAGAGATGAACACGTAGATCGAGGTGGCCGCGATGCCGGGCGCCGACAGGGGCATCACGACCCTGCCGAAGGCCTGCAGGCGCGTGCACCCATCGATGCGCGCCGCGCTCTCCAGGTCGCGGGGGATGGTCTGGAAGTACCCGTAGAGGATCCACACGGAGATCGGAAGCAGCCATCCCGTGTAGCCGATGACCAGTGCGAGCTTCGTGTCCACGATCTTCAGCCACCGGCTGAAGATGATGTACAGGGGAATGAGATCGACGAGGGGCGGAATCATCTGCGTTCCGATCAGGACGAACAGGAACGCCATGCCCCATTTCCAATTCAGCCGGGCGAGAGCGTAGCCGGTGATGCTGCCCAGGGCGATGCAGACCGTCATGGTCACCACCGCGACGATCAAGGTGTTGAAGACGGCCTGGTAGAACTTCATCAGCCCCTGTTCCTCGAACAGGACGCTGCGGAAGTTCTCGATCGTGGGGCGCGGGGGGAAGAAATGCGGGGGGGTGTCGTACAGCTCGATGTTGCTCTGCAGGCTCATGTTGATGATCCAGTAGAACGGGAACAGGGTCACAATGAGCACCACAAGCACGAAGAGGTACAGGAAAATCCGGTTCGACCGCCTTGTCACCATGGGCATGCGCCGCCGTCCTCCCTCAGAACTCAACCCGCCGGTTCATGACCCGGTAGTACACGACCGCCAGGGCGACGATGAGGATCGTCACCGTGTACGCCAGGGCCGACCCCATGCCGAGCTGGTGGTACCTGAACGCGATCTCCCAGACGTAGAAGGTCGTCACCTTCGTTGCGTTGGCCGGCCCTCCGCGTGTCATCACGAAGATGATGTCGAAGACGCGCACGGCCTCGACGGTCCGGAGGATCAGCGTGACGAGAATCGGCCACATGACGCAGGGCAGGGTGACGCGGAAGAAGACTTTTGTCGCTCCTGCGCCGTCCATCCGGGCAGCTTCGTACAGCTCGTCGGGGATGGCCTGGAGCCCGGCCAGGACGAGCAGCACGACGAGGGGCGTCCACTTCCATGCGTCGGCCACGACGATGATGTTCAGCGCCCAGCTCGGATCGGCGAGCCAGGGCTTGTAGCGGCTCAGGATGCCGACAGAGGTGAGGAGGTAGTTGAGAATCCCGATCTTGGAGTGGACCATCCAGTTCCAGATGATCCCGTTCACTACGGGGGGAACTGCCCACGGGATCAGGATGATCGACCGGGCGACCGGACGGCCGATGAACCTGCTGTTGAACGCGACTGCCACCACGACGCCCACGACCATCTCGATTGCGAGCGACGCGACGGTGAAGTAGATTGTGCGCCCAAAGGAGGCGACCAGGTCGGGATCGCGGAAGATGTCGATGTAGTTCTTCAGGCCGCGGAACTCAACCCCCGGGTAGCGGATGTCGCTGCGGAAGAAGCTCACCACGAGCGAGAACACGAGGGGATACGCGTACAGGGCGATCACGATCAGGATCGCGGGGAGAACGAGGAGGAAGGCAAAAAGCCCCTCGTTGTGCTCCAGGCGCGAGCCGAGGCTCATCCGCAGGCCCCGCATCACGCCCGCTCCGCGACGGAAGAAGTCGGGGCGCGCCGAAGCGCGCCCCGTACGAGATCGGAGGACGGGCTCACCAGCCCAGCAGCTTGTTGCACTTGTCGTTCGCGTCCTTGAGTGCCTGCTTCGAGTCCTTGTCGTTCACGAGTGCCTGCTGGATCTCCGCCGAGATGATGTCGGAGCACTGCGTGTACTCGGCGATCGCAGGCCTGTAGTAGCAGTTGGCCGCGGCATTGAAGACCACGTCGAGGTTGATGACCTTCTTCACGTCCGCATCCTTGAAAAGATCCTTGAGGACCGGGGTCATGCCCTCCACGACCGCCCTCTTCTTCTGCACCTCGGGCGTCTGGAGGAACTTGATGAACTTCTTGGCCGCTTCCTTGTGCTGCGAAGGGCCGGGAACCGCGAGGTACTCGTGGCCCTCGATCGAACCGGTCAGCCCAGCCTTGGCGCCCGGCATGTTGGCGGCGAAGATCTTCCCCGCGAACGGGGTCTGCTCGGGGTTCTTGAAGGCGATCTGCATCATGTCCCAATTCACGAACATGGAGGCATGACCCTTGCCGAAGAGGTCGGCGATCTGCTGCTGCGTGTAGGTGGGGGTCCCCGGGTCCATCGAGCCCTCCCTCATCATCTTCTTGAGGAAGTCGAGGGCCTGCACGCACTCGGGGCTGTCCAGCAGCCAGTACACCTTGTTGCCCCGCCACTCGCTGATCTTCGCCCCCGCGGACTTTGCCCAGCGGTAGAAGGCGCACGATGCCTG
>CAYGXO010000039.1:0-33605 GCA_964353885.1 uncultured Spirochaetaceae bacterium
GGCTTCCAGTCGGAGGAGGGGGGCATGAACTTCAAGGACATCCGCGGCGTCGTCGTGGGCGAGGTGGAGCGTGCCTTCAACCCCGAGTTCATCAACCGCATCGACGAGATCGTGGTGTTCCACAACCTCGACAGGACGCACCTCGCCCAGATCTTCGACCTCATGGTGAGAGAGATCTCCGACAGGCTGGTGGAGCAGAAGATCTCCATCGCGATGCGAAAGAAGGCCCGTGAATACCTGATCGAAAAGGGCTTTGACGAGAAGTTCGGAGCGCGCCCCCTGCGCAGGCTGCTGCAGAAGGAGGTCGAGGACCCGCTGTCGCTGGAGATCCTGAAGGGGCGCTTCAGGCCGGGCGACACGATCGACGTGGACATGCGGGCCGGCAAGGTCGCCTTCCGCCGCCAGGGGGAGAAGGTCCGGCAGGATTCCTTGGAGGTCTCCGCTGAGGAGCACCCGGCGCTGCTCGAAGGGAAGGAGGAGCGGCCGAAAGAGGCCGAAAAGGTGCCGACATGATTCGCCGGGCGCCGGCGCTCGTCATCGCGCTTCTCCTGACCGCGTCTGCCGGTTTCTCCGATACGGCCGCGGACTTGCTCGTCTCGGCAAAGAAGGCGTTCGCCGACGCGCAGTACCCGCTTGCTGTCAGAAGCCTTCAGAAAATCGTCGATGAGTATCCCGAATCGCCGCGCGCCGAGGAGGCGGGCTACCTGCTGGGCGTCTCGCTTTTCTATGCCGGCAGCTATGAGCAAGCCCTCTCGGCTCTCGGAGCGCTGCGGGCCAGGTCGCCGAAGTCGCCGCTCGCCGCGCGCGCGGGCTACTGGCTCGGCGCCTGCAATCTGAAGCTCGGCCGCTACGAGAAGGCTCTGGAACTGCTCGGCGAGCAGGCCGCCGGCGCCGGCGTGGATACGGCATACCGACCGCAGGCGATGCTGCTGGCCGGCACCGCGCTGGAGGAGCTCGGCCGGGACGGCGAGGCTGCAGCCCGCTACCGCGCGCTCCTCGCCGAGGGCGCATCGGCCGGGGAGACCGACGCCGCCGATGGCATTCGGGCCGAAGCCCTCTTCCGGCTCGCGGGCACGGAGTATCGGGGGGGCAGGTTCGCCGCGGCCCGCGACCTGTACGCGAAGGTGCTGCTGGAGCACCCGCGGTCAGTCCTCGTGCGCGACTCGGTGTTCTTCCTCGCCGAAAGCGAGCTCGCGCTGGGGAACCTCCCCGGCGCTGAAAAACGATATCGAACGGTCCTCACCGTCTACACGGATTCCCCTTTCAAGGATTCCGCTGCGCTGCGCCTGGCCGACATCGCGGCGCGCGCGGGGCGCTCCGAGGAGGCGCTGCAACAGGTCGACGCTCTGCTGAAGCAGGCGGGGCCGGCTGGCCTCTCCCCCCGGGCCCGGGCCGAGACACTGCGCCTGCGGGGGGACATCCTCTTCGACAGGAAGAGCTTCGAGGCCGCGCTCGCCTCGTACGCCCGGGCGCGGGAGCTTGCCGCCAACGAAGGCGACAGGCAGGCCGTCCAGTACGCCATGGGCCTCGCAACTCTCGGGCTCGGGAAGAAGCCCGAGGCGGCGGCGCTCTTCGAGGCGGCCCGGTCGGGCCCTGACCGGCAGGTCGGCGAGAAGGCGGCTTTCCAGCTCGCGGCCGTGCTCTCGGACATGGGAAGGCAGCGGGACGCCGCAAGCGCACTTGAGAAGCTCTTGGCCGAGCGGCCGAGGAGCGCGCGGGCCGAGGAAGCCATTCGTCTGCTCGCCACCGCGCTCGAGAAGACCGGGGAATTTTCCGATGCGATTGCGCGCTGGGGCGCTCTGATTCGCGACTTCCCCCGCTCGACCCTTCTGCCCGAATACCTCTACAGGCGAGGTCTTGCCCTGATGAGAGTCGAGAAGCCGGCCCTGGCTCTGGAGGATTTCCAGAGGGTGGTGAAGGAGTTTCCACGCTCCCCGCTGCGCGATGAGAGCGCGTATTCCATCGGCTATATCTACTCGCAGAGGGGGGAGCACGGTCGGGCGGTTCCCTTCTTCCAGTCCGTGCTCCAGGGCGCCGCGGCCGGGGATCTGGCCGAGCGCAGCTCGCTCGCGATCGGGATCTGCTGGTTCAACATGGGCTCCTACGAGAAGGCGCTCGCCAGCTTCGAGTCGCTGGCCAAGCGCTCGCCGAGATCCATCAGCCAGGGGACGGTCGTCCTGCATGCCGGCAGGAGCCTTTACAGGATGGAAAGGCTCGAGCAGGCCGTCTCCCGGCTCAGAGAAGCGGCGGGCCTGCTGCAGAAGCAGGCGGAGGGGGCGGAGGCGTTGTACTGGCTGGGCTGGTCGCTTTTCCGGCTGAACAGGCTGGAGGAGGCGCGGGATTCCTTCCTCAGTCTCGCCGAGAGGCACCCGGGCGACGGGCGGAAGGCGGAGGCGCTGTTCAGGGCGGGCGTGTGCGAAACCCTTCGGGCCGACGACGTTGCCGCCATCGCGTACCTCGACCGGGCCCTCGGCGTTCCGACGGCTTCCCAGGACCCCGACATCCGCGAACAGGCGCTGTACGAAAAGGCATGGGCACTGTCGCGCCTGGGTCAGTCGGCGGACGCGGATTCGGCGTTCGAGGCGCTCGCCCGCGCGTTCCCCGGAGGCAAGCTCGCCCCCGAGGCGTTTTTCAGGCGGGCCGCCCAGGCGCTGGACCAGAAGCGATACGCGCAGGCGCGTGAGGGCTTCGGCAGGGTCGGCCGCGACTTCCCCCGAAGCGCTGTCGCCGACCAGGCTCTCTACTGGGCGGCGGAGACCTCGATAGAGGCGGGGGACGCGCGGGCCGCTGCTGAAGGCTTCTGGTCCTATGTTTCGAGCCGGCCGCGGGGCAGCATGGCGGAGCCCGCCCTAGAGGGATTCGCCAGGTCGATCGCCGCGGCCGGCAGCCTGGAGCTCGCCGAGCAGTACTCCTCGAAGGCTCTGGCCGCCAGGGGACTTCCCGCCGAGACGCTGGGGCGGGTCCGGCTCGCCCACGCTCGCTTGCTTCTTCAGGCGAAGCCGTCGGACGCGCTCGCCCTGCTGTCGGATATGCGCCGCCGTTCCCCTGCCGAGCCCCTCGCAGGAGAGGTGAGCCTGCTGCTCGGCGAAGCTCTGGCCGCGACAGGGGAGGGGAAAAAGGCGCTGGACATCTTTACCGCTCTCGCGGACTCCCGGGCCGACAGGGTAGGAGCTGAGGCCAAGCGCGAGCAGGCGCGGGCGCTGGAGGCCGCGGGAAGCACATCCGAAGCCGTGGACGAGCTCGTTCGGATCTCCTACCTCTTTCCCGATTTCCCCGACCTGGCGGCCGAAGGGCTGTACAACGCCGTGCGCGTCTCGCTGCTCCGCGGCGAGCGGGACAGGGCCCGCAGCCTGGAGGAGACTCTCCGCAAGGGTTTCCCCGAGAGCGGCTGGACGGCGAAGCTGGGCGAGCTGCGCTGAGAGCAGGCGGGGTCTGCGGGGTCGGCGACCCCTCTCAGCGGTACTTCGCCCTGTAGAAATCCCTCTCGAGCCTGCGCACGATCGAGCGGGCCGACTCGAGGGCGAGGTTCTCGAACCCATCCTCAAGCTGCGGCACCGAGAGGTTTGCGAGCGCTCCCGCCGTGACGATGTTGCCCACGATATGCCCCACGCCGAACATCTGCGGGCTGGCGGGGTCGTCTACCTGGATGTTCCGCCTCCATACGATCTCGCCGCTCCTGTTGTGGAACAGGGTTGCCGTCAGGCGCATATGGAGCGACACTGCGCTGCCTGGCGACGAGGCCTGGATTCCGTACTCGCGGATGTCCAGGTCCAGCAGGTAGTCCGCCTTCTGCCCGCGGCCGGCGAGCCGAGCATCGAGGGCGGAGGCGCACCACTGAGAGGACTCCTTCAGCACGATCGCGGGCAAATCGACGTTCTGAAGCGCCTCCCTCATCAGGGCCTCGGCCTTCTGGGCCTCGGAGGCCTTGATGATCGTCGTGCCGACGCTGAGCGCCGTGCCGATGGGGTTCTTCGAGTCGATCCTCACAGAATAGTCTATAGCGAGTGTCGGCTCGGGCGGCACGCGCATGTCCGCCGCGAGCGAGGCGTCCTCGATGCGGTACTTGTCCAGATTGTTCACCGTGGTGCAGGAAGCGAGGAGCAGGATCGCCGCGGCAGCCGCCGTGATCCCGGCCAGGAAGAATGTCTTGGTCGCTCTCATCTCGTGGACCCCTTTCGCATCTCTTCTCATGGAACACCCATTGGTGGAACACCCATTGGTGGAACACCAGCGGAGGCGGGTTCTGCCACCTTCCTGCGGACGCTCGCCCCTGAAATCCGAACCGGATGCGCCTGCACGTATCGGATCGCCCCCCGGTAGACGCCGATGCGAAGGATCGCCGAATCTTCACCGCCCTTTGTCCCCTCCATACCAGGGAACAGGAAGTTGCCGAGCGAGTATGCGATGAGCCCGCCGCCGGCAGCCTCCATGCCCTGAAGAACGTGGGGATGGGAGCCGACGACCAGATCGGCGCCGGCATCGATCAGCCGCCGATAGAGTTTTCTCTGGCCGGCGGTCGGCTCACTCGACCACTCCTCACCGCCATGGACCATCGCGATGTCGAACGAATCCGGTCCGAACCGAAGCGCCGCTGCTGCAACTGACTCCTCGTCCAGCCAGAGGATCCCCGGCCTCGTCACGGTTGCCTTCGCGGCGCGCCTGCCGTCGAAGCCCATCCGATCGACGGGGTACGCGCCGAAGGAGAGCACGCGGACGGTCGTCCCGGCTGCCATGGTTTCTCTCGCGGACCAAGCCTCCACTATGTTCCTTCCTGCGCCGGGGGCCGCGATGCCGACGCGCTCCAGCGCCTCCAGGGTATCGAGGAAGCCGGTCTCTCCAAAATCGAAGGAATGGTTATTGGCGAGAGACAGGTGGGTGAATCCCGCCTCGACGAGCTTCGTGAGCGCCGCGGGATCGAAGCGAAACGTATAGGTTTTCGTCGCCTTTTCGCCTCGCCTGGTCGCCGCCCCCTCCAGGTTTCCGAGCAGGATGCCGCAGCTCTTGAGCAGGGGCAGCGTGTCGCCGAAGACCTGCTCGAGCCCGCCTGTTCCCTGCAGCAGGGCATCCACACCCCGGGCAGGCATGATGTCGCCGACTGCACCGATCCAGAGGATCGCCCTTGCCTGCCCGAGGGGCGGCGCCTCGGCGACGCTCTCGTACCACGCGAGCACGACGGAATCCGAGCTCTCGATCCCGAGCGCGATCTCTTCGACGAGAGGGTAGCCGGGCTGGTCTGGGAAAAGGCCATTCACAGGAAGCGCGACCAGGGGCAGCCGTATCAGTTCAAGCGGCAGAATCTCTCCCGTGCCCCGATCTCCCTCGCCGAGGCGTCCCACGGGCGCATAAAAAGTCCTCTCCACGATCTTCCACGTGCCTGGTCCCAGCGCTTCTCCCTCCCGCACCAGTTTCATGGACAGGCGCCCGCCAAAGGCTGGGTCCTCGATCTCAAAGCCTTCCGGCAGGGGATGCTTGGTGAGAATACGCTGCCAGGACTGTGCCAGCGTTCCGGGGATATCCAGCTCGAGCCCCTGACCGCCGGGCCCTGCCGGCAGCGGCGAGGTCGAGACCGCCAGAAGGAGCAGAATGGCTATTCGTGAGGGATTCATTCGCGTGGGAGGGTATCCTTTTCTCGCTGCCCGTTCCAGTGTACCATGGCGGCCATGGCCAGACGGATCGAGATCCTGGACACGACGCTGCGGGACGGCAACAAGCTGCCCTTTGTCGTGCTCTCCACTCGGGACAGGCTCGCCCTTGCCCTGCAGCTCGCGGCTTTGGGGGTCGACGTCATCGAGGCGGGTTTCCCGGGCTCCTCGCCCGAGGAGGCTCAGTGCGTGTCGCTCGTTGCCCGGGAGGTGAAGGGACCGTGGATCGCTGCCCTCGCGCGCGCGCTCCCTGCCGACGTCGAGAAGGCCCTCCTGTCCCTCGAGCCGGCGCACAAGAGGCACCTGCACCTCTTCATGGGGGTCTCGCCGCAGTTTCTTGCCCAGGTGCTGAAGCAGAGCGAAGAGAAGGCGCTCGGAACCATCGAGCGCTTCATCCGAATGGGCAAGGCCGCCGGCGTGCGCGTGCAGTTCTCGTTGAGCGAAGCTCCCCACGCGCGCAGGGAGTTCCTCCTGGATGCCTGCCGCGCGGCGGGTGAAGCGGGAGCCGATGTGCTCAATATCGCCGACACGAACGGCATCCTCGTTCCCGAGGACGTGACGGAGCTGGTTGGCGCCGTGCGCGGGCTGCTCGACGCGAGGAAGGGGCCGGCGCCTATGACCGGCGTGCATTGCCACAATGACCTCGGACTCGCCGCCGCCAATACCCTCGCCGCGATCCGGGCCGGCGCCTCCCACGTCGAGGTGACCATCGGCGGGTTCGGCGAGCGGGCGGGCAATGCCGCCCTCGAGGAAATCGTGTTCCTGCTCTCCGCGCACGGCGAACGCTGGTCGGTCAACCATGGCGTTCATCTGGGCGAGATCGCCCGCACGGCGCGCCTCTTCGATTCGCTCACGGGCATTCGCACCCACCCGAACAAGCCCGTGATAGGGGCAAGCGCGTTCGTTCCCGCCGCGGGCGGTTTCCCCGGCGCCTCTCTCACTCCTGGCCTGCGCGAGCTTTTTCAGGAGAAGACCATCGGCAGGGGCGGTCCGCGGGCCGAGTGCCCGGCGCTCGAGGAGGAGCCCGGCCCCTACCTTCTGGAATCCTTCAGCGTGATGACCGGCAGCGACTCTCCTCCGGTCGGCGTTGTCGTGATCCGCAGAGGGAGCACCGCGCTCACCCAGAGCTCGCACGGGACGGGCCCCATCGACGCCCTTTTCCGGGCAGTGGACAAGGCGCTGGGCTTCTCGACGAAGATGGTCCTGTATTCCGTGTCCACGCTCTCGACGGGCACCGAAGCCGAGACCGAGGTGATCGTCACTGCGGAGCTTCGGGGGAGGAGATTCCACGGCCGGCACAGGAGCACGGACGTGATCGAGGCGAGCCTGCGCGCGTACATGAAGGCATGCAACGCGATCGGCGCATCGGGGATCCTCGATGGCCCGGCCGACTTCCACGTGTACGGCGAGTACCTCTGGGAGTAGCTACCGGCGCGGTATCCTCAGGCAGGAGACCGTCGCGAGCAGCGGGAAGAGCGCCACGACGAGCATCATGCTCCGTATTCCGATACGCTCGCCGAGCACCCCCAGCGGAACCATCAACAGCCCCGCGATCCCCCATGAGACTCCCATGAGAAGCGACGAGGCCACGGCTGGCGAGCCGCCCGAGTAGCTCTGCGCGAAAAGAAGCAGGATCGGGCCCGAGGAGGAGAGGATCGCACCGGCGAGAACGATCAGGACAATGCCCGCCGTGGCGGACGCTTGAGGCGTGGCGGACGCTTGAGGCGTCGAGGGCAGCAGGAGCAGCCCCGCCGCGGCGAAGGGCACCCCGCCGAGCACCGATGCGAGGACGAGGGCTCGGTTGCCGGTGCGTTTGGACAACGACGCCATGAAGATCGACGCGACGGCGCCCAGTGCGAGCATGACGGTGAAGATAACCCCGATCGTGGTGACCTCCATTCCAGAGCCTGCCAGCGACACCGGTAGGAACGTGCTCATGCCCCGCACCGCCACGGTGATGCAGAAGTTGATGGACACAAGGCGCACGAGCACCACCAGGCGCGCCCTGTCGGCGAACAGGCTCCGCCAGGTCACCCCCGCGCCGCCGGCCGTGCGGGCGGAGAGCTCGCGCGAGGGAAGCAGGAGGAACAGCACGAGGGCGACAAGCGCGGCGGGGGCGGCCAGAACGGGGGTGGCGCGGAAACCGAAGAGGGCGATGAAGAAGGCAATCGCCGCGGGCCCGGCAGCGTAGCCGATATTGCCGCCCGCGCTGAAGATTGCCATTCCGATCTCGGGGTGGCTGCCGCTCAGGGACGGGGTTACGGATGCCCCCTTGGGGTGGAAGGCCGCTGAACCGAGGCTGCCGAGTGCGAGCAGGACGAGGAACACGGGAAAGCTGGGCGCGAGCCCCAGGCAGCTTACGAAGATGCCGGTCAGAAGCGGCGCGAGGTACACGGCAGCCGTGGCAAAGAAATGCGCCTTCGGCGCCCTGTTGAACCTGTCGAACAGCACGCCGAAGAGGGGCTGCGCAAAGGCGGAGGCGAGGGCCGCCACCATCGAGATCGCGCCGACGAGGGAGAGGCTCAGCCCGAACCTGTCCATGACAATGGGATACAGGGGTGAGAGGAACCCCATGTAGATGTCGTTGAAAAAATGGGCCGCGGAGACGAGAAAGAGGATCGGCGAGACTGCCATGGGACGGCTAGCTGTTGACGCGTTCCTGGTACTCGAGGGTCTCCGTGTTGATGAGGATCTTGTCGCCCTGCTTGATGAACAGGGGGACCTTCACCTTTAGCCCGGTCTCGCAGATGATCGTCTTCGTCGCGCCGCTTACAGTGTCGCCTCGCTCGGCCTTTTCGGCCTGCGCGACCGTGAAGACCATTTTCGTGGGCAGCTTGATGTCGAGGGGCTTGTTCTCCCAGAAGACGACCTGATAGACCTCGCCGTCCTTCAGGAAGTCTTTCTTCTCCGCTTCGCCTTCGATCGGGATCTGGAACTGCTCGTAGGTGCGGGTCTCCATGAAATGCAGGCTCTCGGCGTCCGCGTACAGGTACTGCACGTCCCGGTAATCCACCGACACGTCCTCGAGGTTGTCCTGGACCTTGTTGGTCTGGCGCAGGACCGAGCCTGTCTTGACATTCTTCAGCCGAAGGCGCACGAACGCCGATCCCTTGCCCGGGTTCACGTACTCCCGCTCGACGCAGACATGGGGCTGGTTATTGATGAGGACGAACGTCCCTTTCCCTATATCGCTTGCCTTGATCATGTGGTTCCTTTCAGTCCATCTCTGGGAATGACGGAAGAATACTGGAAAACGGGAAAAAAATCACCCCCCCGAGATCGCGTTCACCGAAAAAGATCATTTCAAGCCTGTCGACTCCCATGGCGGCGCCCGAGCACTGGGTCGGACCCGCCGCGATGAGCCTGGCAATCTCCCAGTCCACCCTGTGAGGCACCCGGCAGCCGTCCTTCCTCGCCGCCTCCTCGCGGAAGAGCTGCTCGAGGGCCGCGAGGTCGGTCTCTTCAGTGTAGCAGTTTGCGACCTCGACCCCCTGGATGTACAGCTCCCACCTCTCCGCCCAGGGCGTATTCGGCTTCCGCCGGGCCGTGGTCGCGATGAGGGCGGGGTAGTCCAAGAGGACAAGGGGCTTCTCGCAAGGCAGGGAGGGCTCCACGAGGGTGAGGAAGACGATGTGGAACGCCTGTTCCCAGGTCGCATCGTGCGCAATTGCCAGCCCCTTTGCCCTCGCCGCCGCGATCAAACTCGACGGATCCTGGCAGGATGCGAGATCGATGCCCGCGAAGCGCCGAAACGCCTCCTCCATGGTCAGGCGGAGAAACGGCGGCGCCAGGCGTTCAGCAGGCGCTGCCGGTCCCGCGGTCGCGAGCAGGTGCGAGAAGAGCGACTCGGTAACGGCGATCGAATCGAGGTAGCTGCCGCCGACGGTGTAGTATTCCAGGAGGCGGAACTCGGGGTTGTGCAGGGGACTGTCGAAGTCGCCGTTCCGGAAGCTGCGGCTGATTTGAAAGATGCTGCCCGAGCCGCGGGCGATGAGCCTTTTCATCCACAACTCGGGCGAAGGGGCGAGGTACAGTTCGGTGGGGCGTCCGCGAGAGCCCAGAAGCTCGGTGCGGAAGACCTCGATCGCCGGTTCGGGGATCAGGAAGGGAGACAGGACCGGTGTTTCGACCTCCACATAGCCCGCGAGGGAGAAGTGCTCCCTGATCGCCCGGGAGAGGCGGGCGCTTCGCTCGAGTGTTCGTCGTGTCGCGGCATCCATCGCTGGGAGTATAGGGAGCCGCCGCCGGAGCTGCAAGAAGATAAAAACGGCGCGGCCGCGAAACGACCGCGCCGTTCTGGAACACACTAGTCGGAGCGCCGCCGTGGGCTCCAGCCCAACAGTGAAAGCGGCCTGCACCGCAGCCTCAGGAGAAATACAGCCGGGTCAAGTGTACGCGCCAGTGCCCGTCACCTTCACATCTTTGTCGGTCTACGTCCAATTCACTTGGATGGTCTGCGCCTCGTTGCTGCGCATGATCGGTCCCGAGAAGGCCCCGCCGTCAGTGACGTTCAGAATGATCTCGTTGATCGTACTGCCCTTGGCGATCCCGTCGCTAATTGTCAGAGGGGTCGGAGTCACCGGCGGGAGCATGTCCGCCCATGAGGCCAGGTCGCCCGGGTCGGGCGTTCCGACCACGACACTGAACGCCCCGCCTGCAACAGCAGGAGCGGCAAGTTCCACGGCTGGGTACGCCATTTTGAAAGTGTGATCTCCGCCCCAGGTCACGGCAAACAGGGGTCCTTCCTTGCCGGGCACGCAGATCTGCCCAGCAAAACCGCAGCTACTGCGAAGCGCAGACGGATGCATCTCATCATGGGCTCCTCCTCATGGAACACTGAAGTTGGTATGCGGCTCCAAGAAGGGAACCGGCTTGCACGAAAAGTAGCACAGGTCTCCGCGGGCAGCGGTGCGGAATGGACAAGACGTGGCGCGATCCGTATATTCAGGTCAAATGACAGGCTATGAGCTGCTTTCGCGAAAAGAGGTCCCCGAGTACCGCTGCGAGGCTACGCACCTTCGCCACACGCGGACGGGATGCGAGGTGCTGCACCTCGCATCCGACGACGAGGAGAACCTGTTCGCATTCTGCTTTGCGACGCCGCCGCGCGACGACACGGGCGTCTCCCACATCACCGAGCACTCCGTGCTGAGCGGCTCCCGCCGCTTCCCCTTGAAGGAGCCCTTCGCGGCGCTGCTCAAGGGCAGCCTGAACACGTTCCTGAACGCTCTCACGTACCCCGACAGAACGGTCTATCCGGCGGCGAGCTGCAACAGGGCGGACTTCTTCAATCTCCTCGCCGTGTACGGCGACGCGGTCTTCTTTCCCCTGCTGAGGAAGGAGACCTTCATGCAGGAGGCCTGGAGGCTCGAGGAGGCCTCGGGCGAGGCAGGCGGAGAGGTGAGCCGTGCCCCGGGCCTGCAGTACGCGGGGGTCGTGTACAACGAGATGAAGGGAGCGTACTCCAGCCCCGAGTCCATAGTGGGCGAGTGGGCCTACCGCTCGCTGTTCCCCGACACGCCGTACAGGTTCGACTCGGGGGGCGATCCGAAGGCCATCACGTCCCTCACGCATGAGGGGCTGCGGGAGTTCCATGCCCGCTACTACCACCCGTCAAACTGCCGGATCTTCCTGTACGGGAACATCCCCGCTGAGGACACCCTGCGGGTGATCGACGGGGAGCTGCTCTCCCGTTTCAAGGCCCAGCGCATCGATGCCTCCATTCCTCTGCAGAGGCGCTGGAGCGAGCCTCAAAGGCTCGAGAAGAGCTTCCCCGTCAGGCCCGACACGCCGCTCGAGAAACGCGCCACGGTGTGCATGAGCTGGCTCGTCTCCCCTGTCACGAATGCCCTCGCCCTGCTCACTCACGAGCTTCTTGCCGAGGTGCTCGTCGGCAGCCCCGGCTCGCCCTTGCGCAGGGCGCTCGTCGACTCGGGTCTCGGCGAGGACCTCTCGCCCGTGAGCGGTCTGGAGACGGACCTGCGGGAATGCGTGTTCGCCGTCGGGCTTCGGGGCACGGACCCCGAGAAGGAGCCCGAGGTCGAGCGGCTCATCCTCCAGACGCTGTCGGGCCTCGCCTCCGAGGGGATCAACGCAAGGCTCGTCGAGTCGATGCTGAACAGGGTCGAGTTCAGGAGCCGGGAGATCCGGGGAAACGGCGGCCCCTACGCCCTGCGCCTGATGAGCCGCGCGCTTCGGGGATGGACGCATGGCATGGACCCCGTCGATTCCCTCGCCTTCACTCCCGCCATGGACCGGTTGAGGGCGAGCGTGGCGAAGGGCGACGGGTACCTCGAGGGGGTCATTCGGCGGGAGCTGCTCGAGAGCAAGCACCGGGTGACCCTGGTGGTCCGTCCCGATGCCGCACAGGAGCAGCGCGAGCAGCGTGAAGCCAAGGCCGCGCTGGAGGCGCTCGAGGCCGGCCTCTCGAAGGGGGAGAGGGAGCGGATCCTCGAGGATGCCCGGCGGTTCCGGGAGTTCCAGCTCACCCCCGATTCGCGTGAGGATGCTGCCCGAATCCCCTCCGTTCGGCGAGGGGACGTGAAGCGCGAGGTGGAGATCATACCGATAGCGGAACGCGTCCCGATAGCGGAACGGCCTCGGGGAGCGAGCGCCGCTGCGCCGCTTTTCTTCCACGACATCTTCACGAACGGGATTGTTTATTTCGATCTTTGTTTCCCTGTCGCGTGCCTCGACGAACGCCAGCAGCTGCTTCTTCCGATTTTCGGAAGGGCGGTGTGCGGGTGCGGCCTGCCGGGCATGAGCTACTCCGACGTGAGCCTGGAGCTCTTCCGGTTGACAGGAGGTTTCTTCGCGCAGCTTGACGCGGGAGGAGTGGCGGGACGTCCGGGGGAGCAGGCCCGGCACGCGTTTTTTCGAACTCGATGCCTGAGGCAGAACCTCGGGGAGGCGGTCGATCTGGTAGGCCGGCTGCTCGCCCAGGCCGATTTTCGCGACTCTCCCCGTCTACGCGACATCATTCTCGAGCACAGGAATGGCATGAAATCCGCTCTCATTCCCAGCGGGCATCAGTATGCCTCCTTGCGCGCGGGGAGCATGCTTTCGGCTTCGGTAGCCCAGGAGGAGGCGTGGAGGGGGGTCACGCAGCTTGCCTTCATGAACGAGCTCGCATCGGACATGGAGCAGTCGCTGCCCCGGATCGTGGAGGAGCTGGAGGGGATTCGCGCGGCTCTCACCCGCGGGGGGAACCTCATCGTCAACGCCACAGCGACCGCCGATTGTCACCCCGACATCGAGGCGGCCGTGGAGCGGCTGGCCGGCGCCCTGCCGCAAGGGACGAGCGCGCCCGCCGCCGATCGATCGACGATCCCAGATCGGGCAGTACGAGCCGAATCCCTTGTCACGACAGCCACGGTGGGCTATGTCGCCCGGGCCGTACCGGGGTTCCGCTACGAGGATGCGCGAAGCGGCCAGGCCGCCGTACTGGGTCATCTCTTGACCACGGGCCGTCTCTGGGAGAAGGTGCGCATGGAGGGCGGTGCCTACGGCGTGTTCTCGTATCCCCGCAACCTTGACGGTCTATTCCTATTCGGCTCCTACAGGGACCCGCGAGTCGCCCCCACGCTGAAGGCGTTCCGTGAGTCGCTCGAGGCGGTCGCCGCGGGCGGGTTGGACGAGGAGGAGGTCGAGCGCGCTCTCATCGGGACGGCGGGCGGGGAGGACCGGCCGCTGGATCCCGGCGAGAAGGGCTTCGTGAGCCTGCAGCGGAAGCTGCACGGGGTGACGGATGCCATGCGGCAGGCGAGGCGCGATGGGCTGCTCGCGGCCGACGGGCGTTCGCTCGCCGCCGCTGCCGCGGCCATTCTCGCGGGCTGGGACGGGGGCGCGTCGGCCGTCATCGCCAACAGGGGCGCGCTAGCCGACGCGGCGCGCGAGATGCCCGAGCTCGGCGCGCGGGTCACCGAGCTTCCTGAATAGGCGCTGCGCGCGATGAACCTCGAAGTCTTCGTCCTCGGAACGGGCGGAATGATGCCCCTGCCCGGCAGGAGCCTCACCTCGATCCTCGTGCGCAGGGAGGGGGAGCTGTTTCTCTTCGACTGCGGGGAGGGCACCCAGATCGGGCTGCGCCGACTGAACCTGCGTTGGAAGAAGATCACGAGCATCTTCATCTCGCACACGCACGCGGACCACGTGACGGGCCTGCCCGGCATCCTGATGCTCTCCTCGCAGGTCGACCGCGACGAGCCGCTGTACATTTATGGACCCCCCAAGATCCGGGAGTTCGTCGACGCGATGCGCCGCACGCTGGACATGTACATCAACTACGAGATCGTCGTGCGGGAGGTCGAGAGCAGCGCGACGATCGTGCAGGGGGAGGGATACGCGATCCGCACCCACCCTCTCTCGCACACGAAGCAGTGCATCGCCTACGGTCTCGAGGAGAGCCCGCGGCCTGGGGTTTTCTTCCCGGACAAGGCGGCGGCGCTCGGGGTGCCGCGGGGACCGATGTGGTCCGCGCTGCAGGACGGGCAGACCGTCGACCTTGCGGACGGCGGGCGCGTGCGCCCCGAGCAGGTCATGGGAGGGCCCCGCAAGGGCAGGAAGTTCTGCTTCGCCACCGATACGATCGCCGCGCCGGGGCTTTCAGAGTTCGCGCGCGGGGCGGACCTTTTCATATGCGAGGGCATGTTCGCGGAGGACCTGGCAGCGACGGCGGCCGAGAAGAAGCACCTCACCGCGGCCCAGGCGGCCCGCATCGCCCGCGACGCGGATGTGAAGGCCCTCGGCCTGATCCATTACAGCCCGCGCTACTCCGACAGGGAGCTGAAGACACTTCTGCACGAAGCGCGGGAGATCTTCCCGGAGGCCTTCCTCACAAGGGACCTCCAGCACATCGAGATGCCCTACGAGGACTGAGGAGGGCGGATGAAGATATCGATCATCGGCTCGGGGGCCATGGGCTCCCTGTTCGGCGGCCGGCTCTCCCTCGCCGGACACGAGGTCATCCTGTACGACGTGTACCGGGAGCACGTCGACGCCGTGAACAGGGACGGCTTGGCGATCGAGCAGGCCGGCACCGGGGAGGTGACCGTGGCGAGGCCCAGGGCGAGCGTCGACCCCGAGGTTGTGCGCGGATCTCAGGCGATGATCGTGTTCGTGAAGTCCACGGCCACCGAGGAGGCGGCCCGGCTGTTCGTGCCGTACGCGGCAGTCGATACCGTTGTCCTCACGCTCCAGAACGGGCTGGGAAACGAGGCGATCATCCGCAGGCACTTCGGCGCGGAGCGCACGGCAGCGGGGGTGACCTCACAGGGGGCGACGTTCCTCGGGCCCGGCAGGATCCGCCACGCCGGCAGGGGGCCCACGCACATGGGCATGGCCGACGGCGACGCCGCAGGGCTCGCGCCTCTGGCAGCGGCGCTCACGGCCGCAGGCTTCGAGACGCACCTCGAGCGCGACGTGGCGGGCCTGATCTGGAGCAAGCTCATCGTCAACGTCGGCATCAACGCCCTGACCGCGCTGATGGGACAGCCCAATGGCCGGCTGCTCGATTTCGATGAGACCAGGGCGATCATGGCCGACCTGGTGGCCGAGGCGCTCACCGTGGCAGCGGCGCGCGGGGTGCGCATCGCGCACGCCGATTCCCTGCAGACCGTCTACGATGTGGCCAAGAAGACAGGCGCGAACAGATCCTCGATGCTTCAGGACTTCGACAGGAGACGGCTCTCCGAGATCGAGTTCATCAACGGCGCCATCGTGCGGGAAGGGGCGGAGCTGGGAATCCCCGTTCCCGTCAACGCCACGCTCACCCGCCTGATCCGGGCGCTCGAGAAGGCGCGCGCGACATGAGGAGCGACAGGGAAAATGCGCTCCTCGCCTCCGTGGACAGGGATGAGCTGGTCCGTCTCACGCAGGACCTGGTTCGGATCGATTCGGTCATCCGGCCCGAGACCGGAGGCACTGAGCGCGAGGTCGTGCGCTACATCGCGGACTGGATCCGCCGTGAGCTCGCCGTCGAGCCCCTTGTCGAAGAGGTCGTGCCGGGGCGCGAGAACATCGTCGCGACCCTCGACTCCGGCTCGCCGGGACCCTGCCTGATGCTCGAGGGCCACACTGACGTCGTGAGCGAGGGCGAACGCTCGCGCTGGACCCGCGACCCATTCGGTAGCGAGATCGCCGATGGGAGGATCTACGGCCGGGGCTCCTGCGACATGAAGGCGGGGCTCGCGGTGGCACTGCTCACCGCTGCCGCTTTCAAGCGGGCGGGGGTGCCCTGGCGAGGCAGGCTGCGCCTGGGCATCGTCTGCGACGAGGAGGGCATGATGCTGGGCATCAAGCACTTCATCCGCGCGGGTCATGCCGATGACGTGAGCGCCTGCCTGGTGCCCGAGCCCGAGGAAAACCAGCTCTGCCTCAGCATGAAGGGGGCAATGCGGGCCATCGTGCGGGTGCAGGGGAGGATGGCGCACGGCGCCATGCCCCTCACGGGCGTCAACCCGAACACCCGCCTTGCCAGGATCATCCTCGCCTTCGAGGCCTTCGAAGAAGACGAGAAGGAGCGCTGCGGGAAAGATCCTTTCCTCGGCCTGCCCTCGATCACCTTCACGGTCCTGCAGGCCCCTCCCGCGGGCAGCCCCGCGCAACACAACGTGATGCCGGGCGAGGCTGTCGGCTTCGTGGACATCCGCACAACGCTGAAGCAGGACCATCACACGGTGCGCGGTCAGCTCCAGACCATCCTCGACGGGCTGGCCGACTCCGATCCCGACTTCAAAGCCGATATCGAGTTCATCGAGGACAGGCCTGTGGTCGGCATATCCCGGGAGGAGCCGATCGCAAGAGCGGCCGCTGCGGCCTACCGAGAGATCACGGGCAGGGAGCCGGTGTACAACGGCGTGCCGGGCGCGACCGACGGCACGTTCCTCAGCGCCTGGAAGATGATCCCCTGCCTTGTGAATGGCCCCGGGCCTCGTCACATTCCCCACCAAGTCGACGAGTATGTCGACATCGCCGAGCTGTTCGAATCCGCCCTGATCTACGTTCTCAGCGCGGACCGCTTCCTTGCCGGCGGCGGCGCATGACGGGACGGGCCGGGATTCGGCAGTCCGAAGCTGCCGCGCTTCTCGGCAGGGCTGTCGATGAGCTTGCCGACGAGATGGTCGACTTCCTTCGAGAGATTGTGCGCATCCCCACCGAGAACCCCCCGGGGGCGAACTACCCGCAGTGCGCGGCGGCGATCGGCCGCGCAATGGCCGAGGCGGGGCTCGATGTCCGGACCGTGGATGTGCCGCCGGATCTCCTCCCGCGCCTGGCGCCCCACGGCATGGGTCTCCCTCGTCCCAACATCATCGGAAAGCTTCCGGGCGCGGGAGACCGTCCGCTGCTGCATCTCACGGGGCACTACGACGTGGTGCCCGCAGGGGGCGGCTGGAGCGTCGACCCCTATGCGGGGGAGATGCGGGGAGGCAACCTGTACTGCCGGGGCGCCTGCGACCAGAAATCCGGCATCGCTGCGCAGGTCTTCGCCCTGAAGGCCCTGCGGAAGACGGGGCTGCCGCTTGCGGGCACGATTCTCTGCAGCGCCACCCCCGACGAGGAGACCGGCGGGTTTGCGGGTCTCGGCTATCTCGTCGATTGCGGCATTGTCTCACGGGATACCACGGACTTCTGCGTGATCACCGAATGCCTCGACGTGGACTCGATCTGTCTCGGCCACCGTGGAACGATGTGGCTGGAGCTGGAAACCCGGGGCAGGCAGAGCCACGGGAGCATGCCGAGCGAAGGCGTGAACGCGATATCGAAAATGATCGACCTGCTGGAGGCGATCCGCAGGGAGATCCTCCCGGGGCTCGATCAGGAGTCCCGCTATCCCATTATGCCGCCCGCCTGCAGGAAGGGCAGTCTCTCGGTGACCATGATGGAAGGGGGCACGAAGGTCAACGTCCTGCCCGATTCCTGCAGGGCGAGTCTCGACTGGCGGCTCATACCCGAGCAGAGCGTGCGGGACGCGCGGCGCGGGCTGGAGGAGCTGTGCCTCAGGATGAAGGAGAAGGATGCCGACTTCGACTGCGATGTGCGGGAGATCCTCGCGGTCGAGCCGACCCTCGTTCCGTCGGACACCGAGGTGGTGCGGGCGTTCCAGGAGGCGGGGCTCATCGTGCGGGGGGAGCCCATGCGCTTCTCGATCAGCCCCGGCAGCGACGACCAGAAGTTCGTGGTCCAGAAGGCGGGGCTCGATCAGTGCATCGTCTACGGCCCCGGCCCCCTCTCCGTCGCGCACAAGTCCAACGAGTTCCAGCCCATCGGGGACCTCGTGGAAGGGGCGAAGATCATGGCCCTTGCGGCGTGGAAGCTCGTCGGGTCGAGTTGACAGATGGCGGGCGTTTCCCTACACTCGGCGGACCTAGGAAGGGAGCATGCTTCGAGTCAACGGCCTGAGCAAGTCTTTCGGCGCCATCCAGGCGCTGGACAAGCTCGACATCGCGATCGCGCAGGGGCAGATCCACGGAATCATCGGCCCCAACGGGTCGGGCAAGACGACGTTCTTCAACTGCGTCACGGGCATGCTGCCCTCCGACTCGGGTAAGGTCGTCCTGGACTGCGAGGACATCACCGGCCTGAAACCCCACGTCATTGCGGGAAAGGGGATCCGCCGCACGTTCCAGGCCGGTAAGCTCGTGGCCGGCCTGACGGTGCTCGAGAACGTGATGTCGGGCGTCAACGACTCGGTCGGCCGCTCGGCGATCGACGCCGCGTTCCGCCTCCCGTTCATGCGGTCGAACCGGGAGACCGAGATTCAGGATCGGGCCGCCCGGACCCTTGCCCTCGTGGGCATGGATGGCTCGGCCGACAGGTGGGCGAGCGACCTGGTCTGGACGGAGAGGCAGCTGGTCCAGATCGCCCGAGCCCTGGTCGCAGAGCCGAAGCTCCTGCTGCTCGACGAGCCGGCCTCCGGCATGGGGGTGAAGGAGATCGAGAAGGTCGAGCAGATCATCCGCAAGGTGCGCGAGACGGGGATGACGGTGATCGTGGTCAGCCACGACGTGAAGATGCTGATGAACCTCTCCGACTGGGTCACGGTGCTGAACTTCGGCGAGAAGATCGCCGAGGGCGCGCCGGAAGAGGTCCAGAAGGACCCCCGGGTTCTGGAGGCCTACCTTGGCGCAGAGTGACCCGCGTGCGCCGTTGCTTGCGATCCAGGATCTCTCCGTCTCGTACGGGCACGTGAACGCGCTGAGGAACGCGAGCCTCGAGGTGTATCCCGGCGAGATCGTCGCGCTGATCGGGGCGAACGGCGCGGGCAAGACCACGCTTCTGGAAACGGCCCTCGGCATCAACACGCCAGTCACCGGCAGCATCACCTTCGAGGGGCGCAGCATCGGGGGGGCGAGCGCCGACCGCAATGTCCGCTCGGGCATCTGCCTTGTGCCGGAGGGCAGGGGCGTATTCGCCTCCATGAGCGTCCTGGACAACCTTCTCCTCGGCGCCCACCACAACATGCGCAACGTAGGGAAGAACTTGCGCAGAGTCTACGACTGGTTTCCGATCCTCGCGAAGAGGAAGAGCCAGGTCGCGCGGACGCTGAGCGGGGGCGAGAGGCAGATGCTGGCCATCGGCCGGGCGCTCATGTCCGCGCCTCGCCTGATCATGGTCGACGAGCCGTCAATCGGACTGGCGCCGATTGTCGTGAACGACATCTTCAAGATCCTGGTCATGCTGAACAAGGAAGGCTACACGATCCTCATGTCCGAGCAGAACGCCTACAAGGCGCTGAAGAGCGCCCACAGGGGTTACGTCCTGGAAACGGGAGTGATCGCCCTCTCGGGAACCACCGAGCAGCTTCTGGCCGACCCCGGCGTCAAAGCCGCCTATCTGGGAGCGTAGAATGCAGGTCTTCCTCGCCCAGGTCATCAACGGTCTGTCGGTCGGGAGCATCTACGTGCTTCTGGTCACCGGGTTCAACCTCCTTCTGCTCGTGGCCATGATCATTCACTTCTCGTATCCGCAGGTGGTGGTGTTCTCGATGTACATCGCCTGGCTCGCGCTGAAGCTCACCGGCGACAATATCCTGCTCGGCGCGGCCGCCGCGATCGCCTCCTCGATCCTCGTCAACCTGATCTCTGCCCCGCTGTTCCAGAAGGTGATGCAGAAGCGGGGAGAGGTCGACATCAACTCGACCATGGTCATGTCGATGGGGATGGGGATGATCATCACCGACATCCTTTCCCATACGTTCAACAAGGGGCTCCCGATCGCCTATCCGGCGAGCCTGGCGGGGAGCAAGCCCCTCGCGCGCTTCGGCCTGATCAGCATCAGCACCGGGCAGGTCTGGTCTCTCGCCATCGGCATCGTCGCCGTCTCGGCTTTTTTCATCCTCCTGTACAAGACCCGTCCCGGGCGCGCCTTTCGAGCGATCGCGGAGGACCCCAACGGGGCGCGCCTCGTGGGCATCCCGCTTTTGACCACGGGCCTGCAGAGCTACGCCCTCTCGGGTCTCCTGGGCGGGATCATCGCCGTGCTGCTCGCGATGCTCCTGGGCTCGGCCTCGCCGGGCCTGGGCGAGCACGTGGCGCACAAGGTCCTCGCCGTCTCGATCATCGCCGGGCTGGGCAACCTCGCCGGCGGCCTCGTGGTCGGGCTGCTCCTGGGCATTCTCGAGGCGATCGTGCAGGGCTACGTGTCGGGCTCCTGGTCGAACGCCATCGCGTTCGTGATCATGCTCGTGGTGATCCTCGCCAAGCCGAAGGGCCTCTTCGGCACCAAGGTGTAGGGGGACGCCGTGCCGCTGCCGCTGTACTATTTCCTCTCCATCGCCGCGGTGAACATCCTGATGAGCTGGGCCCTGTACCTGCCCTATAGGGTCACAAACCTGCACTTCATCGTCGTCGCGAACATGGCCATCTCGGGCTACACGGCGGCGTATCTCGTGATGACGCTCCATGTGCCCTTCGGCGTTGCCCTGGTGGCTGGTTTCGTCCTGGGCGGTTTGATCGGGTACGTGGTGTCGCTCTTCATTGGGGATGCCCCCACATTCGCCGTGGTCATCGTCGGGTTCACATTCATCTACATCACCCGCACGGTCATCGAGAACCTCCCCATCGTCGGCGGCACCCTGGGTCTGTTCGGCCTGCCCAGCATCGGGGGGAGCCCCGCCGCGCATCGCTGGATCATCATCGCGATCCTGTACGGGCTGGTCATTGTGGTGGGATTCCTGATCCACAGGTTCGACCACTCGCGCCTGGGCCGGGCAGCTTCGGCGGTTTTCGTGGACAAGGACCTCGCCGCTTCCCTGGGCGTGGACATCCGCAAGATGGGCATGCTCGTGCAGACCTTCAGCTGCACCATCGCGGGGGGATGCGGCGTGCTGTACGGCTTCATCTACAAGAGCTTCCATCTCGATTTCTTCGGCTTCGCCCTCGTCGGGATCTTCATGACCGTCATCTTCGTCGGCGGCTACGCGACGCAGTGGGGGACTGTTCTGCTCGCCCCCATCCTGTACGGCGTGCCCCTGCTGTTCCCCTCCTGGCTGCAGGCCTGGAGGATCGTGATCTACGGCGCGCTGCTGATCCTGGTTCTCGTGCTGAAGCCCGAGGGTTTCGTCACCCGCCGGCGCATCCATTCCATCGAAACCTTTCTTTCGGGAAAACGAAAGAAACGGAATATCCTGTAAGGAGGACGTATGAAGAAGCTGTTTGGTGTGATCCTGATCGTGCTCTTCACGGCCGGGCTCGGATTCGCCCAGTCGCCGGTCGTGGCCAAGGAATGGACCGTTCCGTTCCTGAACTGCCTCACCGGCCCTATCGCGGCCATCGGCGAGTACCTCGAGTGGGGCGCCGAGCGCGCTGCGTTCGAGATCAACGCGGCGGGCGGGATCCGGGGCAAGCCCGTGAAGGTGGTCGGCGTGGATACCGCCATGGATCCCCAGAAGGGGTCTGTCGAGATGGCGAAGCTGGTCGAGAACACCCTGGTGGCGCTGGGCCCGGTTCCCGAGCCGGTCATCATGGCCGCCATGCCCATCGCCGTCGAGAACGGGATGATGTCGTTCACCGCCACGACCTCGTACGAGTACGCGGTGAAGTACTTCCCCTGGACCGTCTCCTGGTTCCCCCCCACCGAGGTGCGGCTCGGCCAGCTGGTGGCCGCGTGGGCAAAGCAGTTCAGCGACGTCAAGACCGTGATCCAGTTCGTCGAGCCCTACGGCCCGTGGCCCGGGATGGCTGATGCGCACGTGAAGGGCCTGACCGGCATGGGCGTGAAGGTCCTGGACAAGGTCGAGGTTCCCTCGGATGCCGTCACCTTCGGACCGCTGGCCGTCAAGGCTCTGGATGCGAAGCCCGATGGGATCGTGTTCGTCTGCAATGCCGAGAAGATCGCGAAGATCATCAAGGAGCTGAAGAACCGAGGTTGGACTAAGATGGATCACCTGCTCGTGTTCTCCTCGGGCGACGCTCCCGAGCTGTACACGACGGGCGGAGCCGACGTGAACGGCGTGCAGGTCTACAACTACATCAACCCGTTCGTGGACAACCCGCGCTGGAACGCCTTCAAGGCCGCCTTCGAGAAGGACCACAACGGTATGGCCCCCTTCAGCCTCTCGCCCAACTACTATGACGCCCTGTACATGATCAAGGAAGCCATCGAGAAGACCGGCGTCACAGGCGACCCCAAGAAGCTCAAGGAAGAGCGCAAGAAGATCGCCGACTACTGCGCCAACGTGAAGGGCTTCAAGGGCATCCAGTTCAACTGGGACATGAAGGACGGCGTCCCGACCAACAAGCCGACCTACATTTTCACGATCGTGAACGGCGCAAAGCAGCTCACGAAGGAAGTCCGCTAACGGGAAGCGGTCCGCCTCGTCTTTCGATCCGAACGCAAGGGCTGCCCGCGAGGGCAGCCCTTTTTACGGGTCGACGGAGAGCTCCCTCTTTCCTTTCGCAATCCCCTCCGACATACTCGGCCTAATGAAGACCATGCTGCCGATCGCCATGTCCGACATCCACGCCCACCTCACCCAGGAGGACGTGGAGGTCCTATTCGGGAAGGGCCACACGCTCACGAAGTGGCGCGATCTGACCATCCCTGGGGCCTATGCCTGCCAGGAGACCGTCGAGGTTCGGGGGCCGTCGGGGAGCATCACGGGGGCGGTTGTCGTCGGCCCTACCCGGAAGTACACGCAGGTGGAGATTTCCCTCACCAATGCGAGCGTGCTAGGAATCATGCCGCCGCTGCGCGAATCAGGCGATCTGGAGGGATCCGCGGGAGCGGTGCTGATCGGGACGGCGGGCGAGCTCGTTCTGCAGAAAGGGATTGTCGCGGCCCTGCGGCACATCCACATGAACACGAGCGACGCCCGGGATTTTGGCGTGGTCGACGGGCAGAGGGTCAAGATCCGGGTGCCAGGGGACAGGGCGCTTGTCTTCGAGAACGTCATCATCCGGGTAAACCCCGAATGGGCCCTTGAGATGCACATCGACATGGACGAGGGGCGCGCTGCGGGTGTTGTCGACTTTCAGCTCGTGGAGCTGATCAGGTAGGCCGCGGGACATCCCCTGCCTGTCGCACGGCGCCTCAGGCGCCCTTCACTCGCGCTTTTCTCCGCCGTTCGAGGATTTCCCTGTAGCCGGCGTACCCGTAGGCTGACTCGGCGTTCCTGACCGCGTTGAGGATGGCCTGGGCCATCGCCTCGGCGGCCATGGCGCCCACGACCGATACTCCCGCCTCCACGACGCCGGTGACGGCGGAGAAGATGATATCTCCCTCGCCGAGGGTGTGCACGGGGATGATCGCCCGGGCATAGCCGTCGTGCGCCATCATCGCGACTCGGCTTGCTTGCGCCTTGTCCAGTTTGGCATTGGAGGCGACGAGGCCGATCGTGCTGTGCGACGAGAAGGGATTCGTGCCCATCGGGGCGGCGGTGAGCAGGAGTTGCGAACCTGCGAACGCGTCTCCCATCTCGTTGAGGGTGCCGGCGAGGATTTCTCCCGTGGCAGGATCGATCACGTCGCCGTAGCAGTTCACAACGACGATCGCACCGACGATCAGGTCGCCCGTCCTGCAGCTGGCCGTGCCCAGCCCTGTCTTCATCCTGCGCGAGGGGCCCGCAGCCCAGCCGGATGTGGCTCCGATACCGGCACCGACATTGCCCTGGGCCACGTTGATGCCGGCGTTCCGGCATGCCTCCGCGCCCATGGCCGCGTCGGGGCGCACGTTCGCGGCGCCAACGTTCAGGTCGAATATCACCGCCCCCGACACGATGGGCACCCGGGCCACTCCAACATCGAAGCCGATGCCCTTTGCCTCGAGGAAGCGCTGGACGCCGGTAGCGCCGTCCAGGCCGAAGGCGCTTCCCCCGCAGAGGTAGAACGCCTGCGGGCAGGGCAGAAAGGCCGTGGGGGCGAGGCAGTCCGTCTCCCGGGTTCCAGGCGAGCCGCCCCGCACGTCGACTCCGGCCGCCGTGCCGGACTCGCAGAGGATGACGGTGCAGCCCTTGGCCGCTTCCTCGTTCTGGGCGTGGCCGACGAGGATGCCGGGCACATCGGCAATGGAGTTTCTCGGTCCTGGCTGCATGGGGGAACGCTACAGAACGGGAACGCCCGTGTCAACCCGGAGCAGGTCTCACAGTACCGTTGACCGGATGGAGCGGCAATCGCTGCGCGCCGCAGACCGCCCGCCAGGACGGATCCTTGAACTTGAAAAATACCCCCCTCTGCGTCCTATCGGAAACAGAGAGGGGCAGCCGGATACCGCAGAGCCTCGATTACTTTTCCGCCAGTATCGCTTTTCGGATGAGTCCTTTCAGGATCTGCACCTTGTAGCGGTTCCTCTCCAGGGGGAATACCTGTTTGGAGGCAACATTGCCCGCAAGCTCGGCCGTCTCCTCGTTCGCCAGCTTGCCCACAAGGGCTTCTTCGACATTCGCGGCGCGCAAAGGGATGGGGGCGACCGCGCCGAACACTATCCGGGCATCCTTGATCTTCGCGCCGTCGAAGCTCAGGGCGGATGCCACGCTGACGATCGGGAAGTCGATGGAATTGCGGACACGGAACTTCTGGAAGCTGAACCGCGTCCCGTCCTTCGGCGACGGGATGACGATCTCCGTGACCAGCTCGTCCATGCCGAGCACAGTCGTTGTCATCAGGTTGACAGTGAAGAAATCTTCGGCTCCGATCGAGCGCTTCGTTGTCTTGATCGTGGCTCCCAGCGCGACAAGGGCGGGGGCCACGTCCGACGCGTTGACGGCGACGCAGCTGCAGTCGACGCACCGATGCGCCTCGAGGCTGACCCTGCCGTCGTCGAGGGTCACGTAGTCTTCGCTGTCCATGCAGCGCTTGGCCGGCGCCACCTCGGCGACACTGACGCGCTCCGAGCTCTTGAGCGCGCGCTCGTTGATCGGGCGGAGGGTCGCCGCGGCAGTCCCCCGGGCGGAAGCTGCTGCCGCAACCTTCTTCCCCGAGAGGTGCGCGGCGATGGTCATGGCGGCCTTGCGTCCCGCGGCGATGGCCTCGACCGCTGTTGCCGGTCCGGTGACGACATCGCCCCCCGCGAACACGCCGGCCACGCTGGTCTGGAAGCTCTCGAGGTCCGCGTCGATGCCGTTCCCCTTCGTAAGCTTTATCGCTCCGAAGGACTTGTTGCCTAGACCAAGCAGGTTCTGGTCCTGGCCGATCGCGGAGATGACCCAGTCCGCCTTGAACAGGAACTCGCTGCCCTCGACCTCCACGGGGCGCGGCCGGCCCGAGGCATCACTCTCGCCCAGCTTCATCCTGCCGCATTCCAGGCCGACGAGGGTCTTTCCCTCCACGACGGCCTTCTTCGGGGCAACGAGGAACTGCAGCTCGATCCCCTCCCTGATCGCGTCCTCGATCTCTTCATCTTCCGCCGGCATCTCCGCGCGGGTCCGCCTGTACAGGAGGACGACCTTCTTCGCGCCGCAGCGGAGCGCGGTCCGTGCCGCATCGATCGCGGTGTTGCCGCCGCCGACAACGGCCACGACTCCGGAGAGGCTCGGGGGCCCGTTCCACTTCACCCCTTCGAGGAAGGAGATGCCCGGGATGATGTTCGCGTGCTTCTCGTTGGGGATTCCCATCCCGCGGGCGACCCAGGACCCCATGGCGAGGAAAACCGCCTTGAACCCCGCTCGCTTCAGGCTGTCGAGGGTGAAGTCCTTGCCCAGTCTCTGCCCGGTCTTCGCGACGATCCCGTGCGACAGCAGGAAGTCGATCTCCTTGTCCAGGACGCCCGGGGACAGGCGGAAATCTGGAATGCCATAGCGGAGCATGCCGCCCAGCTTCGGCTGCGCGTCGTACAGCGTGACGCCGAAACCCTTCAGGCGCAGGAAGTATGCGCAGGTGAGCCCGGCAGGCCCGCCGCCGACAATCGCGACCTTCTTGCCCTTCGCTTTCGCGGGTGCCTTCCTGTACGCCTTGACGTTTTCGAGGATGAAGTCCCCGACGCGGCGCTCCACCGCTCTCACCGAGACCGGGCTGTCCTGCTCGTTACGGTTGCATCCCTGTTCGCAGAAATGAGGGCAGACCCGGCCGGTCACCGCCGGCATCGGGTTGTTTTCGAGAATGATTTTTCCCGCCTCCTCGATCTCACCGGCACGTATTCTTTCCATGTAGCGAGGGATGTCGATGTTGTCGGGGCAACCAGAACAGCAGCCCGGCGTGCCCACCCGCATCGAGCCGAAGATGGAGTGGAACCTGTTCTCGCCCAGCAGGGCAGGGCACTTCTCGCCCCCCTTGCGAAGGCAGTGGAAGGCATTGCCGGGATGCCTGTAGTACCAGCAGCGCGGCTCCTGGCAGATGTTGCCGCCGATGGTCCCCATGTTTCTCAACTGGGGGGAGGCGACAGCATGAGCTGCCGCGGCGAGAAGGGGGTACTTTTCGCGAACGGTCTTGTTTTTCGTGATCTCCGTCAGGGTGGCGAGGGCGCCGATGTGCAGCCCGCGCGAGTCTTCGCGGATCGACCCCAGGCCGTCGATCGGCTTGATGTCGACGAGGATCTGGGGATACACCGGGTGGACCTCGTCCTTGAGGATGCCGAGGATGTCCGTGCCCCCGGCGACCACCACTGCCTTCTTGCGATGCTTCCCGACCTCGGCCTTTGCCTCGGCGAGCGACCTGACCGCGACGTGATCGAATGTGCGCATTCCCATGGCTGTCCCCTCAGTCCTTTCCCAGGGCCTTGAGTATCTTTTCCGGCTTGATCGGGATGTCGTTCACCCTGACGCCGATGGCGTTGTAGATCGCGTTCGCGATCGCCCCGGGCGTGCAGGACACGGTGCCCTCGCCGATCCCGCAGGCTCCATACTCGCCGACGCCCTTCCACACTTCGAGGAGGACCGGATCGATGTCGGGCATGTCCGCCATGGTCGGGATGGTGTAGTCGACCCAGTTGAAGTTGAGCGGAATGCCTGTCGCCTTGTCGTAGATGATCTCCTCGGTCAGGGCTTCGCCCATGCCCGTGACCTGGCCGCCGATCTGCTGGCTCTCGGCGCCCGAGGCGTACATCACCGTGCCGCAGTCGTTGATGACGATGAGCTTCTGCACCGCGACCTTCCCCGTGCTCGTGTCGACCTCCACCTCGGCGAAGTTCGCGAAGTAGGGGACGCCGGTGCGCTTCACGTCAGGGGCGCGGCTTATCGCGACCGTGATGGGCGCGTTGTCGCCCCTGCGCATCATCTCCCTGATCGTCAGCGTGAGCGACGGCTGGGAGGCGACGAGGACCTTGCCGTCCGCGAAATCGATATCGGACGGCTGGAGCTTCAGTATCTTGGCGGCAGCCTGGCGAAGTTTCTCCTTCATTTCCTTCGCGGCATGGACCATCACCTCCGACTGGAGGTAGGAGACGGCGCTGTCGGTCTGCACGCAGTCCTTCACGCCGTCGTTCGTATCGACGAGGCTTGTCCAGTGAATGTCCTCGACCCCGATGCCGAGGAAGCTCAGGGCCTCGGCGCAGCCCAGGATGTTGCAGGTGTTGGAGCCTCCGCCGACCTCGACGGAAGCCGCGTTGAGCAGGACGGTGCAGTCCGGGTTGAGGGTCATGGTGACCTGGATCCTCCCGCGACGCTCCTCCTGCCACTCCGAGTGCCAGGCGGGGTGGAAGGAGAACCCGACGCCCCTCTTCTTGACCCCCTCGATGGTCTCGCCCTTGCCGGGGAGATGCCGTTTTTCCTTCCAGCCCAGCCGCTTCGTCCCCTCATGGAGGACCGTGTCGAGGCTCTTGCTCGGAAGCTGCTCCCATTCGTGCGCGAAGTTCCTGATGCAGAAGTCGACGGGATCCATGCCCAGTTTCTCGGCCACCGCGTCGATCATGTGCGAGAAAATGAGGTTGAACTGGGAGTTGCCGACCCCCCGCATCATGCAGCCGGGGATGACGTTCGCGTAGACGCCATACGATTCCAGGCGGATGTTCGGGATATGCGCCAGCACCACCTCCACCAGCTCTTTGGGCACGAACTTCAATGCGAACATCGAGAGGTCGGCGTAGGCTCCGACGTTCCCGATCGACTTCAGGTGGATGGAGGTGAGGGTCCCGTCCCTCTTCACGCCGGCCTTGAAGTGGTAGATCGCGGGCTGCCGGGTGTTGATGAAGGACTGGTGCCTGTTGTGCCGGTACTTCACGGGCCGCCCCGTCTTCATCGCGAGCAGGCTGGTGACGAGGAAAAAGGGCTGGTCGCCCGTGTCGCCCTTGCCGAACTGGCCGCCGACGTACGAGGAGATCGCGCGGACCTGGTGGAGCGGCAGTCCCAGCATCTCGCTGATGTGCATCCGGGTCTGGTCGACGCCGTACGAGTTGGACCAGACCGTGAGCTGGTGCTCCTTCCATTCCGCGAGGCAGCACCAGTTGTCCATGGCCCCCTGGTGGGCATTGTGGAAGGTGGAGTCCCCCTCCACGACGAGGTCCGCCTGCGTGAAGGCCTCATCGACGTTGCCACGATCTTCGAAGACATCCGGGCCGCTGACGGGATCGGGCACCATCACGTTGGACTTGGTGAGGTCGGGATGTACCAGCGGGGCGTCCTTCTTCATTGCCTCGATCGGGTCGAGGACGAAGGGCCGCACCTCCCAGTCGATTGTCACGAGCCTCAGGGCTTCGTCGGCGATCTCCTCGTTCTCGGCGGCGACTGCGATTCCCATCTCGTCGCCCACCCAGCACGCGTACTCGCCGAGCACCCGCCGGTCGCGGGTCGGGAACATGATGTGGTCCCAGTTCACGGTGTCCACGGCGTCGGTCCAGCCCGCGCTGGTCAGCTTGAGCGAGGCGAACTCCGGATCCTTGTACGTCATGATCGCCGCGACGCCCGGCAACGCCTGGGCCTTGCTGAGGTCGAAGCTCCTGATCCGGGCGCTCGGGTGCGGGCTGCGCAGGATCTTGGCATGGAGCATGTTCGGGAAGCGCAGCCGGATGGTCATGTCGTCCGCGTAGACGGCCTTCCCGCGCGCTTTCTCCGGCCCGTCGATCTTCGGCCGGTACCCTCCGACGAACTTGCGGGGAACCCGCGGCTTGAATCCCGTGTTCATGTTCCGCTCCTCCTTGCCTGTATCTTCTGCGAAGCTCGGAGAACGGCCTGGGCAATTCCGGCGTAGCAGCCGCAGCGGCAGATGTTGCCCGACAGGGCATCCTTCACCTCGGTGAGCGTGGGAGCCGGGTTATCGTTGAGAAGGGCCCGGGAGGTCATCACGAAGCCGGGGGTGCAGTACCCGCACTGCATGGCCGTGCCATAGCCCGGTTCGGATTGCTCGGCGAAAGCCTCCACGACGGGATCATTCTCTGGAAGGCCTTCGATGGTGAGGACATCGTGCCCATCGGCTTCGACGGCGAGCACCATGCACGAGAGGACGGCTTTGCCGTCCTGGATCACCGTGCACGCTCCGCACGCCCCCTCGTCGCAGGAAACCTTGAGTCCGGTGAACCCGAGTTTCTCTCTCAGGACATACGCGAGAGTCGTGGCGGCCGATAGATCGGCTTCCAGCTTGAAACTGCGCCATGAGCCATTCACACGGATCCGGATGTCTCGGGACTGCGCCGCAATAGCCGTATCCGGTTCCTTGACGCGTTGTTTGACGGTACGCGGGGCTTCCTTTTTCTTGTTCGGCATGGTATTCCTTCCCAATCGTCATGGACCGGCGGGTTTCATTCGCTACCGATCTCTCATATCCGATTTGTCGCCAAGCAAGCGAATGAAGCGTATCGCGAGCCCATGTGAAGAATCTTCGCAGAGCATAAACGCACAATTCCTACCTGTCAATTGATAATTTGGGATTGCGAGAACGCCCTCAGCCTCTGGAAAAGCGCAATCGAGCTTCGTCCCGGTTCGGTGTCGGTCGAAGATGCGTTGTGCCGATTCGAGCATTCGAATACGAGCTGAATCACATTGCTATTGTTCAATCGCGCTGATACGTGCTGCTATACTGATACGTGTCGCTATAATCGTAGAGAATATGAAATGTTTCTATATTATTAATTACAAACCCTTTAATAAATAGCCCATTCATACTCAATTATTTAGCTGCTCGCATTCCGCGGGTTCGAGTCAGCGGGCTGCTGGCAATCCAGCATCTCTATACTGGAATTACGCACGGACGGGGGTAGTGCGGGCTCTGGACGGACGATCGCCTAGACCTGCTCGGAAAATATTTATTTTTTTTCTTGACTATATGAAGTTCTGGTTTAGAATACACCATATTTTAGGGGCGAAGTACTCAGTCAAATCATCGATTTGATGCAGAGGAGGTACTGAAGTGAACAGAAAAGCGTTGCGAAAGTCCTTCATCGCCATCAGCGTGATCGCAGTGCTGGTCGTGCTGCTGCTGACGATGGGCGGCTGCGGCGGAAAAACAGCAGGAGGGGCAGCACCCGCCACCGGCGCCGCAGCGAAGAAAGGGGAGCCCGCCATTCGATGGAGGCTCCAATCGTACGCCGGTCCTGCCTTGAACCCGTGGGTCTGCGGGGATGCGATCAAGGAGTTCAATATCGCGGCCAACGGCGAGATGGTCATCGACGTCTACACGGCTGACGAGCTGGTGCCCCAGGGCGAGCTGTTCCAGGCGGTACAGAAGGGCACCGTTGACGCCTGCGTCAGCGACGATGACTCCATGGCTTCTCCCGTCGATGTCGCCGTGTTCGGCGCGTACTTCCCCCTTGCGGCGCGCTATGGAATCGACGTCGACGTTCTGTGGAACTGGTACGGGCTGAACGAAATTTGGAAAGAAGCGTACGGGGAAATCGATGGCGTCACCTGGTTGAGCCAGGGGAGCTGGGACCCGTGCAATTTCGCCACCACCAAGCCGATCCGCCATCTTTCGGATCTCAAAGGGCTGCGGATATACATGTTCCCGACGGGCGGCCAGTTCATGACGCAGTTCGGCGTCGTACCGGTCAGCATGCCCTACGAGGACGTCGAGATGGCCATTCAAACCGGCATGCTGGACGGCGTGTGCTGGTCCGGCATCACCGAGGACTACACCGTGGGCTGGGCCGATGTCTGCAAGTACTACCTGACGAATCCCATCTCCGGCGGCTGGTCCGGCGGTTGGTTCGTCAACACCAAGGCCTGGGAGAAGGTGCCCCCGCACCTGCAGCAGCTGTTCAAGCTGACGATCCAGAAGTCGCACTACCTGCGGCTGCACTGGTACTGGTGGGGTGAGGCGCACTACCGCACCAAGGGCGGCAAGCTGCAGCTCACCACCATCCCCGCGTCGGAGTGGGCAGCGGTCGAAAAGGCAGCGTTGAAGTTCTGGGACGAGACCGCCAAGAAGAGCCCCCGTGCAGCCAAGGTGGTGCAGATACTCAAAGACTACAACGCCACGATGGTAAAAGCCGGCCCCCCCTATCGGTACTAGGGGACCGGGAAAAAGTCCTTCTCATTGCGTAGAGGCCTGCCTTCCCTGGCGGGTAGTGTCCCGAGCCGGGGAGGACAGGCCTCGACAATATTCTCCGGATCCATGTCCCGAACGGGAGGGAGGAGGCATAGTGAACAGGATAATCAAAGGGTATGTTGATGGCGTCACCGCCACGAGCAAAGCCGTGGGCCTGTGTACCATGTACCTGGTCTTCGCCATGATAGGCATCCTGTTTTTCGAGACGGTATGCAGGACCATCTTCAACCACCCCTGGATCTGGACCGTGGAAATGGCGCAGTTCGTCATGGCTGCTTATTACACCCTGGGCGGGGCGTACACCCTGATCATTGGCGGGCATGTGCGCATGGACCTGACCTACGCCAAGTGGTCGCCGAAGAACAAGGCGCTTGCCGACGTTCTCACCATAGTCATCATCGGGTTGTACCTCGGGGTGCTCTTGGTGGGCGGCTTCATCAGCCTCCAGTATTCCATCAAGTACAAGCAGAAGAGCTACTCTTCCTGGGCTCCGCAGGTGACTCCCATCAAGATCATCATGCTGATCGGAATGGTGTTGATGACCCTGCAGGTGATCGCCGAGTTCTTCAAGGACCTGGAGACACTCCGCGACAAGAAGAAAGCGCAGGCTACCGGGAAGGAGACAACATGAGCTTCGAGATGATGGCCATCCTGATGTTCGTCTCGATGCTTGTCATGCTTCTCACCGGGCGACACATCTTCGCTGTGATCGGCGGAGTCGCCGTCGCTTTCGCGCTGGGCCTGTGGGGGGCGGGCGGAGAGGGCATGGCGTTCCACGCCAGCATCAGCCTGCTGAACTGGTATCCGCTTCTGACACTGCCTCTTTTTATCTACATCGGGTACATGTTCTCAAAGTCGGGGATCGCGGATGACCTGTACCAGATGCTGTACGTCTGGATGGGGCCGGTCCGGGGCGGCCTGGCGATCGGAACGGTGGTCCTGATGTCCATCATCGCGGCGATCAATGGCCTGAGCGTGGCCGGCATGGCCGTCGGGAATACGATCTGCCTGCCGGAAATGAGGAAGCGCGGCTACGACAAGATCATGATCTCGGGGGTAATCCAGGGCGCCAGCTCCCTGGGCATCATGATCCCGCCCAGCGTGGTCCTGGTGCTGTACGGCATGATCGCCCGGCAGCCGGTCGGCCAGCTATGGATGGCCGGTGTGCTTCCCGGCCTCATGCTGGCGGGGCTGTTCATCCTCTACATCGTGATCCGCTGCCTGATCCAGCCCAAGCTGGGGCCGGCAGCGAGCAAGGAAGAGAGGAATATTCCCTGGAAGCAGAAGTTCATCCTGCTCCGGTCCGCGATCCTTCCCATTCTCATCATTTTCCTTATGTCGGGGCTGTTCTTCATGGGGGTGACGAGCCTCGTGGAAAGCTCCGCGGTCGGGGCGATCGCGGTGACCATTATCGCTCTTTTCAAGAAGCGGCTGACCTGGAAAATCATGGTCGAAGTGCTGAAGGAGACCCTGAGCGTGAGCTGCATGTTCATGTGGGTCATCCTGGCCGCGCTGGCCTTCGGCGCCGTCTTTGACGGCCTGGGCGCCGTGTACGCCATCGAGAGCCTGTTCCTGCGGTGGAACCTCGGCCGTTGGGGCATCATGATCATGATGCAGCTCTCCTACATCATCATGGGCATGTTCCTGGATGACACGGCCATGCTCATCGTCGTGGCTCCCCTGTACGTCCCCCTGATCATCAAGCTGGGGTTCAACCCAATCTGGTACGGGGTCCTGTACACGATCAACTGCCAGATCGCGTACCTGACGCCTCCCTTCGGATACAACCTGTTTTTAATGAAGGCGATGGCGCCGAAGGATTTCACGATCGCAGATATCTACCGATCGGTCTGGCCCTTTGTGGGGGTCATGATCCTGGGCCTAGCCCTGGTGATGATATGGCCCCAAATCGCCTTGTGGCTGCCGAATCAATATTTTGGGCTCGGTAAATAGCTAGACGGCCGAAAACACCGCTGGGCAGCTTCCACCCTGTTCAAGGGAAGGAAGCTGCCCAGTTTTTTTTTCGCTACCCCTCCTCCTGCTCGGCCCGGCGCAGCAGCTCCAGAACCTCCGCGGAGCTGCCGGCGGCCAGCAGCGCCTCGGAGAAGCCGGGGTCGCG
>CAYGXO010000040.1:0-2128 GCA_964353885.1 uncultured Spirochaetaceae bacterium
GCGCGTGGACTACTCGGGGCGGTCCGTCATCGTGGTCGGTCCCGAGCTCAAGCTGCACCAGTGCGGGCTGCCCTCGAAGATGGCCCTGGAGCTGTTCAAGCCCTTCATCATGCGAAAGCTCGTGCAGAAGGACGTGGTCTACAACATCAAGAAGGCCAAGACCCTCGTGGAGCAGGAGAGCCCCGAAGTGTGGGCGGTGCTCGAGGAGGTCGTGCAGGAGCACCCGGTCATGCTCAACAGGGCCCCGACCCTGCACAGACTGGGCATCCAGGCCTTCGAGCCGATCCTCGTCGAGGGCAAGGCGATCAAGCTCCATCCCCTGGTCTGCCACGCTTTCAACGCGGATTTCGACGGCGACCAGATGGCCGTGCACGTCCCCCTGACCCCCGAGGCGCAGACGGAGTGCTGGACGCTGTTGCTCTCCTCCAAGAACCTGCTGAATCCCGCCAACGGGTACCCCATCGCCGTGCCCACCCAGGACATGGTGCTGGGCATCAACTACCTCACCCGCGACCGCAAGGGCGCCAAGGGCGAGGGCAAGCATTTCTCCTCGCCCGAGGAATGCATCCTGTCGGTGGACGCGCGGGGAGTGGACTACCAGGCCCTCGTGAAAGTGAAGATGGGCGGGGAGTGGGTCGAGACGACCCCTGGGCGAATCATCCTGAACGACAACATCCCCCGCGACATGGGTTTCCTCAATTCCTCCATGGGCGAGAAGGAGCTGCTCGCGCTCATCGCCAAGTGCTATAAGGACAAGGGACCGACTGTCACCGTGAAGATGCTCGACGCGGTGAAGGACCTCGGGTTCCGCTACGCCACCCGATTCGGCGCCACGATCGGCATGGACGATATCGTGATCCCCGGCGCGAAGAAGGCGCTGATCAAGGAAGCGAACTCGCGCGTGGACGAGATCCAGCGCCAGTACCTCCAGGGCCACATCACCAACGAGGAGCGCTACAACAGGGTCATCGAGGTGTGGAGCTCCACCAACGAGCTGGTCACCAACGAGCTGATGGACGAGCTGAAGCGGGACAAGGATGGGTTCAACCCCGTGTACATGATGGCCCATTCGGGGGCGAGGGGCAGCAGGAGCCAGATCCGCCAGCTCGCCGGCATGCGCGGCCTGATGGCCAAGCCGTCGGGCGACATCATCGAGCTGCCCATCCGCTCGAACTTCAAGGAGGGGCTGTCGGTCATCGAGTTCTTCATCTCGACGAACGGCGCCCGCAAGGGTCTGGCCGATACGGCCCTCAAGACCGCCGATGCAGGCTACCTCACCCGCCGCCTCGTGGACATCGCACAGGACGTAGTGATCGCCGAGCACGACTGCGGCACGATCAATGGGATCGAGCGGCGCGCGATCAAGGACGGGGAGGACATCGTCGAGTCCCTCGGCGACCGAATCGCCGGGCGCTTCTCGCTCGAGAAGGTGAAGCACCCCATCACCGGCGAGACTGTCGTCGACGTGAACGAGGAGATCTCGGACGAGATCGCCCAGGCCATCGAGGAGGCGGGCATCGAGGGCGTTCGCATCCGCTCGGTGCTGACCTGCGATTCGAAATACGGCGTCTGCGGCCGCTGCTATGGGCGCAACCTCGCGATCTACAAGCCCATCGAGATCGGCGAGGCGGTCGGCATCATCGCCGCGCAGTCCATCGGACAGCCCGGCACGCAGCTCACGATGCGGACGTTCCACATCGGAGGGGCGGCGACGAAGATCAGCGAGGAGAACCGGATCTTCCTGAAGTACCCGGTCTACGTTGAGAAGATCCAGGGCAGCGCGGTGAAGCTCGAGAGCGGCAACCTGCTGTTCACCCGCAAGGGCACGATCACGGTCCACCGCATCCTCGCCAGCCACGAGGTCGCCCGCGGGGACAAGGTGCTCGTGAAGGACGGCCAGCGCCTGCTGAAGCACGAGGCCGAGCCGATCATCCAGCGCAGGGGTGAGACGATCACCGCCACCGAGATCTGCTACGTGAAGCTGCTGCCCAACCGGGTGCTGCTGATCGCCCAGCCTCAGCACATCGACGTCAGGAACGGCGCGGAGCTGCTGGTGGCCGAGCGGGCCGTCGTGCCGGCCGAGGAGACCATCGCGTTCTTCGACCCCTTCAGCGAGCCGATCATCGCC
>CAYGXO010000041.1:0-1951 GCA_964353885.1 uncultured Spirochaetaceae bacterium
CCAGGCGGCGGTCAGCCAACTGCGGGGCCGAATGCCTTCCACGGTGGCCAAGTGGAGCGCCGAACACTTCGCCAAGGAGATCCTCGCCGGCCTGGACGGAGGCATTCGCGTTCACGAAGATACGATCGTGGTGACGTACCATAACGCCGAGCCACTCCAGCCGATCGCCCAGGAGTTGGAGGGCCTGCCGGAGCGTCTGGAGCGCGAAGACGTGGACCCTCGGATTCCGTGGCTGTACGGCCTGAAGCTCGACTTCCGGTTCCGGTGATCCCGGAGGCGATGCCGTCTGCCGACCGCCGGGCGCCTAATAAACTCGGCGTGAGAGAAGGCTGATGCATCGGGACGTCTTCGCAGCCGTGTTAACGCCCGGCGCGGGTGCCATCCAACGCCCCTGGCTATGCTGCGGCTTTGCATTGCCTTAGTTCCTTTGCTTTCCGGACTTCGGATCGGCTGGCCGTGCGGGTTTTTGGCGCTCCGGGGGGCTTTTCCTTCTTTTTGTGCGGCCAATGGCGCGCCTTCTTGGAGCTGTGCCGCTGGTAGGTGTCCTTGACGGCGTCTCGAAGCTGCTTCATCACCCCACCCTTGCGGTGACGCGCCTTGGGCTTCCGGATCGCACGCCGTACCACCCGCAGCGCTTCGGCTACGCTCCAGCAGCTCGGAGCCCGGCCAGATTTCCGTTGCGCCTCCAACGCCATCAGCCCCAACATCCACAGGCCCACCATGGCCCAGTCCAGTTCCATCTCCGCATTCCGCGGGGAATCGCTGGCCATCTTGCGATGTTGCATCGTCTCCTTCAGCGATCGATACATGACCTCGATTCCCCAGCGAAGCCGGTACATCTGCCCCACCCGCCGGTCTGACAGCACCGACTTGTCCAGCACGTTCGTCAGCAGATAGATCGCCTTGCGCCCGTCGTGCACCACCACCAGCCGCAGGATCAGCGGCTCCTGATTCTGCTTGTCCTGCGGCCACAGGTACACCAGCCCGTCGAATTCGCGCGCCGCATATCCCAGCTTCTTCAGCAGCCGCACATTGCTCCCCACACGCACGATGAAGCTCTTGGCCTCCTGTATCAGCGTCTTCAGAAGGTCGTATCCCGTGAACCCTGCATCCGCCAAGAGCATCACGTTTTTCGGCAGCAAAGGCAGCATTTCCCGCAGATGCGCCCGCTCGCTGGAACGCGCCCCGCCCCGGCGCCATCCCCACGGCAGTCCCGTCAGGACGTGGAACAACGTCGTGATGAACTGCTGCGGCGTGGTCTTCTTCTTCCCACCGCACCCGAAGGCCTTCTCGTTGGCCTCCGTCATCGGACATTCGACCCTCGATCCGTCCACGCCCATCAGGACCCAACCCCAATGCTCCCAGTACGGCCCTGCGACCTGCTTGATCCCCGCCCGCAACGCCGCCACCACGATCTCCAAGAGTTCCACCGAAGCACTCCACAGCGCGTGCACAAAGCCTTCGTAGGTTCCTCCGGGGCGCCTGCGGGTGGCGTACATGGCCACCACGCAATCCCAGGCGTTCTCGAAGCGGTCCTTGAGAATCCTCGCCCCGTCCCAGGCCATCAGGATGGCCATGACCACCAGCAGACGAGGCGTCCAACGGACCCGTCCGTCTTCCACCTGCAGCGGAAGACCTCGCCGGGGGAGGTACTTCTTCATGGCGGTGCGCAGATCTTTCTGGTAAGATCCCGGTGTGGTCTTCCTGCCGTTCCTTCGGCGTACCATCGTGGCTTCCTTTCCTGTTGGATTTCCCAAGACAACATAGCAAAGGAAGCCACAAAAAGCGCGCGAAAAATGCGATTATAAGTACTGCAAATACAAGTACTTATAATCATGGCCAAGCTGTATTGTTTACGGCGTTGCGTGGCACCCATCGCTCGCCGTACCACCCATTCCTGGGCGTGGCATCGGTGCTACAGCTTCAGGCACGCCTCGGCGGCCAGGTCGAA
>CAYGXO010000042.1:0-7828 GCA_964353885.1 uncultured Spirochaetaceae bacterium
TCATGCAAGCATTTTCTTTACAACCCATCATTTCGGTGGCACTACATAAATCGGTCGCGTCGACAAGAAACCCTCAAATTCCCTGCAAATTCGGGAGGTACGCACTTTCTATGGGGGCCAAACTGTAGAAGATGGGTCAAAGCAATACCGCTCTTCAAGCAGCGAGACTCCTTCTCCCCAGTTTTCCACGTCCCTGGCGCGCTTCAACCCCCATTGCAGACATGCGCTCATCCGCGCGAAGGCCAATTGTAGCTTGTCCACCCGGCGCATGAATGGCGTGTGCGCCTCACCCCTCCCAGGCGGGAACTCGTTCCTTGCGGAAAGCTCACAGAATATTCCTTCCGTGCAGATGAATCACCCGGGGTCATGGTTTTTTCCCTGCGGAGAGCGAACGCGCCCGACGAATCGCCGGCTCCAGGAACACCTTGATGGCAAGCCAATCGAGCAAGCCCGGCGCCAGCAGCTTGAGCCAGGCAGCCAGCCCGCCGAGGCCCATCCACACCTCGCGGCGGCGCCTTTGGGCGGCCTTCAGGGTGAGCTGGGCACAGCGCTCGGAAGACATCATTCTGTCGGTGTAGATTTCTCGGCTGCGTGGACCTACGGGCACGCCGTTCTTGTCCAATTGGGCCTGGTGAAACTCCGAGACCACCCACCAGGGGCAGATCAACGTGACGGACACGCCATGCCGGCGAACCTCCATGCGCAGCGCATCAAAAAACCCGTGCAGGGCAAACTTGCTGGCGATGTACGGGGTGTTATAGGGGATGGCTGCCTTGCCGCCCACGCTGGAGATGGCCACTATACGCCCCCCTGTTCGCGTGAGGTATGGCAATGCATGATAGGTGCAATGGACGCTGCCGTAGAAATTCACATCCATGGTGTGTTTGAAGAGACGCAGATCAGGGAAGTCAGTGAACAGCGCTGTAGCTGCGAGACCTGCGTTGTTGATGAGCATGTCCAGCCGGCCGTAGGCGGCGACCGTCCGCTCCACCAGGCTTTTGCATTGCGCTTCATCAGCCACATCGGCGGGAACGACGAGCACGTCGCCCCCGAGCTGGCGGCATTCCTCTGCCACCTGTTCCAGTCGATCCGCGCGGCGCGCGGCGATGGCAAGCTTTGCCCCACGCGCAGCCAGCTGCAGCGCCATAGCTCTGCCGATCCCCGAGGATGCTCCCGTCACGATGACAACCCGGCCGCGAAAAGGATTCGATTTCATAGACTGTCCTACACCACACCCATGGCGATGCCGTACCCGTCCGCGATTCTTCGATCGGCGTTTTTTCCGGTGAAATACAGTGCGGCGAGGTCGGCGGATCCCACGTCCGTCACCGCTCTGAATCCGTGCGCTTTCAGAAAGGCTTCAACCCCGCCTTCGGCAATCCCGAAGATCAAGCTCTCGCCGCTCATGAACCGGTAGCGGCGCATGTTGGTGACCTCGCCATGCTTTTGGGCGCCCTCGAGAACGGCGCGGAAAAGGTAGTCAAAGACCACGGCGCTGCCCGCGGCGGAGTGCCGCACCACGAAATCAAGGGTTGCGTCCACGGCATCCGGAGTCAGATACATAGTCACACCCTGCCAGATGAAAAGCGTTTTTTGAGAAGCGTCATAACCGGTTTTGAGGAGGCTGTCCCCCAGAGCTTCAGTGTTGAAGTCAATGGGGACATAGGTGATGTGTTCAGGTATACGCCCGAGAATGACCCGAAGCCTCATCAGTTTGTCCTGTTGTGTGGCAGGATGGTCCACTTCATACACTCTTACACGGCCATCCAGGTTGAACCGGTACGCGCGCGAATCGAACCCGGCGCCCAGGATGACCACCTGCTGCACGCCTTCCGCAAGTGAGGCCGCGAGCACATCGTCGATATATCGCTCGCGTGCTGCCAGGAAGCCGATCACACCCGGGCCGCGCCTTTCCGCGTAGCCGCTGCGAATGAAGAACCCGAGGCCGCGGTACATCCAGCCGGGTAGGAATTGACGTGCAAAAGGGTCAGAGCAGACCCGTTCATCCTCTGGTTTTTCGCTTTCCACGGCACGCGCCAGCGCAATCCCGAGGGCTGTCAAGCTCGTTTGCTTTTTGCGCATGCTCATCCCCTCATGCCGACAACCGCTGGTCATTTTTCGCGGACATGCTCGACACCCTTGCGAAAGAGCGCGATGATGTGCGGGTCGACGAGAGAGTAGTAAACTTCCTTGCCGTCCCGCCGGTTCCGCACCAGGCGCATTTGCCGCAGGCTGCGCATATGGTGTGAAACCGCAGACTCCGTCACGCCGACCAATTCCGCCAGCGCGGAAATATTCAATTCCTGATCGGCAATGGCCGACAGGATGCGCACCCGGCTGGTATCGCTGAACGCGCTGAAGAGCTCCGCGACATGCGCGGCGGTATGTTCATCCAGTATTTGTGATGGGTTCAATTGTCACCTCTGCCAAACACCTGACCATATGTTCAGATGTTCACAGTATAAGGTCGAAAAGCGAAAAATGCAACCCCCCGCGGAGCAATGCCAGCGCAACCCCCGCGGAACAAGGTCTGGATCTGTGGAGTTCGGCTCGGCAATTGCCGTGCCTTCGATTTGCCAAGGCGCAGCGGATATCGTACACTTATTCGGAAAAGAGAAACTCTGGAGGTGCGGCCGTGGCCCAGTTCTACCTGCTTTCCATTTTCGCCAATATCGTCGCGGGGCTGACCCTGGCGGGGGATTTCCTGGGGGACCGGTTTGCGTTCCTGTCCTCCTTCAAGAACCTGCGCGAGAACAGACCCGCCCAGATCGTGATCGGCGCGGTGACGCTCGTGATCGGCGCGGTCAAGCTGTTCCTCGGCTCACCGGGCGAAGCGATCCTCGTGGCCGGCGACTTGCTCCCCGCCCTGACGGGCATTGCTCTTGGCGGAGTCCTCCTCGTGGAGGCATTCCGCGCGGACGTCGAGAAACAGAGCGGGAAGATGGAGAAGGTGAAGAAGATCTCGAAGGCCGTTCTCTCCTACCGCGTTCCGCTCGGCATTGCCGGGGTCGCCGTCGCCTTCGTGCACTTCCTCTTTCCCGGCATCATCATCCTTTGACCAAGGCAGGCCTCACGGCCTGAGCCTGAAGAAGTCCAGGAACTTCGCGAGCCCCGATCGCCTTTCACCGGCCTCTCCCTCGGCGCCAGCAGCGCCCCCCGCGGCGGAGGGCTTGGGCTTGCCTTCTCCGGCAGCGGGCGCCTGATCGGCACTGGCCCGCCTGCTCGCGAGATCCCTCTCGCGCTCCGCGAGGTCCCGATCCCTGTTGGCGAGACCGCGCTTGGCCCTGCGGTGCAGGACCCGGCCGATGTAGATGAACAGGGAATACACGAGGCCGACCGCGAAGCTCAAAGCCGCGACCGCCACCACGGACACATTGTCGAACCGGGTTCCGAAGATGTTCACAGAGGTCGTGAAACCGAGGTTCATCGACACGAGCACGGCGAGCACGACGACAAGGATCACGGTAACGATGATTCGCGCCATTCCCAGGGCCTCCGAGGAGATGATACATCCGCGCTCGAAAGCAGTACACCCCGCGGCGAGCCCGATCGACGGCTATCGCTGCTCGATCATCCTGAAGCGCTCGGGCGACAGGAACCTGGCGAGGAGCGCCGCACGGTCGATGCTCTGGCGAACCGGCCTCTCGAGGACGGTCCGATAGATTCCGACAAGGAGCTTGGCGTAGCGCACGGACCCGAACCGCGAGAGGATGACCGCGCGATTCGCCTCGGTGAGGGACGTGTCGGGAGAGGCGAGCTCGGCTCGAATGGCGTCGAGCCCGGGATTGACCGCCTGGATCTGGCGGCGCGCTGCAACATTGTCCCCGGTCACCCGGTCGATCACCTCGCGTTGGGCATCCTCGTCGAGGGAGGCGAAGTCGATGAGCCCTTCCCTCGTCATTGAGGAGTACGCTCCCCGCGCGCTCGCGCTGTCCAGGGTCCTCCCGTACGACACGAAGGCGGCCGCGAGAGACGCTTCCCATCGGCCGCGGAAGCCCGGGGCGTCGAAGAGCGCAGCGGGAACCGAAAGAGAAGAGTACAGGTGCGGCAGCCCGATTCCCTCTTCCTCGAAGTCCCCGCACACGGCGTCGATTCGCCTGCCCACTGCGGCGCGCCTCGCGGTCCACGGCTCGAGGAACGAAAAGCCGAACCCTTCCTTCACGCTCGTGGTCACTGCTGCCGTCGCCTCGCCCATCAGCTGCGGGAGGCTGCGGGAGAGGCCGACGTCGAACGCCGCCCGAAATCCTCGGCTCCCCGCGAACGATTTCCATTCGTCGTAGCGCGGACGGTCTGCTGGATTCTGCGGAGGCAGGGTCACCGAGACATCAGCGTCCAGCAGCAGGCCAAGGAGCAGAGCCTCGCCGATATTCTTCCTCCTGATGCCGCGCACGGGGTAGATCAGCCGCGGACGGGAGTCGCCTCGCTCCCGCGGCGTCAGGCCCGCAATCGACCCGGCCCCGATGGGCTGAACCACATTGAAGAGCCTGTGCATGCCTTCGGGGAGAAGTCCCGAGGAGAGCAGGGCCTGCTGGTCGCGCGAATTGACCACACCGTAATGGCAGTCCCTCGGATACTCCCCGAGGCGGTTGTACGTCGATGGCCTGCCATCCTCGGCCAGATCATGGATCTGGAGGAACAGGGCGATCCCCGCCTCCTGCAGGATCCCGAGAATCGAGAGCAGAGAGGAGTTCTTGTTCAGCAGCGCATTGTGCACATGAAGGACATCGGCCACGCTTCCCCATTCCCGGATCATGGCTGAGCGCACCGCGGCTGCGGTGCCGCGGGGATCAGGGCTCCCGCAGCCGGGCTCATCGTAGCCCAGCCCCGGCACGACGCGCACCGCGGCCGTGAGATCGGGCTCCTCTCCCCCGGGAGCCCCCGCGGGAGCCCCCGGGGGAGGAAGCTCCCCGGTCAGGACCAGGCAATCGCACTGGCGCGAAAGGGCGCGCAGCTGCTCGCGGATCACCGTGGTGACGCCCCCGGGCCGCAGGTGGTAGTGCATGATCGCGATTCTCAACGGGTTTCCTTGCGGAGAACGGGAGAAATCCGTATGATGGGTTCGCCCGCTGTCGCGGGATCGCCATGAAAGGCTCACTGTTCGCCAGGATACGGGAACTGCTCTCGACCGCCAAGAGGATGCTCCAGCGGCGGCCGAGGTTGCGGTCCTCCGAGCGGCGAAAGCCCGACATCGGCTCGTACGTCAACCGCATCCTCTCCGATGCGATCCTCTTCAACGAGACGCCGGCCCCAACCGATCGGGAGAACCGGAGGCTGGATTTCATCGTCCAGAGGCTCTCCGGGATCGGGTATCCCAATCCGCAGGTCGACGAGGTCGGCAACGTCAGCGTCGTCATCCCCGCCGGCCGGACGACGGACGATCACGCGCTGCTCTTTGCGGACATCGGGGGCGGGACCGATTCCCCGTCCGACTGCCTCGTCACTCTGGACGCCGGCCGGGCGCGAGGCAGGGGGCTGGCAGAGGACTCCGTCGGCGTGGCCGCGCTCCTGGTCCTGGCCGAGTACCTCGCCGCTGCCGGGCTGTCGTTCGACCGCAACCTCGTCCTGCTGTTTTCCTCCTTCGATCCGGGGCGGCAGGAAATGCAGCCGCTGGAGCGGTTCCTCCTGGAGTGGAAAGGGAGGTTCCTGTTCGCCGCGTGCGTGCGCAGCCTGACCCTCGGCCGGATCCAGGAGCGGCCGATGGGCACCTGCAAGCTTTCCGTGACGGCCCGGACTGGACAGAGGGACCTTATGGGGGCTGCAGGAGCCGCCTCTGCCATATCGGTGCTCGCGGCGGTCGCCTCCCGGCTGGGCAGCATCCGCTGGGACAGCGCGAACAACACCTTCCTGAACATCGCCCGGCTCGAAGCCGGCGCCGGCTTCGGCTGGTATGCCGCCGAGGGGGTGCTCGAGCTCGAGATCTTCTCGACGGACGTGAGCGCCCTCGAGGTGGCGAGGACGGCTGTGACCGCCACCGTCGGGACCATCGCCGCGGAGGCAGGGGCTTCCGCCGAGGTGACTGTGAAGACGTTCTATCCGGCGGGGAACGCGGAGATGAACGCCGGGCTGAACGATGCCCTGCGGCGCGTGTACGCGAGGCTCCGGATCAAGCTGCGGCCCACATCGGTCCCCGACCATTCGGCGTTCATCAGTTCGCTGGGCATTCCTTCGGTCTCGCTGGGCATCACGACGGGAAACAGGAGCCTGACCGAAGAGTCGGTGGACACGAGGCCCATCGAGGCCGGCTTCCGGCAGCTGCTCGGCTTCCTCGATGAAACCGCCAGCCGCGATAGAGGCGGAGCGCCGTGATGGGCGAGGATCGCATCCTCAGGAACACCTTCGACGCCGAGGAGTTCCGCGACGCGGCGACACTTCTCGAGGCGAAAAAGCGGCAGGGCGCGAGGATTTCCCTCGCTTTTCCCACGCTCAACGAGGAGACGACTGTCGGCAAGGAGATACTCGTCCTCAAAACCGAGCTCATGGACCGCGTTCCCCTGCTGGACGAGATCGCTGTCATCGACTCGGGCTCCACGGACCGCACGCGCGAGGTCGCTTCCGAGTACGGGGCGGCCGTCCATTCCTCGCGCGGCATCTTGAAGAGGTACGGGTCCCACCGCGGCAAGGGCGAGAACCTCTGGAAGAGCCTGTACGTGCTCTCGGGTGATATCATCGTGTGGATCGACGCGGACATCAGCAACATCGGTCCCAAATTCGTGTACGGCCTCGTGGGCCCTCTGCTGCGCGATCCCGCCATCGCGTACGTGAAGGCCTTCTACGAGAGGCCGATGCGGACGGAGGAGGGGCTTGTTCCCTCAGGGGGCGGAAGGGTCACGGAAATCCTCGTGCGCCCCCTGTTCTCCCAGTTCTATCCCGAGCTGGCGAGCCTCGTGCAGCCGTTGAGCGGAGAGTACGCGGGCAGGCGGTCCCTTCTGGAGCGGCTCCCGTTCTCCGTGGGCTACGGCGTCGAGCTGGGGCACCTCATCGATATCTACCACACCACCGGCGTGGGCTCGATCGCCCAGGTGAACATGGCGAGCCGCGTGCACAGGAACCAGTCCGTTCACGCTCTGGGGAAGATGGCCTTCGGAATCCTCTCAACCTTCCATCAACGACTGGAGAAATACGGCGAGGCGAGGCTGGTCAAGGAGGCGGGCCGGGCGCACCTGTCGGTCTCGGCGGGGAACCGCGGCCACGAGGTCGAGCGGACGGAGATCCCCTTCATCGAGCGCCCTCCCATGATCGAGATCGAGGAGTACCGCAGGAAGTTCACAGATCCTGATCGATCCAGCCGCGGGTCGTGAGCTGCCGCTGGCTGCGAAACCCAAGCTCCCGCAGCAGGCCGACAGTTTCCTTGAAGTGACCGTCGATATGCTCGGGTCTGTGAGCATCCGCGGTCACCATCACGGGTATGCCGAGCTCGCGGGCCTCCCGGAGAATGTGAGCGGAAGGGTACAGGGCTCCGCTCGTGTTCCTGACCACGCCGCCCGTGTAGATCTCGGTGGTCGCCGTATCATTAAAAAATGCCAGGGCTGCGGCGGTCGTGTCGGAGCCTCCCCGGCCCAGGGTGGTGACGTCCTGAGCGGTTGATATCCCCTGGAAACCGGCCACCAGGACGATCTGGCCGTTGTCCAGGGCGCGTTGGATGCGCCCGGGGCGGATGTCGACGATGGTGGCCTTGGTGTGCACCGTGTCGGTGACGATGCCGGCCTGTGACCCGGTCAGGGAAAGGGCGCTGTACCCGAGGTCGTGGATCACCATAGCCACGAGTGCGGCAGAGATGCGCTCTCCCGTGGAGAGCAGCATGTCCATCTCGCGCTCCGGCGGGCTGTCG
>CAYGXO010000043.1:0-1832 GCA_964353885.1 uncultured Spirochaetaceae bacterium
GGATGCCGAGACCAAAACCTCCGACTCCCCAGTCCAGGGAGAACTTTTTCTCTTGACATCCCCTTTCATAGAACGGTCAGGAAGGCGCTGACCGTGGCTACCCGCTCGGTTTATAGTGGGTAGCGCGGACCTGTTCTGAAGGTCCGCGGCTTTTTCTTGATTCATCGTGGACAAGCCGCAGACCTCAAAAACGGAGGTCTGCGCTACCTTGCTTCCTGACCGTTCTATGAAAGGGGATGTCAAGAGAAAAAGTTCTCCCTGGACTGGGGAGTCGGAGGTTTTGGTCTCGGCATCCAGCCCCTGTTGGTTCCCGCTCCCCCGTTGGTGGGTGCGGGTTTTCGTCTTGGCGCGAGCGGTGCGCGTGGGCCGCGGCGAGCGCCGCGGGGGAGATCGGGAAGGCATCGTAAGCTCGTAACCACGTCCGGGGGCGGCTGAAGCGTGCCAAGCCAAACCGGTTGGAGAGTGCCAACCATGGTTCTATCGGAGACTGGTCGCCTACAGCTTTCTGGGGTTATCCGAGGGGGCCTGAGAGTGGGTTAGGAGACTCGCCCCAAGAATGGGGACAGGGCCTAACGGTCAGCAGGAGGCTCTCCCTCGAACCCGAGCGTCAACCGAACCGCGGACTACGAGCGGGATGGAAAACCCAGCTCTCCGGCGGGCTCGGAGCGGACGCTCAAGCAGCTTGCGGTTTCAGATGCTGGACGTTGAAACGTTCTCCTTTCTTCCACAGGGTCAGGGTGATCGCCGCGATCTTGCGCGCCAGGGTGAGGCGGGCCAGTTCGGGTTTCATCCCCTGGGCTACCCGCGTCGTATAGAAATCTTTGAGCGGTCCGGGGTGGGCGAGGGCCGAGGCGGCGGCGTCTTTGAAGAGCGCTTTGAGGGCATGGTTGTGATTGGCATTCAGCCCCAGGATCAAGGCCGGTTGGCGCGAGCGCGCCAGTTGGCCGGCCACCACCCGGTAGTCGGCGCTGGAGCGGGTCACCAGCGCCAAGCCCGCGTAGGCCCACAACTGCCGCTTACCGCGAAAGCGATGCGGGGTTTGCAGCAGGGCGATCAACAAGGCGACCCGCACCGGGCCGAGCGCGGGGATGCTGCGCAGAATCTTCTGGGCGGCGTGCTGGCGGCTCTCGGCCAGCATCGCGGCGCGCGCCTCCTGGCGCAACGGCAGGAGCCAATCGAATTGTTGATAGAGCCGTTCGGCGCGCCGCCGCACGCCCGGTTCGAGCAATTGCGCCAGCCCCTCGCCGCGCCCGCGCGGTGAGTAGACACGGGTTCCCGCACAGCGGATCCCGCGCCCGCGATACAAAGCCTTCAACCGGTTCATCACCCGCACCGTGTCGCTCACCAGGGTGCAATAACTGCGTGCCGATTCCCGCAACGCCGGCCCCTGCGGGTTGCCGTGATAGACCGCTTTCAGCGTGCCCAAGCGCAGCCACTCGGCCAGCTTGCGGGCGTCGAGCCGATCGCTCTTCTTCTCTCCCAGGCGCCGGGGATTCTGGCGTGGATCACAGACCACGACCTTGGCTACCTGCGGCGCGAGCAAGGCGTAGAGCCATTCCGCACACGTGCCCTCTTCCAAGGCCACCTGCAGGGTCCCCCGCAAGCCGCGAATGAAATCCAGCAGCGCCGCAGCTTGGGTCTCAATCGTGACCTCCATGATCAGTTTTCCCGCAGCATTCAGCACCGCAATGCTGATCGTCGCCAAATGAACATCCAATCCGATATACTTGAGGCTATTCATAGGGTGCTCCTTCCTGTGGTAAGTTCGGTGGCGGTAACCACCCAACTAACCTTACCCTCAAAGGGGCGCCCTTTCATAATGCGTGGGTTTT
>CAYGXO010000044.1:0-26390 GCA_964353885.1 uncultured Spirochaetaceae bacterium
AACGGCGGGGAGATCGCGGGTCACCTCGAGCGGCTTCTCACGCTGTGCCCGACCAAGCGGGGGAGCAAGAGGCTCGGCTTCCTCACGCTGTTCACGGATTGGAAGGGCACCTACTGGTACAAATCCGAGAAAAGCCTGCTCACCGCACGCCTCGAGAGCCTCGCGAGCCTCGAGAAGCTGATCGACGAGCCGGGCGACGTGCTGGGCCCCGCCGACCGGGAGACAATCGCGCGCCTCTACCACGCGCTCTCGGATATGCTGGAGGCGTAGAGGGCGGCGGGGCTAGTCGGGCAGTGGAACCCCTTCCTTCGCCTCAACAAGGATCTCTTCTTTTCCCCGCGCCGAGTACGAGATGAACTCCCTCTTGATGAGGTGGGCGAGAATGGCCTGCACGTCCTTCTCGGCCATTCCGAGGTGCTCGGAAGCCCACTGGACGAACTCCGACACCATCACCCTGCTGCCCTTGAAGGTCGACACCCCGCGCTCCTGCGCGTACTGCAGAAGTCCGGCCCACAGCTGGTTCTGACGGTTCGTCGTCATGAGGCTCTGGATGATCGAATTGGCCTTGCGCACCCTCTCTGAGAGCAGGCGGTTCATCTTCCGGGCGAAATCGGGATTGGAGGCCACCATCGACTCGTAGAGCTTCTCGTTCAGCACGAGCAGCTTGGACGGCTGCGTCGCGACTGCCGTAGCCGATCGAGGCTTCTTCTCGATGATCGCCATCTCGCCGAACAGGTCCCCCTTTTTCAAGACCGTGAGGGTCTTGTTCGAGGATGGGCCCGTGGCCTTGCGGATCTCCACCTCGCCCTGGATGATGACGTACATCTCGCCGCCCGGGTCGTTCTCGCGAAAGACCACCGCGCCCTCGTCGAGGAAGCGCAGGTGGCTCTCGAACGTGCTCTTGTCGATCTTCATTGACTCACCCCGCTCCTCTCTCAGCGCCCTAGAACATCCGCCAGCGCCTCGTCGTCCACCTCGCGCACGACCACATTACAGTGATCGCGCGGGATGACGAATCGATGGCGGCCGCCGCGCCGCTTCTTATCCCGCGCCAGTGCGGAGGTGAGGTCCGTGAGCCGGGCGGCCGCATCCAGGCGGAAGCCGTACAGCCGCAGGAGAGCCTCGACCTCCTGAGCGAATGGACGGTCTGTCAGTCCCAGGCGCAGCCCCAGGGCGATCGCCCTGCCGATGCCCCATGCCACTGCCTCCCCGTGCCGCCACGTCGAAAAGCCGGTGGCGCTCTCCAGGGCGTGCCCGAAGGTGTGCCCAAGGTTGAGCTGGGCTCGGGTGCCGCGCTCCATAGGGTCTTCCTCGACGATCCGTCCCTTCACGGCGAGGGAGCGGCGAACGATCTGGGCCAGGATGCCGTCATCCCGTGCATCGATTTCGGTCTTCGCGTCCCGAAGCAGGTCGAAGAGCGCCCGGTCGCCGATGATCGCGGTCTTGATCGCTTCGGCGATGCCCGCGCGGAACTCCTGCTCGGGAAGGCTGCGCAGGCCAGCGGTGGCGGCGACGATGAGCGACGCGGGGTAGAAGGTGCCCACGAGGTTCTTGTACCCGAGGAAATCGATGCCGGTCTTGCCTCCGAGGCACGCGTCGACCATGGATAAGAGGGTCGTGGGCGCCTGGACAAGCCCGCATCCCCTCATGTACAGCGATGCGGCGAAGGCCGCAAGATCGCAGACCACCCCGCCGCCCACCCCGATCACCGTGCCGTCCCTGTCCATGCCAACGGCCGCGCACCGTTCGAGGATGGACTCCACGCTCGCCCACCGCTTCGCCTGCTCTCCCGGCGCAAGCACCACGGGGTTCTCTGCGCCCGACCCGAATAGGGCGAGCGTCGTCTCGTCGAAGACCGTGACGCGCCCTCCCGAGGATCCGAGAGAGGCGGGATCGAGGGTCTCGACGATCCGCACCTCCGTCGTCCGGCCGCCGATGCGGAAGCGCAGATTGGGGCTCACGAGACCTCCCCGCCGAGCCGGCGAAAATCCTCGGCGAAATCCGGATACGAGACCCGCGCGCACTCGAAGCCGCGAACAGCCACGTCTCCCCTGATTCCCGCGGCAGCCACTGCCGCCGACATGGCGATGCGGTGGTCCCCCATGGGGTCCACCGTCCCTGGGCGAAGCTCCTGCGGCCCCTGGATCGCGAACCCGTCGTCAAAAAGCTCCACTTCACCCCCGAGGCTGGCGGCCATCGCGGCGATGCCCGCCAGCCTGTCGCTCTCCTTGTGGCGCAGCTCGGCCGCTCCGCGCACCATCGTCACCCCTCTGCTGAACAGCCCCAGCACGGCGAGCAGGGGGATCTCGTCGATCAGATCGGGTACTTCCTCGGGGGACACCGTCGTGCCTTGCAGAGCACCGGGCGAGACTCGTAGCGTCCCGACGGGCTCGCCGAGCTCGCGGCGTTCCTCGCTCGCCTCGACCTGTGCTCCCATCCTCCCCAGAACTTCGAGCAGCCCGAGACGGGTCGGGTTGACGCCGCAGTCGCGCACAACGAGCTCTCTGCCCGAGATCGCGGCAGCGGCGATGAAAAAAGCGGCCGAGGAAACGTCGCCGGGGATCCGCATGTCGAAGGAGGAGATCGATGGAACAGGCTCGACGCTGATGCGCCCAGACTCGACGCGCAGCGGGACGCCCAGAGCCATGAGCATCCTCTCGCTGTGGTCGCGCGAACCGATCCTTCCGCCGATCGTCGTGCGCCCTTCGGCCCGGAAGCCCGCGAACATGATCGCGCTCTTGACCTGGGCGCTTGCAACTGAAAGCACGACGTCGATTGCGGCGAGACTGCCCGAGCCGGGCAAGAAGCACATGGGGAGGAAGCGCCCCCCTTGCCTCCCCTCGATCCGCGCGCCCATGCGCACAAGCGGTTCGATCACCCGGGCCATGGGCCGCTGCCTGAGGGAGGCGTCGCCCGTCATCACGGCGAACAGCGGAAGACCCGCGATGAGTCCCGCGAGCAGGCGCGTCGTCGTGCCGGAGTTCTCCGCGTCGAGCGCCTCGCTCGGCTCGCGGAAGCCGCGGATGCCGACCCCGCGCACGACCAGCTCCCCGTCAGCGCGCTCGAAGTGACAGCCCAATGCCGCGAGGCAGCGCCGAGTCGACAGGCAGTCGCCGGTCTCGAGCGGGGCGCGGATGCGGCTCGCGCCCGAGCCGAGGGCCGCAAGCATGAGAGCGCGGTGAGTGATCGACTTGTCCGGCGGCGGCGCGAGCTCCCCACCCACCCCGCGCGGCGCGCGGAAGGCCGCATCCATGGAACGAGACTATGCAATGAAGTATACTCGTGTCAAATGATCGATCTCCATACCCACTCCACCGCGTCGGACGGCTCCTGCACGCCCGAGAGGCTGGTCGCGCTCGCCCTGGAGGCGGGGCTGACCGCCCTCGCCCTGACGGACCACGACACGCTGGCGGGCGTCGAGCGGGCGCGCGCGGCCGCGGCGGGAACCGGCCTTCGCCTGCTCGCCGGTGTGGAGATCGAGATCGCGCGGGAGACGGGAGAGTTTCACCTCCTCGGCCTTGGGTTCTCCCAGAGCCGAGACGGCTTGGAGGCGGCCCTCACGCGGGTGCGGGCGGACAGGAACGAGCGGAACCTCCGCATGATCGCGCGGCTGCAGCAAGCGGGATTCCCCGTCTCGATGGAAGAGCTGAGGGAAATCGCGGGAGGCGAGGTCATCAGCCGCGCGCACTTCGCCCGGCTTCTGGTGCGCAAGGGCATTGCAGGCTCGATCGACGCAGCATTTTCCCGGTTCATCGGGAAGGGCAAAGAGTTCTACGAGCCTCGGGCCTGCCTGCCGCTCGGCGAGGCCTGCGCCCTCATCCGGGCGTCGGGCGGCCTGCCGATCGTCGCCCATCCGCTGTCCCTCGGTCTGCGCGGCCCCGCCCTGCGCCAGGAGCTCTCCTCGGCCAAGGCCGCCGGCGCGGCCGGGATCGAGGCTTGGCATCCCAACCATTCGATGAAGGACTGTCGGATGCTGGTCCGGCTTGCTCGCGGGCTCGGCTTGGCCGTCACCGGAGGCTCGGATTTCCACGGCGCCAACATGCCGCAGAGGAAGTTGGGCCGCACGGCCTGTGGCCGCGAGGTGCCCGATGAGCTGCTGGAGGCCCTCGCGTTGCATCGGTCGGCCCTTTGAGCTATACTCGCCCCTGAGGGGATGGTGATGGTTGCCGCGCTCGGCCGGTGGGCGAACCGCAAGGCCCGAGATTTTTCCTACGCACTGGGCTTCCTCTTCCAGGTCATCTCGGAAACCGTCCTGTTCATGCGGCGCAAGCAGGTCGCATTCCGCGTGCTCGTGCTCCAGATCCTCTTCACGGGCGTGGAGGCGCTGAGCATCGTCTCGCTCGTCGCACTCTCGATCGGCGCCGTCATCATCGTCGAGGGCGGGACCATCCTCCCCCGGTTCGGCCAGACCAATCTCCTATACTCGATCCTCATCGTCGTGATCACTCGGGAGCTCGGCCCGATCCTCACCGCCTTCATCATCATCGCCCGGTCAGGCACGGCGATCGCGACCGAGCTGGGCAACATGGTGGTGTCCCACGAGATCGAGGCCTACCTCTCCGTCGGCATCAACCCCATCTCGTACCTCGTCGTGCCCCGGGTGCTGGGCGTGACGATCTCGATGATGGCGCTCACCGTGTACTTCAACATCTTCGGCCTCGTCGGATCGTTCCTCGTCTCGCAGCTCGTGAAACCCATCCCCTTCGGGGAGTACTTCCGCGAGCTGCTCGCGACGATCACCCCGACGGACATCCTCTCCACCCTGCTCAAGAGCTTTGTCTTCGGCGTCATCACCTCGGTCGTCGCCACCTTCCAGGGCTTCAAGGTGAGCCTCTCGGTCACCGAGATCCCCCGGGCGGCGATCAAGGCCGTCGGGCAGGGGTTCGTGCTGTGCTTCATCGCCAACGCCCTGATCACGGTGATCTCCTATGTCTGAGCCGGCGCTGATCGAGCTGCGCGAGGTCACCGTCATCTCGGGCGGGTACGACGCGCTGGCAGAGGCGAGCGCCTCCTTCCCCGAGGGCAGAAGCACCGTCATCATGGGGCCGTCGGGCTGCGGGAAGAGCACCCTGCTGAAGGTCGCCGCGGGGCTGGTCCCTCCCGACCGCGGACGGGTCCTGTACCGCGGCGAGGACCTCTTCGGCCTCTCGGCCCGCCGCATGCACGCCCTGCGGGCGGCGAGCGGGTTCGTCTTCCAGGACGGCGCCCTGTGGGAGAACAAGAGCGTCTTCGAGAACCTTGCTCTGCCTCTCCAGGTCCACGCGGCGTCGCTCTCCCGCTCCGACGTGGAGAGGAAAGTCGTGCGGATGCTCGAGCGCGGAGGGCTCGCCGACTCCGCCTCGCAGCGGCCTGCGCAGTTGTCCGCCGGCGAGCGCAAAATCGCCTCGTTCCTGCGCGCGCTCATGAACGAGCCGGCGCTGGTCTACCTGGACGAGCCGACGCTGTCCATCGACCATGCGGCGGCCGAGAAGATCGGCCTGATGATCCGGGAGCTGAAGGCGCGCGGCTGCTCGATCGTCGCAGTGACACAAGACTCCCGCCTCGCCTCCACGCTCGCCGACAGGCTCATCGTGCTCGCGGCCGGGAGGATCCTGGCGGAGGGGGACTTCGACGCGGTGAAGGCGCATGCGGATCCACGCGTGCGGGGGATCCTCTCCCAGATCCTCGGCGAGATCGCCTCCTTCGACACGGACCTGCTGGAGCTGCTGGACACCCATGAGAATTGACAGGCGGCGGATGGGGAGAGTACAGTCGGGAGGAGAATGAAGTTCAAGATCCGTTTCGCGGACCAGATCGTGGGAATCTTCGTACTCGCGGCGATCCTCGCCGTCGCGGCGATCCTGATTTTTGTCGGGTTCAATCAGCGCTGGTTCGCACGCAACTACGGCTTCACGAGCCGATTCGATTCGGCGGGCGGGCTCATCGTCGGCATGCCGATCATGCTGAAGGGCTTCGAAATCGGGCAGATATCGCGCATCGCGCTCAACGAGGCGAACCAGGTCGACATCGCGTTCTCAGTCCAGGACACCTACTACGACAAGGTCCTTCCGAACTCCGTGCTGGAATTGACGTCGAGCCCCATCGGCCTGGGGGTGTCGCTGAGGTTCCACCCCGGCGCGGGCCGCGGGCCGCCGGTCGAAGAGGGCTCCTTCATCCCGTCGCTTGACCTCCCGGAGGGCCGCCGCCTCGTCGAGGAGGGGCTGGTCGTGATCCCCAAGGGCGAGGACGTGATCGGCTCGGTGATCGCCAAGGTGAACCCCATCCTCGAGGAGGTGCGCACCACCCTCGCCCAGATCAAGAAGCTTGTTGCCACGGTGGACACCGCCTTGGCGGGAAAGGGCGGCCCTGTGGGCGAGGCTGTGACCGGACTGGCCGCCATGCCGGCGAAGGTCAATCGGGTCGTCGACGAGGTCGGAGCGAAGGTGAACGACATCACCGGCCGGGTGAACTCGGTGCTGGACAAGATCGACGCGGTGTCCGTCGACCTCACCGAGATCTCGCGATCGACAAAGGGCACCCTCGGCACGTTGTCGACGAACCTCGAAAGCATCACCGAGAATCTCAAGGTGACCTCCGAGGGGCTGAAGGACACCCGGGGCCTCGTGACCCGGCTGCTCGACCCGAAGGGGTCACTCGACACGATCCTGAACGATCAGAACGCGCTCTACAAGCAGGTTGACGCCGCCCTTCAGAGCACGAACGCAGTCATCGCCCAGGTCAAGGGTTTCGTCGACTACATCAACAGCACCCAGCCGCAGATCTCGAGCATCCTCGAGAAGGGCCGCGATGCGCTCGATCAGGGCAAGGATGTCCTTGAGGCGGTCAAGAATAATCCGCTGCTCAGAGGCGGCATTCCCGCGCAGAAGGAGCAGACCTCAACGCTCAAGAGCTATCGGGACGAGGATTTCTGATGAGCGCGCGACAGTTGTCCGCGGCCCCCCTTCTGCTCACCGTTGCATGCCTCCTCGCCGTCTCCTGTTCCAGCGCGCCCAAGAAGACCGAGACGGTCACGGTGTCGAAGAACAGGGCGGCAGAAGCGACCGACATCGGCAACGCGTACTTCCGTCAAGGCCGCTACGACCTGGCCCTGCGCTTCTTCACGCAGGCACTTGATTCCAACACCTCCGTCGACAACGAGGAAGGGATCATCCAGTCCTCCAATTCGATCGGGAAAGTTTACATGACCATGGGGGCGATCGACGCCGCTGAGGAGATCTTCACCAGCGCGCTCTCCCGCGCGAAAAGCGGGAGCGCGGAGCTGTTTTTCCTCACGTCGAACAATCTCGGAGAGCTGTATCTGCAGAAAGGCGAGCCGGCAAAGGCCCTGGCAACCTTCGAACAGGTTCTCGCCCTACCCTCGGGGGCGACCTCGGGAGCCTCCTCGGGAGCCCGCGCCAGCGGGCTCTCCGACCTTCAGAGGGCGGTGCTGTATCACAACATGGGCGCCGCTCACAAAAACCTCGGCGACCTCGCCAAGGCGCGCGAGGACCTCGAGAAGTCCCTTGCGATCAACCTGGCGAAGAAGCTGACAGAGGAGACCGCGGCCGACTACTACATGCTCGCCTCCTTGGATTCCAAGCAGGGAGACCTCGAGGGCGCAATGAAGAACGCCGAGCTCGCCCTCGCGATGGACAAGAAGATCGAGAACTCGGTCGGCATCGCGATGGACCTCTACGCGCTTGGCATCATCTCTTCGAAGCGAAAGGACATGGCGGCCGCCTACGACTACTTCCAGCGCTCCTATCTCGTCTCCACGACCCTCTCGATGCGGTCCGACATGCGCAAGTCCCTTGTCGAGCTGATCGCCGCGGCCGAGGCTCTGGGCAGGACCGCGGATGCCGAGAACTACCGACGAGCTCTCGCGGAGCTGGAAAGCTCCCCGTGACGGACATCCCCTCGCGGATACTCAAAGGCTGGGCCGGCCTCGCGCGGCGCGCGGGCTTTTTCGTGTCCATCGTGGCGGGGAGCGCAGCCCTCGCGCTCGCCATCGCCCTCCCCCTCTGGTACACGGCCACGCGCCACTCGGCCGCCTACTCGATCGGGGTGATCGCCCTCCTCGCCGCGGGCGCGGCTTTCCTCGCCATCCGCTCCGCTCTGCGCGCGCGCCGGGCGCCCCGCGATCCCTCCCGGCCGCGAAGAACCCCCCTCTCGTTCCTTATCGGCGCGCTCGAGCTCCTCGCCCTCGCAGGCGGCCTGTACGCGGCGCTCATTCTCGCCTTCCGGGGCATGTGGGCGTTCGCTCTCCCGACGATCGCGCTCTGGCTGCTCCTGCTGGGCTGGGTCGGATGGCGGCGGAGCGCGGGAAGGGCTCGATAGCTCCCCGGAAACTGCCGAAAATAGAGGGGAGTGAAACACTCCCGCGTTCCCTTCCTCATCGTTGCCTTCCTCCTGACCCTCCCCGCCGCAACGGTGCTTGCGGGGGATTATCCGGAGATCCGAGCCCTCACGCGCGATGACCTGTTGTTCGTCCAGCACCAGGCGGAGCTGGAGGACTACTACCGCCTCTCGCAGGCCGTCGGGAAGCCCGAGCTGCCGATGGTGAGCCTTTTTTCCTACCAGAAGAGGAAGGGTGAGGACATCTTCTCGCTCAACGCTCGGCTCGGCCTGCCCTATGACACCCTGGCCACCTTGAACGCCGCCGCGGACGCGGGGTCCTTCAACGGGCTCGCCCGGATCCTCATCCCGACCCAGCCGGGGATCTTTGTCCATATCCCGCCGAGAACAGCCTTTGAGGGCATGCTGCTCTCCTCGCGCCTGGCCGAGGGAAGGAAACCGCGCTCGCTTCTGATCGCGCGGGCCGGCAGAAAAGAGACCGTCTCTTTCTTCCCTGGTGAAATGTTCAACTCCGTGGAAAGGGCATACTTCCTCGGCATCCTCTTCCAGTTTCCCATCGCGTTCACGCCCGCCAGGGGCTCCATTAGCTCACGGTACGGCATGCGCGCCGACCCGTTCTCGGGGCGCCCGGAGTTCCACAACGGTCTGGATATCGGAGCGGCCGAGGGAACGGCCGTGCGCGCGGCGCGCGAGGGAACGGTGAGCGAAACCGGCTCGAGCGAGATCCTCGGCACGTACCTCGTGCTCTCCCACCCGGGGGGATGGGAGACCGTGTATGGACATCTTTCCTCGATTCGTGCTATCATTGGTCGAGAGGTGGGCGCGGGCCAAGAGATCGGGTCGGTGGGGAGGACCGGCCGGGCCACTGGATCGCACTTGCACTTCGAGGTCAGGAGGAAGGGAAGCACCACGGATCCCTTCCCCCTTCTCGCGATGGCGAGAGGAAAACGCTAAAGGTTTTCGTGGCATGATGACGATAAGAAAGGTGTTGGTGTCCAAGATATAGTTCCCCTCCCAGTTTACTATATTCGGAAGACACCACACCAGGCAGGCCGGCTCCATCGGGAGCCGGCCTCTTTTTCAGCGGCGGGCAAAGCCCGCTGCAAACCGGCGACTACCCTCGCGCGTCGCAGACGCGCGGAGGCGAGAGCCATGCTTGTCCGTTGACATTGTGCCCCCTCCCTCCCTATCCTATGCTCGACTCTATGCGCGCGCGAAAATCCCTTGGCCGTGAGCTTTCAAGGAAGAAACCTTTCTTCGAGATTCTGCTCGGCGTCGCCTTCCTCGGCGCGATCGTGATCGGCGTCTCCCTCGGCCTCGCCCTTGCGGGGACACGGACGATCCAGCGCAGGGAGGCTTTCGGCGAGCACAATCCCGCCCTTCCTACGAGGATCCTCGACATCAACGACAGGCCGATCACCGAGTTCTTCGGCGACGAGAAGCGGGAAATGATCACCATCGATCAGGTTCCCCCGCACCTGCTGGAAGCCCTCCTCACGCGCGAGGACAGGAACTTCTACTCTCATCACGGCTTCAGCATCCGCGGCCTGCTGCGCGCGATCTTCAAGATCGTCACCGGGCAGTACGTCTCGGGTGCGAGCACGATCACCCAGCAGCTCGCTGGCCGGCTGTACGCGGACAGGACGGACATCTCCATCCGCAGGAAGCTCGTCGAGCTGTGGTGGGCGATCCAGATGGAACGAAGGTACACGAAGAGGGAGATCCTCGAGATGTACCTCAACGAGATGCCCTTCGGCCACAACACCCAGGGCATCGGGGCGGCGAGCGAGTTCTTCTTCCGCAAGCCCGTCCAGGAGGTCACCCTCGCCGAATCCGTCATGCTGGTGATCCAGCTTGCCAAGCCCGGGCTGTACTCCCCCATCAAGAACCCCCAGCGCGCCCAGAAGCTCCAGCGAGTGATCCTGTCGCAGATGGTCCAGTTGAGATACGTCACTCGGCAAGAGGTGGACGCCTCCTTCGACGAGTACTGGACGCGGTGGGACCCCACGCGGACGGGAACGGCGTTTTCCGAGCGCGAGGACAAGGCGCCGTACTTCAGCGAGTACATCCGCGGCCAGCTGGACGAGCTGCTGTTCGGCTCCTACGACTACCTCAAGGACGGTCTGGTCGTGCACACGACCCTCAACCTCGACTACCAGAAGGTCGCCGACAGAATCATGGCCGAGGGCATCGAGGACGTGAACACGCGCTACCTGGCCCTGGCGAACAACAGGGTCACCTTCTCGAACGCCGCCTATTTGCCGGTCATCGACCTGCTCGGCCTCGCCTTCAACGTCGATGACCTGATGTACGGCGCCAGGGGCGAAAAGAGCAAGGCAAAGGCGTACTACACCCGGCAGCTCAATCCCGTCGTCGAGATGGTGACGGGAATGTTCTCGCTGGAGCGGGTGCAGGAGGTGGTCACCGCGGGCTTCGACTCCTCGCTGCTCGCCACGAAGAAGACGCAGGTGCAGGGAGCGCTCGTGGCGATCGACTCGCGCAAGGGCTACATCCTCGCCATGGTCGGCGGGCGGAAGTTCGAGCGCACCGACCAGTTCAACAGGGCGACCTCCGCCCAGGTGGAGCCCGGCTCCGCCTTCAAGCCGCTGTACTACTCGGCGGCGATCGATTCTCGCAAGTTCACCGCCGCCACGATGATCCTCGACGCGCCGGTCGTCTTCACAAACGCGGACGGCACCGCCTACGAGCCGCTGAACTACAAGGGCAAGTGGCACGGGCGAGTGCTCTTGCGCAACGCCTTGGCCGAGAGCATGAACGTGCCCTCGCTGAAGGTCCTCGACGGCATCGGGTTTGACGCGGCGATCCAGCGGGCGAGCCGCATGCTCGGCATCGTCGACCCCGCGGAGATCGAGCGCGTCTTCCCCCGCTACTACCCCCTCGGTCTTGGGGTCATCACGGTGAGCCCGCTGCAGATGGCGCGCGCCTTCGCCACCTTCCCCAACGAGGGGCGCGAGGTCGTCCCCTTGGCCATCCGCTACATCGAGGACAGGAACGGGAAGATCATCCTCGAGCCCGAGAAGGAGCTCCGGGCGCAGGCGAGCCACAAGAGCGAGGGGGCTCAGATCATGCCCCCGCAAACCGCCTTCATCATGACCAGCATCCTGCAGAGCACGATCCGGGAGGGGACCCTCGCGGGGGTCACCGGAATTCTCGAAGACATCCGCGAGCGGCCCATGGCCGCCAAAACCGGCACGACGCAGAATTGGTCCGACGCCTGGACCGTCGGGTTCTCGCCCCAGATCACGGCGGCGATCTGGTACGGGTTCGACGAGGGAAACCGCTCACTCGGCACCGAGCTTACCGGCGCGGCCGTCGCGGGGCCCGCGTGGGCGCGGTTCATGAAGGAGGTCCACGCGAACCTCCCCGCCGAGCAGTTCGCCCGGCCCGAGACCGGCCTGGTGTCGGCGAACGTGAGCGCGACCTCGGGGCTCCTGCCCACGGCGTTCTCGAAGAACGTCATCACCGAGGTCTTCCTCGCGGGAACTGAACCGCGGGCGTTCGACCAGATCGACGAATACGACAGCGCGAGCGCCCAGACGATCCAGGAAAACCTTCAAAACTCCCTGGTCGGCACCTCGCTTTTCGGCGGTGGGGATACCGGCCTGCCGCCGCTGGACACGGTCGCCCCGGATGGGGAGACTCCGATGACGGGCAATCCGCTTCTGGACTGAGGAAGGCGCCGTGTACCGATACACGAAGGACCATGCCTGGGTTCTCGCCGATAGCACCCGCGCGAGGGTTGGGATCTCGGATTTCGCTCAGAAGGAGCTCGGCGACGTGGCCTACGTCGCCCTACCCCGGGCCGGGCAGTCGCTGAAACGGGGCGAGGCGGCCTGCACGGTGGACTCCCTCAAATCCTCGAGCGAAATCTACTCTCCCCTCTCGGGCACCGTCGTGGAGACGAATCCCGTCCTCCAGCGCGGCGACGGGGCCAAGGCGATCAACGCGGACCCCCTGGGCGAGGGGTGGCTATTCGCCCTGGAGCTTGCGGATCCCTCGGAGCTCGAGCTGCTCCTGTCGGAGGCCGAGTACGCTCGCTACATCGAAGGAAACTAGACCCGAAACAATTTCCTCAGCGCCCGGCGCAGATGCGGCCGCCGCGACTGCGTCGAGAAGTCCTCAGCCGCTTCCTCCAAGGTGAAGATGGGGCCGTATCTGCGGTTGAGCTCGCTCCAATGCTGCCCGACGAAGACGTACATGTCGCTTTCGGTCTCGCGGGGGAACCTGTCCAGAAGTCGTGACGACCTGATGATGGCGACGATGGGCGAGTAGACGGTATCATACCATGAGAGCACGGCGTCTTCGTAGGGGATCTCGATCGCCTTCTTCAAATTGATGTACCACTTGTGCTCCCGGATGTGACCCAGGATCTCCTCGTAGCGCCCCACGGTGGTGAACTCCAGAGCGCAGCCGGGACGCAGAGCATCCAGGCGCGTCGCCTCGAAGAACTTCCTCTTCTCGAAGGCGATCACCGCCCGGCGCAGGTCGTCGCTGGACATGCCCGCAGCGATGACGATCTCGGTGGAGAGCGAGATGACCTCCGCGTCGATGAACTCCGCTCCCCGGGTCTTCGCTACGGACACGCGGTGGTTGCCGTCGCGCACGAAGTACACGCCGCCGACCTCAAAGAGCTTGATCGGCGGGAGGATGACGTTGGCGTAATGGGCGACGTCGATTCGCATCCACCTCCGCATGAGCTTGTCGTGGCGGGGGAGGAACGCCCTGTTGAAGTCCTGGTACCTGCCCTCGCTGCCGACGATCTTCGCGATCGGCACCGTCCGCATCCCTCGATACGTCTCCGATACGGGCTTGAGCAGCGAGCGCACGTCGCCCAGCGACAGCATCTCGTCCTTCTGCGCCTTGAGAAGGGCGAGGATGCGCGACATGACCTCCCGCTTCCTCACCCGCCCGAAGTCATCGCGCGCCATCGAGTAGTAGGCGCCGTCGCTCATCGGGGGATCTCCATCTCTATGACGGCATGGTCGTACGCGTTGACGATCGTCGTGGCCGCGTACTGCGCTTCGCGCGCGGCATTGCGGTCATAGAGATGCACGTGACCATGGACCAGGAACCGAGGCTTGAAGACGCGGAGGAACCAGAGAAAGATCCGAAAACCCGTGTGACAGGGGTCCGGCAGGTCGTTGATCCCATAGGGCGGCGAATGCGTCACAAGGATGTCCAGGAACCTGCCCCGCAGGGCCCTGTTCCACAGCAGGAGCGGCAGGAGGCGCAGAATAGAGAGGAACATACCGAAGTCCGTGAACTGATTCTCGCCGCCGTTGTACCAGATGCTGCCGCCCAGACCGGCGATGATCAGGCCTTTCGCGCGCACGACCCTCCCCTGCAGGTACGTCGCTCCGACCCCCTCCTCCCATCGCCCTAGGGAGCGCTCGAACGGATTGGACGTGCGCTGGTAGCAGGAGCGGCCTTCCAGGTGATGGTTGCCGAACACGAAGTACAGCGGCTTGTTCAGCGTGCTGACGATGTAGTCGTAGTAGTCCAGCGAAAGGTCCCCCGCGCTCAGCACGAGCCCAACGTCGGCGAAACGAGTCTTGAGCCCCGCGCTGTAGATGAAGGGATCGATGTGATCAGCAATGCAGAGAAGTTTCATCGCCGAGTCCCATCATAGTGAAACGGATGGCCCGGTGCAACGAGCGCGGCCGAATCCCGTCAAGGCGGCCGGCGCCATGCCGACCATAGAAGAGTGAGGGTCCGCCCATCTCAACTGTGCGGCAGGGCGGCGGTGGTGTATACTTGATGAGGACGATGAAAATGAAAAGGCTCCTTCCCGCGGGTATCATCTTCACGCTCTCGGCGGCGCTCGCCTTTCCCGTGTCGGCCTTTTTCGAGAAGGGAGAGGCGGCATTTGCGGCCAACAGGCCCGAGGAGGCGCGCCCGCTGCTGGAGGGGGCGCTCGCCGAAGACCCCGCCAACGAGACGCTGTACCTTTACCTCGGCATCGTCTACCAGCAGCTCGGCGACTCGGACAAGGCGATCGCGACGTTCAAGAGGGGTCTCGCTGTTCCCGGGTCGCGCAAGGACCTGCTGTATTACAACATCGGGAACAACTTCTTCAGCCGCAGAGAATACACGGCCGCCGAGGAGATGTACTCCAGCGCGCTCGCGATCAATGCCCGGCTTCCCGAAGCCTCGCTCAACAGGGCGAATGCCCGGCTGGCTCTCAAGGGCTACGAAGGGGCGGTCGCCGACTATACCCTTTTCCTCCAGCTTCGGCCCCAGGACCCTCAGCGGCCGCGCATCGAGGAGGTGATCCGCCTGATCAGGCTCGCGCTCGACGACGAGGCGAGGAAGCGCGCCGACGAGCAGGCCCGGCAGGCGGCGCTGATGAACGAGGTCATGAACGCCTTGAACAATGCCGGCGAGGGAACGACGAACCTCTCCGTGGAATCCATCCAGGTGAAGCAAGACCCGCTGGACGTCGACATCAAGGATTAGCGTGATGAAAACACCCGATGCGAGAAAAACGAGAAGCGGCCCGGCGAAGAAAGGCTCCCCCGCCGGCTCCATCGGGTCGCGCCCCCTTCTCATCGCGCTCATCGCCGCGCTCTGCCTCGTGCTGATCGGGGTGGGGACGCTCATCATCGTGCAGTCGACGGCGCGCGGCGCGGACGCTGCTGGCGCCGTGGGCGCTGTGGGCCGCACGCGCGACAACGCCCTCAAACTCGCGCGCCTGTATGCGGAGAAGGGCGAGTACGACCAGGCGCTCAAACAGTTCGACTCGCTCGACATCGACGACCCGGCGGTCAAAGCCGCCCTGGAGGAGATCCTCGCGGGGAAGAAGGCGGCCGACGAGGCGGCCCGGCTGTCCGACCAGGCGGCCCTGAAGGCCCAGGCGGACCAGCTCAAGGCGAGCCTCAACGAGCTGGGCGACTCCCTCAAGACCCCGCAGAAGATCGTCATCCAGGAGCCCCCGAAAACGACAGTGACCGACGATGCGGGCGCGAAGGAGCGGGAGCGGCAGAAGAAGATCGCCGACCTGCTGAAAAAGGGCGCCGACCTCTTCAATGCCGGCAGGTACGCCGAGGCGCGGAAGAGCTTCGATGGCGTGCTTGCCCTCGACCCCGAAAACGCGCAGGCCCTGGCCTACTCGGGGCTCTCCTGGTTTCGCGAGAATCCCGGCAGCCCCGACAACGTGCAGAAGGCGGTCGACCTCTCGCGCAGGGCCGTCGAGAAGGACCCGGACCTGTGGATCGCGCACAGGACGCTCGGGGAGATCTACGAGGCGAAGAAGGTCGACGAGGAGGCCATGAGGGAGTACGCAATCGCGGTTCGGCTGAATCCGAGCGACGCCGACTCGCTGTATGCCCTCGGCAAGCTCCAGTACCGGGCGAAGAGGTTCTCGGAGGCCCTCGTCTCGTTCGAGGGCTGCGTCAAGCTGCGGCCCGACTTCGCAAACGCGCATTTCAACCGCGGCGCGACCCTGCTGCGCCTGGGCGACAAGGATAAGGCGCTGGAGGCCTTCCGGGGAGCCGCAGCCGTGAAGAAGGACTATGCCGATGCCCATTTCAACATCGGGGTGCTCCTGAAGGAAAAGGGCAACACCGCGGGCGCGGTGGAATCCCTGCGCAGGGCCGTCGACCTCGCCCCGGCCAACGCGGCCTACCTGCGGGAGCTCGCCGCCGTCTCCATGCTGCGCGGAGAGTATGCCAACGCGGAGAGCGCCTATACGCGAGCCCTCGCGGTCGACCCCGAGCACGCGGCGACCAACTCGAACATGGCCCAGGCCAAGCTGAAGCTGGACAAGCCGCGGGAAGCCCTCGCGTATGCGCAAAAGGCGGCCGCAAAGGACCCCGAATCCGCCCAGGACAACTACGTCCTCGGCCTGGTCCACGAGCAGCTCGGCAGCGCCGACGAGGCTATCCGCTCCTACGGCATTGCCATCCAGAAAGATCCGCGTCATGCCCCGGCCCTGATCAACCTCGGCGGCCTCTACGACAGCCGCGGGATGCCCGACAGAGCCCTTCCCTACCTACAGGATGCCGTCGAGGCTGCCCCACAGTCCTACGAGGCCCACAACAACCTCGGCAGCGCCTACCTGCACCTGCGGAGGTTCGCCGAAAGCGTCACCGAGTTCCGCAAGGCCCTGGAGATCAGGCCCGACGCGAAGATCACCCTTCAGAATCTCGGCCTTGCCTATTCCGAGAACGGCCAGACGTCCGAGGCCAAGTCGTCGTTCATGCGCGTCATCCAGATCGATCCGGTCTCCTGGGATGCCTACCTGAAGCTCGCGCAGATCCTCGTGAGCGAAGAGAAGCAGTCCGACGCCAAAGACCTGCTCACGAGGCTCTTGGCGAAAAATCCGACACCCGACGTCAAGGCCGAGGCCCAGAAGCTCCTGGACAAGCTCAAATAGGCCGGCTCCGCCGCGGCGCCTGTACCCGGCGCATTTACTGCGGCGCCCGTACCCGGCGCATTTATTCGGCGGGCCGATCCGTCGGTCGATCGACCAGCCTGTAGAGCGCCTCGCGTGACATCTCGTGCCAGATCGGACGGCCGTGAGGGCAGCGGGGACTGTCCAGAGCAAGGGCCTCCGCGCAGAGCTCGCGCGCGGTCAGGGGGTCCACTGGGTCGCCCTCCTTGACTGCGAGCCTGCATGCCGCGGCCGCGAGCAGGTCCCTCTTCCACCGCTCGCCGCCCAGCCCAGCCCCGCGCAGCATCTCAACGAGGTCAGCTTCCGGCAGCCCCAAAAAACCCTCGCTGATGGCCGTGAGCTCCCAGGTTCGGGTCCCCGCCCGGCGCAGGGCAAGGCCCATGGATTGAAGCTCGCCAACCGCTTTCGCGATCCGGTCGTCTTCCCCGCTCGAGACATCGAAGGAGAGAGGGAAGAGCATCTCCTGCGGCGCAGTCGAACGGCTCGCGAGCCGCTCGTAGATGACCCTCTCGTGCGCGGCATGCTGATCCAGGAGGAGGAGCCGGTCCGGCAGCTCGAACGCGAGAAATACCCCGAAGACCTGGCCGAGGAAGCGTATCCGCGGCTCCTCGATGCCCAGCCCCGCGCGAGCGGGTATCTCGTGTCGGTCCGCAAGCGGAAGGCGCTCCTCCCGCGCGGCGGGAAGGGAAAGCTCCCGCTCGGGAATCGCCGCGAGGGGCTTGGGAACCGCTCGATCCTGGATCGCGAGCAGCTTTCTCCCCGCGGCGACAACGGCCCTGTGCACATCCGGTAGGTTGCGGAACCGCACCTCCTTCTTCGCGGGGTGGATATTGAAGTCCACGAGGGAGGGATCGACCTCGACAAAGACGAATGCGACGGGATGATACCCTCCGGGCACATGTCCCGAGAATGCGTACTCCGCTGCCTGGATCAGTGAGAACTCCGACACGCGGCGCCTGTTCACGCTGACCTGGATGAGCTTTCTGTCCCGGCGGCGCAGCTCGGGCAGGCCCGCGATCATCCGGACGGTGAACCCCTCGCCCTGAACCGCCGCCTCGCCGAGCGCCCGCTCGTCGAGCAGACCGCCGTAGGCGAGGGCCACGCGTTCGCGCAGTGTCGACGGGGGGAGAGAGAGGCGAAGCTCGCCTTCCGAGAACAGGCGGAAGGCGAGGGAGGGGTGCGCGAGGGCCCTGTCGACGAACAGGGACCGGCACATCCCCGATTCGGTCGAAACTCCGCGCAGGAACTTCTTCCGGGCAGGGTAGTTGTAGAATAGCTCCGACACGTCGACCGTCGTGCCCCTCTTCCCCGGGCACTCCTCGAGGGACTGGAGAGCCCCTCCGCGCACGATTAGCCGATGCGCGATCGAGGTCCCCTCAGGCCCCGATCGGGCGCTCACGATCTCCAGCCTGCTCGCAGCGGCCATGCTGGCGAGCGCTTCGCCGCGGAAGCCGAGGCTGGTCACTGTGAGCAGGTCGTTTTCGCTTTGGATTTTCGAGGTCGCGTGCGGCTTCCCGCACAGCGTGAGGTCCTCGCGCGTCATGCCGACGCCGTCGTCGACCACGCGCACGCGCGAGATCCCTCCCCCTTCGAGATACACGTCGATCGCGGAAGCGCCCGCGTCGATCGCATTGTCCAGCAGCTCTCTCACAATGGAAAGCGGCCGGTCGATGACCTCGCCGGCCGCGATCTTGCGAGAAACGTCGTCCCGGAGGATCCGAATCCTCGGCGCTTCAGGCGCCCTCGGCGCTTCAGGCGCCCTCGGCGCTTCCCGGGACGTCGGGGAACCGGGCATCCCCTACAGGTGCACCAATGTCTCGACTGCGATCGACTGCTGCATGTCGGGCCACGGCGGGTTCTTGGTGTACATGAGCTTGCCGGTCTCGTCGTCACGCCTCGCTGTGGTCGTATACAAGATCCGCACATCGAGCATCGGCGCCGCGGGGTAGATGATCTCCGCCCGCACGACCGTGTTCGCATCGAACAGGTTCAGCCCCGCTGCTCCCGTCTTCAGGATCGTGGGCATGAACTGCGAGCGCTCGTAGGACACGCTTCCGAAGATGTTCACGACCGGGATCACGCCCTTCTGTAGGCTGAACTTCGCGACGAACCTGTCCTCGGTGAAATCCGTCGCGACCTGCTTCGTCACCGGGTCGACCGTCCAGGGCCAGAAGTAGCTCAGCTCAAGACCGAAGAGCTTTTCGAGGTTGAACCCTCCCTCGAGGAAGATCCCCATGGTGGTGCGGTCGTACTCCGGGTCGGAGGTGTCGCCGAGGTACTTGAGAACGTCCGCAACGTACGAGTTGCGCTCGCGCTCATAGCCCGTGCTGTAGAACTGGGGCTTGAACACGCCAGTGTAGTCGCGGAACTCCAGCCTGTAGGTGAAGCCCGGGAACACGAGGTTGCCGAACACCCCCGCGGCGATCCCGTAGTTCTTGACCGGTATGTCCGCTCCTGGAGTGGAGATCGCATTCCAGGCGAAGCCCGCAGGGATTCCAGTGACGGCAGTCGGGTCTGAGCGGAAGTACGGCAGCATGACCGACCCATCGGCGAAGAGAACGAGGCCGAAGACCTTGCTCTCGACGATGGGGATGTCGAGATCCACGCCCGGATTGATGAAGATCGGGTTGCCCGCGGCAGCCGGGTCGACCTTCGCATTCGCGGCGTCAAAGTAGTCCTTGGCAGGAGCGATGTCGACAAGGGCTGAGGCGCCGATGGCTGCCCTGAAGTTCTTGATTGGACGCGTGTACACCCTGCCGCCGAAGACTTCGGGCGCCGCCGCGTCGTTCACCATGGCCTCGAAGCCGAAGCTCTTCAAATCAAGCCCGAGATTCAGGCCGACCCGACGAACGGATGGGAAATCGGCGTCGTTGGCGAAGTTTCGCATGATCAGGCCGTGGCCGACCGTGATGTCGTTGAGGTTGCCAAGCTTGAAGAAGAACGGATCGCGCTGGCTGCCCCACTCTAGGTACTTGATCTTCAAGATCAGGTCGGAAGCGATGTCGCCAATGATGGCGCGAGTGCCGGTCTGGTCAGTGCCGAAGCTCCACTCGTTGTTTCCCGCGGGCGCATAGAAATGCTTCCAATCGAACATGTCGTTCTTGTAGATCGCGGGCAGGTACAGGGCGGTCTTCAGCGGTCCGATCTTGAAGGTGGGCTGCACGACGACCTTTGCCCAGGTCTCCCCGTTGATGGTGACCGAGCCGATCTCCATGCCCAGGATTTCCTTCAGCTTGGCCATGATCCCGTCCATGAAGCTCGGCTTCGCAGGGGCGGGAGGCTTCTCGGGAGGAGTTTCACCCGCGCCCTCGGCAGGAGCTCCTTCTTCGGTGACCGCAGCGTCGATCGCCTCGGCGAGCTGGGGAACCGAGTTCGCGTCCAAGGACTTGAAATTGAGCTCGTCCATCAGGCTCTGGAGCAGGTCGGCGGGGATTTCCATGGCCGCGAAAACGGACGCCATCGCGTTCGCCATCTGACCCTGGCCGACCTCTATCTCTGCGCCGGTCAGGAGGCTCTTGAGGCTGATCGCGCCGCGGAACACATAGGTCGTGTCGTTCTCGACCAAGTCGGCGAGCATCGCGAAGTCGGTGCCGCGAACGCCGCAGACGGCCGACTGCGTCGTGATCCGGTACTGCTCCTTGCCCGTGGTCTTGCCCGCCACGGTGCGGATCTTGCCCACGGAGAGCGTGAAGGCATTGACGGAGCCTTTATCCGCGTCGGTCTGCAGGGCATCGACCCTGAAGCTCGTCTTCTGCGAAACCTTGATGATGCTGCCGTTGTGGGGGAGCTTCAGCTCGGCGTAGTCCCCGGCCTGGGTCAGGATCTGCCAACCCTTCTTGAGGTCCATGCCGACCTCGGGGGCCACGTCCTTCCCTTTGTCGTCCTTGACCACGAGTGATCCGCTCACGTCCTCGAAGTACTCGAGGATGACCGCAGGAGTCTTCGCGGTAGCCGCAAAGAGCGCTCCCGGCAGAAGGAAGAGAATCAACAGACCGAGGGCGATGGATACTCTGCGCGTCATGATTTCCTCCATTTCCTAGAACAACTGGATGGTGCTTTCGAGCCCCGAGGTGACGACCCAGGGTGTGTCGTCGGGGGTTGCGGGAGGCTCGTAGCGCACCTTGTACACGAACGAGAGGACCGCGGGCCCTGACTTGTAGCTCAGCTTTGCCTGGATGGCGGCATTCAGCGGATCGATCAGGTCCTTCCACTTTGTGATGCCCTTCTTGTCGTAGCTGGCGTCCATGGAAATACCGGGGATGATCCCCTCGCCGATCGTGAAGGTGCCGCGAAGGTGGGGGTTTTTCACGATCGCGCTGGGGTCCAAGGGGTCCGCGACCGGAGCCACGAATGGGGCATCGAGGCTTACCTTGAAGGCGATCTTGTCCTCGAAGAAGGAGGTGCCGAGGCTCGCCATCCAACCCATGCTCGCATCGGAGAAACCGGTATCCCGCACGAGGTCGTACTTCACGCTGCGCAGCAGGTCGTAGGTGGCGTCGAAGTAGGCTGGAATAAAATCGTCGCCGAGTATGCGAAGCTGGGCGCCGTAGGTGAGGAAGCTGAAGAGCTTCCCACCCAGCCCCAGCATTCCGCCCCATGCCCTTTCGCTGACGCCCTTTGGCGTTGAAGCCACGTCACCGAAGGTGACGAGCGAGAAGACGTTCGTGATGAAGATCACAGGCAGGCGCACGTCGCCTCCGAAGGCGACGACCGGGGCGGCCGGCGTGTTCTTCGTGGCATAGTACAGGTCAGGCTCCCGGTCGGCCGCGACCGTCCCGCCGACCTCGAGGTTCTTCAGGATGGGGATCTTCGTGCCCACGAGCGGTCTGACGTACAGGCGGCCGCCGATCACGTCCAGAACAGCGAGGTTCCCGGCTATGGTCTCGAGGCCGACGTACGGGAAGCCGAAGAGCGAGCCGTCCATGTCGAAGTTCAGGCCGAAGTGCCTGTCACCGGGAAGGAACAGGGTGTTGGCGTAGTTGCCGACGATGAAGCCGTTGCCGAGGGTCGCATCGTCGATCGATCCTAGCTTCACGAACAGCGGATCGCCCTTCTGCCCCCATCGGAGGTACGCGATTTTCGGAAGGTAGATGGAGGCGACGGTCTGGAAGGTGACGGGATCGGGGCTCTGCGGCCACCAGTCCGCAAGTCGGATCTCGAAGCTACTGGACGGTCCTCCGAACCTGTAGTTGAGAGTGACCGCAAGCCCGACGCCAAACTTGCCAAAAGCGAGGTCGGGCGAGAGGCTCAGCGATTGGTAGGTCACGGAGCCGGTGGGCTCATTGAAGGTCTGCACGCCGATGCCAAGACCCAGACCGAAAGTGGGCTTTGCCGCGGCGGGGGCTTCGCCCTCCTGGGCGAACGCGACCCCTCCAAGGAGGCCCGAAACGAGGAGCATCAGCGCGAGACGCCGAAGAGTCGTAGCCATGAATGCCTCCTTGAAATCTAGTACAAGTATAATCCGCGCTTCATGATAAAACAAATACATGATTCAGAAAGTCAGCTTCGCCTCCAGTCCGGCCCGGAAGGCGAGCCTGTACGCGAACTCTCCCGCTGTCAGCGATTCGACATCCATGCCGATGCTGAGGCTCGCTTTCAACGATCCACGCTCCGGGTACACGAGCGTTGTTCCGTGGCCTACAACAATGTTCATTGGGTGAAACGCGTCCGTCTCTTGGTGCCGCAAGGTGAGCTCCGCGGATTCCCTGTGGCTGAAGTATCCGGTTTTGCCGATTTCCGAAGGCAGGAAATTGAGCGGCACGCCTGATGGCGGGCGGAAGCTCCAGTCGTACAGAAGCTGCGTCGCGTTGGAGAGTATCAAGGAGCTTCGATCTTCCCTGCGGAAAGTCTCGACGAGCGTCAGCTCTTCGCCCTCGAAACCCGACAGCGCGGCGTATGCCTCGACAGCCAGCTCGGCCCAGGACATGACGCCTGCCGAAGCGCCTTCAAGCGATGAGCTCATGCTCACGCTGTACTCATCGGTTCGGAAGAAGCGAACGAGCGGCAGCGAGCCCAGCCGGCCGAAGAGATTGGCCGCCCGGGAGACGACCTTCGGGCGGATGAAGATCGCCGCCTGCGAGAGATCGGCCGTCCTTGTCAGGTCCTGGCCGACGGCGAGCTCTACAAATGAAGGAACGAACAGGTCGCGAAGGCGCGACCCGTACGAGCGCTGGAAAGTGAGCGTCGCCGTCGGGCTGTACGACCCGTTCTCGACGGACCCTGGCCACAGGGGCAGGATGGCGGCCGAGGTGTCCGCGAAGATCTCGAAGAAGGGGATGCCCGTGAGCAGGTATGCCTGCGGAGAGATCAAATCGACGTACGACGAGGCCTCAGACGAGAAACGCGCGCCTGCGGGCTCCACCGCCGTGAGCTGGAGGACACGCGCATAGCGCATGCCGAGGCTCGCCACGCTCACCTCACCCTGCATGAACCTGTACTGCAGCGAGAGTACCATGTCGAGGTCATTTTTTTGGCTGCGCCCCGCGGCGGAGAAATCCGAGCCAATGGCCGCCGCTCGGCCGCTCAGTTCGACGGTCCAGGGACTTGCCGTCGGAGAGGGGGGCTGGAAGGCGAGCCGCCCGCTCAACCTCTCCCCTCGCGCCTTGTCGTCGCCCTCCGACCAGGGCGCGATCAGGGCGAGCTCTCTCGCCCATCGAGCGCCGTACCACTGCGGTGCAAGCAGATAGCCGGTGAGACCCTGGGTGAGCTCCAGCTCGGAGGCGATCGAGAGCCCCTCAACAGGCGCAATTGTCGAACGGGCGAGCCATGCCTGGGAGAGAAGGTCCTCGGCGGCATCCGCGCGTGAGGAAACGGAGAGAGAGAGGGACCCCGTGGGGCGGATGTCGATCACATCCTCCCTGGAGAAGGCCCCCTCGGGGGTGATCGAGAATGCGTCGGTGAGGGTAACAGGGGAGGCGACGTTCGGGACTGTGATCCGATGCCCGCCGGACGCTCCAAAGGTCCCGCCAGAGTCCCGAAGGAGGATGTCGGCCGAGACCCGCGCGTATAGCACGTCGGCGTCGAGCCGCGTCCGGGAGGAGAGGTCCTCCGCGGCGAGCGGAACGCCGTACAATGAGGAGAAGCCGGCCGTGGCGAGTGAAACATGCTGCTCGACGGACGCGTTGGCGAGCAGGGGCACGCTGCCCGCCTTCAGGATCGTGCCGGGGAACCGAGCGGTGAGCTCGCCAATGAAGGCCGCGCCCCAGGCGCCCCGCGGGTCCACGCATCGCACCTCGTCGATGTACACGGTGCCGGCCGGGGAGCCCGACACGTCGAGGCGCAGCCATCTGAGGTCCCCTCGGTCCTCGTCGAAGCTCACCACGCCGGGGATCACGGTCCCATCGAGCGAGATGCTGCCGGCTGATCGGGACACCCTCACCTCGCTCCAAGAGCCGGCGGGGAGGTCCGCCGAGGAGATCGACCATCCCACTCCCTTGCCGCTGGAATCCTGGAGCGAGAAGCTGAGAGCAGCGGGCAAGGTCAGCCCAGTCGTTCTGAGATAGAAGACGACCGCGTCGTACTCGATTCCGCCGGTACCCTCCTCCGCGTATCCCGAGAGGGAAAGCTGCGCCGTCGTCAGCCCGCTCCAATCGACCTCGAGGACCTCCTGGCGCTCGGCGTTGGGATGAAACCCGCCGATCGTGCCGGGGTACAGGTCCTCGAGCCTAGCATTGGAACCGGGGTCGTGGAGAGACAGCTTCTCGGACACCTCGCGCGCGGAGAGGGATCCGGGAGGAATAGGCGATCCAGTCTCGATCCAGAAGGGCGACTTCTCGATCGACAGGGAATCGACAAGGAGCCTGCCGCTGCTGGCCGCCGTGGCAGAGGAGGTGATGACGAGCCTCGCCGATCGCGCCGAGAGCAGGCGAGATCTGTCCGCGTCGCTGAACGAATACGTGACGGTCGCCCATTCCTTGTCGCCCGTGAAACGGAGGCTTGTCGGGGTGATCGTGACGACCCTCGATGGACTCTCGGCGTCGAGAATCCCGTTCCGGTTCCTGTCCTCAGAGTCTCGAATGCCGTTGCCCGCGAGCCGTGGCCCGGCACCCACCTTCAAGCGGGCGCCTGAAGGGAGGTCGAGGCTGAAACCAGCGGCGGTCGCGGAGGCTTCCTCATCGAGAATGAGATCGCTGTCGAGGTCCTCCCCCACCCCCCCGATCTGCACATGGAGCTGGAAATCGCTCGACTCTGCCACGTCGCGCGTCTTCAGCCTGATCGTGAGCGCACGGGCATCCGACAGATCCACGTCGCCCCCGCCCGCGATCGGCAACTGGGCGCCGGCCCATTCGCCGGGCTGGAGATCGAAATCCATCACGAGGCTTCGGCCGACGGTGTTCCCCGAGGAGGCGCCGAGGACATTGTACGGCCCGGCCCGGGAGCCGTCCTCATAGGCAAGCGCTGGAGGAGCAGCCGCCCAGTCGATGGGCTGGAGGCTCGCGGAGCCCAGCGCGCCGTGCAGGCGGTAGTCCCTGTAGAGGAGCTTCCCCCTGTTCGCTTGCGTCAGGGGGCCTGAGATCTCCGAGGGGTCCGGCGGGCTTGCCGGGTATGCCGAATCCTCCGACAGATCGACGCCGGTGGAATGGCCTTCCATCCCGAACAGGCGAAGGACGCCCGTCGTGTCGGGATTCGTATATGCCGCCCCAAGCTGCGCAGACCATGTCAGGTCCTTTGTTTCTCCCGCGAGCCCCGCCGAGGCGATCAGAGTGCCCGATCGCGCATACGGCTGAGGAGAGAACGACCAGGGATCGACGTTCCATCGGAGGCCTGCCGCGAGGTCCAGAGCGACGGCCTGCGAGAGAGGAACGCGGCTGCGGGCCGTGAACAGCAGATCGCCGCCCGAGAGACCCAGCGCCGCCTTCCGCCACCGCACCTCGATGCGGTCGGTGGGCTGGATTTCCATATGGAACGTCAAAGCGCCCGACACCGGCTCGACCTCGAATCTCGTCTCGACGACACCATTCACTGTCACTTGAACGGATCCCGGCACGATATCGGCCTCGAGGATGTACGCGTCAACGGGCGTCAGGAATCGAGCGGCGATCTCGTAGTCCAGCTTGCCCGCCAGCGAGTCACGGTCCGGTCCGTACAGGAGCCCCGTCGGATCGGGGAAGGGGTAGAAGTTTCCGAAGCTTGCGCGCGTTTCCCTATCGACGAGGACGGAAAACAGACGCGCGCCGGCATCGACCTCATAGAGCAGGCCAGTCGGGAGCGCGGCACCAGCGGTCTTCTCGGCGAGATGGAACGAAATGCGCGAGACATCCGCGGGCGGTGTGCCCGCGAACTGATAGGTGCCTCGGACCTCGAAGGGCGAGGTATCGCCCGGCTCCCAGAGAAGGAGGCAGTCGACAAGTCCGAGGCTGATCTTGCGGGCGCTCATCGTTACGCCGAAGTAGCCGGCAAGCCCCCAATGGAAATCGACCCCATTCGCGGGATCTGGATCGCGCTGGCCGGGAGGATACTCGCGAGGGAGACCCTTTCGACCGAGGGCCGGTTCACCGACCTTCGCCGCCCCCTTTGTGTAGAAGGCGAGCACCCTCCCCGCCAACGCCGTCCGCAATCCGACGAGCCCCTTCGCCGAATCGACGATCACGTCGTCGAAGCCGGCCTTTCGGTATCTCTTGCCGTCGCTGCCGGGCAGCGTCCC
>CAYGXO010000045.1:0-232041 GCA_964353885.1 uncultured Spirochaetaceae bacterium
TGGGACTCCTTAGCCGACACAGAATGATCCAGCGTGTCCTGGGAGAGTGTGCCGAGGCGCAGAGCAGGCTGCCCCTGGTGGTCCTTCTTCCACCCCTCTGGAGCTAGACGGGCAAGGTGGGGCTTGCGGGACCATGTGCCACAGGAGCGCGAGGAATACAGCCCATAGCGACGAATCAGGCGGGTGCCGGGGTCAGGAAGGTGCTGCAGAACTTCGACAAGGAACTCTATCGCGGGGAACAGCCGGGAATCCGTGTGGAAGTACGGATTGTACTCGGAGCGATACAGGACGCTACCGTCGTGCTCCTCGACGAGCATCTTCTGCAGCGACACCGAAAGTGTCGCGCGGCTCTGTCCCTGCGGCGTGCCTGATCCGCAGAGCAGGCAATCAGCATGATTTTAAGGAGATGACCATGGAGTTTCGTTCGAGACTATCGCCCTGTTCCCTGATGAGCCTTGCAGTGGCGGTCCTACCTTTCATATGTGCAGGCTGCGCAACCACGCCGGATTCCCTCCCCGCTGCGCGCGAGGCTCCCAGTCCGGGCTCGTACCCAATTGTCGGCACGGGACAGCTCACATCTTGGGGCTCAGATGGCAAGGAAATGGCCGCCCCAGCTAAAGGCGACGCCCTCTATGGCCAGGATGCCCAGCACCCCGGCACGGCAACGAACTATCGTGACAACGGCGACGGGACGGTCAGCGACCTGGTGACCGGTCTCATGTGGACGCAAACCACGGACCTGGACGGGAACGGGATCATCAACAAGACGGACAAGTTGAATTTTGCCCAGGCTATGAAGAGGGGCACCGCGGTCAAGAACGGGGGGTACGGCGACTGGCGGCTTCCCACCATCAAGGAACTCTACTCCCTCATCCGGTTTGACGGGCGGGAACCGAAGCCGGAAGATACCGAGGCCGGTATTTCCGGTATGGCCGCTTTCATCGACCGGTCGGTATTTGGCTTCGCGTACGGCGACGTCGCGGCGGGTGAGCGTATCATCGACTCCAATTACGCTTCCTCCACCTTGTACACCGACAGGACCACGATCTTGCTGGGACCGGCAATCGGGCAGACGGACACGATGTTCGGCGTGAATTTCGCCGACGGCCGCATTAAGGGCTATCCCGTGCATCATGTGTTCTACGTTCTGTACGTGCGGGGGAATTCCTCGTACGGCGTGAGCAGTTTCCGCAACAACGGTGATGGCACTGTCTCGGATGCTGCAACCGGCCTGATGTGGGCAGAGGCCGACAGTGGGCAAGGCATGGACTGGGTACGGGCCCTAGAATGGGTCCAGGAGAAAAACGCTGAACACTACCTGGGTCACGACGACTGGCGGCTGCCCGACATCAAGGAACTGCAGAGCATCGTCGATTACTCTCGTTCGCCCCGGCATTCGGGCAGCGCGGCGATCGATCAGGTATTCCGCTGTACCGCAATCGAGAACGAGGCAGGCCAGAACGATTGGCCCTGCTATTGGTCGTCGACCACCCACCTTGGACAAGCCGGCGAGAAGGCCGCCTATATCGCCTTCGGGCGGGCCATGGGCAAGAAAGGCGGCTCGTGGGGCGACGTACATGGCGCCGGCGCCCAGCGCAGCGATCCCAAGGTGGGGAACGCGGCTGATTTTCCCGACGGGCGCGGGCCCCAGGGTGACGCGATCAGGATCGACAATTTCGTGAGGCTAGTCCGAAATACCCAGGAGAGGAATTGATGAGCTTACCAAGACTGTTTTCATTGTTGAGCTTGGCGATGTTCTTGATTGGATGCACCACTATAAGCGAAGTGCAGATCGTACCCCGGGCGGCAGCCTCGCAGGGCTCCTACCCGATTGTCGGCTCCGGATAGGATACGTTCTGGGATTCTGCGGGCAGGAAGATGATCGCCCCCGCTGCTGGTGAGCCTTTGTATGGTCAGGATGCCCAGTTTCCCCGAATCCCAAGTTCCTACACCACAAGTCCGGATGGCCTGACAGTCAAGGACAATGTGACGGGTTTGATGTGGCAGAAGGACTACGAGTATCGCATGCTGGGCACGGTCTCCTGGGTTGAAATCCAGGACAAGATCACCGAAATAAACGCCAAGCACGTGGGCGGGTTTGGTGACTGGCGGCTCCCTACGATCAAAGAACTCTATTCCTTATGGGATGGCAGTACCGGTTGGCCCTACATTGACAATGCCCATTTTCCGATCACTTCCAGGGATGAGAGTGATCTCAGCCACGCCATCTTTCGCTGGCTCCCGCCCCCAGCGACGCAATCGGCTGCTGAAGCGTAGTAAGGCATGCAATCTCGTGGAAAGACTCGCCAGGCTCGAGAAGGAGGCGCTACGGTATCTGCATGACTTTCGAGTCCCTTTTGATAATCACCTCGCCGAACGGGACATACGAATGATGAGGGTATAGCAAAAAGTGCCTGGGGCTTTTCGAAGCTACGAGGGTGCGCTGACATTCTGCCAAATACGAAGCTTCATCTCAACGGTCAGAAAGCAGGGCGTGTCGGTTGTTGGCGCTATCGTGGCTGCATTTGAGAAGGATCTGACCCTTAAAGAATGCCTTCAAATCAGCTGAATAGACACCATTTATGATATAGTTCTGTCAAGCGTGCAAGTCACCAGGGATATGATCCTATTGGCTGCTGGGGGTGGCCTCGCGCAGGTGATGCGGCGGGGCAGCTTCACTCTATGTTAGGTTCTATAGTATCATCTGGTTTCGGGAGGCGGCGCAGAGACGCCTCAAAGAGCGGGCGGGCTCTGGTTGCTTGACAATATTGGGTAATCAAGTTATACTAAAAGTATGAAGACTGCCATATCTCTTCCGGATACCATATTTCGGGAGGCTGAGAGGTTTGCGCGTCACGCAAAGAAGTCCCGAAGCAAGCTCTATGCGGAAGCGCTCTCAGAGTATCTTTCCCGCCATTCTCCAGACGAGATCACCGAATCTCTGAATCAGGTGGCGGCAAAGATAAACGGCAATGATTCACAATTTGTGAAACATGCCGCTAGAAAGCTTGTTGCACGAGAAGCATGGTAACCATTAGCAGGGGTGAGATTTGGTGGGCAGATCTCGCAGGACCCTCTGGTTCCGAACCAGGTTTTCGTCGGCCTGTCGTGGTTGTTCAATGCGATGCATTCAACAGAAGTAACATACAAACAGTGGTCTGCGTCCCTCTGACAAGTAACCTTGGATGGGCAGACGCGCCTGGGAATGTAATTCTTCCCTCGAGTAGCAGTGGTTTGGTGAAAGATTCTGTGGCTAATGTATCTCAGATCATTACGGTAGATAGGAAATCTCTCACAGAGCGTGTAGGACGGGTCCCCGCAGGGAAGTTGGAAGCTATTCTGAATGGAATAGGAATTGTATTGGGGAAATAGGGACAATAGAACCTAACAAGTCGTTGGAGCCGACCCCTTAGGAGTTGTTCGGAAGCGTTGCCTGGTCTGCGTTGAACGGTTTGGGCTCTCCCGCAGGTCGGCGGCGCAGCTGAACTCTATGTTATATAGCCTTGAAGACAGCGCCACCTGTCGCCCGTATGGCTTTCGCGAGGGCTGTATCTTTCGTCGCGAGGGGCAGTCCCTCCCTGAGCGCCGTGTCCAGCACGAAAAGCCGCTTCACATCCTGCCTCGGGCGATGGCATCTTCGAGATCAATTCCGAGGACCGAGCGACCTCGTTTCTCGGCGAGGGTCTCGAAGGCCTGATCGCGCCGCGAGTCGTCCGGACCCGATGCCGGCACGAGTTTCGCGACGGCGCGGCCGCGTTTGGTGATCAGCATGGATTCTCCTCCTGCCGCCCTTTCGATGAGCTCCGCGAGTTTGGTCTTCGCCTCATCGCAGCCAATAGAACGCATAAGGATCTCCTTTAGACTGGTCTTAAACTAATCTAATTGAGTATCCAACGGAGCTCAATACGAATCGCCAAGGCAACGGTCCTTGGCAGGCATCACGCTTCCGGCCCGCGGATGATGTGCAGATGACCGATGCGGTGTCCGTGGTGGTGGGACGACAAGGGACCGACCGCGACCTTACCTCGTCCGCATTGCCGAAGATGCTCGGCGGGATCGTCTCCAACTGAATGCAGAACCCTATCGCTTGCAGCGGGCTACTTGGCTATCGGCTCGTCTTCAATCAGGATCTTCGCTACCGAAGCATGGAGGTCTGGAATTTTTACTGATGACGACATCGTGGACAAGAGCATAGTCGACCGCGAAGTATCCATTGATGAGCCGGTCACGCATGCCCACGATGCGCCGCCGAGTAACTTCCGGATGGTGGACAACCACATTATCCGGTAAGCCCCTGACCGCTTCTCCGATAATCTCGAGGCTTCGAGCGAAGGCGAGCTTCAGCGACGATGTCCTCCAGAAGATCACGACTTGATTTCAAAGTACACGGCCTCCGACCGGATTCGTGCTCTTCTTCGGTCATCGGAGGCTTCTGGCGTCAGGACATCGATGGGCACCGGAAAGATATCTTCGAGGATGTCGGCGGCATCCATAAATTCGTCGACGGTTTTATGGCCCTCGTCGAATTCCGGAAGGAGGTCAACATCCGAATCGGGACTGGCATCGCCCCGCGCGGTCGATCCGAAGAGAGCGACACGCCGCACACCAAGATTGTGCAGCGGGGTTGTGACTCTCCGTATGAGGGCTGCCGCCCCCTGTGGTGGCCATCCCCTCCAGCGAGCGCCGCTACGGCACCGCGTACATCACCTCGTTCGACTTGGCGCTCTCCGCGCCCGAGGTGTTGCGTGCTGTTGCCGCGAAGTAGTACGTATGCCCGCTCAGCAGGCCCGGGACCGCGCAGGTGGTGGCGAGGCCGGAGTCGATCGAGGAGTCATAGACTCCGCTCGCCGTACCGACATAGAGCCTGTATCCCGCGAGGTTCGGTTCCGTGTTGGGGTCCCACTCGAGGGTGACCTGCCGGACAGGGAAAACCTTGAACGCGCAGGTCGCGGATCCGCCGCGCGCACCGGTCGCCGTGAAGGCCGTCATGTCGAGCCTGTAGAAGTCCGCGGCCAACGGGCTCGCCGTCTGGTTTACCGTGAAGCTCGGCCCGCTGCCCCTTGCCACGCCGTTCAAGTACCAGACGAACGTCACGTTGCCGACGTCCGGCGGGGCGGAGGCTGTGACGCTCATCGGTGACCCAGTTCCCAGCTCGGCTTTCTGGCCGCTCATCGCGACCGGGATCGGATTGTCCATCCGTGGGGTGACGCTCACGGAGATGGAGCCCGTCCCCGTATTGATGTCGGTGAACGTGAATGCTCCCGAGGTGGTCTGGTCCTTGACGATGCGCACCACGTCGACGGCTCCCATGACGAGCTGCCCGTTGTCGAGGAGCTTGACCACGAGCGTATAGTAGCCGTTCGGGATTCCGCTCGTCGCGCTCGTCGCGCTCGTCGCGATCCCCGGAGAGGAGATCGAAAAGGCGATGTCCGTCGGCGCACCCTGGCTGGGGATGAGCTGGGACTGCAGCGACGGTGAGCCGACAGCCGCGGCGGTCCAGCTCACCGTCAGGGCGAGCGTCCCGGGGCCCACGACAGGGGCGACTGCAATATTTACCGGCTGCGTGGCGCCCGTCAGTACCTTTACGGGCGCCTCTCCGTGGGCGATGATCGTTCCACCCGCGTTCTTCCCGTCGACAGCTATGGTCCAGTCGCCGAAGGCGAGCCCCATGACGGTCACCGAAGGAGTGGCCGTGCTCCGGGAGAACTGCATGCCGCCGGGCCCGCGGCCGCTGACCTCGTACGCGGCAATGGTCATGTCGATGCCGGGCACGAGCGTTTTCGGGTTCGGCTCCGCGATCTCGATGGAGAGGGTGCCCCACCCGGGCCAGGGCGGCTTGCACGAAACGAGGGCCAAGATAAGCGCCAGGAGAGCCGCCGCAGCACGAAGGGCAGCCCCACGCGGGTGCCCGTTCATAGGACTCGGGAGACAGCGCTGGCAGCTCCCGCCCTCTTCCCGTCGGCGGTGAAGGCCGTCACGTCCAGGCGGTAGACCCCGGCCGGCAGTGAGCTGCCGACCGTGAAGCTCGGGCTGGCGTTGGACCCGGTCGCCCGGGACTCCCCATTGACGTACCAGACGTACACGAGGTTCCCGACGCTCCCGGCGACGCTGGCGGTGACAGTCATGCTGCTGCCCACCGGAAGGGTTGCCGCCTGCCCCTGCATCGCCACCGTGAGCGGCTCGCTCATCAGGGGAGTGATGGAGACCACGATCGCGCCGCCGGGCTTGTTGACCTGCGTGAAATCAAACGTGCCCGCCGTGGTCTGGTCCTTGACGATCCGCACGACCTCGACGGCCCCCATGACCAGCACGCCGTTGTCGAGAAGCCGGATCGAGAGCGTGTAGTACCCCGTGGCAACGCTCACGTTCTGGCAAGTCGCGTTCCCCGCTGCCAGAGCAAAGGAGAGCGGGATCGGGGACCCGGTCCCCGGCGTGAGCTGTGCGTCGATCGAAGCGGTCTGCACATCGGATGCGACCCACGTCACCGCAAGCGAGATCTTCCCATTCCCCTGCAGAGGGACCGGGATAATGGTGAGAGGCGACTGCACGCCGGTCTGCACGGAAATTATCGCCGATCCCTGCGCGATGAGCGTGCCGGCCTGGTTCTTCGCGTTGACCGTGACGGTCCACTGCCCGAAGGCGAGGCCGGGTATCACGATGCTCGTGAGAGCAGTGGCCTGGCTGAAGCTCCGCCCGCCCGGTCCGGATCCCGAGATGTCATACCCCGCCGGTACCATGTCGATGGCCGGGAGAAGGGTCTTGCTCCCGACCGTGCTTATCGAAAGCGCGATCGCCCCCGGCTCGCCCTCCGGCAACAGCGTCGCGGTTAGTGAGCACCCGGGGAGAATGAGCGCAAGCAGAGAGAGCGCGAGCAGAATGAGCGGCGGGACACGCTTTGCGCAGAATCGCCTCCGCGGTGGCTTCTCATATACTTTGTCATGAATCCTCATACTGCCCCTCCCTGAGCTGCTCTCAGAAAGGCAATAGTCATGCCAAGGCGGCGGCAGGCGGATGGAGAGTCCACAAAGACAGAAGCGGCAAGGAATTAGATGAGCGTCCGGGTCCCCGGGAACGGGAGCCCGGGACCTCGGGCGAATTTCGGAACTGAAATCAGGACCGGTTGTCGATTACGCTACTGGTCGATTACGCTACTGACAGAGGTGTGTGTCAGCCGAGCCCTCGCGTCAGCCGAGCCCTCGCCGCGTCGGCAGGAACGGGGGTATACTTATCCCATAACTAGGAGGAATCATATGGCGACCCGCGTGCTCAGCGCAACCGTCGATGAGGCCCTCGCCGACCGCTTGGAACATCTGGCCTCCGAGACCAGCCGCAAGAAGAGCTATTTCGTCAACCAGGCGCTCAAGGAGTACTTCATGGCGCTGGACGACTACGAGATCGCTCTGAAGCGGAGGGGTGGGGCCGCGACCCCCATCGAAAGGGCGATGAAAGAGCTGGGGCCCTGAGTGGCCTATCGCGTCGAGATCGAGAACCGGTGCCTGCGGGAGCTGAAGAAACTCGACCGTCACGCGGTTCTGCGGGCGTTCGAGCTTATTGAGAAGACGATCGCGCGCGATCCCCACGCGGGCAAGGCGCTCGCCGGCAGGTACAGAGGCCTGTTTAGCTGGCGGTTTTCGAGCTATCTCGTTGTGTACGAGCTCCGGGAGAAGCGCCTGGTGATCGTCGTGCTCCGCATCAGCCACCGGAAGGACGTCTACGAGGGCCTCTGATCACTTGTTCTGCTTCCAGGTGGGGTAGAGGAGAGCATCACGAAAGCGGAGTCTCAGAAAACCACCGTGAATGAACGGGCTTCGCTCCACGCCAAGACTGGATCTGTGATGCTCACCGTCGATCCATCGGCAGGGCTGATAGGTGTACCGGAGTGCTCACGGATCCCTGGGTCGGTTGGGACTACAGTCGATATAAAATGCCATACATCGGCCCGCCTGGGTCAATAGAGATGGGGAAATCTGTATAACTGAAGCTGCACTCCAAGGTAGTTCCATTGGCTCTCACGACCATGAGCCCTAAGAGCTGGTTACTCTCCCCAGTGATTGTTATCTTGTACCAGGTATCGTCTTGTGCGTCGACCCACTTTCCTTCCCACGAAGTTGTGGTTGTCGCGAGTGGATCGGGATCAGAATCATTTTCATAAAACCAGCAGAGCACTGTGCCAGCCTGTGTCATCTCAAAAACGACCTTCCCTGGAGGGCCGCCGCCATGACCGTTGTAGGCGGGGTTGATCCATGTGCCGACGACATTGTCTGCGAATACGGCCGTGACGGACTTATCGGAATCCATGAGCAGAACGATCGTCTGGTTGCTGCCCGTCAGGTCTCCCTCCCACTGGTGGAAAACCCATCCGATGGCGGGTATCGCATTCATGGTGACTACAGATCCTCTCGGGAAAATACCTCCGTTTGGATCCGTGGTTCCTGCGCCTGCGGGCATGACCCCCGCAGTCAGCACGAATTGGCAGCCCCCTAGGATTACTGTGATGACGACGGATAGGAAAATCGCGGCGACACAACCGATTCTGCAACGCATCAATTCTACCTCCTTACATTACCAATAGGGTTCACACAGTACAGCAGGCGATCTCGGTTGTCAACGCGGGGTGGGACTCTACTTGTTCTGCTTCCAGGTGGGGTGGGTGATGCCGAAGCTCTTGATCTTGTAGTTGAGCACGCGCGTGGTCAGCCCGAGCAGACCGGCCGCTTCCTTCTGGACCCAGCCGCTCATCGAGAGGGCCTGGAGGATGAGCTCCTTTTCAACCTCGCTCCACTGCAGCCCGCCCGGAGGGATGCGGATCGCGTTTTGACTGGCTTTCATCTCGGGCTTGAACGGCAGGGCGAGGTCCTCGGGCGTGATCTCATCGGCCTCGGCCATGAGCACGGCCCTCTCGATGGTGTTCTCGAGCTCCCGAATGTTCCCCGGCCATCTGTAGCCCTTGAGGATGCGCATGGCCGACGGCTCGATCCGCTTGATTTTCTTGTTCAGCGAATGGGAGTACTTGCGGAGGAAGAACCCGGCGATGAGCTCGATGTCGCCCTCCCTGTCGCGAAGCGGCGGGATGGTGATCGTGACGACATTCAGCCTGTAGTAGAGGTCCTCCCGGAACCTGCCTTCCTCAATCTCCTTGGCGAGGTCCTTGTTCGTCGCGGCGATGATCCGCACGTCCACGCGGATCGTCCTGTTGCTTCCCAGCCTTTCGAACTCGCGCTCCTGCAGAACCCGCAGGAGCTTCGCCTGGGTCGAGAGGCTCATGTCGGCGATCTCGTCGAGGAACACCGTCCCGCCGTTCGCCTGCTCGAAGCGTCCGATTCGCAGCTTCTCGGCCCCCGTGTACGCCCCCTTCTCGTGGCCGAACAGCTCGCTCTCGAGGAGCGTGTCGGGAAGGGTCGCGCAGTTCACGCGGACAAAGGCGTTCTTCGCCCGGGGGCTGTTGTAGTGAAGCGCGCCGGCCAGGAGCTCCTTCCCTGTTCCGGTCTCGCCCAGGAGGATGACGCTCGAGCTGCTGCGCGCTACCTTGTCGACCAGAGCCAGCGCCTTGCGGATGGCGGGGCTCCTGCCGATGAAGTTCTTCGTCCGGTAGATCAGGTTGCGCTCGCCCCGCAGCACCTGCCCTTCGTGGTTCAGGCGCTTGAGCTCGATCCCCTTGTCGACCTTGATCTCGAGCTCCGCGAGGTTGATGGGCTTCTGGATGAAATCCGTCGCCCCCTCCCTGATCGCGCGGATCGCGTCGTCGATCCTCTCCCTCTCGCACATCGTGATCACGACGGCGTTGGCGTTGTTCCCCTTGACCGCGCGCAGCAAGTCCTCGACTGGGGAGTCGACCGCCTTCACCTCAAATATGATGACATCGAAGATGTGCTGCCCGAGGCGCTGCAGGGCGCTCGCGCTGTCGGGAGCCACGTCGATGTAGAACCCCTGGGCGCCGAAGTAGTGGGAGAGGCGCTCCCGGAGCGTCGGCTCGGCTTCGAGGATGAGAAAGCTCTCCATACCTGAACAAGCATAGCACGGAATTCGTCGCCATTGGCGGCCGTGCCGCTCTATCGAACGCGTCGCTTTATCGAACGTGCCGCTGTATCGAATCTGTAATAGCATTTACAGAATTGTCGACAATCGCCAATTTGTTGTCCAAGAGTGGAGCCCGCGGTTTTTTACAATTTGATACTTCATATGTAATTAAAGGCGCGTTCTCGCGATGAGTTGCTTGGCACAATTCTTGCCGATATACGGAGTGTGAAGAAAGGACGCAAGCAAATGCCGACCATGCATGCCCAAAGGGATATCGCGATCTTGAGAGAACCGATCCAGCTCGACATCAGCTTGAACGACCTTCGGATGATGGTGAACTGTATGAAGGCCGTCGAATACCAGATGTCGATCGATGACGAGACGTACCTCGACGATGACGCGCGAGCTCTAAAAAAGAGGCTCGAGGGGACCTACGAGCAGACGATCGTGGATTTCTCGAATCACAAGGGTTCCCGCTTTTCCTGAACCCGGCCCGAGACCCGCTCCGAGGAGGCGCCAGATGCCGTATCGACTGAACAAGGGGGTCTACTCCGTCCGCTGCCGGCACCCCCATTGCCCTTTCAACGCCCAGATGAAGATTGATCAGGCCATCATGGGGATGACGGAATCCGACGTGGAGACCGAGGCGCGAAAGATCGCGCGCGATATGGGGATGGTGCAGCACGATTCGATCCGCGGCCGCCAGCATTCCCTGCACAACCCCGAGATACGCAGGGCGTCGGGCTCCTGCCAGCTTGTCGGAGCTGGTCCCGGCCACGTCCCGCAGCCTCGAGGCGAGGTCGGCTTTCGCGAATATGCCAAGGGCGAGTGCATCCTGAAGGAAGGGGAGGAGGCCGCCTGGGTGTGCGAGGTCCTGCGGGGCGTCGCGTATCCTCAGCGCAACCGGGCCCATCGCTACGAGGCGGGGGACTGCTTCGGCGCAGCCGCGCTTCTGCCCAAGCACACGCGGATGACCAGCATCATTGCGGGGAGCGACCGGACCAAGATCGCGTTCTACAACCTCATGGAGCTGAACAAGAGCAACCCGAAGAAGGCCAGCAGTGTTTTCGCGCGTGTGATGGAGGACACCCTTCAGGTGATACGAGAGCTGGAGAAAAAGGCGGGCTGAGCCCGGGCTGAGTCTACTCCGTGGCTGGAATCTACTCCACGGCCGGCAGGCTTCCGGAGCTCCTGAGCCTCTCGAGGGCGGCCGCGACCTCCGGGTCGAACTGGCTGCCAGCTTCCTTTCTGATTTCCTCGACCGCCCCCTCAACTGCGAGCCTCTCGCGGTAGGGCCTCTCGCGCGTCATCGCTTCGAAAGCGTCCACCACCGCGAGAATCCGGCTGGCAAGGGGAATACTCGTGCCGGCAAGGCCTTCGGGGTATCCGGTGCCGTTGAACTTCTCGTGGTGGTGGAAAACATCGGGGATCGCCTTCTCGAGGAAGGGAATGCCCTGGATCATTTCCTTTCCTTTCTGAGGGTGTTTCTTGATCGTGCTGTACTCGCGCTCGGCCAGGGGCCCCGATTTCTTCAACAGGGTCTCGGGAATCGCGAGCATCCCGAGGTCATGCAGGAGGGCGCTCAGCTCGAGGACGAGGAGCTGCTCGTCTGGAAGGGCGAGCTCCCTGCCGATGGCCTTCGCGAGGCTCGTGACCCGTCGGGTGCGGCCGCTGGTCTGGGAGTCTCGCTTCTCGATGGCCTGGACGACCATGGTGATCGTGTCGATGTGCGAGCGGTAGAGCTGCCTGTTCCTCTGCTGGAGGTGAGACATGAGCAGGGCGCCGGTCTCCCGCAGCCGGGTGCTCAGCTCCTTCATGATCCGGTAGGCCAGCGTGGGCGCCTTGTACAAGAGGGTCTCGAAGTTCTTGCGCGATATCTCCAGCACGATCGTGGGCTCCAGGGCTCGAGCCGTGGCCGAGCGGGGCTGCTCGTCCAGGAGGGCCATTTCCCCGAAGAAATCCCCGTCGCTCTGCACCGACAGAACGAACTCCTCCTCGCTCTCGAATCTCTTGGTGATTTCTATCTTGCCCCGGTAGATGATGAAGAACCGCTCCGCCTGGGTGTGCTCCTCGATGATCGCCGCCCCCTTGCGGTAGCTCTTCTCGACCATGATATCGGCGATCTGGCGCAGGTCGTTGTCCGGGATGTCGGAGAAGAAGGAGATTTCTTTCAGCCTGTCGATGATCGTGGCGGCCGTAGGATGTCCTCCTGTGCACAAGTATATGGCCTGTATGGGGGGGCCGGCAAGCGCTTTCCCGATCTTCTCCCCCGGGCTTCTCCCTTGATTTTCCGCCGCAGAAGCCTATCATTGGGGCCCTGGCCGAGGGGCCCGGCAGGCGACCATGAGCACATTTCTCATCATCGATCAGGACGAGAACCGCATCGCGGACATCTGCAGCTTCTTTCGCAGCATCGGGCATTCCCTGTTCGAGGCCTCGGACTACAAGAGCGCCATCTCCCAGCTCGAAAAGCGCGACTGGGACGTCGTGGTGAGCAGCGTGTCGATCGCGGGCGGGACGATCCACGACCTGATCCAGGCGGTGAAGCGGAAGGACCCCACCACGGCCGTGATCGTCCACGCCGACCTCGAGACCACGCAGGAGGGCTTGAAGGCCGTTCAAGAGGGGGCCTTCAGCATCGTGCAGAAGCCCTTCAGCATCCCGGAGCTCAGCTTCCAGATCAAGAGGGCGTTGGAGAAAAAGGGGCAGAAGACCGCTCCCTCCAGCCCAGCCGGGCTGTACCGCGACGCATACCAGCCCTACAACTTCATTGGTGAGAGCGCGGAGATCAGGAAGGTCTTCCGGATCGTGAACCGCGTGGCGAAGACCGACTCGAGCGTGATCATTGCGGGTGAGACGGGCACCGGCAAGGAGCTCGTTGCCGGGGCGATCCACTACAACAGCACGCGCGCCGATGGGCCGTTCGTCAGGGTCAACTGCGCTGCCCTCCCCGAGCAGCTTCTGGAGAGCGAGCTGTTCGGCTACGAGAGGGGGGCCTTCACCGGCGCGGACAAGGTGAGGATCGGGCGCTTCGAGCACGCCAACGGCGGCACGATCTTCCTCGACGAGGTCGCCGACATGAGCCTGTTCACTCAGGCGAAGGTGCTTCGGGTGATCCAGGAGAAAGAGTTCGAGCGGCTTGGCTCCAACGCGACTGTGAAGACCGACGTGAGGATCATCTCTGCCACGAACAAGAACCTGATGGACCTGATGCGGCGGAGCCTCTTCCGAGAGGATCTGTACTACCGGTTGAACGTGGTCACGATCCGCCTGCCGCCCCTGCGGGAGCGCGACGGGGACATCGGGCTTCTGATCCAGTTCTTCCTCAAGAAGTACTCGACCGAGATGAACAAGAAGATCAGGGGCATCGAGCCGGGGGCGATGAAGATGCTCACGGCCTACCACTGGCCCGGCAACATCCGGGAGCTCGAGAATGCGCTGGAGAGGGCCGTCCTGATGGCGGAGGGCGACAGCATCACGACGGAGGACCTCAATCTGTTCTTCGCCGGTGAGGGGGCGGAGAAAAGCGACGAGCGGATCCGGCTGCCCGCGGGAGGGATACGCCTCGAGGATGCGGAACGGGCGCTGATCGAACAGGCCCTGGAGCGCAGCAAATGGGTGCAGAAGGATGCCGCCCGGCTCCTGGGCGTCTCGAGCAGGGCCCTGAACTACAAGATCAAGAGCTTCGGAATCACTCACCCAGGCTGGAAGCAGAACAAGTAGGCGTGAAGGAGGACGAAAATGAGCGTCGCGAGACTGGTGCTGCTGATCGTCTTCGGGGCTCTCTCCGTGCTCAACCTCGTCGCTGTCGGGCTGAAGCTGCGAAAGGTGCAGTACTTCTCGACCCCGCTGAGGGTGCCCTTCCTCGCCGCATTCTTCATTCTTGGCGCGACAGGCCCCAGCTGGCTTGTGATCGCCGCTCTCGCTTTCACCTTCGTCGGCGACATCCTCTGGCTCTGGGAAAAGAAAGAGACCTTCATGATGCTGATGTCCGGGGCATACCTGCTGAGCTTCGGCTTCTATGCCGTAGCCCTGCTGCAGCCCTTTTCTCAGCTCAGCGGCGTTCCGGCATGGCACTACGCGGTCGCCCTCGTCTATGTCGCGTACTTCATCCTTGTCTACACGCTGCTGAAGTCATACATGGGAGAGATGAAGGCGCCCATGTCGGTCTTCTTCGCAATCGTCATGATCATGGGGTTCGCGGCCCTGACCAGGCTCTGGTGGCACCAGGGTCTCGCGTTCTGGCTCCCGTTCGTCGGCTCGCTCTCCTTCATCGCCGGCAAGACGGTGGGTGGCTTTCACCTGTTCAAGCATCGAGGCGAATCGAAGTACGGGGATTTCTTTACGGATCTGTTCTATATCTCGGGGCAGCTGCTGCTCGTGCTGGGGTTCGCGCTGGCCTGAACGCGCCCCTCGGGGCTGCAAGGAGCCATCCCTCAGAGTTGTGGAAGCGAACAAGTAAACGTGAAGGAGGACGAAAATGAGCGTCGCGAGACTGGTGCTGCTGGTCATCTTTGGGGCTCTCTCCGTGCTCAACCTTGTCGCCGTGGGGCTGAAGCTGCGAAAGGTGCAGTACTTCTCCACTCCACTGAGAGTGCCCTGCCTCGCCGTCTTCTACATTCTCGGCTCGACAGGAGCGAACTGGCTGGTCGTCGCCGCCCTCGCGCTCGCTTTTATCGGCGATATCATCTGGTTCCTGCAGAAAAAGGAAGCCTTCATGATGCTGATGTCCGGGGCATACCTGCTGTGCTTCGCTTTCTACGCCATAGCGCTGATGCAGCCGTTTTCCCTCCTGCGCGGCGTCCCTGCGTGGCACTACCTGGCGGCGCTCGTCTACATCGGGTATTTCGTCCTGGTCTATTCGATGCTGAAGCCATCCATGGGTGAGATGAAGGCGCCGATGACGATCTACCTCACGGTGGTCATGGTGATGGGGTTCGCGGCCCTGACCAGGCTCTGGTGGTATCAGGGCCTCGCGTTCTGGTTTCCGTTCGCCGGCTCGCTCGCCTTCATCGCATCGCAGACGGTGCATGGCTTCCATCTTTTCAAGCATCGAGGCGAAACGAAGTACGGCGAACTCTTCGGTGACCTGACCTACATCTCGGGGCAGCTGCTGCTCGTGCTGGGGTTCACGCGGTGGTGAGTTGGTCTTGCTGATTGTCAATTGAATTGACAAATTGTAAGGCCTGCGATACAGTTGAGACGTGATTCCACGGGCAGCCCAGAAGACACTGCGACAGCTTGCGGCCGGCTTTCCGATCGTTTCGGTGACAGGACCGCGCCAATCGGGAAAGACGATGCTGGTCAGGGCAACCTTCCCCCGCAAGCCCTATGTGTCTCTCGAGGATCCGGACACCCTTGAGCTGATCGAAGCGGACCCCCGCGGGTTTCTCCACCGCTATCGCAGCGGCCTCGTCATCGACGAGGCTCAGCGCAGCCCGAGGCTCTTCTCGTACCTCCAGACTGCTGCGGACGAGTCCCAGGGGATGGGCCGATTCGTGCTGACAGGATCACAGCAGTTCGGGCTGCTTGCGGGCATCGGCCAATCGCTGGCGGGGCGCGTCGGCATGCTGCAGCTGATGCCCCTCTCGATCGGCGAACTCAAGGCAGCCGGTATCGCGCTGCCCGATCTCGACAATCTGCTTTTCCGGGGACTGTATCCCGCTCTGTACGACAGAAAGCTGACTCCCGCGCACTGGCACGCTTCCTACATCATGACATACGTGGAGCGCGACCTGCGACAGCTTGTGAACGTCCGGGAGCTCGCGACCTTCCAGCGTTTCCTGCGCATGTGCGCGGCCAGGGTCGGGCAGCTTCTCAACCTCTCTTCGCTCGCAACTGACTGCGGCATCACCCACAATACTGCCAGAAGCTGGCTTTCTGTTCTGGAAGCGAGCTACCTGGTGTTTCTTCTCCAACCGCATTTCCGCAACTTCGGCAAGCGTCTGGTCAAGACACCGAAGCTCTATTTCCACGACCCTGGAGTCGCGGCATGGCTGCTCAATATCCAGGATCCTAGTCATCTTGCGGTCCATCCCCTACGGGGCGGCATTTTCGAGTGCCTCGTCGCAAGCGAGCTGATGAAGGCGAGATTCAACCACGCGCTGTCCTCCAATCTGTACTTCTGGAGGAACAATACTGGAGACGAGGTCGATCTGATTATCGATCGGGGAGAGGAGCTTGTGCCCGTTGAAATCAAGTCAGGGCAGACCCTCACGCCTGACCTGTTCAGGGGGCTCGATCGGTGGCGGAGCATCACAGGTTCGACGACCCACAGCTATCTTGTGTACGGGGGACGGGAATCTCGCCAACGCCGCGAAACACGGATTGTTCCCTGGCGCGAGCTCGACGCCGTGCGCGGGCTTGTCGGCTGACGTGACTACACGATGCCGAATCTCGTGACGTCGACCATGCCGGCCTGGATGGCCTCCCGTCCCGTGGGGTGCGAGCGGCCTCTGATCCACAGGTCGATGGGCAGGGGGATGAACAGGGCATCGGCCGCCGGCTGCTTTCCCCAGACGATCCGCTTGACACCGTTGGTGGGCTCTTCGATCCCCACGTCGAGAAGGAGGTCGGGCTTCTTCGGCGGGCGCTTGTGTCTCGGAGCCGTGCTTGCGCGCCCCGAGGTCGCACTCCCGGTGGTCAGGCGGCCGAAGAGATAGCCCGCGTTCCGCGAGTTCCACAGGAGCGCCACGCGGACCCTCCCCATCTCACGCGCTCCGTTTGCTCCCGCCTGCGCGGTGAGCAGGGCTTCCAGGACGAGCCTCTCGGCTGCAGCCCCCGCCTTCGCAAAGATCTCCTCGGGATTGACGACGACGATCACCGCGGCTTTGGCTGACGCCTCCTCGATGGCTCCTTGGAGCTCGGCGAGCGAAGGGAAGAAGCGGCTCGCCGCGCGCCGAGCTGTTTCGAGGTTCGCCCCGCCATTCAGGTCGTTCGGCCCCACGATCCACAGATCGGCCACCCCCTGCCTGCGCAGGCGGAATGCCTCCGTGAATGCCACGTTGTTCGAATCAGCGATGTCGCCGACTAGGATGCGGATGCCCGTGTGCGCGGAGGCTCCTGGCTGAGCAGCCGGGAAGGCCGACCATCGCGGATCGAGATTCGCCAGCCCCGCGGCTTCTACGGGGATGCTTTTTTTCGCGGCAGCGTCTAGAAACATGTCGATCGCCTCGCCGCACAGCGAGGGGGAGATCCTCATGAGGGGTGCCTTCGAACCTGCCAGGAGCTTTTTCACCGAGGCGCGCGCTGCCTCGAGTTCGGATGCGCTGGGAGCGGCGGGCACGGCCTCGTTCAGGAACTCGTGGCCGAACTTCCCCTTTTTGCAGAGCTTGCCGTGGTTGGGCGCCTCGTAGCGCTCGGTGATCCGGGTCAGAAGGCTCCCGTGCCACCGGTACTCGATCGCGCAGCCGATGGAGCACAGCGAGCAGGCGCCCTCTTCGATCCTCTCGAGCAGGGGGACCGATTTCCGGGCGGGCAGCTTCTCCGTGAGAGCGCCCACGGGGCAGGCGGAAACGCACTGGCCGCAGGAGATGCAGCTCTTGTCCTCGCCGAAGGGAACGCCGAAAGAGGGGGCCACCACCGAGGAGAAGCCCCTGTAGATGTAGCCCAGAACCCCGATGCCCTGAACCTCGAGACAGATGCGGACGCACCTTCCGCACAGCACGCACTTGGAGGGGTCTCGGGATATGAAGGGGTGGCTCTCGTCGATCGGGTGCGCCCCGACCTCGCCGAGGAACCGGGTGGCCGCCGCGTCGTACTCGGTCGCATGCAGCTTCAGCGCGCAGTCCTTCACGTCCTGGCAGCCGCACTCGAGGCACCGCGCCGCCTCTGCGAGCGCCTGCTCCCGGCTGAAGGTCTTTTCGATTTCGGTGAAGCTCCGCTTCCGCGTCTCGGGCGCGAGGACAGGCGGCGCGGCCCGCGGCGCGCGAGGCGTGTCGGTGAAGTCCGCGGGGGTGGGCTCCCGGAAGTCCGACTTCTTGCTCAGGAACTCCTTCGGCCGCTCGTATGCGCGGCCCGCAAAAAAGGCGAGCGCCGCGCGCGCCGCGTGCTTGCCGCCCGCGATCGCGCGGATCGCGATGTCGGTGCCAGTGAGCAGGTCGCCGGCAGCGAAGACCCCTTGCACGCCGGTCACCCCAGTCATCGTGTCGGCATTCAGGTTCCCCTTCTCGTCGACCAGGCCGGCGAGGTCTGCGAGGCCGGCGCTGCTGGACAAGACCTTCGTGTCCGGGTACTGGCCGACAGCGGAGATCACGGTGTCGACCTCCACGGTGTACTCCGAGCCGTCGATGGGCACGGGCCGCCTGCGGCCCGACGCATCGGGCTCGCCCAGCTCCATGCGCAGCAGCGTCAGTGAGTGGAGGGCCGCGCCGCTAGCCTGGATCGAGACGGGCGCGGCGAGGTACTGGATGTCGACGCCCTCTTCCAGCGTCTCATCGATCTCCGCATCGGAGGCAGGCATCTCCTCGCGGGTGCGGCGGTAGTACATTGTCACCTTCGTCGCGCCCAGGCGCAGCGAGCAGCGCGCGGCGTCCATGGCCGTGTTGCCGCCGCCGATGATCGCGACCTTCGCGCCTACGCGCACAGGCTTTCCCGCGTTCACGTCGCGCAGGAAATCGATGCCCGAGAGCACCTCGGGGTGCTCCTCGCCGGGAATGCGCAGGCCGCGGCTTTTCCACGCGCCGATGGCGAGCACGACAGCGTCGTACTCGGAGCGCAGCCCTTCGAGTGTGACGTCCTTGCCGAGCGCCACGCCGGTCCGCAGCTCCGCGCCCATGCTCAACATCTCGCCGATCGTCCTGTCGAGAACCTCGGGCGGGAGACGGTAGTCGGGGATGCCGTAGCGGAGCATGCCCCCGGCCTTCTCCATGGCCTCGAAGACCGCGACGTCGACTCCCTTTTCCGTTAGGTACCACGCGGCCGAAAGGCCAGCGGGTCCTCCGCCGACCACGGCCACCTTCTTTCCGATTTTGGGTGAGGGGGTGCGCACCGGCATGCCGCCCGCCTGCGCTTCGAGGTCGGCCACGAAGCGCTTGACGCCGTTGATGTTGAGGGGCTCCTCAACGAGGTTTCTGCGGCACTTCTCCTCGCAGGGCCGGGGGCAGATCCTGCCGATCACGGCGGGCATGGGATTGTCGCGCCGGATCAGAGCCACCGCCTCCTCGAGCCTCCCATTGGCAACGAGGCCCATGTAGCCCTGGATGTCCACGTTCGATGGGCAAGTGAGCGTGCAGGGCGCCTTGCAGTCGCCGTAGTGGCTAGAGAGGAGAAGCTCGAAGGCCATCTTGCGCGCTGCGAGCACGTCTGGGGAGGATGTGGAGACCACCATGCCCGGGGCGACCTTCGTGCCGCAGCTCGGGACAAACCCCTTTGCTCTCTCGACCTTCACGAGGCACACCCAGCAGGAGGCGAACGGCTCTAGGCGCCTGTCGTTGCACAGCGTGGGGATGCGGATGCCCTCGCGCTCGGCCACGGCGAGGATTGTCTCGCCTGCCTCGGCCGTGAGTGTTTTGCCGTCGAGGGTGAACTCTATCTTGGTGCCGGCCATCGCTATTCCCTTCCCGTCGTGATGTCGATCGCGTCGAACCTGCAGGCATCGGCGCACAGTCCGCACTTGACGCACGTGGCCTGGTCGATCTCGTGCACCTTCTTCCTCTCGCCGTGCGCGGCCTTTGTGGGGCAGACCTTCGCGCACAGCGTGCACCCCGTGCACTTCTCTGTGATGACGCGGAAGCGGATGAGGGCCTTGCACTTCTTCGCCGCGCAGCGCCCGTTGCGGATGTGGTCGTCGTACTCCTCACGGAAGTAGCGCAGCGTGGTCAGCACGGGGTTGGGGGCGGTCTGGCCGAGGCCGCACAGCGAGGAGACCTTGACCTTTGCGGCCAGCTCCTCGAGATCCGCGATGTCCTTCTCCCTGCCCTTGCCCTCGGTGATCGTCGTGAGAATTTCCAGCATTCGTTTGGTGCCGATTCGGCAGAAGGTGCACTTGCCGCAGGATTCGCTCTGGATGAAGGTGAGGAAGTAGCGCGCCACGTCCACCATGCAGGTGGACTCGTCCATCACGACCATGCCGCCCGAGCCCATAATGGCCCCCGAGGCGGTGAGGGAGTCGTAGTCGATCAGCACGTCGGCGAGGCTCTCGGGGATGCACCCGCCCGACGGCCCTCCCATCTGCACTGCCTTGAACCTTTTGTCGTCCTGGATCCCGCCGCCGATGTCGAAGATGACCTCGCGAAGGCTGATGCCCATGGGCACCTCGACCATGCCGCCGCGCTTGATCTTGCCCGCCAGCGCGAAGACCTTGGTGCCCTTGCTCTTCTCGGTGCCGATCTTTGCGTATTCGGCGCCGCCCATGCGGATGATGTGCGGCACGTCGGCGTAGGTCTCGACGTTGTTGATGTTGGTCGGGGAATCCCACAGGCCGCGCACGGCGGGGAAGGGGGGACGCAGACGGGGCATGCCGCGCTTGCCCTCGATGGATCCCATGAGGGCCGTCTCCTCGCCGCACACGAATGCGCCCGCTCCCTCCTTGATGTGGAGGTGGAGGCTGAGGGAGGTATCGAGGATGCGCTCGCCCAGCAGGCGGCGCTCCTCCATCGCCTTGACGGCGATCTCCAGCCGCTTGATCGCGAGCGGGTACTCCGCGCGCACGTAGATGTAGCCTTCGTCCGCGCCGATCGCGTAGGCGCAGATCAGCATGCCCTCCAGCACGGCGTGAGGGTCGCCCTCGAGCACGGAGCGGTTCATAAACGCGCCGGGGTCTCCCTCGTCGGCATTGCAGATCACGTACTTTTTGCCGGTGGAGGATGCCGCCTCGCGCGCGAAGGTCCACTTCTGTCCCGTGGAGAACCCTGCGCCGCCCCGGCCGCGCAGGCCCGAAGCCTTCACCTCATCGATGACTTGTTGAGGGCTCATCGAGGAGAGCACCTTTTTGAGCGCTGCGTATCCGTCATGCGCGATGTACTGGTCGATGGACTCGGGATCGATGACCCCGCAGTTGGCAAGCACGATCCGCTTCTGCTTCGCGAGGTAGGGGTAGTCGACGGGGATCAGAAGCTCGTCGACAGGCGCTCCGCCGGCGAGGTGGGCCTCGACGATCCGATGCGCCGCCGCGTCATCCACGTTCCCATAGAGGAACGACCGGCCGTCGGCCTGGCGCACCTCCACCATGGGCTCGGCATGGCATGCGCCAATGCACCCCGTGGAGACCACAGCAAACGGGAGCCTTTTGTCCGCGACGTCCTTCGTGAGCGCTTCGAACACCGAGCGGGCTCCCGATGCAATCCCACAGGAGCTCATCCCGACCGCAACCTCGGCGCGCGCGCTCATTTCTTCCCCCTGACCGTCGAGACGATCTTCCCCACCTTGTCGCCAGTGAGCCTTCCGTACACTTCGCCGTCGATCATGACCACGGGAGCGAGGGAGCAGCAGCCCAGGCAGGCCACCCGCTCGATTGAGAACTCGCCATCCGCCGTCGTGTTGCCCGGCGTCACGCCGAGCCTCATCTCGATAACCGTGTCCAGGGACTCGGCTCCCTGCACGTGGCAGGCGGTCCCGTGGCATACCTTCATCACGTGCTTGCCGTAGGGCTTGAACCGGAACTGCGCGTAGAAGGTCGCAACGCCGTAGATCTCGGCGGGCGCCTTTCCCGTCACCCGAGCGATCTCGCTCATTGAGTCTTGCGGAAGGTACCCGAAGATGTCCTGGGTCTTCTGGAGAAGGGGAATGACGTTGCCTTTGGCGCCCCTCCACTGCTCGAGGAGGGCTCGAAACGCCTGCTCCATGTGGTCTCCTTTGGCGGCCTTTCTGTATGGGGTCGGGATGGCGCACTCTATCATGAGGGCAGCGGGGAGCACAAGCAGGGTGAAATTCCTGGCGGTAGTATGTACAGGGGATGAGCTGCAACCCTGCGGTGTGCAGCATGACACGCGCGCCGCAGGGCGACGTTGAGCATCGCAGGGCCACCGCAGCCGACCAACGGCACGCCGGGCAACCGGCAGGCACGCCACACGTGTGCCCGGGCGCTCGAAGCGCAGAAGGTTTTTCCCGGAGCGGCACTCACGAACTGGCTCAAACGTACATTTGAGCCAGTTCGTGTGACCCGGTCTGCGAAGGCCGCTATATAGCGGTCCACGCTGCGATCAGGAGGGCGCACAGGAGGACAGAATGGTCCCAAAGACTGAGCGGGTTTCAACCGTCGAGGCGCGCAAGCGATTTTCTCAGCTCGTCAACCGCGTCTCGTACGGGAAGGAGCGTGTGCTGCTGACCTGGCGCGGTATTGCGGTGGCCGCTGTGATCCCGGTCCCCGATCTCGTCCGTCTCGAGAGGGCCGAGGCGCCTGTCGAGCCTCCGTATACATGTCCACAGGATCTCGTCGACAGGCTCAGGAGGGAGATCGGGATGACAAAGCCCGGGCCGTGAGCTTCCCCGCCCAGGGGCCTCGCGAGGGCACCCCGACAGACCCGCGCACGATCAGCCCGCGGATCGCCTCTTCCACGTCCTCCCGCTGCCAACCGCGAAGCGAGCCCCACCCGTCCCTGCAGTCGTGGAACTCGCGGACCGCGCGCGGGCTCCACGCCCCCGCAAGGATTGCCGCCGCCTCCTCGGGGGTGAACCTCCGTCGGTGGATCCTCGCGAACCTCAAGATCTCGCTCTCCCCCGCGGGGCCGTGCGCTGCCGTGCCCTCGCACACATCGCAGCCCGAGCAGGTGACAGGGTCCTGGCCGATCAGGGAGAGCAGGGAGTTCCTGCGGCACACGTCGGTTCCCCGAGCATACCCCAGTATGCGGGCATAGCGCGCCCGCGCCGTCTCATCCCCGAGCCTCCCGAGGAAAGCGACATCCTCCCGCGAGGTCATGAGCACCGCGTTCGACGGCTTGCCGTCCCTGCCCGCCCGTCCCGTCTCCTGGAGGTAGGCCTCGACGGACGGCGGGACATCCGTGTGCGCCACCGTTCGGATGTCGGGCTTGTCGACGCCCAGGCCGTAGGCCGAGGTCGCGAACAGCACGCCGTCGACGGACGAGAGGAACCAGCGCTCGACCGCCGCGCGCTCCTCGCGATCGAGTCCCGCGTGATAGAAGAAAAGCTGATGCCCGGGGAGCCTCCGCCGCATCTCCCTGGCGGACTCCTCAGTCGCCTCGCGCGTTCGGCAGAAGACCAGCAGGGGCCGCGCGGCGGTCTTCACCGTCTCCTCCAGGGCGTGCCACCGGGAGAGAATGGGCATGACTCGATAGAAGATGTTCGGCCTGTCCGCGCTCGCGGCGACCAGGGCCTCCCCGCCCGCGGGGAAGAGCACGGCGCGGATCTTCCCGAGCACCTCGACGGAGGCCGTGGCCGTGAATGCCGTGACGACCCTGATGCCCAGGCGCGCGGCAAGGCCGCCGACCTCGAGGTATGCCGGGCGGAAGCTCTCCCCCCACTCCGACACGCAGTGAGCTTCGTCTATGACGAGGTGCGAGAACCCGCACTGCGCGAGCTGCTCGGCGTTCGTCTCGGCGAGGCATGCCTCGGGCGTGGCAAGGAGGAGGCGCACGGCGCCGCCGCGGATCGCGCTGAACAGGCGCGTTTTTTCCTCGCGAGACAGCCCCCCGCGCAGCGCATCGACGGGCGCGCCTGCCTCCCGCAGCTTCCGCAGCTGGTCCGAGAGCAGCGACAGGAGGGGCACGAGAACGAGGGTGGGGCCCGTCAGGAGCAGGGAGGGGAGCTGGAAACAGAGGGATTTGCCCGCGCCCGTGGGCAGCACCACGATCTGCGGCCGGCCTTCGAGGGTATTGGAGATGACGAACCGCTGGATGGGATACAGATAGGAGACCCCGAAGGATCGCAGCGCGATCTGCGCCACGGGATCAGGAAGTGCGTCCTCTCCCCTGGATGCTCTGTCGGAAGAAGTAGTCATCCATGATCTCGATCAGCTCGGGGGTGAACTCGATCGCGAGCGTCACCACGAGCTGGTCGCCGCTCAGGCGCTCGATCGCCGTCACCTTCCCGCTCGCGGTGAACTGGTAGATCTGGAAGTACAGCCGCGCGCCGCACGAAACCCCTTCCGCGAGCCCCGGGATTGCAGACGACAGGCGGAGCTTCAGCGAGTTCACCGCCAGCGATATCAGCGTCGCCCTTGTTTTCTGCGTCCCCAGGACGAGCTCGACGTAGTTGTTGAATCGCATCAGCTTCGCCGCGCTCTCATCCAGCGCGACGGGCTTGTCGCGGAAGTTCTCGTGCTGCGCCTTGAGGCCCTCGTAGGCCGCCAGGTATTCGCCGATGATCTCCACCAGGTCGTTCGGGCATCCTTTAATGACCGCATCCATCATGCAGACGTTCTGTTTGCCCTTCACGGGCCCGATCCGCTCGAGGGTCCCGCGGAGGAAGAGGTTGAGGGGCTTCTTGTTGCCGGTCTTCTGGAACGTGAGGTTGATCGAGCAGAGCTTCTTCTGGAACTGCTGGAAGAACGAGATCTCCTGAACGCTGAGCACGACGAGGAAGATCCCGCGCTTCATCGAGATCTGGAAGGGGGCGCAGATCAGCATGTAGTCCTCGATCTTGAGGAACACCTGCGACTGGACCAGTCCCGTCTTCTTCAGGGCATAGGGGGTGAAGCGGATCGGCGCGTCGGCAAATTTCTCGGTGTATTCCTGCACCCGCGTTTTTGCCATGGCCTATTGTAGTGCGGGAGGGCGATCCTTTTCAAGGGCGCCTTGACGAATGCCTCGATTTTCCCGATCCTCGGAGCCATGAAGCCTCCACGGGCCGAGGGGAAACTGGCCGAGGGGAAATTGGCCGAGGGGAAGCTCCCCCCCGAGCTGCTCGAGCGGCTCCTCCGCCACACCTCGCGCTCGTCGCTGCTGACAGTGGGAGCCTTTCCCGGCGAGGACGCCGCGGTCGCGGCCGGCTCCGACACCCTCGTGCTCACGGCCGACCCGATCACTTTCACCGACGAGCGCATCGGCGCCTATACGGTGGCCGTGAACGCGAACGACATCGTCGCCATGGGAGGGAGGCCGATCTACCTCACCACCACGATCCTGCTCCCGCCGGGCACGGGAGAGGCGGAGGTGGAGCGCATCTTCGCGGACATCTCCGATGCCTGCCGCAAGGCGGGCCTCCTGTGGGTCGGAGGCCACACGGAGGTGACCCCTGTCGTGAAGCGCACCATCGTGGCGGGGCAGGCGGTGGGCTTCCTTTTCCGCGCTCCCCTGTCGACGGGCGGCGCGCGACCGGGCGACGCGCTGTGCATGTCGAAGTGGGTCGGGTTGGAGGGCACGACGATAATCGCGCGCGAGCGCCCGGCCGAGTCGCGCGAGTCACTCGGAGAGCAAGGCTTCCGCGCCGTCCTCGGCTGGCTGGACGATCCGGGGATCTCGATCGTGGAGGAGGGAAGGGCGCTGGAGGGACTCCCCCTTTCCAGCGGCCACGACCCGACAGAAGGCGGCGTCGCGATGGGCATCCACGAGATCTGCCGCAGGAGCGGGACCGGAGCGATGGTCGTCTTCGATGCGCTGCCGGTCCGCGAGGAGACCCGCCGCCTGTGCGCGCGCTTCGCGATGAACCCCCTCGGCCTGCTCAGCTCGGGGGTGTTCCTCTTCACGGCCGCTCAGCCGATCGCCGAGGAGGCCTGCGGGCTGCTCCTCGCCCGGCAGATCCCCGCCGCGATCATCGGCGAGATCCAGGAGCAGGCGGAGGGGGTGACGATCCAGCGCGGGTCGAAGCGCGAGGCACTGCCCTTTTCGGTTCAGGACGAGATCGTGAAGCTCAGGAGCCCGAAGGCTCGGCCTTCTTCTCCCAGACCTTCGACTCGATGAAGATGTCGACGAGCTCCTTGTCGAGCTTGTGCATCTCCACTTCTTTGGTGAGGATGTCGAGGGCCTGCCGCGGGGGCACTGCCCGCTTGTAGGGCCTGTCGCTCGCAGTGAGCGCGTCGTAGATGTCCGAGACCGTCATCATCCGCGACTGGATGGGGATGTCGGCGGCGAGCAGCTTGCGGGGGTACCCGTCGCCGTCGAGCTTCTCGTGGTGGCCATAGGCGATGGCGGGGATGTTCTTCATCTCCTTCGTCCACGGAATCGTGCGAAGGAACAGGAACGTGTGGGTCACGTGGCTCTCGATCTCCTTCCTCTCCGACTCGTCGAGAGAGCCGCGCCTGATCCGCAGCTTCGTGTACTCGTCGTCGGTGAGGAAGGGCACCGCCTGGCCGCCCTTCTCGAGGAAGGTCTTCCTGTGGATCTCGTCGAGCACGCGCGCGGGCTCCTCATCGAGCACCTTCGGCTCATCGGCCGTGATGATCGTTTTCAGGTACGCGTCGATCTCCGACAGCCACTCCTCCTCCCTGCGGTCGAAGTCGCCCTTCACCTTCATGTAGCCGTCCAGGCCGCCGTTGCACAGCGAATCGAACCTCTCCTTCAGCAGGCCGTACAGCATCGCCTTCTGCATGTAGGCGAAGCGCATCTTCACGAGCTCGAGCTGGTGGCCGTAGAGCTTCTTCGCTTTCACCAGGACGTGCTCGCGCACGCCGACCTTGCCGAAGTCGTGCAGGAGGCTGGCGTAGCGGATCTCCTTGAGGTGCTCCAGGGTGAAGCGCACGTCACGGTACGAGCCTGATTCGATGCGGTCCACGGCCTTGGCGAGGCCGACCGTGTAGATCGCCACCCTGTTGGAATGACCCGATGTGGTGGGGTCCCGCGACTCGATGGCCTGCACGGAGGCCTTCACGAAGCCCTCGAAGAGCGTTTCGATTTCCTGGTAGAGCAGGTTGTTCTCGAGCGAGACGGCTGCCTGCGAGGCGAGCGACATGACGAGGGGCTCGATTTCCGGGCTGAACGGCACCACCCGGGAGTCCACCTCTCTCGGGTTGGCCAGACGGACGGAGAAGGCCTTCTTTCTGTTGATGAGCTGGATCACGCCGAGGATCTCGCCCTTGTGGTCCTGCATCGGGACGGTGAGCATGCTTTTCGATCGGTATCCCGTGTCCTCGTCGTATTTCTTGGCGAACCCGTACTCGCTGTCGGGTGGAATGTCGTAGACATCTTCGATGTTGAGCACCGCGCCCGTCGAGGCCACGTAGCCCGAGATGGTCTTCTTGGACAGGGGCATCACGAACTCCGAGAAGTCCGTGGGGTTGGAGTCGTTCTGCGTGATCTTGAACCGCATCTTCTGCTCGCCGCTCGCCGCGTCGCGCTCGAGCAGGTACAGCGTCCCCGCGTCCGCGAAGGTGATCTCGCGCAGCTGGCGCAGGATGTAGGCGAGCAGCTTGTCATTGTCGCGCTCGGCGGAGAGGGCGATGCCGACCTGGAGCAGCTCGGAGTTCTCCGACTCCTTGCGCCGCAGCAGATCCTCCTTGCGAGCCAGCTCGCGCTCGAGCAGGAGCCTGCGGAACAGGTTTCGCAGCGTCCGCAGGAACAGCGGGGGATTCTTGAAGGAGAACACCTCGTCGAAGAGGAGCCCTTCGGGGAGCAGCTCGGAGGAGGAGGGCTCGGCTTTCGGGTTCCAGAGGAGGATCGATCCGGCGGGAACGGCGGCCTCTCGCAGGGCGCCGCTGTTCTTCTCGATGAAGGCGCTGTCGAGCAGATACGCGACGAGGGTTTCGTCGTCGGCCTGCCGGCCGGACATCCTGGCGATGCGCCTGACGCTCATCCCCGGCTGCTTTCGCGCGGGGCTGGGAATCTCGGGAACCTTCTCGGACACCTTCAGGACAAGCTTCTGCACCGAATCCCCCTCATGTCCCTCTCCTGGATATTCTACTCGACGGCGTACAGCGCATCAAGCACGGCCTGGACGATCCGCGAGGCCGGCCCCTTCACGCTGCCCTCCGCGACCTGTCTTCCGGTCCTGCTGTCCACGACCGAGAAGCGCACATCACCGCCCGTTTCCCGAACCAGGCGTAGAGCGTGTCGTGCGCCGGTTCCGATCTCGGAATGGGCCCGTTTCAAGTATCGGCCAATCAGCCGTTTTTCTCGCCTCCCCCATTGCGCGCCTTCGAGCGCGCCCTCGAACGAGACCGAGAGAGGCAATCCGATGCCCGCCTGCGGCAGGGCGCCCGGATTGATCCCGAAAAGCCTCACGATCGCCTCCTCCGGCTTCCTGAGCAGGGGGATCATCCGGCGCAGCGCCTTTGCGATCGCCTCCTTCTCCCAGAATGGGTCGAACTCCACGATCGAGCGCTCGAGGAGGACCGCCGAGCCTTTCAGGATGCCCTCCTCCATGAGGTAGAACGCCTGCGCATGCGGGGTTCGGGCGGTTTCCAGCGCCCGGGCCAGGTCGAGGTACTTTGCGGCCACCTCGGCGTACCCCGCGTTCGCCCTGAAGAACTGCAGGTAGGCTTCTTCGAGGGAGCCTTCCGCCAGGTAGGCGGACCCGACCTTCAGCGCCGCAACGCGGAACCTCTGCCGGTAGAAGCGGGAGCTCGCCCAATGGCGCAGCGCCGAGACGAGCGCCGATATGCGCGGGAAGGGCCCGGCCGTGGGCCGGGCGGCCGCCATGCGCGCGAGCCCCTCATGCGCGTCGGCCAGAAGCTCGTGGACATCCATGAAATGACGGGTGATGTCCGTCCCGTAGTACAGCATCCACGCGAGGTCCCTCGAGGCCAGCACCTCCTCCCCGTAGCGGCGCGCGAGCTCGAGGTTTCCGAACTCCTGGTGAAGAATCGCGAGGTTCAGCCGGGAGAGAGGCGTCGTGTCGGCCGCGCGCGCCTTCTCGTACTCCTCGAGGGCCGGGCGGAACTCCATCCGCGACTGCAGGAGCTCCCCGCGCGCGAGGTGGCCCGAGGCGCGGTCGTCCATGGCAAGGGACTCGTCGGTGAAGCGGAGGGCGGAATTGTAATTGTAGAAGTTTTGCTCGAGCAGGGACAGATTGTAGTAGGCGATCGCGGCGAGCGTCCGGTCATTGGCTGCCAGGGCCTTTTCGATCGCCTTCATGTAGAACTCCCGCGATCGATCGTAGCGGTTCATTCCCGAATAGACGGTGCCGAGGGTCATCGCCATTCCGCTTTGCAGGCCGAAACGGCCGATCCCCTTCAAGAGGATCTGCTCGCCCTTCTCGAGTGAGTGGATCTTGAAGAACATCCAACCCAGGTCGTCGTAGCTCTCGGAGCTGTCGGGGTAGGCCGCGATGATGCGCTCCAGGTACTCGATGGAGCTTTTCTCTTTGTTGAGCTTGCCGTAGCAGCGGGAGATCTGGGTGAGGGTGGAGAGGTCCACGGCGCCCTTCTTCTCGGCGTCCCGGTACTCCTCGAGCGCGAGCGTGTAGAGCTCCTTGTCGTAGTAGAGCTCGCCGAGGGCGAGAGAGACCCGCGTCGCATCGGGGAACTTCGCCTTGGCTTCGGCGAGCAGCTTGACCGCTGTCTCGTAGTTTTCCTGGTCGATCGCGGCCCGGGCACGGTCGTACAGGCTGTCCAGATCGGAATTGCTCAGGCCGGCTTGGGCCGAAAGGACCGCGGCGAGCATCAGGAGCGCGGGGATCGATATGCGCGCGCGGGTCATGGATGCCGTCCCGAACTTCCGACCGGGTTGAGCAGGCCGAGCGCCCGCACTGGCCAGGACACGTGCGCGCGGAGGCTCGCGAGATAAACGAGACGCGCGGCGCGCGCCTGCGGCAGATCGGCTGCGCCGAAGGCCTCGCCGAACACGGCTTTGAGGTACACGCCCGTGAGGCCCTCCAGCCTGATCCCCCTCTCCCGCTCGATCCTCTGCGCGTGCTCGAGGTGCGATTCTCCAGCGCGACGGCCCAGCCCGACGCCTGCGAGCTCGACCAGGCGAAGCCGGTAGCCTGCCTTCATCCTGCCCCTTGCGCTCGCCGAAAGCAGCCCGGGCAAAGAGGGCAGGAGCTTGGCGGATACGAGGAAGAGCAGGTACAGCGTCGGGAGCGTGAGGTACCACAGCCGGGCGAGCAGGAGGACCGCTTTTCCGATCTCCGACATGACGCCGATCGCGGTGGGGGCAGCGCCTTCCCGGGGCGCCTGCTCTTCCTCGAGCCCAAGCTGGTTCTGGAGGATTTCGCTCAGCAGCTTCGAGAGCTTCTCCTTGTCGGGCCCCAGGAAGAAGGAAAACTGCTCGCCGGGCGCAAGGTTCTGCGAGGTGGGATCGAACTCGATCCAGCCGAGGTCTCCGAACCAGACCTCGACCCAGGCGTGGGCCTGGAAGGCGCGGACCTCGTAGAAATTGAGCACCTCGGCGGCCGGGTCGACGAAGAAGCCGACCGCCACGCGCGCAGGGATGCCGAGGCTGCGGCACAAGAGCGCCATTGCGAAAGCGAAGTAGGAGCAGTAGCCCTTCTTCGAGTCGAAGAGGAAGTGGTGGAGCTGATCGCCGTCGGCGGCGATGCCGGGCCTCAGCGAATACAGGTACCCCATTTGTAGGAAGCGCTCGATCGCCCGAACCCGCGCGGCATACCCCGACTCCTTCTCGGTGATCTGGAGGGCGAGCGAGCGGATTTCCTGATCGCCGCCGTAGCGGGTGTAGAAGGCGCGCGCATCGGGCGGCAGAGGCGCGGGCTCCGCGGCGAGCTCGGGCGCTGGGGGCGCGGCCGCGGGCGAGGCTGCGGGCGAGGCTGCGGGCGCGGCCGACTTGACCGCGCGCGACTGAACCCGGTAGACCCTCAGGAAAGATGAGGCCTTCCAGTTCTTCAAGGGAACGACGCGCGTGGGGTAGTTGATCGCGATGAGCGAGGTCGGGTCGATGGCGAGGAAGAAGTACTCCTGATCGATCGGCGTCCGGCCGCGGTAGCCGGGATCTGGAAGGATCTCGGGCCTGTCAGGCACGACCGCCGCGCGCTCGTCGATGCCCCCGCGCGCTTCCATGAAGAACCCGCGCCGGGGATCATAGCCGGACAGCACGAACCGGCGAAGGAGGTACCTCTCGGCTTCCCCTTCGGTGCGGAAGAGCAGCACGAGCTCGTCGGTGGTGCGGATCTCGCTCTCAAGACGCACGTAGGGGGAGAAGTCGAACCGGAAGAGGGTCGGCTTCATGAGGCCGCCGCCCGCCTTCACGGCCCCCTCGCCATACCTGCCGAGCAGGAAGAGCAGAAACACGAGCAGCAGGGGGACGAGGACCCACCCGAAGCCCATGACGGAGCGCAGGCCGGGCCGCTCCCCGCGCGCGAGCAGCAGGACGACGAGCTCGGCCAGGATGAACACGGCGAGCAGGTTCGCGAGGATCGAGGGATGTGAGAACAGGGTAAGGCGGTAGCCCGCCTGGCTCCAGAGGGCCAGAACGAGAAGCACGGCGTTCAGACCCGCTTCGACGACGAGGAAGGGGCGGTGGCGGAGGGCGAGCGAGTTGAAGAGCCACGCGATCCCCCACGGGACAAGCGCGGAGAAGAAATCCTTGTCGAAGAGAAAGAAGAGGAAATCCGTGGCGGGCGCGGAGGCTGCCAGGCGCTGCAGCCGGAAGACGAGGAAGAACACGGCGCGCAGGGCGAAGGGGAGAGCAACGGCGAGCAGGAGGGAGGGAACAAGCCTCAGGCGCGCCTTTGCCATCCAGAGGCTGGCGAGCACTGCGAGCAGGAACGTGGCGCTCTGGAAAACGAGGTCCAGGACGTCGCGAAGCTGAAGGAAGGAGGCGACGAGCAGGGAGTACAGCAGGAGGTTTCGAAGGAGGAAGAGCAGCGCTTCCCGAATCCGTTCAGGCCTTTGCTGTTCAGGTTTTTCCCGCATGCCTCACCGTCCACGGCGGGGAACGATACGCCGCAAGGTCGCGCGCGAGGGCCTCCGAAAAGGCGGAGGACTGCACCCGGGTAGGCGCGGGGGGGGCGGAAGGCCCCATGAAGACCAGCTCTCTCAGGCTGAACTGCCGCGGGACGCGCTCGGCATCCAGCCCCTGCAGGAAGAGGCTCGCGTTCCAGCCCCGGCTCGAGACCGCGCTCACGATTCGACGGAGAGCGGGGGAGCCGGGAGAGGAGAAGATGAGCGCGTGGATGTCCCGTCGGCCGGGCAGGGCGAGCGCCCATTCCCCATTGGTCCACGCCGCATCGGCAAGCAGAGCGAGGAGCGCGGACCGGGATTCGTCGGTGAACGTCCGGCATTCGGCGAGGCCGGGCGCGGCGAGGGAGAGCTCGACCCTTCTCGCGAGGAGGGAGGCCATCGCGGAGGCGCACGACTCCACGAGCCCGTCGAGGTAGCTGTCGGCAAGCTGCCCAGGGACGATCGGATTGGCAGACGTGTCGAGGATGATGAGCACGCGGGAATCCGGCGGCGGGGTTTCCTCCCCGAGCCGAATGAAGAGCCTGTCGAGGTGCGCAAAGAGCTTCCAGTGCAGCTTGCGCACGTCGTCGCCGGGGAAGTACTTGCGCGCCTCGAGCATGTCATCGGCCCGGCGCCTGCGGCGCAGGTGCGTGAGCGCGTCGCCGCCCTCTTCCATCGGGCGTCGAAGCGCATCCCACCCCCGCAGCGTGGGGACAACGGTCAGCGTTTCCCGCACGGGCACGGGCAGGCGGATGGCCGTGAAGCCCAGCACGTCGCCGATCTCGAGGAAGGCCTTCTCCGAGCGGTAGACACCCCGCTGCCTGACACGGAAAGGGATATCCCGCTCGGTTTTCCCCGGAGAAAGGCGCAGCGCGATGGAATCGATTCGTCGTCCCTGCCAGGAGAGGGGCAGGCGGAAGTGGACCGTCAATCCCGGGGCGAAGAGCCGGGGAAGCTCCACGCGGAGGTGCGCCGCAGCCTCGTCTCCCGGGGCGAGGCCAGAGGAAGGAAGATGCACGGTGAGAATGCCGGACTGGGAGTCGCGCCGGCGTCGAAGAGCCAGGCGCAGAAGGCTGCCGGCCGCGATCCCGTAGAGTGGGACCAGCAGGAAGCTCGAGCCCCAGAACAGGCCCGCGAGATCGGCGCGGATGGCGCCGGCCACGAACGCGAGAGCTGCCAGGGCGATGAGGAACAGCCCGCGGCGGGTCACCATCAGTAGGGGAGGCGCGCGAGCTCCGCCATGACGATTTCCCGCACGAGTGACTCCGGCTCGATCCGAGCGTCCTTGAGCCGCAGCCTGTGGGCGATGACGAGAGGGGCCAGCTCGACCAGGTCCTGATCGATGACGTATTCCCTGCCCCGCACAAGCGCGAGCGCTCGCGCCGCGCGCACGAGCATGATGCTCCCCCGGGGGGAGGATCCCAGCTCGACGCCATGGTGCCGGCGGGTCGCGGCTGACACGCCGACCGCTGCACGCATGAGCCCCTCGCCGCAGAAGACCCCCTCGACGGCCGCGCGCGCGGCGAGGACCTCCGCCTTGCCGCAGACGGGGCGAATCACCGGCATCACCGTGGCGGAGGGATTGTCGCGGACGATGCCCACCTCGACCTCCATCTCGGGGTAGCCGACTCGCAGCCTCATGAGGAACCTGTCGATCTGCGCGAGGGGGAGGGGGTACACGCCTTCGATCTCGACGGGGTTCTGCGTGGCGATGACGAAGAAGAAGGGGTCCATCCGGTAGGTCTTGTTGCCGACGGTCACCTGGCCTTCCGCCATGACCTCCAGCAGGGCGGACTGCACCTTGGGAGTGGTGCGGTTGATCTCGTCGGCGAGCAGAATATTGGCGAAGACAGGGCCCGGGGAGAAGACGAATCCCCTGCTCGCGGGATCGAACACGTCGACGCCGGTGATGTCGTAGGGCAGCAGGTCGGGGGTGAACTGGATGCGGCGGAAGATCACGGGCCCGCCCCTCTGCGACCGGGATATCAACCGGGCGACGGTCTTCGCGAGGGTCGTCTTGCCGAGGCCCGGCACGTCCTCGATCAGGACATGGCCGCCGGCGAGGATCCCCGTCACCAGGTGCTCGAGGACTTCGCTCTTGCCGCGGATGACCTTCGCGAGGCCCTCCACGAGCCGGCGGGAGAGGTCGTGGGCTCGCGCGAACTCTCCAGGTTGGAAGCGCGGGGCGGCGTCACCCATCGCTTCCATTGTAGCACCTCAGCTCAGGAAGGGGTAGTGGAACAGCAGCCGGGCTCTCAGGGTCTCTGTCAGCCGGCGCAGCCGCTCGAGATTGTAGGGGAAGGTGAAGGCGACCAGCTTTCGCAGGATGATCTGGCGCGCGTCCCTGATGCGCTTGTGGGGGAACAGCCACGAGATGCCGAGGCGCTCGCGCAGGACAGGCAGCAGGAAGCGCTTCACGGTTCTATAGAAGGTTTCGAGCTCCTCCACGCCCTGGTAGAGCTGCCACTCCTCACCCGGATAGATCGCCGTCAGGGAGACCATCTCTCGGATCTCGCGCACCGTGCGGAAGTCGATCGGCATCCCATCGATGATGAGCGAGAACCAGGTCCTGTCGAAATTGTTCTCGAACACGTCCCGCAGCTCGCCGATGATCCCGAGGATCTCGGTATCGCGGGCGTATTCCTGGGTGATGACTTCGAGGGTTTCTTGCGGCAATGGCTTTTTCTCCGTCAGTTCTCAATGTCGGACGGAGCGGCCGCTCGCTTCAGTCCTTCTCAGCCCGCAGGATTTCCTCCCAGTCGTAGACCGCGCCGATCTTCTGGCCCGGCGGGACGACGAGGTAGTCGGCGGCGTCCCACTCGCCGCGCGCGAGGCCGCGGATGAGGCGCATGTCGCCGGGGAGCAGGACGAACTCGCGGCCGCTCGCCTCGGCCTCGGCGCGGCACTTCTCCGCATAGCCGAGGTGGGAAAGCTCGGGCACGTCGATGAAGACCCAGCGGATGTCGGCCTGGCCGTCGACGGCATGGGAAACCGATGCGGTGAGGCTCTCCATGATGTACTTGGCGTTCTCCTCGCCGTACTGTTCCACGTACTTTTCGTAAGCGCCGCCGAGGCCGGGGATGATGCTCGCGCTCGCGTCGTGGATCGACGCCCCGCCCCGCTCCATGTACCCCGCGGCGGAGAACGGCAGGCTGGGATTGTCCTTGAAGTGCTTCTGAAACATCTGCCGGGAGCCGAGGAAGATCGTGCAGCAGTCGTGGGCCCGGGGGATCACGAGCGGGACCTTCCGGGCGGCTAGGCCGCGCGTGCTGTTCCCGCACAGGCCGAATCCGAGAAGGATCGCGTCGTAGGCCTGCTCGCCGGCCTCCGCGGCGTCGATCTTCGACTGGAGCATCTCGCGCAGGGTGTCGCTCCTGTCGTGCGCGCCCTTCGGCGTGAACTCGATGTCGATCCGGTGAGGCGATGCGGCAACGCAGGCGCAGACCTCTCTATAGAAGACCTCGCAGGCGATCATCTTGAGCGTCATGGGGCAGAATGTACCGCGGGCGCTCGGGGGAGTCAAAGCGCCCTGTCGCCTCGATCACGCTTACCCTACTGGACGATATCTTCATCACTCAAGCGCTTGCTGACAATATCAATACTGGGAATAGGAAACATCCGAGAAACCCTCGCGGCTTCTATCCGCAATTCCTGGCGTGTTGCGGCATCTACCTTGGCCAAATCGCCGTCACCAAAAAAGGTCAATGCCCGCAAGCTTTCTGCCGGGGCGAACGCGGAACCATACATTGACCTGGCCGCGCCAAGCCCCTGGCTCAAGCTCGATCCATCGCGCAGGAGTTGCGCGATATCGATATAGTCTTTGGCCTCTGCTCGCTGCATGATTACTTTGAGTTTTGTTCCCAAGAGATCAAGCGGTGATGCGACAGATACAATGCCATCATCCGTCTGGGTTGGCGTCCCCACCCGCCCCATACCCAAGCCACCAAAGAATGAAAGCTTCACGTTATAAGGTCCGGTAAACAGGGTAAGGGAGTCTTTCTCATCCTGGACGACATTGGTCGTCGTTCCAGATTTCTGCAGCTCTTGATGGATCATCGTATGATTCAATTGTTTGTCAGTGAAAAAATCGAAATCGATCGACGCGCGGTGCCCACACCATAGTGCGATAGCGGTTCCACCGTATAAAACGAAGCCGTTGGCTTTTGTCCAACCCAAGACCGGCCAGATCTTTTTCTGAGCTTTCGACAATATTTCCATGTGCGGTTTGAACGAGCTCATGATACCTTCCGTACAGGCAAGGGCGGCAAAGTACTGTCCGCCAATCCATTGAGCAGGTAGTGCCAGTACGACCAAGACCGAGGCCGAAATTGTCCTGCCTCGGCCGTTTGCAGAGCCTGCCGCAACGAATCCTCACCAACAATGCCTACCAGTTCATGAATGTCCTCAAAAGTGCCCATGTCCATGATCCGGGCGATGACCCGCTGTGGGTAGTCCATGGCCTCTTCTGGCACAAGCCACCACGTGTACCGTTTTGCCAGCTCAAGCAGCCTTGGGTCATTCATTGCTTTATCTTATCGTACTCGACCAGCCGGACGGAAGTCCCGCGCCGAGATCCGCCGAGAGATGTTCCTGCTGAATCAAGGAATGGGCTCTTCCGTCAAAGGTCAGCCAGAGAGCGCCGAGCTCCTCCGCGAGCGCGACGTACATGGCATCGTAACCGGTGAGCCCCAAGCCGACGAATCTCGCGGCCCTCCGTGCGATCCCGTTCGTCAGCGGGTACCGGAGAAGGCCGGATTGCAGGAGAGGGACGATCCCTTCCTCGAAGGTCTCCAGGGGCTTCGGGTGGATCCGAAAAAGGGTTGAAAATGTTTCATAGCCAAACAGCTCGGGCACCGCGAAGGCTTCGGGCTCACGTATCAAGCGTCGAAGCACAGCATCTGCGCACTCGTGCCGCTCCTCTTCAATAAACCACCTGAGAGCCACCGATGCGTCGATGACATATTTCACTGCCGGTATCCCCTGAGGTCGCGAAGGGCATCAAGGCTGGAAATGCCGCCCGCCCGCGGAGCTCGGAGCTCTAGAAGCCTTTTGGCCCATCTCTCCTTGTCCTCCTCTGCCTGCTTGTCGACGAACCGTTTCTGAAAATCATCAATTCCGACAAGGGCGGCCCTGACCTTTTTGCCCTTGCTCACCAGAATCGGCTCTTTCGTATCCTCGAGCTCCTGAAGCACCTTCCCAAGATTGTTGCGCAGGCTCAAGGCGTTTATGATTTTCATGTCTGCCCCTTGAGATAGTATAACCTCAATTTATCTACATATCAAGTGTATATGTGTGTATAAATATCTCAGTGATACGGTCAGGATGCAAAGGAGTTATACCCTTTCCTCCTGCGGCCTCCCTGATGTACCTTTGGACGTATATGTGGGCGTATATGAACCGAGCGCGCATCTCGAGCGCAGCTCTGCTTTGGTTTCTCGTGCTTCCGTTGCTCGCGGCCGCGCCGGCCGACCCCCTCTGGCAGAAGGCGGTCGAGATCGGCAGGCGGAACAAGGACTGGATGCCCGGTGAGGCGCGTTTTGTTCTGGAGCTCGTCGACGAGAACGGGACCGCGAAAGACAGCTGGGAATCGTGGTACCGGCTGTCTGCGGGCGCCGACGGGAAACCTGTCCTCGAGGTCGTGCGTGAGTTGCGAAACGGGGTCGAGGCAACGCCGAAGCAGAGGAGCCGGCCCTTCAGCTCCGGCGACGATCCCTTCGATCCCGGCCTGCAGGGATCGGTCGAGGCGCACCCGCGTGGGGAAAATCGGCTCGTGGACGGCGCGCTCTGCAGCCTCTACGAGTTCACGTTGAAGAAGAAGGACGGCACGAGCATCGTGGGCACGGCGTGGCTGAACCAGGCGACGGGCGTCCCCGTCGAGGCCTCCTATTCCTACGTTCCCCTGCCGAAGATGGTGTTCGAGATGAACGCCACCCTGCGCTACGGCACGGGTGCGCAGGGCGAAGGGGCGCTGCGCGAGGTCCGCATCGAGGGCTCGGGCGGAGTCCTTTTCATCAGGCGCGCCTTCCGCTCGACGATCACCCTCGATGCCTACCGGCCCTACTTGACGTCGATCGACAGGATGTAGGTCTCAACGTCCTTCTTCTGGGACGCCTCCTGGTCGCGCAGCACCGCGGCCTGGTCGCGCAGCTTCGCGATCTCCTCTTCCTGGTCCGTGAGGGTTTTCACGTATTTTTTGTACAGCTCCGAGTTCTGCGCGAGCCGATCCATGTTCGCGCGGATCCTGTCCTGGTCGGCTCCGATCTCTCGGACCCTCGTCTCGACCCTGTCTTTCTGGCCCATCGTGTCGGCGAGCTTCTGCTTGAGCGCGAGCAGCCTCGACAGGGCGTCCCTCACGCTTTTGGAAACGACCTGCGACTTCACGTAGAAGTCGATCGTCCCGGTCTGCATGCTGGTGACGGCAACGCTCTGCTCGACGGTCCGCTCCTCGACAACCGAGAGCTTCGCGCTCTTCCCCGCCGAGACGGGAACGGCGAAACGGTAGACGGTGCGGGCGCGCTCGGCCGGTTCCTTGGGCGCCACGAGCGTCCACTCGGGCTGGAAGGGGTGCTCGATGAGCACCGTGCGGTTGCGGGTGCCCCTGTTCTTCATGTTGTAGATCCGCTCCCGCGACTGCTTGTTCGTGTACGTGAAGATCCCCCTCGACACCCGAACGGACACAAGCGTCTCGGGGGTCGGCCCCATGAGCGGCTCCACCTCGGTGTCGAGGTCCATGGCGTAGCTGACGATCTGGTCGCCGCCGGTCGGCAGGTCGGTGACCTGGGCGTCGCCCGCGTAGGTGCCGCCGTCGAAGACCGTGATCGGCCCCTGCATGAGGTGCATGCCGCTCGAGTTCTTCAGCTTCACGGCGTTCAACGGATACTTCGGGTGAGTGGACTCGTTGTAGATCGAGAAGCGCTCTCCAGTGATGGGCGCATTCACGATGGGCAGGAGCGCGGACTGCTGGCGCTGGAGGCTGACGGGTTTCTCGATCGCGTACTGGAAGAGGGTGCCCACCTCGCCGGCCTTCGCGAGGGCCGATACTCCCTGGCTCACCGAGAAATCCCTCTTCGCTCCGGCGCCGGCGGCTGGCGCGGGGGCAGGCCGGGCGAGTGCCTTCTGCGCCGAGGGAGCGAGCGACCGGGAGGCGGGGGCCTCCTCCATCTTGGCCAAGGACTCCATCTCCTCGTCCATCGCCGCCTCCGGGGCAGCCTCCTCCATCGCCATTTGGTAGGTTTTTGGCCGCAGCGACTCGTACAGCTCGAGCTGGACCTCCGGTCTCTGCAGGTACAGCGGCTGGTAGAGGTCCATCACGAAGGTGATCGGCCTCCCCGACACGAGTGCCAGACCTACCTCCTTCCAGTCCGCATCGGATGTGTTCTCCACCATGGCCCAGCCCTGCAGCAGATGGCTGTCCTTTTCGCCCAGCACGAGCCGGTAGCTCGTCTTCCACACCGGCGCCTCGAGGATGTAGCCGATGCGCACCCGCCTCTTGCCGGTGCCCGTGAAATGCATCACCACCTTCTTCTTCTCAATGCCGTGCGACGAGGACAGGACCTGGAGGGCTTGGGCGAGGTCGTCCTGGATCTCTTTGCGCAGGAATCGCAGGCCCTGGATCTGGCTCAGGGCGACGCTGCGGATGCCGGCCTGCGTGTTCAGGTTGAGGAACTCGCCTGCGATGAACCCTTTCTCTCCCACCTGCTCTTCCCTGCGCTCGACGCTGATGATCGTGCCGGTGAGGCGATCGGGCAGCATGAGCTCGACCGCTTCGCCCCGTGTCTGCACGAGCAGCGCGGCGAGGGTCGGATTGGTCGTGAGGTCGACCGAGAAGCTCTTCAGCGTCCTGGTGATCGGATCGCGCGAGGAGTAGGTGACGCTCTGGATCGAGCCTCCGTCCATGTCGCGCAGAACAAGGCTCTTGAGCAGGTCGTTCACCTGATCGGCGGAGAAGGTGAGCTCCATCCGCGCGTTGCCTTCGACGGTCCCCTCGTGCTGGAAGAAGCCCACCCCGCTGGTGAACAGGACAAGGCTCGTGAGCGGGACCACGGTCTCCTTCTCGACGGCCTGGCCGGCCAGCGAGGCCGGCAGCATGGTCGCTGCGATGAGCAGCGCTGCGGCGAACAGATGCGATGTGCGCGGCATACGTGTCACTCCTTTTGCGGCATCGATGCAGACGGTTGGGGCGGCGCGGGCTCGCGCCTTGTGAAGAGGAATCCAAAAAGTCCCCCGCAGATCCCGCCCCCGATATGGGCGAGCTGCGAGATCGTGTCGGGGTTGAGGGCGTTCACGAACTCCCGCACGATGTACAGCGCGATGATGAGGATGAATGTGATCGGCATCTCGCCCTTCCTAATGTTCGTGAAGGAGGACAGGAGGATCAGCATGAACACGATCCCGCTCGCCCCGTAGAGGCCTGTCTTCACGAGGAGGATGTTCAGCAGGCCGGTGGCGAGGGCGGTCACGAGCATCATGAGGAGGATGGGCAGAGAGCCGTACTTCTCCTCCAGAACAGGGCCGATCAGCAGGATGAAGGAGAAGTTGCTGATGAGGTGAACCCAATCCTGGTGGCCGATGACGTACAGGACGAGGCGCAGCCAGTCAACGGGATTGGAGGCGCTGAAGGACGGGTTCAGGATGAACAGCGTCGGCGTGAACCGTCCACCGGTGATCTGGTTCACGATCAGGACGACTGCCGACGCGAGTGCGAAGGTGAGGATGACGGGGGAGTTGTACCGCACGCGCATGCACGCTCTCCTTATTCCAGTATAGCGCCGGTGATGGCCTGCATGAACCGCTCGACAGCCGCGAGGTTTCTGCCGGAGCCCTGAACCCGCCCGCCGCGGCCGCCCCCCCGCGCGTCGGCCAGGGGGAGAAGCGGCGTGACGATGGCGGAAAGGTCGGGACCGGCGTCGATCGAGTGCGAGACGATCCACTGGAACGAATCGGCCGCCCTGTCGACGGCGATCACGATCCTTCCCGGCGCCGCGACGATCCTCTCGGCGAAGGCCTTGAGGTACTCGGGCCCCGCGCCGTCGAAGGCCCGTTGAACGAGCAGGGCGCCGCCCGCGGGAGACTCGCGGCCGCGGGGGCCGATGGGCTCCGCGGAAGCGACGGCCTGGTCGGCGGCAGCCGCGGCCTGCTCCAGCCGCAGCCTGCGCAGGTCGCGCGTCTTTTCCCTGTCTGCTGCCAGAAGCTCGCCGACCCGGACAGCCATCTCCCCCTCGCCGCAGGTGAGCAGGCGTGAGAGCTCCTGCAGGAGGGCGATGCGCCTGCCGTAGTCGGCGAGCGCCCGTCTGCCCATGATGACGTGGATGCGGGCGTGGCCGCGGATCTTCTCCTGCGAGACGATCTTGACAGGGCCCGCTTCTCCCGCGGTCGCGACGTGCACCCCTCCGCACGCTGCCCAGTCGAAGGAGTCGACCTCGACGATCCGAAGCCTTCCCGCATCGGGCGGAGTCCTTCGCAGGGGGAAGCGGGAAGCCTCAGAAGGGTCCACCTCGTGCACCCGGACGGCGCGGTTCTCGCGGACCACGGCATTCGCGAGGTCCTCCGCCTTGGCGAGGACGAGGCCGTCGACAGAGGCCTCGGCGACCTCGATCGTCGTGGTCTCCTCGCCGAAATGGACCGAGACCGTGGCCAGTCCCCCGACGGAGAGCAGGGCCTGCGAGAGGATGTGCTGGCCCGTGTGCTGGGCCATGAAATCCAGCCGCCGCTCGGCGTCCACCGCGCCGTGCACGCGGCTTCCGGGGAGGAGGTCGAGGGGCGCATCGACAATGTGCGCGATCTCCTCGCCAGAATACTTCACCTCGACAACGCGCGCGCCGGCGAGGGCGCCCCTGTCGCACGGCTGCCCGCCCCCGCCGGGGTAGAAGGCCGTGTCGTCCAGGACGACCTCCCGCCTGCCGTCGCGCTCCGTCGATGAAACGACCGTCGCGTCGAACTCGAAGAGGTACGGGTCGCGGTGGTAGAGTTTTTCGCTCACGCGTATGGAATATCCGCAAAGCCTCGCCTTGACAAGGCTTCGAGCGGGCCCATACTCTCCTTCCATGGAAGCAAAGGCGCTGGACTTCTTCAAAAGGCTCTGCGAGAGCTTCGGCCCGTCCGGCTTCGAGCGGGACGCCGTGAAGATCGTCAAGGAGTACGTCGCGCCGTTCGCCGACGAGATCGCGAGCGACAAATTGGGCTCGCTGCACTTCTCCGCAAAGGGCGCGGCGGCGGCGCCCGTCGTGCTCCTGCCCGGCCACGTTGACGAGGTCGGCTTCGTGATCTCGGGCGTGAACGCGCTGGGATACCTCTCGTTCAACCCCCTTGGCGGGTGGTTCGACCAGGTGCTTCTCGGCCAGAGGGTGAGAGTCCGCACGACGAAGGGCCTCGTGAGCGGCATCATCGCGGCCAAGCCTCCCCACATCATGTCCGCCGAGGAGCGCACGAAGGTCGTGACGAAGGACAAGATGTTCATCGACATCGGCTGCTCCAATGAGAAGGAAGCCCGGGAGATGGGAGTGCGGATCGGAGACCCCGTGGTGCCCGATTCGCCTTTCTCCACCTTCGAGAAGAGCGTGTACCGCAAGCCCGAGGGGGGAGGCGAGGAGAAGAAGGTAGGCACCACCGTCCTCGCCTGCGGCAAGGGATTCGACGACAGGGTCGGGGCGTACATCGCCGCTGAGGTCGTGCGCCGGCTCAAGGACAAGCGCCTCGCTCACCCCAACACGGTGATCGGCGCCGCCACCGTCCAGGAGGAGGTCGGGCTGAGGGGGGCGAGGACCTCCGCGCACGTGGTCCGGCCCGACGTCTGCATCACCCTCGAGGTGGACCTCGCGGGCGACGTGCCGGGCATCGAGGCGCACGAAGCCCCCGCGAAGATGGGGCTGGGGCCATCGCTCATCACGTACGACGCGTCGATGATCCCCAACCAGGGGCTCAAGGAGCTGGTGATCCGAACTGCCGAGGAGCGCAAGATCCCCCTTCAGCTCTCCCAGATGCGCGGAGGCGGCACAGACGGGGGCGTGATCCACATGGCGAACGCCGGCTGTCCCTGCGTGGTCGTGGCCGTGCCGACCCGGCACATCCACTCGCACGCGGGCCTGCTCAGCCTCGAGGACGTCGACAATGCCGTGTCGCTCATCACCGAGGTCGTGATGAGGCTCGACGCGAAGACTGTGGAATCCTTCACGGCGGTGTGAGCGGCCGCAATCGCCGCGCCGATTCTCCCCGTAGTGAAGGGTGGAGGAACATGCCATGCCAGCAGTCGCGCCGCTCGACGATCTGAAGGATGTGCTCGCCGGTCTGGAGTCGCTGAAGTCGCGTCACCCCGAGGCGTACGCGGAGTTCGAAACCCTCCTGCGCGGGCACCGCAAGGTGGGGTACAAGAACATCTGCAAGCTCCTGCTCGGGGAGTCGACTCCGGAGAAGCTCAAAGGTGAGAACTAGCGACGCAGCGGGAGCGCTCGCCGAGACGGTTTTCGTCGCCTTCGACACCGAGACCACTGGGCTCATCGCCGGCGTCGACAGGATCGTCGAGTTGGCCGCCGTCGTGTTCCGCGGCACCGCCGTCCTGCGCGAGCACGAGCAGCTCGTTGATCCCGGCATCCCTATCCCTCCTGCCGTCCAGGTCATCAACAACATCTCCGACGAGATGGTGCGGGGGATGCCGTCGATCCAGGAGGCGCTGCCCGGTTTTCTCGCCATCCTCCGCGAAGGGACTCCCGTCGCCCATAATGCCCCCTTCGACGTGGGCTTCCTGTGCCCCGACATCGAACGGTTCGGCCTGAAGCCGCCCGACACGCCAGTGCTCGACACGCGCGGCCTGGCGCGGAAGGCCTTCCCCGGTCGACAGAGCTACAGTCTCGACAACCTGGCGCGCGAGCTCTGCCCGCAGGAACGCGGAGGGGTCTCCGCCCAGCGCTTGGGCGCTTCTTCCCACCGTGCCCTCGCCGATGCTCATGCCTGCGCCGCGCTGTTCAAGGTCTGCCTCCAGAAGCTCTCCGCCCGCGGCCCCCTCTCGGTGGAAGATCTCGTCGGGCTGAGCGGTCCGCGGCTGGGGTTCCTTGCAGACGCCCCTCGGGTGCCCCGATTGGCCGCGGTCCTCGACCAGGCTCTCCGCGCAGGGGCGCACGTCGAGATCCAGTATGTGAGCTCCCAGGGAGAACGCACGGTCCGCGAGATCCGCCCGCTCTCCTTCGCCGTCCTTGGCGGCGCGCCGGCCATCTCGGCGTTCTGCCGGCTTCGAAACGAGACCCGCACCTTCCGCCTGGATGCGATCCAGGAGATCCGGAGGCTTCCCTGAAGAGGGCGGTCTTCATCGATGGGGACAGCCGCAGTTTCGCCGGCCTGCAGCGCGAGTTTTCCATTGTGCTCCTTCCGCCGGGGAGCAGACCGAGAAGCGCCGAGGCCTGGCGCGGGCTCGCCCGGGGCCTCGACGTGGATCTCTCAGCATCATGGCTCGTGCTCCCGCCGGGCACCCGTTGCCCAGCGGAGGTTCAGGGCCTTTTCCGCGGGTGCCTGCCGGCAGCGCCGTCACTCGCCCGCGCCCTCGCCCGGATCAAGCGCGTGACGAACGCTTCTCGTGTTCGTACCGACTTCGAGGAGGTCGGGCGCATCTGCGACACCATGCGCCGACGGGGACGACGGATTGTCTTCACCAATGGCGTCTTCGACCTCTTCCACCTCGGTCACCTGCGTCTGCTCGAAGCTGCTCGGGCGCTGGGCGACGCGCTGGTGGTGGGGGTGAACTCGGATTCATCGGCGCGGAGGGTCAAGGGAATGGGGCGACCGATCGTGCCTCAGTTCGCCCGGGCCGAGATCGTCGCCGGGGTGCGCGGGGTGGATCTGTGCGTGATCTTCGAGCAGGACGATCCTCGGGCGCTGCTCTCTATTGTGCGGCCCGCGATCCTTGCCAAGGGCTCCGAGTACAGGCTGTCGGGAGTGGTCGGTCGGCGTCTCGTGGAGGGCTGGGGCGGAAAGGTTGTTCTTGTCCCCCACGTGGATGGCTTCTCAAGCACTACCGTTGTGAAGGGATTGCGCTCGGGCGGAAAATCCGTACAATAGCCCGATCGTGGATCGCATCGTCGGCAGAACCGAAGAGCTTCGCCTCGCCTTGGCCGTGCTCGGCGCCGGTGGCCACCTCCTTCTCGAGGGGCCGGTCGGCGTCGGAAAGACCACCGTTGCGCTCGCCGTCTGCCGGCACCTCGGCAGAGGGACAGTGCGGGTCGACGGCGACGAGCGCTACACGGAGAACAAGCTCACGGGATGGTTCGATCCGCCGCTCGTGCTCAAGGCGGGCTACGGAGAGGAGAGCTTCTTCCCCGGGCCGCTCGTGCGCGCGATGCGGGAAGGGGTCGTCCTCTTCATCAACGAGCTTAACCGGATGCCCGAGTCCGTGCAGAATGTCTTGCTTCCCGCGCTCGACGAGCGCCTTCTCATCCTGCCGCGCATCGGTGAGGTGCGCGCCGCCAAGGGCTTCCAGGTCGTGGCGACCCAGAACCCCGTGGAGTACATCGCCACGGGCCATCTGTCCGAGGCGTTGAAGGATCGTTTCGAACACATCCCCCTTCGCCACCAGGGCGAGGAGGAGGAGAGGGAGATCGTCCGACGCGTGACAGGCTCGGCCAACGACGCCCTCGTGCGAGCGGCCGTGGCTCTCGTGCGCCAGACCCGCTGCCATCCCCGGCTGCGGAAGGGCGCCTCGGTGCGGGCGGCGGCCGCGATCGTGTCGATCGTCCAGTCGCTCGACAGCGTCGGGGACGGGCTCGATTCGCGCGCGTTTCGGGCAGCCGCTCTCGCGGCGCTTGCCACCCGGGTGGAGCTTCGCGACGAGGAGGGGATCGACCCCCACGACGCGCTCGGCGCCGTGATCGACGAGATCATTGGGATCGTCGGGGGCGTAAAAAAAAACTGAACGCGCCGGGCGACAGGGCTCCGCGCCCTGAGACCTCCGCGGCCGAGCCAGCCGACGGCCTTTCGCTCCTCGCCTCTGCCTACGGCTGCCCCGAGGGCGAGCTAGATGGCTGGACCATTGCCGAAAACCTTTCCGCAACCTCCTGCGAGATCCCCGACCCAGGCCTTCGCGAGCTGGCCCGGCGCCTTGCCACGCGCGCCGTCCTTCGCAGGGCGCACGAGCTCGTCGGCCCGATCCAGCCGGCCAAGCGCGTGGTGCGGGAGCCGCTCGGCGAGCCGTTCCGCGGCGAGCTGGACGAAGAGGAAACCCTCGAGAACCTCCTGGGCAAGGAGTTTCCCGACCCCGATGACTGGATCACGGCCCGACGGGAAGAACAGCGCACGGAGGTGGTCCTCATGATGGACACTTCGCTCTCGATGTCGGGGAAGAGCCTCGCTCTGGCTGCGGTTGCCGCGGCCGTGCTCGCCTTCTCGATCCGAAGCGAGGACCTCTCTGTTGTCGCCTTCGAGAGCACGGCAAAGGCCCTCACGCACCTGGGCGAGCGCGATGCGAGCGCCCGGGTCGTCGAGGAGATCCTGTCGCAGCCGGCGCGAGGGTTCACGAACATCGAGGATGCCCTCGCCGTCGGACGGCGCGAGCTTTCCCGGGGAGACAATCCCCGCAAGGCGGGCCTGCTGATCACCGACGGGGTCTTCACGGCGGGAGGCGATCCGACCGCCGAGGCCGCGCTGTTCCCGCAGCTTTTCGTCCTGCTCACCGAGGACTTCGTGATGGACGAGGAGTTGTGCGCCCGCCTCGCGCGCCTGGGACGGGGCTCCCTCGTGCGCGTCAAAGGCTACGCGGATCTTCCCCGCACGATGCTTGACGTGGCCACCCGTCTTTTGCGCTAGGCTCTGCGCGAGGCGCGTACGCGCGCGAATGTCGCGCGAAGCAGCTCCACGTTGAACAGAAGGACGACGAGCGAGGTCGCGAGAATGCCGATGGGCACCGCCCACGGATGGCCGCCGATCGAGACGCGCGCGCCGAGGGGAACGGCGACGAGGGCATTGACGCCCGCCGTGAGGAATGGCGCGATGGCCACGAACATCATGGGGATCCACCGCCCGATGCGGAACTGGACGTTCCTCACGAACAGCGCGACGATGAGCGCGCCCAGAAGCATCGAGGCGCCGAACTCGACGGGAGCGAAGAATGCGAAGACCGGAAGCGAGGCGGCGATTCCGCCTCCACCCCTGAAGCTGTAGAAGACCGGCCGGCAGTGGCCGACGATGGCAGCCAGCCCCACGGCAAAGACGGCGAGGATGTCCCAGGACCCATCGCCCCCGAAGAACAGAAGCCTCGCGGCGAGCATGGGGATGAGCCCCTTCAGAACGTCCCCCAGCAGGACCAGGGCGCCCCAACCGCGGCCCAGCGTCCTGCCGACATTGGCGGTGCCCGGGTTCGCATTGCCCAGGTCCCTGATGTCCTTCCCCGTGCGCAGTCTGGTCACGATGATCGCGAGGTTCACTGACCCCGAGATATACCCCGCAACGATCATTGCGGCCCCTATCGCGTAGCGCATGCCGCCACTCCTTTGACGAGAGGACCCCTCCGGCAGTACAGTGCTGGCGAGTAGTATAGATCGGACGCGCAGCCATGGAAAGGATAGCGGCGGCGAACGGGTGGACCCTCCTTCGGATGCTCGAATCAGCGGCGGACTGGCTGGAGCCCAGCGCGGAGTCCCTCGACGCCCTCAATGTGTTCCCCGTCCCCGACGGGGACACGGGCACCAACATGCTCCTCACCGTCAGGGCGGCGCTCATGGCCGCCTCGTCCGTTTCCGCTGCCGCCTCGGCAGCTGTCGTGTCGGCCGCGATGGCCCGGGGAGCCATGGAGGGGGCCCGCGGCAACAGCGGCATCATCCTCTCGCAGTTCTTCCGCGGTCTCGCCTCGGCCCTGGAGGCGAGGGAGGAATGCTCCCCCAAGGACCTCGCCTCGGCCTTCTCGCGCGCGGAGTCCTTTGCGCGAACCGGGATCAGCGATCCCACCGAGGGGACGATCCTCACCGTGCTGGCCGACGTGGCTCGCGCGCTCTCGGAAGGCCCGCCTTCCGACGGCGACTCTCTCGCCGCGGCGCTCGAGACCGCGGTGGCAGCGGCGGCCGCCTCTGTAGAAAGAACCCCCTCTCTCCTGCCCGTGCTCAGAGAATCGGGGGTCGTGGATGCCGGCGCCAAGGGGATGCTCCTCATCCTCGAGGGGTGTCTCCGCGCGCTCGAGGACGGCAGGGGGGCGGCCGCACGCGCCCCTCTTCCTGCATCCCTGCCGTCACGCTTCCCGAACCGAGCGGGCTCCTACGGGTTCTGCACGGAGTTCCTCCTCAGCGGAGAATCGCTGCCGCTCGCGTCGATCCGCGGCAGGCTCGAGCAGGAGGGCACATCCGTCATCCTCGTCGGGGACGACGCGACCGCGCGCGTGCACATCCACACAAACCGGCCCGAAGCCGTCATCGAGTTCGCGCGCTCCGTCGGGTCGGTTTCGCACCTGGAAGTCCAGGATCTGGACAAGCAGTGCGCGGCGGTGGCGATGCCGCCGCGCATCGCCGTGATCTCGCTCGTCGAAGGCGACGGCATCGCTGCGGTCTTCAGGAGCATGGGCGCTGAGGTGATCGTCGCCGATCCACGGGCGGGCTGGCGGGAGCCTGGAGACCTTGCGCGCGCCCTCGGCCGGGTCTCTGCCCGGCAGGTCATCCTCCTGCCGAACTCCGACGGCGCGCGGGAGGTCGCCGAGAAGGCGCGCGTCCCCGAGGGGACAACAGTGCGCGTCGTGCCTTCCAGGACCGTCCCGCAGGGGATCGCGGCCCTCGTTGCGTTCAGGCTCGACAATGGACTCGATGCCAACGCGGCAGCGATGACCAGCGCCCTCGGCGCGGTGCGCACGCTGGAGGTGGCGGCGGGAACCGCCGACCCCGTGCTCGCCCTGGAGGGGCTCCTTGCTGAGGAGGAGACGGGATCCGTGGAGGTCGTCACGATCTACCAAGGCGCCGGCGCGAGCGCATCCGTCGTGGAGAGCGCCTCAGCAGCGTGCCGACGGTTCTGTCCCCGCGCTGTCGTGGACTGCGTGCCGGGGGGGCAGGCGAGCCCCCTGCTCATCGTCTCGCTCGAATGACTCTTATTGGGGGGAGGGTGCCAAGGTGCCGGTGAAGATCGTCACGGACTCGGTTGCCGACATTCCGGCGGCGATCGCCGGTGAGCTCGGCATCACGGTGGTTCCGCTCGTGATCCGCTTTGGCGCGGCTTCCTACCGCGACGGCGTGGACCTCACGAGCGACGAGTTCTACGAGAAGCTGAGGACGGAGGCAGATTTCCCGGCCACTTCCGTTCCCAGCCCCGCGGCCTTCGCAGAGGCCTTCGACGCCGCGGGGGCGGCGGGGAGCGAGGTGCTGGCGATCACGCTCTCCTCGAAGCTCAGCGGCACCTTCAATTCCGCCCTCCAGGGAAAGGCGCTTGCCGCGCGCGCCGACCGCATCGAGGTGATGGACTCCGGCTGGGCCGCCATCGCCGAGGGCTTCATCGTCATGCAGGCGGCGAGGGCTGCGAAGGCGGGCGCCTCCCTCGATCAGGCGATGCAAGCCGCGAGGGCGACATCCGGCCGCGTTGCATTCCTCGCCGCCTTCGACACCCTCGAGTACCTGCGCCGCGGGGGCCGCATCGGCGCCGCGGCGGGGTTGATGGGGTCGCTGCTGAAGATCAATCCGCTCATCAGCCTGAGGGACGGCGTGGTCCACCCGGTGGGAAGGACGCGCTCGCGCGCGAAGGCCCTCGATGCGCTCGTCTCCTTCGCGGGGAGCTTCGCTGAAATCGAGGAGATGGCTGTCGGGAACGCTGCCTGCGAGGCGGATGCCGATGCCCTCGTGGGGCGGCTCTGCGACACCTACCCCCGCGATCGAATCCTCCGCACGCGCCTGACCCCCGTGATGGGCAGCCACACGGGCCCCGGCCTCATCATCGTCGCCGTGCGGGGGCGACAGTCTCCTGTCGAATTCTAAGCCCCATTTCCGCCTTTGTGCACCCGCTTCCAGGGGTTTGACCGCCTGTAGGGAACGATTCTGCTTGGTGGCTGCCCTTGGAGCAACCCCATTCTCTTGGTGAGCAATTCCTTTCTGGGTATGGTATACTCATCTTTGGAAAGTGATGAGAAAGACCCAAGTTCTCTGGTGCATCATGGCCATGCTGTCGATCCCAGGACGCGTCGGGGCGCTGGATTTCGCCTTCCGATTCATGCCGGACGTTTCGCTGCCGGTCATGGATTCCGTGGGCTCATTCACCGCCGGGGGAGGGGGCACCTTTGCCGCGGACCTCGAGCTCTTCGGCCTCCTCGCCCCGTTCGCGGAAGCGGGCTTCCATGCGGAGCCGGCCAGGAACACGGGCAAGAGCCTTCTGCTCACTCATGGCGGCGCAGGTTTGAGCCTCTTCGCCTTCCCCATACCCCGGCTTAAAGCGCGCATCGGGGCGGGAGCGGGCTTATACGCCGGTTCCTATGATAAGAGCCAGACAAACAACTACTACTGGAAAGCCCGCGCCGAGTTGGGCTACAGGTTTTCCCCCGGCTTTACCCTGTCCGGTGGCGGTGAGTTCGTTCAATACCTGTATCAGGGCGGAAGCCACTACTCCGGGATCTGCCTTGGCGTGACCGTGGACATGAACCTGTCGCTTTTCACGGGGCGCGGATCCGGCCTCACTGTGGAAGGCTCCCAGAGCGAGCCCGTGTTTCCCATTTTTTACACGTCGTACGAAAAGACCCCCATCGGAACGGTGAAAATCACGAACACGGAGCAGGCGGAGATCCGCGATGTCGAGGTATCTTTTCAGACCGGCAGCTACTCCTCCCACCCGAAATCCTGCGCGCGGTTCCCGCTCATCGCCAAGGGAAGGACCGTCGAAGCGCCGCTGTACGCGACCTTCAACGAGCAGGTTCTCACGTTGACGGAAAACACCAAGGTGCAGGCCGAGCTCATCGTGACCTACAATCTGCTGGGTTCCCCGAGGGAGATCAGGAAAGCGCAGACCGTCCGGTTCAACCACCGCAATGCGACGACGTGGAAGGACGAGCGCATGGCGGCGGCCTTTGTGTCGCCCAACGATCCCGCTGTTCTCGAGCACTCGAAATATATTGCGGGCCTCATCCGAGACAGGATTCGGGCGGGGATCGACGGCAACCTGCAGTACGGGATGGGCTTCTTCGAGGGGCTGCGCCTTTCGGGCATCGCCTTCGTCTCGGACCCCACCACCCCCTACACGAAGTTCCACGGCGACCCGACTGCGACCGACTATCTCCAGTATCCATACCAGACCCTCGCCTATAAGAGCGGCGACTGTGACGATCTTTCGATTCTCTACGCGGCCGCACTCGAATCCGTCGGCATCAAAACCGCTTTCATTCCCTTCGAAGACGACTTCTGCGTCGCCTTCCCTTTGACCATGGAGGGATCGGAAGCGAAATCGACGTTCGTAGAGCCCTCGGCGCTGATCTACCTCGAAGGGAAACCCTGGCTGCCGGTTCAGGTCTCCCGCATCAGGGAAGGGTTCCTGGCGGCGTGGCAGGGTGGGGCGAAGAAGTGGAATGATGCGGCCGCGTCCGGCGCGTCCCCCCGGCTGTTCACGATCGAGGATGCATGGAAGGCATATCAGCCGGTCGGGGTTCCCGGGGTGGAGCCGAAGGTCGCAAAGCCTTCCGAGGAGCAGGTGAACGTGGCTTTCGAGAACGCGATCGTCCGTTTCATCACCAGGGAAATCGGGCCGCGTGTCCAGAAGCTTCTCTCCAGAATGCCCAATGGCGAAGGCACCGAGAAACAACACAACGCCCTTGGCATGCTGTACGCGCGATACGACTTGCTGAAGGAGGCGAGAACGGAATTCGAAAAGGCCGCGGCGAAAAGCTACGTGCCCGCCCTGTGCAACCTCGGGAACATCGCGTTCCTGGAAAAGCGCTTTGAGGAGTCGATACCGTACTTCGAGCAGGCCATCCTCCTGCAGCCCGACGCCAAGGCGGCGCTCCTGGGGCTCGCCCGGGCAAAGTACGAGCTTGACCAATTCGCGGAGTCCGACGCGCTGTTCTCCGCGGTACGGGAGATGGATCCCGCGCTGGCTGACAGGTTCGCATACCTTTCCTCGCGGATAGAAGGATCCGTCTCCCGCGCCTCGGCGGTCGCCGACCGCAGAGACATTCTCTGGAGCGACGAAGGAGAATGATCGTCGAGAAACCCCCAGCGATTTTGATTTCGCTCTTCATGCTGTCGGCCGCGATCGCGAACGCCCAGCTCATCGACCGTCTGTCCTTCAGAGCCGCGACAGAAGCCGTGTTTCCGATTCTCGGGGACCAGATGTACTTCGCGCCCGGCGTCGGCGGGTCCCTGGCCGTGGATTTCAAAGCGCTGCCGTTTCTCCACCCGATGCTCCGGGCGGGGGTCGTGAGCGAGTCGATCCGCGGATCGGATTCGCTCACCATCGCGGAGGTGGGGCTCGGAGTGGGATTGACCTTCTCCCCCATTGAGCGGCTTCTTTTAAGGCTCGATGGGATGGGAGGCCTCTATGCCGCCTTCCGCGGGGACCTCGGCGCGGGGAACTTCTCTCTCGGAGCCAGAACGGAAGTCGGGTTCCGCGTCTCCCCGTCCCTGTCCCTCTCCGCGAGCGCGGGCATTGCGCGGTATTTCGGCCCGAGCGAGCCCCTGCTCACGGCCGTCACCGCGGGGATGTCGGCGACCCTTCACATGGGGGGGTTGGGCGGCGGCAGCGGCCGGGTCCGGATCGAGGACGTGCGGGCCCAGAGCGTGTTTCCGGTGTTCTACTCGTACTACGACGATCATTCCTTCGGCTCCCTGTCCGTCGTGAACGGGGAAGAGCACGCCATCCGGGACGTGCGCGTGTCTTTCTCCATGGGGCAGTACATGGCCCAGCCGAAGCCGTGCGGGGAGTTTCCCTCCCTCGCTCCCGGCGGCTCCGCGACGGTCCCCCTCTACGCGATCTTCAACGACGGCGTGCTGTCCCTGACGGAAAACACCAGAGCGCCGGGGGAGATCATCGTCGATTTCACCCTTCTGGGCTCCCGCCGACAGGCGCGAGCTCCGATCGTCCTCCAGTTCTTCCATCGCAATGCGATGAATTGGGATGACGACCGCAAGGCGGCCGCATTCGTCTCGCCCAAGGACCCCGCCGCGCTCTGGTTCGCGAAGTTCGTCACCGGGATCGTGCGCGACCGCGAGAGGACGAACCTCAACCGCAACCTCCAGCTCGCCATCGGCCTGTTCGAGGCCGAGAGGCTGTACGGCATCAACTATGTCATAGACCCGAGCAGCTCCTACGTCGAGAAATCGAAAAGCGAGAGCGCGGTCGACTACCTGCAGTATCCCTACCAGACGCTTTTCTACCGGGGCGGCGACTGCGACGACCTCTCCATCCTGTTCGCGGCTCTTCTCGAGTCCGTGGGCATCAAGACCGCGTTCATCACGATACCCGGGCACATCTATATGGCCTTCTCCCTGGAGATGTCGGAAAACGAGGCGCGCTCGACGTTCTTCGACTCCTCAATCCTGATCTATCGCGGCGGGCAGGCCTGGGTCCCCGTGGAGATCACCATGGTGAAGGAGGGCTTCGTCAAGGCGTGGCGAGTCGGGGCGAAGGAGTGGGTCGACAACCAGAAGGCAGGCACGGCGAGCTTTTTCCCCATGGAGGAATCCTGGGCGCTGTACGCGCCGGTCGGAATACCCGACGTCAATCCACGCTTTTCGCTGCCGGCGGAGGCCCTCGCGATACAGGCGTTCGACGAATCGGTGAACCGCTACGTCGCGAAGGAGATCGATCCGGCCGTCCAGGACCATCGGGCACGCCACGGCGCACTGGCTTCTCCCGAAGCCGCGAACGAGCTGGGGATCCTGTATGGCCGCTACGGGATGCTCAAGGAGGCGTGGGCGCAGTTCTCGCTCTCCGCAAAAGCCGACTACGCCTTCGCGTGGACAAATCTCGGCAGCGTGTCGTTCCTGCGCAAGGACTATGCTCTCGCACTGTCCTATTACGGGTGGGCGCTCACCCTTGACCCTCGCGACACCGCGGCACTCCTCGGCGTCGCGCGGAGCAACTACGAGCTGGAGCGCTTTATCGAAGCCGACAAGGCCTACGCGGAGCTGAGGGGCGCGGACCCCGATCTCGCAGCGAAGTACGGCTACCTCGCATCGATGTTCGGGGGTGAAGGACGGGCCTGGTCCTTTGCGGACAGGCTCTCCACCACAGTGTGGGACGAGCCCTCCCGCCTCGCCGCGGTGCGGCCGCCTCCCGCCGTCGCGATGACGCCCGTTCCAGAGGAACTGCCAGCGGAGACCCCCCCGACTCCGCGGGAACCGCCGGCGGAGATTCAGGCCCCGCCTCCAGTCGTCGCGGATCTCCCGCAGGACGCGGAGCTCGCTTCTGCGACGGCGAAACCCGAGGCCGAAGCGCCCGCGGCTTCATCGAAGCCGCAAACGATTGTCGAGCTCCCCGCGCCACCCGTCATCAGTCAGGAGCTTCCGGTCGACGTGGATCTGGCGGCGCTTGACGCGAGGCAAGCCCCCGCCTCTGAAAAAGCGCCTGAGCCCGTCCCGGCAGCTCCGGTGGAGGTGGCTGTCGCCCCGGTCGCCGATGCGCAGCCCATCCCCGAGACTCCTATCGACGCGCTGACCGAGCCAGAATCCCCGCCCATCGAGAGGCAAGAACCGCAGGAGCGGGAAGTGGCGGAGAAGAGTCCCCCGCTCATTGAAGGTTTCAACGCCGTGTTCCCGATCTTGGGGACATGGACCGCGAATCCTTCCGCAGCGGCCCAGACTGACAAGAGCGCTCTCTTCGCCAAGCTCGCGATCCCGCTCGCGCAATCAGGGAGACCCCTCCGCTACACCTTCACTGCCCGTTCGCGGGGATCGGAATGGGTCGGGCTCGGCCTCAACATCCTCGTGAACACGGGGCAGAGGCGAAGGGGCTACGGCGAGGGAAGGTCCCTCCTCGTCTGGCTCACCCGTGATCCCCGGCACTACGGCGACGAGGCGACCCGCCTGCAGGTCTACCGGTCCGCGACCGATGTTGACATGACTCTGGTGCGGGAGGTTGCCGTCCCAGAGTCCGTCTTCGACTTCAACGTGGTCGCGATAGACATGAATCCTGTCGAGGGGCTGCTCTCGGTCTCGCTCAACGGCAGCGAACGCCTGGTGTGCGACGGCTTTGAAGATCTCGCTGACGGAGTCGCGGTGGTCTTCCGCGCGCTCGACAGGGCGGAATTCCAGGATTTCCGCGTGGAGGAGCTCCCATGATCGTTCACACGATGCGAGCGAGGCAAGCGCTTATGGCGCTGCTGGTCGGCGCTGTTGTCGTCTGCATCGCCGGATGCCCGAACCTCTCTCGGGACCTGGACATGAAGGCGCAGATCCAAGGCGACGTGCTCGAGGCGAACGCCGAGCAAGTCGCGATCCGGGTGCAGGCGGAGAGCGAGGCGATGGGCGTGACCAGCCCTTCGGGCCCCTCCACGGCGAAGGTCGGCGTCCCGTTCCTCGTCTCCACGACAGTCTCGCCCGAATACGCCTTTCTGAGATGGGAGCAGGAGGGAGGCAACGGCGAGGTCGTCTTCGCCGACGCGGCCAAGACGGAAACCGAGGCCACGGTCACGAAGAAGGGAGAGGGCATCCTCATCGTCGCCAGGTTCGACGCGCGTCCGGCGGTGATTATAAAAGACCCCGACGGCGGCGAGGGAATCCTGCGCAACAGGAAGATCACCCTCACGTTCTCCGAGCCCGTCGACCCCTCCACGGTCAGCTTCGAGACGATCAGCGTCGAGGAAAGACCCAGGAACTACCCCGATCAACCACTCGTGTCCATCGTCGACAGGCTGACCCTTTCCGCAAACCAGGCGGTCGTGATGATATTGCCGAAGGATGGCATGAGCTACGATCCCCAGAACTACGTCTGGGTGAAGGTCACGAAGAACATCAAGGACGTCGCGGGGAACATGATGAAGGAGGACTTCTCGTGGTACTTCATCACCGGGAACTCCTCCGACGTGACCAATCCAGTTATCAACTCGTTCAAGATAAAGGTCGGGGCGACCGAGCTGCCGCCGGACGGGAAGACGAGGTCGAGGCAGGGACTGAGCCTCACGACAGCCGTGTTCGATGACGGCGAGGTGAAGACGATCCGGGTGACGGAAACAGCGGTGACGGACATCGCTGAGGCGCCGATATCGGGAGTGCAGGCAGTGACTGAGTGGGGGTATGACGTGTCTCTGCCGTACGATCTGCAGACTCCCGGAGACGGGAGGAAGAAGATAGAGGTTCTCGTCTTCGACAGCGTGGGTCACCCGAGCGATGCGTCCCTCTCTTCCACCCTCATTCTAGACACGACCGGCCCCGTGGCCACGTCCTTCAGCGCCAACTGCGGAGCCTGGACGAACGGGAACTCGGTCGAGATCCTGCACACGGTGAGCGACGGCGGAGCGCTGGGCAGCCTTCCCGACGACATCAAAGTGAACTTCCGCGTCGGAGCGGGAGCCTGGATAGACGCAGGGGATTTTGACGCAACGCAGACGTCGCCGACGATATCCGGTGAGGGCGCGATCGCCATATCCGCCAAATACAGGGACGAGCTCGGCAATGAGACTAGCGCGGCCTCGATCGCCGCGAACAGCACGGTGACCGTCAACAGGGATTCGATTGCTCCAGTAATATCTTCCTTCCAGATTGATCACGGCACGTATCCCGGCTACACCACGATCCAAGGGATCGCCGTCTCCTTCTCTGCCGCCGATACAGGCGGAAGCGGTGTGAGCGGGTTCCAGGTCACGGAGAGCGCGACCCCGAGCGGCTTGTGGACCCCGTGGACCGGCGGGACGGTGAGCGGCTCGGCCTTCACGATCGGCGACCCAGAGGGAGCACACACCGTCCGTGTCCACATGCGGGACGTGGCGGGCAATGTCGGGACCGCGAGCGACCTCGTCACCCTGGACCACACAGAGCCGACAGTGGGGGTGAGCTTCCTCGAGTCTCCGGACTCCTTCGTGAAGAACGGTGATCTCCTGCACCTCACAGCCACCTTCACGGAGGCGAACGGGCTCAGCGGCGTTCCCGCGATCACGATTGCCGGCACCACGGTGAATGCAGCCCCCATGGGCGGGAGCGGTCTGGTATGGACCTATGCGTGGACCGTGAACGAGGATGCCGGCATGGACGCGGATGTCGTGGTGAGCATTGACGCCGTCGACATGGTGGGGCTTCCCAACACGGCTGCAACGGGGGCCACCGCGTTCCGCATCGACAACGTCGCCCCCGCGGCCGCGGGGACGCCGAGCTATCTATCAGGGCCCTGGGTCAACAGGGCGGTCAACGACGCGGGCTTCGCTCTCTCTGTTTCCCTGCCCACAGCCGAAGCAGACCCCTCGAAAAACGCGAAGGCAGGCGACACTCTACGGCTGCTGAGGAACGGCGCTCCATGGAACGAGGTCTCGCTGGTGCAGGCCGACGTGGACGCGCGCTCCCGCACGGTCTCTATCGGAGCCCGGGAGCTGGGTGTCAACGGCGGGAGCGAGGACGAGGACAAGCTCATCACCGTCCGGCTTATTGATGCAGCCGGCAACGAAGGACCGGTTTGCAGCTCCGAGCTGCTGCTGAAGCTGGAAACGACGCTCCCCGGAGTTGCGCTCACAGCCTCAGGGCACCCTGACATGACGGTGAGGAACGGGGATGTGGTGAGCTTCACGGCCACGTTCACGGAGGCTGTGGCCGCGACTCCCGTCCTCACGATTGCCGGGGGCGGGGCCGTGGCCAACACGGGCGGCAGCGGCACGACGTGGACGTACAGCTGGACGGTGTCCGCTGTCGCTGACATGGACGCCGATCGAACCGTGGCGGTGAGCGCGGCGGATGCGGCAGGCAACCCCAACTCGGCTGCCACGGGCGCCGTCAGCTTCCACATCGACAACGTCGCCCCCGGCGTAGCGCTCACAGCCTCGGGGCACCCTGACACGACAGTGAAGAACGGGGATGTGGTGAGCTTCACGGCCACGTTCACGGAGGCTGTGGCCGCGACTCCCGTCCTCACGATTGCCGGGGGCGGGGCCGTGGCCAACACGGGCGGCAGCGGCACGACATGGACGTACAGCTGGACGGTGTCCGCTGTCGCTGACATGGACGCCGATCGAACCGTGGCGGTGAGCGCGGCGGATGCGGCAGGCAACCCCAGCTCGGCTGCCACGGGCGCCGTCAGCTTCCACATTGACAACGTCAAGCCTGTCATCTCTTCCGTCACGCTGTCGGATGAGCCGACCAAGAATGAGATCGCGACGGTGGCGTTTAGCGAGCCCGTATTTTCGAACGCGGATGCGACCGGCGCTCTGGTCGGATCTAGCGAAGTCGGCCACTCGGACCTTGTCGTGACCGACACCTCTGCCGACGCAGACATCACGGCCTGGGTGATCAATCCGGTGCACACTGCAGGATCCGATACGCTGACGATCAACCTCACATGGGCCGGCACCCCGACGCGTGATGTCGACAAGGTGAGGGTCGCAGCGGAGAGCGCGGCCTCGGTCTATGACACGGCGGGGAACGCGATGCCGGCCGGGAGCGGAGAAGAGGGCACTGCGAGGCATTTGTCGATCCAGGTTCCGCCGGCGAGCGGCGCTGCAGTGGCCACGAAACCAGCCTCCGTCAGTGGAGGCAGCCATTGGGTCCAACCCCAGTTGCCCGAGAGTCAGGTTCCCGAGCGGCCGCAGCCCAAGCAGGTGCCGCCGCGGGCAAAGCCAAGCCCCGCACCGCGGCAGACGACGACTGGAGTCGAGCCACTCGCTCAGTTCCATCGGCCGATCGTTTCTCCGGACAAGCCCAAACCCGAGATCCGCGATACTGTGGTGCAGCGTGCGCCGACTGTTGCCGAGACCACGGAAAGCAGATCGCCCGTCCCGATCGCTCGCGGAAACGGTACCGCGGCCACTGCGGCGGCCCCTGCGGCGCAGAGGAGCCAGGCGAGGATCGCTCTGCCCGAGGCGGATGGCGTGTCGAGTATTGCCGGGCCGCCACCTGATGCGGCTCGAGCCTCCTCGATTCCTGTCGTCGGGATTTTCATCCTCGGCGCGGTGCTTTTCCTCTTCTGCGGCTGGTTCGGTGTGGTCTTCCTGAGACGCTGGGCCGCGCGTAGGTAATCGAAGGCTCGAAGCCCGGTCGGGCTTTCCTTGCCTTCCGCCGCCCGCCGCCGTACCTTTTCCGCATGAAGGAAAACGATGTCCTCAGGGCGATCAGGGGCCGTCGGAGCGTGATCCGCTTCACCGATGCTCCGGTGAGCGACGAGCAGGTGGACACGATCCTCGAGGCGGGCAGGTGGGCGCCCTCCTACATCAACTCCCAGCCATGGGAGTTCATCGTGGTGCGCGACAAGGGTTCGAGGGCCCGGCTCGCCGAGGTGCTGAAGCGGGTGACGCTCTCGTGGCACGGCTTCGCGCAGGCCCCGGTGCTCATCGCTATTGCCGTGGATCCTTCGAGGGACCCCAGTCACTGCATTGAGGATGGCGCGGCCGCTGTGCAAAACATGATGCTCGCCGCTCACAGCCTCGGGCTGGCCAGTTCCTGGGCCGGCCTGCACGCCGCCGATAGCGGCAAGGGATCAGTCGTCGACGAGCTCAGGGGCTTGCTGAACATCCCGAAGCACATGAGCCTCGTCGCAATGGTCCCCATTGGAACGCCCGGCTACGAGGCGACGAGCAGCCGCAGGCCGCTCGCCGAGATCGTGCACGCGGAAAGGTTCAAGCCCTGAAGCGCACGGGAGTGTAGGCCGCAACCTTCTTCTCCTCGAATCGCAGATCGAACCTGGCGAACTTCTGCAGCCCGCCCTTCAGGGCGATGGGAGGCCAGTCCTCCCCGATGAGGGGCGCCGCATAGCGGACGAAATCGTTCGTCACGTCCAGGCCGTCCTTCGTGATCCATGACTTCGGCATGAAGCGCACGGAATTGGCCACCTTCTCGAGGGGCACCTTGTCGAAATAGGCCTGGTACGCGCTGCCCGGCTTCCTCAAGATGGTCGCCATCCAGCCCGTGCCGGCGGCAACGGCGATCTCGACAGCCTTGCGCCCGACCTGGTAGGCCTCCTCGGTGTCAACGGTCGACGCGTGGATCGACGTGCCACGCTGGAGAACGCCGGGCACCTGGCCCGTGGCCTGGCCCCGCACAGCGAGCCCCTTCTCGTTGAGGTAGTTGACCACCTCCTGGGCGGCGGTGGTACGGCTCGCTCCGTACTCGATGTGGCCGAACCCGTCGTGCCTCTCCCCCACGCTGCCCACGTCGAAGCCCTCCCCGACAACGACGATGCAGCGCCCGTCCTTCGCGAGCTGCCTGTTCACGTTCTCGCGCAGGCTCTCGAGGGTGTGGTGAGACTCGGCCATGTAGAGCTGGAGGGGCATCTCGCGGTTGGGGTCGCCCAGCCGGGCCGAGGCGGTGATGAATCCCGACTTCCGCCCCATGGCCTGCAGGACGGCCACGGGCTCCGAGACGCACATTCCCCTGTTCTCCTCGTTCACGTTCTGGATGAGGTGGGCCCAGTAGCGCGCCGTGCTGCCGTAGCCGGGGGTGTGGTCGATGATGCGGAACTCCGCGTCTCCGATGTCGTTGTCGATCGTCTTGGGAACACCGGTGACCACCAGCTCGACCCCGCGCTCACGGGCAAGCGCGGAGACTTTGGCGGCCGTGTCCATGGAGTCATTGCCCCCGATGTAGAAGAACCAGCCGATATCGTGGGCGCGGATGACGTCGACGATCCTCTCGAAGTCCTGCTCCTGCCCGGCAGTGAGCTTGTAGCGGCAGGTGCCCACGGCGCCCGCGGCGGGGGTGCGGCGGAGCAGGCCGATCTCCTCCCGCCGCTGACGGGTCATGTCGACGAGCTCCTCCAGAAGGACCCCCTCGATGCCGTGCCATGCCGCGTAGATGGCGCCGATCTGGCCGGTATGGGCGAGGCACCCCTCGATGACACCCTGCAGCGAGGCATTGATGACCGGCGAGGGCCCGCCGGACTGGGCGACGAGAGCGTTTCTCTTCATGCGTGGATTTATACACGATGAGGCTCGCCCGTGGGAACCGGATGTGCTACGATGTGCGGATGGAAAGGGCGATCGATGCGATCCTACTCGCCGCGCAGCGGGAGGGCAGGGACAGGCTGTTCGAGCACGAGGTGTACGGCATCCTCGCGGCTGCCGGCCTTGAGGTGCCCCGGCACATCTTCGCGCGCGAGCCGGGGGAGCTCACTGCGGCGAGCCTTCGCGGGTTCGGCGCCACCGTGATCGTGAAGATCGTCTCGGCAGGCATTCCCCACAAGCAGAAGCTCGGGGGCGTGAAGAGGGTCTCGGCCGCCGATCACCTCTACGTGCAGTTCGTCCTGGGCAAGATGCGTGAGGAGGTGCTCGCGCACTTCAGCCCGGGGGGCGATGCTGGTGCTGAAGCGCCGAAGGGCGCTGAAGCGCCGGCCATCGACGGCTTTCTCATCGTCGAGTACGTGCCGCACACAGAAGCGCTGGGCTACGAGGTGCTGCTGGGCCTGCGCGAGGACCCCGCCTTCGGCCCCGTTCTCACGCTGAGCAAGGGAGGGGACGACGCGGAGTTCTTCGCCGCCCAGTACGATCCGGCGAACCTCTTCCTTCCGCCCATGGACTATGACGAGGCCCTCACCCTGTGCCGCACGATGCACATCAGGCACAAGTTCGAGCAGACCGGGCACCTCGGCTACCTCGAGCTCATGGCCCGGGCCATGGCGGCATTCAGCACGCTCGGCGAGCGCTACTCGCCCCTGGCCGAGAAGCCGCGCTTCATCTTCAGCGAGCTGGAAGTGAATCCCTTCGCGATCTCGCGCGACGGGAGGTTCGTGGCCCTCGACGGCCTCGCCGGGATCTACCCCGCCTCGGATGCCGACGCGTGGGTGCCCGGCGTGGACATTTCGAACCTCGAGGCGTTTTTCCGCCCCGACGGGATCGTAGTCATCGGCGTCTCATCGGATATGGCGAAGTACAGCCTCGGCCGGGAGATCGCTTCTCTCCTGCACGACCTGCGCAGGGGCTCCCGAGCCAGGGGCGACCTGTCCCTCGTGAACCCTCACGGCGGCACGGTCAGGCTGGGCGAGACAGAGTATTCACTCGCCCGCGACATACGGGAAGTCGTCGGCCGGGCCGAGCTCGCCGTGTACGCCGCCCCCGCGATCGGCGCGCCCGAGTTCGTCCGCTCCCTTGCGGGAAGCGCGGTGCGCGCCGTGATCCTCATCTCGGGGGTGCCGTCCTCGGTGAGCTACGCGGAGTTCGCCCGGCAGCTCAGGGAAGCGATGCCCCCGGGCCTGCGCGTCATAGGGCCCAACTGCATGGGGATCTTCCACGCCGCGGGGCCCGGGGCGCCTGGGGTGAACACCCTGTTCCTGAACGAGAAGAGGCTCGAGGTGAGGTCTTCGAAGAGCTCGAACACGGCCCTCGTGACGCAGAGCGGCGCCCTCGCCGTCACTGCGCTGGACAAGCTGAGATACTGCCGCCCCTTCAGGGCCGTGGCGAGCTTCGGCAACAAGTTCGACGTGAAGGCGAGCGACCTTCTGGCCTGGTTCGAACGGGATCCCGCCGTGGCGGTCATCGCCCTGTACCTCGAGGGCCTGGCGCCGGGCGAGGGCAGGCAGCTTTTCGACCTTGCGCGCGCCTCCCGCACGCCGATCATCGCCTACAAGGCCGGCCGCACGGAGGCGGGGGCGCGCTCGGCCGCCTCCCACACCGCATCGCTCTCGGGCAACTACGAGGTTTTCCGCGCGGCCTGCGCCCAGTCGGGGATGATCCTCGCCGAGACCATCGAGGGATGGTACGACCTCGTGCGCACCTTCTCGCTTCTCGCCGGCAAGCCTCCGACGGGAAACCGGGTGGCGGGGGTCGTGAACGCGGGATTCGAGTCGACGATCGGCGCCGACGAGCTGCAGGGCCTCACCCAGGCGAAGCTCTCGCCGCGGACCGTGGAGAGGCTGAACGCGATCAACCGTCACGGCCTCGTGGACACCGGTTCCCCCTTCCTCGACGTGACCCCCATGGCCGACGACGCGAACTACGCGGAGTTCGTCGAGGCGGTGATCGCCGACGAAGGGGTGGACTGCGTGTTCGTCGCGGTCGTGCCCCACTCGGTGTTCCTCAAGACGGTGCCAGAGACCTGCCGGGACCCCGGCAGTCTTGCAGTCCTGCTCGTGGACATCGCGCGCCGCTCGCCCAAGCCGATGGTCGTCTCGGTGAACGCGGGCCGGCACTACGAGGATTTCGTCGCCGTGATGGAGGAGGGGGGGCTGCCGGTCTACGAGGACATCCGTGCGGCCATCACGTCGCTGGACGCCTTCGTGTCGTTTTCGCTGGGCCGGAGACGGGGACTGCCTACAGCCTGATCTCCAGCCCCTCGGCGGCGCCGAAGCAGCTCGCGCGCGAGCGGCGCTCGCGGAGCACCTTCCGGCAGAGCCTCACCGAGGCGTCGATCTCCGCGTCGCTGTGGTCGGGATCGTGGTGGAAGGTGCCCAGGCGGCTCACCCCTGCCCGCGCCGCGAACTCCGCCGCGCGCGTGTAGGTCGAATGGCCCCATCCCCGGGTGCGCGAGGCGTACTCCTCGTCGCTGTATTGCGCGTCGTGAAGGAGCAGGTCCGCCCCCCGCGCGGCCTCGAGGTAGTCCTCCTCGCGTAGGGCGCCGGGGTGCGAGAAGCCCAGCTCCGTGTCGGTGAGGAACACGAAGCTCTTTCCCTTCTCGACGATGCGGAAGCCGTAGCCGCCGTTGGGGTGGCTGAGCGGGATCGGGACCACCTGCGCGCTCCCGATCGACAGCTCCCCCCCGTCATTTGCGCCGAAATCGAACCGCGCCTTGAGGACGCTGAACTCGACGGGGAAATACGGCGGGTCCATCTGGTGGCGGAGGAAGTTCGCGAGGGAGCTTTTCGCGTCGGGACCCCCGCGCACGTGGACGGCGTACTTCGCCAGGTACGCCGGGGTGAAGAACGGAAAGCCGGTGAGGTGGTCCCAGTGGGAGTGGGTCAGGAGGAGGTACATGTCGGTGAGGCCGCTCTCTCCGAGCAGCCGCGTGCCGAGCTTGTGGATGCCCGAGCCGGCATCGAGGATCAGCAGGGTGCCGTCCTCCAGGCGCACCTCCACGCAGGTGGTGTACCCGCCGTAGCGCACGACCTCGCGCCCCGCCGTCGTGAGCGATCCCCTGCATCCCCAGATCCGTATGCGCATGCGCCTCCCCAGCCCGACGTCTTTCCGATAGTATAGAGGAGAACCGGCGGCGTGGCCAGATCGAAAAGGGAGTTGCGATGAAGAGCAGGAGGGACCAGGTCCGCGCGGCGATCCGCATGCGGAGCCCCGACTATGTGCCTCTCTATTTCGTGAATAGGGACAAAGATCTCTCCGACATCGTCATGATCGATGTCGTGCGCCACTTCATGGGCGAAAAGAGGGATCTCTCCGAGTGGGGGTTCCGCTGGGAGCGCAGGGACCAGACCATGGGCCAGCCCCGCGAGCCGCTCATCCGCGAATGGGCCGACCTGGACGCCTTCCGGCCTCCCGACCCCGACGATCCCGCGCGGTTCTTGGAGGTCGCCCCGACCCGCGAGCGTTGCGGGGACCGCTACTACTGCGCGAGCCTCGTCCTGTCGGGGTTCACTCTGATGTCGTTCCTGCGGGGGTTCTCGCCCCTGCTCGCCGACCTGCACGGGGAACGCGGAAGGGTCGAGCAGCTCGCTGACATGGTCTTCGGATTCGAAGTGGCTGTGATCTCCCGGCTCTCTGACCGGGGCTTCGACGGGGTTTCCTTCTACGACGACTGGGGCACTCAGTCCGGGCTGATCGTCTCGCCGTCGCTGTGGCGGGAGTTTTTCAAGCCGCGCTACAGACGGCAGTTCGATCTCGCGCACAGTCACGGCTTCGACGTGTACTTCCACTGCTGCGGGGCTGTCGCCGAGCTCATCCCCGACCTGATCGAGATCGGCGTGGACATGCTCAACCTCGGGCAGCCCAACCTGTTCGACATCGAGGCGCTCGGCCGCAGGTTCGGCGGTCGGGTCTGCTTTGTCATGCCCGTGAGCTACCAGACCACCTCGATCTCAGGAACCCGGGAAGACATCTTCCGTGTCGTCAGGAGCTACGGGCAGCACCTTGCGCGGCCGACAGGCGGCCTGATCGGCTACATCGAGGAGTACGCCTCCATTGGCCTGTCGGAAGAGAACTACCAGGCCTGCATCGACGCCTTCCGGGCCATCGGCGCCGGACGCTGACCTTCCCCGCGGTGAGCTTCCACCTGAGCATTGCCACGGATGGACGTCTGAACTACGATGCGCCCGCGGCGCCGCGAAGCGGGGAGGCGAGCGTTGGAAAACCGCTACCGGGGAACGACCGGGCTCAAGATTTCCGCCATTTCTCTCGGCGCGCAGACGTTCGGGTGGAACACCGGCAAGGAGGAGGCCTGGGCAATCCTCGACCGCTACCGTGAGAGCGGCGGTATCTACATCGACGTCGCCGACTCCTACAACGGCGGGGAGTCGGAGCGGATCGTCGGCGCCTGGATGGAGGAGCGGGGCGCCCGCCGGGAGATGCGGGTCGGGACCAAGGTGTTTTTTCGACGGGGGCCGGCCCCAACGACTCGGGCCTGAGCCGCCGTCACCTCCACGATTCGGTGGACGAGAGTCTGAACCGGCTGCGGACGCTGGACCGCATTGTCGGCATCGAAGCAAGTCCCGCGCGCGCTATTTCATCGTAAGGTTGAACACCCCGTCCCATGTTTCGGGGAGGGGCTTCTTCTTGTACTCCTTGCACCGCCGGATGAACGTTTCGGCCGGCCCGTCATCGGGGAGTATCGCGCGGACCTGATCGAAGAGCTTGATGGCCTTGTCCCACTCGCGTTTTTCGAAAAGGCCCTGCCCCGCGTGGAAGATCTCCACGGCTTCCACGGTTTTCGGGTCGGCGCCGGACTTCTCGTCCAGCAGCTCGAAGAGCCTGACGGGCTGCGTGATGCCGACCACCCGGATCCTGTCCATCTGCCTGAAGAGGAACGAATCGCCGGCCTCGGCGCGGGTGGCCTCGCTCACGAGGATCCACGTCCCGTATTGCTTGTTGACCCCCTCCAGGCGTGCGGCCAGGTTCACCGAGTTGCCCATGATCGTGTAGTCCATCTTGTTCGCCGTGCCCATGTTGCCCACGACCATCTCGCCGGTGTTGATGCCGATGCGCGTGTGCAGGGGCGCGGGGCTCAGCTTCTCCTTGAGGAAATGCTCGTTGAGCAGGCGCTCCATCTTCTTCATGCGCACCGCGGCGAGGCACGTGCGAGCCGCGTGATCCGAGAAGAGGATCGGCGCCCCGAAGAACGCGATGATGGCGTCCCCCTCGTACTTGTCGATGGTCCCCCGCAGATCCATGATGATGTTGCTCATCTCCGTGAGGTACGCGTTGAGCAGCTTCACGAGGTCTGTCGGGTCCAGGACCTCCGAGACCGTCGAGAAGCCGCGCACGTCGGTGAACATGGCCGTCAGGTGCTTCTTTTCTCCGCCGAGGTTGAGCTTCGAGGGGTCGATCAAGAGCTCGTTGATGACGTCGGTCGAAAGGTAATGCGAGAAGGCGTTGCGGATGAAGCTCTTCTCTTTCTGCAGGGTCAGGAATTTGAAGAGGATGAGCACGAAGAGAGTGAAGAAAACGCTGAGGGCAGGGGTGACCAGGTTGATGAAGGTGCCCGAGAGCAGGAAGAAACCGGTCTCCGCCACGAGGAGCACGGCGAGCACGGCCAGGCCGACGACGATCGAGAGCAGCGGCTCCAGCCGCCGGGTCGCCAGCATGACGATAAGCGAGAACAGGAGCGCCAGCCCGGCCGCGATCCACCAGGGCAGCGCGTCGAGGGGCTGCTCGGCGAGGATCGTGTTCACGAGGGCCGCGTGGGTGCCCACGTTCATGTATTTCCCCGCGAACGGGTTCACCCCGATGTCCGTCGTGGAGGTTCCCGTCCATCCGATGAAGCAGAAGGATCCGGGAAGCTCCTTCGCCAGGGTCGCCCGCACCTCGGCGAGACGGACGGAGAGATCCCGCGTCGCGGAGAACACGCGGGGGACCTCCTCGCGGATCTGACGGTAGCCCTCCTTGTCCGCCGCGGATACCTTCCGGGAGGCGAGGAGGCCGTCGATCCTGTCGAGGATCTCCTTTTCCGCCCCGCTCTTCAGGAAGTCCGCGCTCTCGGTGAAGAAGACCTGCCTGACCTGGCTGTATTCCGCCATTGATTTCGGATCGCCGCCGTCAAGGATCTCTTGCAGCAGGCTTTCCGCGTATCGGTAGGTATCCAGCAGCCCATGATCGGCCTTGAACGACGAGAGATACCCCGCCTCCTCCATGATCTTCAGGTTGTGGAGCAGGTCCTGTTCCAGGCGCTTGTGCGCGACCAGGAGATAGTAGGTGATGTGGCGGAAGCTCTTTCCGTACTCCTTGTGCGGCCAGTTGATCAAGAAGTGCCGGTCCGCGGCGAGCGGGAGAACGATGTCCTTCTTTCCCTTGCCCGGCAGCGCGGCGCCCTTCAGCACGAGCCGGTCGGCGAAGACCTGGACCTCGGGGTTCCCCATCCAGTCCAGCAGCGCGGCGAAGGCCAGCTGCGCGTAGGCGCGGCCGTCGTGCTCCATGACGAGGTCGATGCGGCGACGCACCCCGTCCGTGTCCACGATCACGTTGGGAAAACCGGCGCCGCGCGCGCCCTTCAGGATGGGAAGGATCGCGGGCCGGATGTCGACGGCGGTGAACGGATAGCCCCGAGGGATGCTCGCCTTGGCAAGGGCGATGCGGTCGCGCACGTATGCCCGCGCCTCATCCGTGACCTTTTCCTCCCTGGCGGGAACCATGTTGACGGTGAAGAAGGCCTTCTCGAAGAGGCGCGCCGCCTTGCCGAAATACGCGTCGTTGTCCCGAGCGATCCTCGCGACATTCTCCAGCAGCGTCTTCCGCGATGCCTCCGTGAGCGCGCCGAGGTCACGCACGTATCCCTGGGCGTCCTTCAGCGAGATCCTCCCGCTGCGCAGAGCGGCGAACAGATCGCCGACGTTCTGGTCGATCGAGGCGAACTCCTTGCTGAAGAGCTCCGGCAGGTCCCGCTCGAGCAGCTCCGCGTTGACGCCCCGGGGGCTCGGCTCGGTGTACTCGATGTCGAACACGGCGTAGCCGGCGTCGAACTCCTTCATGACGATGAGCCCGTCCGCCATGATGTCCCTGCTCCAGGGGAACATGCCGACGTTGGCGATGGCCGTGTCCTCGATGTCGATGAAAAGCAGCGAGCGGCTTTCCGCAACCTCGGGCCGCAGGTGGAGCAGAAGATCGTAGACGCGGTTTTCCATCGTGACGGAGATGGGGAACAGGTTCAAGAGGATGAACACGCCGGCGACGACAAAGGGGATTACGAGGTCAAGCCCGAGCTTCCGCTTCTTCATGGCCGCTCCTTCGGTGCCTTGTGCTTGTTCGGAGATTTCAGTATATAGGAAATGAGGCGATTTGAAAGGAGCCCGTATGGGGAAGGTGCTGCTGGCGTTGCTCGCCCTGTTCGTCGCTGTCCTGCCGCTCGAAGCCCAATCCAACACGCTGATCGATGCCCTCCTGGACTCGCCTCAGGCGGCCTTCGGCGATGCCGTATACCTGGCGCTGTCGGCGGCCGGGATCGTTCCCGAGACGGCGACGCCCGATGAGGCCGTGACGGCCCTGCTGGCGAGAAACCGGCGCTTTTCGGGAAGGTCGGCCGAGGGACCGATCACTCTCGGAGAATACGCCTTCGTGCTGATGAAGGTCTTCGACATGCGCGGAGGGATCCTCTACAGCATCTTTCCCGGTCCGCGCTATGCGTGCCGCGAGCTGGCATTCCTCGGCTTGCTCAGCGGAAACGCGAGCCCCAACCGGCGGCTCGCGGGCGAGGAGTCGGTGCGGATCCTCGGCAAGGTCCTCGAGCACCGGGAGGCCGCGCGATGAAAAGAGCGAAAACACTTCCGGCGCTTGCCGTGCTCGCCTTGTTCGCCGTCGCCCCGATCGAAAGCCTGGACCTCGATTTCGGTGGTTTCCTCAATAACGATACGAAGCCGTCGGTTTCACAGCCCGCCAGCGCCCCGGCCTTCGCCATCGAGCAGAAGGACCAGCTGGCTGTCTGGCTCGCGGCGCGCTTCGGCGCGACGTTCTCGCTGTCTGCGCAGGGCAGCTACACCTTCACCCTGGAGCGCCCGTACCTGTTCGACCTCGAATCGCTGAAGGCGGACTGGAGGATCCTCCCGCTTCTGCGCGCCGAGGCCGGGCGGCTGGTGATGTCCGATTTCACGGGGCTCGTGCTCAGCCACACCCTCGATGGGCTGCGGCTCAGCCTCGAGCTGCCGTTCTCGAGGATCACCGGCAGCGTCGGATACTCGGGACTGCTCTTCAAGCCCGTTTCCAGGATCCTGATGAGCCGTTCGGACTCCGCCGACCAGACCAACAGCGCCGTGTATCTCGCTGCGCCCCGATTGATCGAGGGGTTGGACGTGCTCTTCCCGCAGCTTTTCCTTCGCCAGGATGTGCGGCTGTCGCTTCTCTTCCAACAGGATCTGAGGCCGGATGCCGCGCTCATCGCGGCAGGCGAGCAGCAGGAAATCGTCTCCGGCCTTTCGGGCGGAAAGCTCTCCACGCAATACTACGGGCTGGGCTTGTCCGGTCCCATCGTGGTGCCTTTGTATTACGATGCGTTCTTCTACTTCAGCTCCGGCCAGACTCTCTCCTATCTTGCGAACAGCGACTCGGCGACCGGTTTTTCTTACCAATATCAGCCGATCCTCGCATACCTCGGCGGCATCGGCTTGCGCCTCTTCATGGAGGAGGCCCTATTTTCCCGGGTGGAGGTCAGGGGGATCATCGCCAGCGGGGACAGCGACAGCGCCACCTTGCTCGAAGGCAACACGGAGCTGAGCTCTGGGCTTTTCGTGCCCATTTCGCAGATCTCCAACTGGATCGCCTTTTCCCCGCAGATGGGCAACATCCTCGTCGCCGAGGCGAGCTATTCGCTCAGGCCTTTCGCGAAGAGCCGGGCCCCGGCGCTGAACAGGCTCCAGGCGCTGATAAAAGGCGCGGGGTTCATGCGGCCGACCGTGGGAGCGATCTCGGAGACCGGCCTGAACCCCTCCTCGACGTCGCTGTACCTGGGAACCGAAGCCGACCTGATTCTGAGCTATCGGCCCTTCTCCGACCTGGGTCTCGCCCTCTCGCTGGGCGCGTTTTTTCCCGTTGCCGAGGCTTTCACCGCGGCGGATGCCGAGCCGAAGCTCGCGGGGCGGTTCGAGTTATCCTTCAGTTTCTGAGGTAGGTTTTACTATGCGGGGGCATCGAACATGAAAAGATTGCTTGCGGTCCTCTTTTTCTCATTCATGCTGATTGGCTCCCTTTCCGCCCAGCTCAAGGCCGTGGTGAAAGAGATTTCGGGAAAGGTCGAGGTCAAATCCTCCTCGGAAGGCGCTTGGAGGCTCGCCAAGGCGGGGATGAACATCGGGCGCGGGTATTCCATCGCCACGGGCTTCAATTCCACGGCAGTTCTGGAGCTTGGCCAATCCATCCTTCGCGTCAGGCCGCTGACACGGATGCGCCTGGAAGACCTCGTCGAGAAGGAGGGCACGGTCTCCACGGACCTGTTCCTCAAGGTGGGCAAGGTGAAGGCGGAGGTGAAAACCGCTTCTGGAGTGCCGCAGAAGTTCACGCTCAAGGGCCCGGTATCGACAGCGGCTGTTCGCGGCACGGACTTCGAGTTCGACGGGTTCACGGTCAGGGTGATCAATGGGACCGTCGTCTTCCTTAATACCCTGGGTCAGGGCCGCGGCGTATCGGGGGGGGAAGACAGCAGCACCGATGGACTGGAGCCCCCCACCTCGGGTGATGAGGAGAAGGATTCGCGGTCCCAGATCAATCCATACGTCTCCCCATCGGGGACCGGGCCGTCCGAGGAGGGGCAGGCCCCGCAGATGCCGCAGCAGCCGCCGCCGCCGACGACGACGAGCGTGACCATCCAGTGGCAATAACGCCATGGGGGAAAAGATGAAAACGAAAGCCCTTGCGATAATCGCCATCTCGATCCTGCTTGCGGGGATCGGCGGCTGCTACTATATCCCCACGGGATTTCACGGCACGGCGCAGGCGAGCATCGCCGCGAAGGACGTGCCCGTGAACATCGCATCCATCGCTTTGATCGTGACCGGTCCGGATATGGCACCGATCCAGAACACGTATTCGGCCTCCGTGGGAAGCATCGAGTTGGAGGTCCCGGCCGGCCTTGGCAGGACCTTCACCCTGCTTTTGACGACCGCTTCCGCCACGCTCAGGGCTGATACGACCGTGGACCTGGTGGCCGGGGAGACGAAGGAAATCCTTTTGACGCCGAAGCTGGCGGGAACCGATATCGTGATCCCCGACGCGCTGAACAATCGCATCGTGCAGATAAGCGACATGACAGGGGCGGGGTGGATTGAAAAGGGATCTACTGATTTCGGTGGCTCCTTCATGCCGTATGACATAGATTTCGACGACCAGGGTAGAATCTACATTGCCAACGATGCTGCCGAAAGCCTTGTTGGAGGGGTTATCCGGATCGACGACATCGCCAGCGTTTCTCCGACCGGCTTCGTCAACGTCGATGCTGGAACGACAGCCAACACCCTGGCCGTCGATCGGGTCAATGGATACGTATACTACACGCCCGGCTACAGCCCGCTCTATAGAAAGAACATCCACAGCGCGACGATCGACACCGACACCCCGGAGTCGTTCGATCTTTTACTCGAGCCCGAAGTGGCTGGGAACTTCAACACGACAGGAATAGCCGTCGATGCGGAAGGGTATGTCTACATCATCAACACTTATGGAAATAATGTCTTGAAATACGATCCACGGCTGCCGGTAACTTCGAGGGTCGTCGCTTCCGCCAATATTGAGGTGCCCTGGGACGTGGCCGTGAAGGGTGGAACGGTCCTCGTGAGCGATCCGGGAGCAACCAGCATCGACATCTTAGACTTGAACCTTAGTTCCATCGGCACGTATTCTGACCCCGATCCCGCTCTGATGTTCAAACCCGAGCGCTTCCTCGGCGCCTCGGACCTGCCGGGCATCTACCTGATCGAGGAGAGCAACTTGTCCCCGTACGATAGGCTCGTCTACATGCAGGACATCTCGGGGGCCGGGTGGACAGCGTTCGGCGAGTGGGGAACCTCGACAGGCCAGTTCAATTTCTTCGCGCCTCCCCCGTTCTAGAGGGGTCAGCCGGCCTTGAGCACCTCGATCATGGCGGCGATGTTCTCGGGCTTCGCGTCCTTGGGCACATCGTGGGCAGGGGCGGCGATGTAGCCCCCGTCGCGTCCCACGCGATCGACGAGGCGCCTGACCTCATCCTTCACCTCGGCGACGGTGCCGTATGGCAGGGTCTTCTGTGTGCTGATCCCGCCGAAGAAGGTGAGCTTCCTGCCAAAGCGGCGCTTCACCTCCTCCACATCCATGACCTCGGGCTGAAAGGGGTTGAAAACGTCCACCCCGATCTCGATCAGGTCGGGGAACAGCTCGTCGACCCTGCCGCAGCAATGGATGAAGACCCTCTTGCCCTTGGCCTTCACCAGTCCATAGAGCGCGGCGATCCTCGGCTTGATGAACTCCCGCCACAGCGCCGGGCCCATGATCAGGCCCCGCTGCTGCCCCCAGTCGTCGCCGAATCGCATCCCGTCGATCTCGAAGGCGAGGGACTGCCGGGCGACCTCCATGTCGTACTCGAGGATCCTGTCGAACAGCTCGTGCGCAAAGCTCTTGTCGGCGGCCATGGCGATCAGGACTTCCTCCATGCCTGCCAGGGTCCACGCGCGCTCGAACAGGGTGAAGCCGATGGAGGCGATCGCGAACCGCTCGCCCTTGTCGCGCAGAGCCGCGGGGAAGTGCGCGAAGTGCGCGGGGTCCCGGGGGTCGGGGAAACGATGCTCCTTCAGCGTCTCGGAGGTGATCAGCCGGTTCGAGACCGTCCCGATGTCGGCGTCGATGGTCCTGTCCCACTGCACGCCGAACTCGTCCTCCCAGATACCGGGCCGGCCGGCAACCGGCTTTTCGGGCAGCCGGGTGCGGATCACCGCCAGGCAGTTGCCCAGCGAGGACTCGAAGTCCGGGTCCCCGTAGAAGCTCCTCATCTTCTCTCGAGCAGGCTCGGTAAATGTGATGTGGTAGGGGGTGCGGTCGGGCTGGCGATGCTCGAGTGAGGCGATGACCCGCTGCCGGGCCGTCATGCCGGTCCCGCTCATGCCTTGCCCTCGGCGCCGGTGATGCTGATCCATTTCTCGACAGTCTTCTCAAGACCCGCGACAGCCTCGCCGAGGGCGATCGGGGTCCAGAGGTTTCTCCCGCTCTCCCATTGGGCCGTGAGGGATGCGCGCAGGCCGTGGACCAGCTCGCTCGCCACGTTGACCTTCGAGATGCCCAGACCGATCGACCTGCGGATATCCTTCTCGGGTATTCCCGTGCCGCCGTGCATGACCAGCGGGACCTTCACCGCTGCGTGCAGCTCGGCGAGCAGGCCGAAGTCGAGCCGAGGCTCGCCCCTGTAGAAGCCGTGCTTGTTCCCGATCGAAACGGCGAGGAGGTCGACGCCCGTGCGCCGCGCGTACTCGGCGGCCTCGCGGGGGTCGGTGAGCGCGGAGGCCGCGCTGCCCTCGCTCGTCGCCTCGTCAGTCTTGCCGACGCGCCCGATCTCGCCTTCGACGGATATGCCGAGCGGGCGGGCGATACCGGCCACCTCCTTGAGCGCACCGGCGTTCTCGTCGAAGGATCGGGCGGAATAGTCCAGCATCACCGAGGTATAGCCCGAGGCGACGCAGTCCCGCACCATGGCGAGCGAATCCCCGTGATCGAGGTGGAGCACCGTCGGAACATCGTAGCGCTCCTGCACGGCCCGGGCCACCGCGGCCATGACCGTGGGCGGCAGAACCGGGAACTCCCCCGGTCCCTGCATCAGGATCACCGGGGCGCGAAGGCGCACGGCGGTCCTCAGGATCACTTCCATCACCTCCGCGTTCCACGCGCAGAATGCGGGGACCGCGTATCCGCCGCGAAACGCCTTCCCGACAGGATCGGCCATCGATACGAAGCTCATGTTTCTGCACACTCCCTGAAGATGTCGTAGAGTTCGAATACCCTGCCCTCCGCGAGGGTGGGGTCCACCTCGAAGATCGAAAATGTAAAATCCGCGAATGAAAGCCCCACGCGCATGAGCCGTGAGATCTCTTCCCGAATCCCTTCGAGGGGCGTCGCGGCGATCCAGCTCGGGAAGAGGATGCAGTTCACCGACGCATCTGGGAAAAGCTCGGCCGCCTTCTCGAAGTCCGTGTCCTGGCCCACGTCCAAGCCGTGCACGCGCCCGAGGGCTCGGTAGTTCTCGAGGTGCGGGGTCACGTCCGAGTCCTGGTGCACGAGAAACCCCGCCCCGATGGACCCGGCGAAGTCTGCAAGCTCCCTGTCGAATGCCGCGTTGCACGCTGCGTACTGCCGGGGGGAGATCATGGCCACCGTGCAGTCCCCGACGAACACATTGGAGAGGGGCCGGCCGTCCGCTGCCGGGAAGGCGCGAAGGCACAGGAGCATGAGGTCCGTGACGCTGCGGTAGAAAACCTTCAGGAGCTCCGGGTCGTCCATGTAGAGGCAGAGGACCTGTTCGCCGAAAACGGACACCGCCGTGTTGATGACAGAGCCGAGATTCTGAAGGCTTGAGAGCGGCCTGTAGTGCGGGTTGTAGCCCATGCGGCGCTCGGCCTCCGCGCACGCCTCTCCGTAGCGCCCGCGGGCCGCCTTCGCCTGGGCGAGCACCTCCCGCACCGGCTCCTGCGACTCGAAGCGCCCGGGAGTCCATGAGGGGAGAGACCGAATTTCTTCGGGGTCGAGCTGCCGCGGCCGGACCGCGGGCTCCTCGTCGCTCGCATACGCGCACGGGCAGCCGTACAGGACGGGGACGAACCGGTGGCCGAACGGCTCGATCGTGGCCCGGGGAAAAGGCTCCTCGTAGCCCAGGCCGATGCCGTGGAAGGATTCCCAGACCAGGCGGTCGATCTCCATGAGGGACTCGATCCTGTAGAGGACATCCCTGTGGAACCGCTCCCCGAGATCGAGGCCGAAACGTTTGCGCAGAAGCTGAGGGGTGAGCCCCATCGCGAGCCCGAAACGCCCCACCCGGCTCATGGGGTAGAAGAGGGACATGCTCAGCTCCCGGCCGCGGGCGCGGGCTCGGCCACGAGAACGCGGATGCCGCGCTCCTCGAGGCTCCTGCGGTGCTCAGGCGGGATGCCGCTGTCCGTGATGATCGTGTGGAGCTGGTCGAGGCGGAGGAACATCACCAGCACGTCCCTGTTGAACTTCGAGCTGTCGGCGAGCACGATCACTTCCTTCGAGTTCGCGGCCACGCGCTTCTTGACCGGCACCTCGTCGACATTGGACTGCGTGAGCCCCTCCTCGAGGTTGATGCCCACGGCGCCGAGGAAGGCCTTCGTGAACCGGAACTGCGCCACGGTCTCCTCGGCGATGGGCCCGATCAGGGAATGGGAAGCCGCGTGCACCCTGCCTCCCAGGAGGATCGTGTCGATGTTGGAGCGGTTCTCCAGGGTCTGCAGGACGATCGTCGAGCTGGTGACCACCGTGATTCGCCGGGTGTCGTCCATCGCGGCGGCGAGGTAGGCGAGGGTGCTGCCCGCGTCGAGGAACACCGACTCCCCCGGCTGGATGAGCGTCCAGGCCAGCCGTCCGATCGCCTCCTTTTCGGCGCGGCGAACCGTCTCGCGGACCCTGTAGTCGACCTCGATCATCTCCTGGCCGGCGAACGCCCCGCCGTGCGTCCTCTTGATCAGCTCCTTCTGCTCGAGCTTGTCCAGGTACCTGCGGACGGTCATCTCCGACACGTGGAGATCCTCGGCGAGCTCCGAAACGCTTCGGTAGCCCTTGCGGGCGAGAATCCCGAGAACCATGTCGATCCTGTCCTTCATTGCCTACCACCAGACGCTCGTGAGGGGCTTCTTGATCACGAGCGGCCGCAGGTACGCGATCGCCTTCTCCGCCCCGTCCTCGGGGGACATGACGGGGTCCTCGTGCTCGAAGGACATCACGTAGTCGTAGCCAACCGAAACAAGAGCGGTCATGACGCGCCGCCAGTCCACCTGCCCCCAGCCCGGCACGCGGAACCGGAAGCCCCTGTCGGGCCTCATCCAGCCGCCCGTGGGGATCACGCCCGAGCGGCGCACCTCGTCCTCCTGAAGCTCCCCGTCCTTCGCGTGGCAGTGAAAGATCCGTTTGCCGAAGGTCTTCACGAAAATCACCGGGTCGATGAGCTGCCAGACAAGATGGGAGGGGTCGAAGTTGAAGCCGAACTCGGGCCTGTTGTCGAGTGCGGCCAGGGCCTTCTGCGCCGTCTCGATGTTGTAGGCGATCCCCGTCGGATGCACCTCCAGCCCCCACTTCACCCCGTACCTCTTGAACTCATCCAGGATGAGGTTCCAGCGCTCGGCGAACAGGAGGAAACCCTCCTCGTAGAGCTTCTCGTTGGCCGGAGGGAAGATGTACCACTTGTCCCAGACGTGCGAGCCGATGAGGCCGTTGACGACGGGCACCTCAAGCTCGGAGGCGGCGCGTGCGCTCCTCTTGAGCTGCTCGACAGCGTAGGCGATCTTCTGCTCGGGGCTCATGCCCGGCGCCCACACGTCGGTGCTGGAGTCGTGCGGGCCCATGGAGAGCTGGCCGGCGATGCCGTGGTTGATCGCCGAGATCATGAGGCCATGGCCAGCGAGGAGTTTCTTCAATTCCTTGCCCTTGCCGGCGAGGACCTCATCGAGAGAGAGATGTTTGTTCCCCGCCCAGATGGGAAGCTCCACGGCCTCATACCCCAGTTCGGACACGTGGCGGGCCACCTTCTCGAGGGGCCAGTCGCCGAACAGGGCCGTGAGAATGCCGATCTTCATTCCCTTCTCCTTCTCGTATAGGCCACGACGATCAGAAACAGGAGGCTCCCGTAGACGATCTGCCGCACCGCCTCGGTTGTCCGCAGGGCGACGAGGATGCTCGTGAGGGTCGTGAGGAGGATGCAGCCGACGACCGCGCCGAAGTAGCTCCCCGAGCCCCCCGCAAGTGAGATCCCGCCGACCGCCACCGCGGCGATGGATGCCATCAGGTAGGGGCCGCCGAGGTTCAGGTACGGGGTGCCGGTGTAGCCCAGCACGAGGAATCCGGCGAACCCGGTGATGGCGCCGCAGATCGCGTAGACGAGCATGCGGAAGCGCTTCACATTGACCCCGGAGAGCTCCGCCGTCACGCTGTTCGCCCCCACGCCGAAGAGGATCGCGCCCCACCTCTTGCGGAAGAGCAGGAGGGTGGCCCCAATGATGATGACCACCCACAGGATCAGGATGTTGGGCACCTCGAGGATGCGCCCGTTTCCGAGGGCTTCCAGGAGATCGGGCGCATTGCCCTTCGGATACCCGCCGGTGTAGATCAGGGACAGCCCCTCCACGACGCTCGCCATGGCCAGCGTCATGATGAGGGGAGGGATCCCGATGTACGAGACCCCGAACCCATTGGTCATGCCGATGAGGAATCCCGCGGCGATGGCTCCGGCGAGAGCCGCGGGGATGTTCGCGTTTTTTCCCATGAGCAGCGATGAGGCGATCACCACGGCGAGGGAAAGGACCGAGCCGACGGACAGGTCGATCCCCTCTCCCCCCGCCATGACGACGAGGCTCTGGCCGAGGGCGACGATGCCCAGGAACACGGACAGGCGCAGGACGCTCATGATGTGCCCGAAGCTGAGGAAGCCCGGGGCGATGATCTCCCCGAAGATCCACAGCGCGACGACGGCGGCCACGGCGATCGTGAGCTGGTTTCCGGCCAGGGACTTGAGGGTGGCGGAGACCGTGCGGGCGCGAGCCTTGTTTTCCATGGCGGCCCCCTCAGCGCCGGGAGATCTCGCGCCGCAGGCGCGGGACGGCGCCGAAGAGCAGCGCGACGATGATGATCACTCCCTTCATGAACTCCTGGTAGAAGGAGGTGATCTGGGCGAAGTAGATGATGTTGATGAGGAGCCCGAGGATGACGCCCCCGATGGCGGCCCCGAGGTAGTTGCCCTTGCCCCCGGAGAATGCGATGCCGCCGATGATCGCCGCGGCAACGGAGTTGAGCGTGAATCCCTGGCCGCTTCGGGCGTCGCCCGTGGCCGTCTGGCCCACGACGCAGAGGGCGGCCATGGCGATGAAGATCCCGCTTACGAAGTAGGCGAAGATCTTCGTGCGCACGACCCTGATCCCGCTGGCCCGGGCCGCCTTCTCGTGGCCGCCCACCGCGTAGAGGTGCCGGAAGGCGCGGAGACGGCTCAAGAACAGGCAGAGCAGGAGCGCCACAAGGACCACCACAACGGGCACGGGGAGGAACCCGCCGATGGACTTTCCGTACAGCAGATAGTACGCCTCGGGGATGTGGCCGCCGGGGGTGGGCATGATCAGGAGCGCGAGCCCGAACCAGATCGTGGAGGTGGCGAAGGTCATGATGAGGGGCGGAGGGCCTATCGTGGCCACGAAGAAGCCGTTGAAAAGGGAGAGGAGGATCGCCACCCCGACGCCCAGGACGGAGATGAGCACGATGGACGGCATGGTCGTGCCCATGAGGGACGCCATCACCACCGTCACCAGGGAAATCCCCGCGCCCAGGGAGAGGTCGACGGCGCCCACAAGGATCACCGTGGCCTGGGCGAGGCTCACCAGGATCAGCGGGGTGAAGGTCATGAAGTTGATCCGGAAAACCTGGTAGGAGAAGAACCCGGGCTGCAGGATGGCGTTCACGATGATGAGCAGCACGAGCATGAGGAAGCTGGGGAACGTGGAGTCTTGCAGAATGTTCCTGAGCCTGCTCGCTTTCATAGGGTGTGCTCCACGTTCAGGGACGAGACCACGATCTTCTCCTCGCTGATCTCCCCGCCGGAGATCTCCTTCACGATCCGCCCCTCGAACACGATGAGGACCCTGTCGCAGTAGGTGACGAGCTCCTCCGTGTCGCTCGCGTACAGGAGCACCGATGTGCCGCGCGCCGCCAGGGCGGAGATGATGGCGTAGATGTTCCCCCGCGTCCCCACGTCCACGCCCTTGGTGGGATCGTTCAGGAGGAGGACCTCGGGGTCGAGGGACAACCACTTCCCCACGACAACCTTCTGCTGGTTCCCGCCCGACAGCTGCGCCACGATGAGCCGGGGATCCGGCGGCAGCAGCGACACCTGCTCGATCGCGCTCGCGGCCAGGGCGCGGTAGCGGACCATGGGCAGGAAGAAGGCGCCGCGGTGCATGGAGAGCTTCGGATACAGGAGGTTGGCCAGCACCGAGTGGTCGGGGAACAGCCCCTCCTTCTGCCGGTCGCCGGGGATGAGGACGATCCCGTTCCGTATGGCCTGTCGGGTGTTTCGCAGCGGGACGGGGGAGCCGTTCCTGCGGACCGTGCCGGAGTAGCCGCGCAGGAACCCCGCCAGGATCATCAGAATCTCCTCCTGACCCTGCCCCTGCAGGCCTCCCAGCCCGAGAACCTCGCCCCTTCGCAGGCTGAAGCTGATGCGGGAGAGCCGCCCTCCCGGGAGCGAGACGTCCTGCATCTCGAGGGCGGGACCTTTTGCGGACATCGCGGCGATCTCCCTCTCGCGCTCCTCGTGGGGCTTGCGCACCCTGGCCTTGGCCTCCTGTCCCGTGATCAGCGGCACGATGAGCTTCTCGTCCCGCGGCTGCACCGCGAAATCGAGCTCTCCGACGGTTTCGCCGTTGCGGAAGGCCACCAGGCGGTCGCAGATCTTGGCGACCTCCCAGATGCGGTGGGAGATGAACACGATGGCCACGCCCCGGGCCCTCAGGGCGCGCACGGCTTCGAAAAGCGCCTCCACCTGGTGGAAGTCCAGCGAGGCGGTCGGCTCGTCCAGGATGAGGATCCGCGGGTCCTTGGCCAGCGCCTTGGCGATCTCCACGAGCTGCTTCTCGTCCGGGGAGATATTCTTCACCCTCTCGGTGACGGGAAGGCTCACCTTGATGGCGGCCATGGCCTCCTCCGCCATCGCCATGGCGCCCCGGTTGTCCAGGAAGCGCAGGGCTCCCGTTCCCTCCCGGCCCAGCACCACGTTCTCCCAGATCGTCATCTCGGGGACGAGGCTCAGGTTCTGGTGCACCATGGCCATGCGGAAGGCCTCCGCGTCGAGGCGGCTGCGGAGGTTCACCGGCTTGCCGTGCAGGGAGAGCTCCCCGCTGTCCGGGATGAGCAGCCCGCTCACGATCCTGGCGAAGGTCGTCTTGCCCGAGCCGTTGGCGCCGACCAGGCCGCAGATCTCCCCCGCGTTCAGGGTGAAGTTCGCGTCGCTCAGTGCCCGCACCCCGACGAAGGACTTGCGGATGTGACTCGCTGCAAGGACGCTCATGTGCCGGCGCCTCTCCTTTTTGAAAAGGGGGCGGCCCGAAGGCCGCCCCCGATGTGCGCTCGCTCTCTACTGGAAGAGGGCGTCGATCTGGGCCTCTGTGTACCACGTGTTCACGTAGTAGGAATCGGCCCAGTCCTTGTACTCGTCGTAGACCTTGTCGATGTTGGAGTTGTCCACCTGCAGCGACGGGTGGGTCCAGATGGTGTACGCCCCCGGCGCCGGCTTCCCGGTGTTCGGGTCGATGAGGACGTCAGCCTTCAGCTTCTTGCCCTGGAGCAGGCGCACGCCGATGCCCAGCGAGGTGCAGATCGCGCCCGGGGAGTTCTCGATCCCGACCGTGTTGAACCCCTTCTCGTCCTTCATCTTTTTCCACTCCTTGATGAAGGCGACCTGGGTCTCGCCGGTGATGGGGGGCAGCTTCTTGCCGGCCGCCTCGAACGCCCTGATGATCCCGAGGGTCATCCCGTCCTGGGTCAGGACGCCGTCGATGGTGGGGAAGGAGGCCAGGAGGTCCGTCATGACCTGCTGGGCTGCCGCCTGGTCCCAGTTCCCGTTGGCCTTGGTCAGCAGGTTGATGTCCGGGTACTTGGCGAGGACCGCCTCCGCGGCCTTGTCGCGGGCGATGTTCCCGGGCTGGTCGGCGATGCCGCTGATGTACACGATGTTGCCCTTGCCGTTCAGCTGCTTCACCAGCCACTCGGCCAGCGGGCTCTGCCACCACTCCTGGTTCATCCACACGTTCAGCACGCCTTCGGGCGGCTTCACGGGCTGGTCGTAGACGATCACCACGATCCCGGCGTTCTTCGCCTCGGTCAGGACCGGGTTCAGCGCCGTGCCGGAGTTCGGGTTGACGAGGAGCAGGTTCACCTTGCTCGCGATCAGGTTTCTGATCTGGGCGATCTGGGTGTTCACGTCAGGGCCGGCGTTTTGGACGATGAGCTTGCTCACCCAGCCCTTCTCCTTATAGATGTCGAACTGCTGCTGCAGGCTCTCGAGCATCTCAACGCGCCAGCTGTGCGTGAACGGCCCGTTGCTCAGTCCGATCACGAACCCCTTCTGGGCGCCCTCGGTCTTGCCGCCGGCGAACGCCGTCAGCGCGAACAAGAGGCAGAACAGGACAACCAGTCCGCCCCTCACCAAAATCTTCGATCTCAACATGTTTTTCCTCCTTGGAAATTCGAAATGGTCAACGACCACAGAGCAGAGAAGGTCTTGAGTCCCTTTCCCACCTCCTTTCTGAACGTCGACGACTGGTTCGAAATGCAACAAAAAGTGATATTTACTGATCTTTCTGTGCGTCATGGTATGCCAGAAGAGGAAACCTGTCAAGTTTATTATCAGAAATTGTGAGGAAAAGAGCTTTTTTGAGTCGCGGAATTGGAGAGAGAATGGCGCCATGTCGACCTCTCGTGAGCGTGTGCTCACGGCTATCGCCAGAAAGCAGCCCGACAGGACGCCTCCGGATTACAAGGCAGAGCCGGAGGTGAACTCCGCCCTGATGACGGTGCCGGTTCGCGGAGCCCTACCTGAAGCGCATGGTGGACATCTGCCATTCCTCGGGGGTCGCCTTCATGCTGCACAATTCCATGGAGGCCTCGATACGCAGAGCACGCTCCCATTCGGCTCGCCCGAGGACGTGCGCGCCGAGGTGCTCGACAGGGTCGCCACTCTGGGCGCGGGAGGCGGCTACATCATCGCGCCCAGCCACAACATCCAGCCCGACACCTCCGCAGAAAGCATACTGGCCATGTACGAGCCGGCGCTCCGCGCGCCCCGATGAAGGAGGAACGCTCATGTACACGCTCACCGATCTTCGCTACCAGTCCGTCAGGAGGACGCCCAAGGGGCTTCTGGAGCACCTGAAGGGATTCTCCCTCGACCCGAAGCTCACCGTCGGGATCTGGTACTTCGCGCCGGGAGGGGGCAGGTTCCACGACCGCTACGTGCCCGACCTCACCATTCCGCAGCGCCTCGAGCTGGCCGCCGAGATGGCGCGCTTCGGCGTCAAGGGGCTGGGCCCCGACAGCTTCCGGGGCCGCGAGTTCGAGTTCGGCACCCTCTCCAATCCGGACAAGAAGAAACGGGAGCAGGCTCGGAAGACCCTCATTGGCGCGCTGAAGCTCGTGAAGGAGGCGGGAGCCACGCACATGGGGCTTTGGCCGGGCAACGACGGGTTCCCGTACCCGCTGGGCACCCGCTACTACGAGATGTGGGATTGGTACGAGGGGGCGCTCGCAGAATGTCTGGATGAAGTGCCGGGCGTCCGCATCGGCCTGGAGACCAAGCCCTACGAGCCGATCGCCAACAACATCTATCGAACCACGGGCGACGGTCTCTTGATGGCCCGAGATCGGCCACATCCTCATGGGCTACGAGATCCTGCCCTACGGATACATGAGGATCGCCCGAGAGGCCCGACTGCAGCACATCCACCTCAACAGCCAGCCGCTGGGCAACTTCGACCAGGACCTCAACGTGGGGGTGGTCTCGTGGCAGGACACCGAGGCGCTGCTGTATGCCCTGAAGGGCATCGGCTACACGGGATACCTCGGCATCGACATCAACCCGGAGAAGATGCCGGTGCTCGATGCGATACGGATCAACTCCCGAGCCGTGCAGATCATGAACGAGCGGATCGGCGGCCTGCCGCACGAGTAGCTGCTGGACTTCTTCTTCAATCCCGAGGCGAACCGGGGCGGCATCGAGACGATCCTCGCGGAAAGCTACGCGCCTCGGAAGCGGTGAGCTCGCACGATGAAGCCCGCTATGAAGGCCGTCCGCCTGGTCGAACCGGGGAAACCGCTTCAGCTTCGCGAGGTTCCGGTGCCCGCGGTGGGGGACGAGGTTGCGGGCATCCGCACGGTCATCGTGCCGACCGGAACCTGACAGCGTAGTCCCCCAGCAGGCGCTTGGGGAACTCGAAACGCACTGTCCTCAAAGGATCGACGACCTGGCAGAACTTCAGCTCGCCCGCCAGGCTCATGAGCATGCCCGCATCGTTCAGCGGTAGACCCACGCGTTCGGTCAGGAACTTCGCCATCCGGTGGATCGCGTCCGCGGCCGCCTCGTCCGCCGTCGGTGCGGCGCTGATCACGGCCACGATCTCCTCGTTCTCCACGAACGGCGTGGGCAGGCCCGGCATGTCCACGACCTGCGCCGTGAAACGCACCTCGCCAGCGGTTTCGGCCCCGCAGACCACGATCTCACCGTCGCCCATGGCCGTGTGCAGATCGCCCGCGCCGAGCAGTGCCCCCTCCACCTCGACGGTGAGGTACAACCGAGCTCCCTGCGCGATGAGCTTGCAGTCCATGTTGCCGCCGTGCGGGCCCGGCGTGCCGTTGGGCACCGACCCGGTTGCCGGAGCCACACCGATGACGCCGATCATGGGATTGGCGGGAATACGCATGTTGCGGAAACGCACCGCGTTTCCCTCGCGCGAAAGGAGCGTGGTCTGCATCGTGGTAATGACGTCGCCGAGGGCGCCTTCCCCCGGTATGGTCACCATGGTGGACGTGGCGGAGGTCGCGATTTCGAGCAGGTCGATTCGGAGGATGTCCCCGGGCCTCGTCCCCTCGATGGAGACGGGTCCCGTGGCGGGATTGACCCGGCTCCAGTCCAGGGCATCGATCAAGTCGCGCTCGCTCTTGAGCTGGCCCTGGAAACAATCGTGCGTCTCGAGGACAACCTCCTCACCCTGACGCACGTGTGCGACTGGCGCATTGCCTGCGCTGAAAGCGAAAAAGACCTTGTCCCGTGGAATGCGAACCGCCATACTCTGACTCCCCTGCGCGGGTGCTCCGCGCTCCTCAGCGCCCCTTCACGCCGGCAGGCCCGTCAACCCCGCCTCGCCATTCAACTTCGCCCACATAGCGCGGTATGCGGGGTCCTCGATGCGGAGGCCGGCCCGACCGCTCAGACGAGCGATCCAGGCCTCGGTCCTCCGCAGCGCGGCGCTGAAACAGTGCCCCATGAAATCGCGCTTCTCTGCGCTCGTGCCCCTGCGCACCGCGGGGGCCTGGGCGAGGAACTCGTTCTCCAGTGTTTCGAAATCCGCGCGGATGTCGGGGACCACCCCGGAAAAATCCGCCATGGCGCGCCGGTGCAGGAGCTCGTGTTTCCACCACAGGGACCGCGGATCGAAAGTCTCGGTGGGCGCGGGCCCGATATCTGGAAGCTCCATGCCCAGGAACACCGGCTTGAATACGGACACGCAGGTGCCGGATGTGCCTGTCGCCCAGACGAGGATATCCTCGCCCTTCACATCCACGACCATCACGCCATCCGCCTGCCACCAGCGGTCCTTCTGCGGCCCCGCATGCATGCAGATATTCGCGTGCACGGGCGCAGTGGCCGGATGGTAGCCTTCCCCATGATGCCGCATGAGATCGAAAATCGTACGGGCGGTGATGCTTCCCTTCGCCCGGACGAGCGTGGATGATGTGATGCGCTGCCGGTCGGGAGAACCCAGTGTCGGGGGCACCTCGACGCGGCCGAAGGCGGCAGCCCAATCGAGGCCGTGCTTCGGGACATTCTCGGAGCACCGATCCCAATCCCCGCGAATGCCCAGCATGTTCGAAATGGAGCCGGTCTCTTCGATGCGGCGGATCGCCCATTTTCTTCCCGCCGTCTCCAGCACGTACGCCTCGTCAGCGTCGGCCATCAGGAAGCTGCTGTCGAAATGGGAATTGCCCTTGAGCTCCGCACTGCCGCCCTGCCCGTACTCCCGTAGAAGCCGGGTCATCACCTCAATGGCCTCCCTGCACGTGCGAGCGCGTTCGAGACCGAGGCGCACCAGGTCGGGTCCAATGATGCCGTCCGGCTCTCTGCTCCCCTCGGTCGTGAAAACGGCCTCCTCCCCCATGCACAGCCCGAACTCGTTCACGCCGATCTCGCAGCCCCACGTCCAGAATGCCTTCGTGAGGATGCATTCATGCGTCTGTCGGGCCTGAGGGATGACCAGGTGGGTGATCCTGACCGCCTCGCCCGGAACGTGCGTGGCGCGGGGGATGCGCACAAGGGCGTTGGCCTCGTTGACTTCGCAGTCGGCGCTCTTGGCGAAGAGAACCGTTGAGTCGGCGGTCGCGGTCGGAAGGGCAACCATTGTATCGCACACAACAGGTCTCCCTATGAACGGCGCTTCGGCCAGCGAAGCTCGCGTCCGCCCAGGATGCCCGACGGCCGGACAATCAGAATGCCGATCAGCAGCACCGCCATGACGATTTCGGTAAATCCCACCAGACCGTTGGGCAGGAGCTTGAGCGTGTTCACGTTGTTCTCTATCGCCCGCAGCGCCTCACGGAGGGTCGTGACGAGCACGGCGCCGAGCACCGCGCCGGAAACCCCCTGCGGCCCGCCGATGACCAGCATGGCGAGGAACACGAACATCGCGGTGAGGTAGAACGCGTACGGGGAGAAAGACGTGATGAAGTGCGCCCACAGCGCTCCGGCGAACCCTGCCATGAAGGCGCTCAGCACGAATGCGATGTACCGGGTGACCACGATGTTGATCCCAATGCACCTGGCGGCGGACGCGTCGTCGCGCGATGCGCGAAGCTTCAGTCCGACCGACGATTCCTTGAACCACCAGGCGATCGCGAGGAAAACGATCGCACACGCCGCGGATGTCCCGAGGTAGGTGAACCGGTCCACACCGAAGAGCGTGCGCGGGCCGTTGGTCACCGCGGACCAGTGGACAAGGACCACGTTTATAATCACCAGCAGGGAGAAGATCGTGATGACCCCCGCCGCATCCGACAGGCGCATGAGCGGGTAGCTCACGATGGCCGCCACCAGGGCGGCGATCAGACCGCCGATGAGCAAGGACACAAGGAACGGGAGCTGGACCTGGGTCAGCAGCGGGTAGAGGTCCGGAAGCGCCGCTGCCTTGGCGGCCGGAGTCATCGAGAAGAGCACGGAGCCGTAGGCGCCGATTCCCATGAAACCGGCAACGGCGAAGGAGAGGATCCCCGAGTTGCCCATGAAAACCTGCAGCGCGAGCACCAAGATAACGTCGATGAGCATGACCGTGACGATGCGCTCGATCAGCGTGTCCCCGATCGCGAAGGTGACCCCGGCGATGAGAGCCAGGGGCGCCGCCAGGACGAAGAAGGTGGAGTTGCGAAGCGCCCATGCGCCGAGGCTCTTTTTCATCCGATCCGCCTCGTCGAATAGGCCCCGCGTATCAGCCCCTCGGGCCGCAGGAGAAGGATGAGAATCACGATGATGAACATGAACGCCTCGCGGAACTCCAGGAGTCCCTGGGGCAGGAGCACGCCGATGAAGCTGAACAGGATGCCATATACGTAGCCGCCCACCACCGCGCCTTCCAGGCTTCGCATGCCGCCGATGACGGTGGCCACGAAGGCGACCAGGAGCGGGGCGGCCCCGATCGTGGGCGTGACCGACGCCGTGCGGCCCACCCAGAACATGCCCACCACGCCCGCGAGCAGGCCGCTGATGGCGAAAGCAACGGAGATGACGAGGTTCGCGGGAACCCCCAGCATGCGGGTCATCCTGAAGTTGTCGGATGCGGCTCTCAGGGCGATTCCCAACACCGTGGTGCGAAGGAGAACCACGAGCAGGGCGAGCAGGACCCCGCTCGTGCCGATGGCGAGCAGGTTGCGCAGGGGGATGGTGGCGCCGAGCACCTGTAGGCTCTCGCTGAAGAGCCTGGCCAGCGGAACCCCGCGCGCGCGGGGGGAGATGATGAGCAGGGCCGCGTTCTGCAGCAGCGTGCTCACGGCGAAGGAGGTGATCAGCATCGCCGTGGGCGAGCTCTGGCGCACGGGCCGGAAGGCCACGCGCTCGGTCAGGTAGCTGGTGAGGACCGCCACCCCGACGGCGAGGATCGCCATGACGATCCACGGGAGGGAAGGCCCGATGCTGAGCACGAAAAGCGAATAGCCGGCGATCATGATGAGCTCGCCGTAGGCGAAGTTCACCAGGTTGAGAATACCGTAGACGATCACCATCCCCAGCGCCAGCAGCGCATACGTGCTTCCGAGGCTGATCGCGTTGACCAGGAAGTCGAGCGTTATCATGGTCGTGCTCCTTGGTCGCCGATGGGCGTCCTTCGGTCGCCGATGGGCGTCCTTCGGTCGCCGAGGTACACGCCCTCGACGTCCACAAGCGCGCGTATCTGCTCGGGGGTGCCCTCGGCTTCGACGCGACCAGTCCGCAGGAGATACGCTCGATCGACGATGGCGAGGCTTCGGTCCACGTTCTGCTCCACAAGGAGGATCGTCACTCCCCGCGCGTGCAGCCGCCCGATCAGCGCGAAGATCTCATCCACCAGCAGGGGCGAGAGCCCCAGCGAGGGCTCGTCGAGCATCAGAAGCCGCGGGTGGCACATCAGGGCGCGGGCAATGGCCAGCTGCTGCTGCTCGCCGCCCGAGAGGGTGCCCCCCGCCTGGCGCAGGCGCTGGCCGAGGATCGGGAAAAGCTCGATCATCTCCGCCAAGTCGCACTGGAACTCCACGCGATTTCTCCGCACGAACGCTCCGAGGCGCAAGTTCTCGAGAACCGACAAGCTGGGAAAGATGTCGCGGCCCTCGGGCACCAGGGCGATGCCCTTGCGGGTGATGTACTCGGGCGGTCGCCCCTGAATCTGCTCACCAAGAAACTCGATCGCACCCAGGTGGGGCTTCTGGCCGCCGGCAATCGTGGTGAGCGTGGTTGTCTTGCCCGCGCCGTTGGCGCCGAGCAGGGCGACCATCTCACCCTCGCGGACCGAGAGGCTCACCTCGCGGATCGCGCTGATGGCCCCGTAGCGGACGGACAGGGCTTTCACGGACAGCATGCTCAGCCTCGTGACGCAGCGGAGCCCAGGTAGGCTTCCACGACCGCGGGAATCACCCTGACCTGCTCAGGGGTGCCCTCCCCAATAGTCCTGCCATAGCTCAGGACATGCAGACGGTGGCACAGCCGCATGATCAGGCGCATGTCGTGCTCCACGATCAGCAGACCCAGGTTCCTTTCCTTGGGCATGGGTGCAAGGATGCGCAGCAGCTCGTCGCTTTCCTCCTCGTTCAGACCCGCGGCTGGCTCGTCGAGGAGCAGGAATCGGGGCCGCATGGCCAGGGCGCGGGCCACCTCGACCCTGCGCTCCAGGCCGTACGGAAGCGCGCTGGCCATGTGCATTCCCCACTTCGACAATCCCATCTGTTCGAGAACCGATTCCGCGCGCTCACGGGCCGCGGGCCGGGAAAGGCCCATGCCGACCGCCGCCACCTGCACGTTCTCGATCACCGTGAGGTTACGGAACAGCCGAATGGTCTGGAACGTGCGGGCAAGGCCGCTGTGCGCGATGCGGTGCGACGGCCTGCGGGTGATATCCGTGCCGCCGACCGCGACGCTGCCGCTGGTGGCGGGCAGAAGGCCAGTCACCACGTTGATCAGCGTGGTCTTCCCCGAGCCGTTGGGCCCTATCAGACCGAGGATTTCCCCCTGCTCGAGCTGGAGGTTCACGTCGTCCAGCGCACGCAGGCCAGCGAAATCCTTCGTGATTCCGTTCAGCACGAGCCGCTGTCCGTCGTTTCCCCCGGTGATGGAAGGATCCATATCGTGAATGCTCCGCAGCGTCGGATTCTCCGCGCAGGATATCAAAGGGGAGAGGCGGTGCGTGCGCCCCTCCCCTGATCTCGCCGTGCTCCCTTCGAAACGCCCGAAAGAAAGCCGTCAGGGCGCCGGTATGTTTGTGGGACGCACCCAGCCGAGGAACTTCGGGACACCTTTTTCGAGCTGAACCAGCGGGGCTTCGATGTCCGGCTCGTGACCCTTGTCGATGCCCGACCACTTGAGCTTGCCGGTGAGCAGGCTGAACTCCGTCGTCTCCATCGCCTTGGCGACCGCGGCGCCGTCCGTGGTTCCCGCCTTCTGCATGGCCTGGGCAATGATCATGACCACGTCCCATCCCGGGACAACCCAAACCGCGTCGGGCTCGGCGTTGTACTTCGCCTTGTAGACCTTCAGGAAGTTCTCCATGTCGGGCGTGACCCCCGCGGCGAGGAAGCTGTGCGTGTCGTAGTAGATGTCGCTGCCGTACTTCTCCCCCAGCGCCTTGAAGAGTCCGGGGTCGTCGTACGAGTCTCCTCCCACGATGGGCAGGGAAACGCCGGCTTCTCTGATCGCCCGTATCATCATCGCGAGGTCGGGCATGTAGGAGGAGATGAAGATGAACTCGGGTTTCTTCGCGGCCTTCAGCCTGGCCAGCTGGGCCGAGAAGTCCTGGGCGCCCTGGACGTAGGTGTCTTCGAAGAGGATGGTGCCGCCCAGCTTCTGGAAGTGCTGGATGAAATACCGGCTGAGGGACTTCGTGTAGTCGATGAACGTGTCGGTCACCACGTAGCCGACTTTCCAGCCCTTGGTGTTGTACGCGAACTCGGCGGTCGCGGCGCCCATGGTGGTGTTCCACATCGACATGGTGAACTGCTTGTCACCGAGGGTCTTGGAGCCGTACAACGGCGAGGAGGCACAGGGGGAAATCCCGACGATGCCGGCCTTCTGGGCTTCGCGGCTCGCGGGCCCGCCGAAGTCGAAGTCGCTCGGCGCGATGATGGCCTTGGCGCCCTTCTTGATCAATTCCACAGCCACGTTTCCGACCGTGACCGGATCGCTCTTGCCGTCGAGGTTGATGAACTCGAGCTTGCGGCCTAGCACGCCGCCCTTCTTGTTCAGCTCGTCCACCGCAAGCTGCGCGCCGCGCACCGAAGGCTCATCGAGAGGCGCCTGGATGCCGGTCAGGCAGAGCGCCCCGCCGATCAGGATTGACCCGCTTTCCTTTGGCTTGCCGCAGGAAACCAGGAAAGCACCCGCGATCGCGATGAGTGCGATACGTGCGATGAGACCCAACCATTTCACTCGCTTTGCCACTTTGGTATCCTCCATTCGGCACATTCTCACATATATATGCAGACCATGTCAATTTATAAATAGCTGGAATAGGCGGGCAGCTCCGATCGCAGCCGCTTCGCGTGGGGCGTTCATGAGAAGGGGCATGCCGAAGACCTCCTCGGCGGCGCGCCGCAGGAGCGGATTGCGGTCGAGCGCGTTGCCGCTGGCGACCAGCCGGGTGCGCCCCGCGCGAAGCGGCGCGGGAAGCATGTCGCGCAGGTTCGCGCAGATGCCGCGGGAGAGGGCGGCGGCGAGCTCACCGAGTGAGAGGTTGTCGAGCGAGATCCCTTCGATCGAACCGTGCAGGCCTGGGTTGTGCCTTTCTCCGAGGAAGTGGGGGTGGACGGAGAGCCCCGGGGCGCTTGGCGCTTGTGCACCTGCCGCCCGAGCGCCGAGGTCGTTCAGCCGGACGTAAATCTCATCCAACGCGATCGCGGGCAGGCCGAGCTCCGCCTGCCAGCGCTCGACGGTCTGCGCGAGCCACTGCCAGGCCGATCCCCCGCAGAGGCTTGCCGCAACTGCAAGCAGCCGGGGTCCCGGATAGGGGCGCTGCTCCCAGGCCGCATCGGGCGGCAGCACGACGGCTTTCGAGCCAGCCGGCTGGACGGCCGAAAGCTGCCCACCGGTGCCCAGCGTGATGGCCAGCTCCTTCTCGGGCTCATTGAGCGTGGCGAGGAGCGAGGCCGGGCTGTCTCCGATCGCCGCAGTCACGGGTATGCCGGCGGGGATGCCGAAGAGCTCTGCGCCGGCCCGGGATGTCCCGCCGATCACGTGGCCGCACGGCACGGCAGCCGGCAGCAGCCTCTCTGGAATCCCCGCGGCGCGGACGGCCGGCAGGTTCCAGGCCAGAGCGTCGATGTCGAAGAGCCCCCAGCTCGCCCCATCCGTGGGATCCGTCACGGGGGCGGGAATGCCGCACAGGCCGGCGGCGATCCAGTCGTGAATCGTCGCCGCGCTTGCCGCGCCGCCGGGCAGCTTGCCGCGCGAGACATACCAGGCCAGCGTCGCGCATCCGTAGCCGGTTCGAAGGCGCGCGCCGGTGCGCCCATTGAGCTCTTCGAGGAAGCCGTCGGCCGCGCATCTGCCGTCCTGCCACGTCACCAGAGGAGTGATCGGCTGGCCTCGCGCATCCAGCAGCAGGACCCCGTGCATCTGTCCGGTGAGGCCGACGCTTCTGAGCGACCGGCGATGCTGCTCGGGCAGCTCTCTCACCACGGCAGCGGCCGCGTCCAGCAGCTTCCGCGGGTCCTGCTCGGAGAGCCCCGGCTCGGTCGGGAGATCGGCTCCGTGGACTTTTGCCGAGAGCGCGGCTGTCTCTCCATCTTCGCCGACGATGACAGCGGCGATTTTGCTCGTGCCGATGTCGATGCCGAGGATCATCCCAGCGCCCGCAGGAGCTCGTTCCCGCCCGCCGCGCCCGAGCCGGCGTACTTCCGCAGCCCAGCCTCCTCGACGATCCCCTCGCGCGCATAGGCCTGCCAGGCGGCGATGACCGCCTTCACCCCTGAGCCGGGGCCATCGGGATGGCTGTAGACCGACGTGCCTGCCAGGAACATGCGCCCTTCCATGCCCAGCTCTTTCATGCTCCTGCCGATATTCGCGGGCCCGAGCCCGCCCGCGATCGCGAGCGTCATGCCCGACGAGCCCTCCAGGCTGTGCGCGCGCAGCGTCTCGAGGATGGGCCCCTTCTCCCTATCGTCGGGCTTCAGGTAGCCGCGCATCGTCGTGAGCTGCATGAAGGCTGCACCGTACAGACCGGCAAGCAGGTACGCCACGCGCGGGTCCAGGCCCCAGGTCGTGCAGCCTGTGGCGAGGTTCATCCCCGCCGTGTGCGCGTACACGGGAACGTCGTGGCGCGCGGAGATCTCCGCCATGAGAGGAAACCCGCCTCCGTAGTACGGGGAGAACATGAGCGCATTGGCCCCTGCCTCCACCGCGGCAGCCGCGTACGCGGCAATCCTGTCGGGGTCCGCGGTGATGTGCGGGGCGAAGAGGAACCTTCTGCCCTTCGGGGTCTGCGACCTTCCCAAGTCGAAGCCCGCGGACTTCAGGTCTCTCACCACTTGCCCGACGTACCGGGGGACCTCCTGCAGGGTGAGGTGCATGTTCTCGTCCGCCTTGGTGAACCGCGCTCCCGCGAGGGCCGCCTGCACGACCGAGCGGGAGAAGAGCTCCGGCGTGAGTCCCGTCTTCGGCTTGACGATCGTCCCGATGATCGGCTCATCCGCCCCGAGCCCCAGGTACTCGCGCACCCGCGAGTGCGGCCAGCGCCGTTTCGGGAACCGGGCCAGCATCTCTGGCGGAAAGACCACGTCCACGATGCGCGCCCCCTGGTAGAAGGAGAAGGCGGAGAACGGCTCGCTCGCCATGGCCATGAACAGCGTGGCGAGGGGAGCTCTGTCGTCGCCGCGCTTGTCGAAGAACGTGAGCGGGTACGCGATTGTCACGAGCCCCGTCTCGACGCCCTGCCCCTGGTTGTAGCCGAGCAGCCGCACGTCGATGACCCAGCTCATGAACTCGTCGTAGCCCGCGGGCTTCCGCACGGAGGCATCCCCCTCCTGGTGCCATGGTTTGAGCGTTCCGTGCTCGAGGATCATCTTTGCGGCGTTCGCGAGCCCACTCATTGGCTCACCGTCGTGCACCACCTCGAACCAGTAGGTGACCAGCACGGCCGGGCCGCGGCCGTTCTCCCTGCCCCTGTTGAGCATCGTGACCGCCTCGCGCGACTGCTCGGGAGTCGAGACAGCGGCGCACCCGATGTAGGGATGCGCCACGCGCTTCACCAATTGCTCTCCGCAGCCAAGAGTTTTCATGGATCAGGCTCCTTTCTTCAGCGGACTACCGTGAGTATCACCGTCGCCGGGCCGCCCTCGAGCTCCGCGGCGACGCTCGCGGGAACGACGAAGCTGTCCCCGCAGCCGAGATCGATCCGTGTCTCGCCGGCGACGAGCCGGCAGCTGCCCTCGATGAGCGTGCCTGTCGCGCAGGCGGGACGGGCGGGCAGGGGGACGCGGGTGGCGAGGCGCGCCTCGAACATCTCGAACTGGCCGCAGGTGAGGATGCGGTTCAAGGCGTCCGGCCGGCTCTCGGGCCGGTGGATCGACGGCCGGGCCGAGAAGTCGATCACCTGCAGGGCCTTCTCGAGGTGCAGCTCGCGCCGGCGTCCCCTCTCGTCCATCCGGTCCCAGTCGTAGACCCGGTAGGTGATGTCGCAGCTCTGCTGGACCTCGAGCAGCAGTACGCCCTCGCCGCAGGCGTGGATCGTGCCCGGCGGCACGAGCAGGCAGTCCCCCGGAGCGACCTCGGGTGACGCGAGAAGCCCGCGAGCCTGCCCGGTCTCGAGCGCGGCGCGGAAGGAGGCCGGCGTGGCACCGGGTGCGAGTCCGAGGAAGAAATGTGCGGAGGGCGCCCTGTCGATGATGTACCACGCTTCCGTCTTGCCCCGTGGAAACCCCTCGAGCCTGCTCGCCTGCTCATCGTTGGGGTGGACTTGGACCGAGGCGAGGGAGTTCACGTCGATGAGCTTCACGAGCACAGGGAACTCCCCCCCATAGCGGGCGAAAACCCCGTCGCCCAGCAGAGCCGCGCCCGCCCGCACCGTCAGGTCGGCGAGGCTCATCCCCGCGAAGGGGCCGTCCGCCACGCGCGAGAGGCCGTTGGGATGCGCGGAGACCTCCCAGGACTCTCCCACGGGCCCATCGGGGATGTTCTTGTGGAGCCTCTCCGCCATGGCCCGGCCTCCCCAAGGCCGCGAGTGGAAGGAAGGTTCCGTCTTGAAAGGAGAGACTCTCATGGCCGGTGGGTAAATCGCTCCCGCACCACCGGGAGCAGGGTCTCGATCCGGGAGAGGACTGCGGAGGGGACAGGCGCGCCCACGATCTGTTCCAGGCAGGACACGCCCTGCGCCGCGAGGAGGGCGGCGATCCGCTCCGACTGCTCATCTCCGGAGATGCGGGAGAGAAGCGCGGCGCAGACGCCGTAGAGAAGGTAGTCGGGCTGCCTGCCGTGGCGCAGCATGAGACCGATCGGGCCGAAGAACCTTTCTTCCGGGCCCAGCTTGCGGATCGGCTCCCGAACCACGCGCACGATCTCGTCGGGGAGCTCGGGGCTCACGCACTTGTCCGTCAGGGCCGCGCGGTACTTCCGGATCACCTCCCCTGGGAAGCCGAACTCCTTTTCAATTGCCCAGCCCGACTCCTCGACGGCCTTCTCGCAGACCGCCATGATCGCGGGGTCTTGGGCAGCCTCGTGGACGTACGTGTGCCCCTTGAGGAAGCCGAGGTATCCGAAGGTGGCGTGGCCGGCGTTGTGGATGTACAGCTTGCGCTGGAGATAGCGGGTCTGGTCCTCCACGAGATCGAGGGTCCTGATCGAAGGAAGGTCCGCTCCCCGCATCGCCTTCCTGTCCGCGGTCCATTCACTGTACTCCTCGCCCAGGAGCTTCAAGGGGTCGGACGGCCGGGCAACCACCCGGGCGATCATTGTGTCGGCGAAACCGACCTGCCTCTCGAGCTTTTCCTTGAGCGCTTGAGGGAAGCCCTCAAGGAGAAGCTCGCGGAATGTCGTGGAGCTGTGGTTCATGTTCTCGCAGCAGAGCACGTTCTTGAAGTCGGGCGGACACTCCTCCAGCCAGCGGACGAAAAGGCCGCGCAGGTACTCGGCCACGTCGCGGAGGTTGCCGGGGCAGACCGTCGTGAAGAGCAGGCGGGCCTCACTGAAATGCTTATAGAACGCTTCCTTCTCTGAGGTATGGAGGATGGTGAAGCCGTCGATAGTCACGGTCCGGGGGTGAGCGCTCACGAGCCGGACCGTGTACGCGCCGGCCGCGCGGAGCGCGCGGCAGAGGCTCTCGTCCTTGTCGAGGAACACCAGGGGGTGGCCCGATTCGCTTGCGAGCTGGCCGACGTGGCCCCTGCCGGATGCGCCGGCTCCGATGACGATCACGGGTGGCTTTGTCTGTCTCACGGGAAACGATTGTGCCGCCCGGCCGCGCGCCTGTCAAGAAAAGGCTCACCCTTGATCCTCCCGCGCGCCTCCCGTACACTATGCCTCCTATGGAAAATTTTCACCTCGTCGTGCACCTCTCCATGCAGAAGCGCGCCCTGTCGAAGGACATGCACCCGGGCTCCTGGGACACGAGCGTGGGCGGCCACGTGATGGCAGGCGAGAGCGTCGGAGATGAGGTGAGGCTGTGAGCTTCATCCTCACCCCCTATGCGATCGCTCAATTTGCCGCGGCGCTGGTCTCGGGGGCGGTGGCGGTGCTGGCCTGGCGCCGGCGGTCCATTCCGGGAGGGGATCTGTTCACTCTGATGATGTGCTCCGTCGTGATCTGGACCCTCATGGCGGCGCTGGAGTCCGGCTCGGTCGGCCTCGCGAAGAAGCTCCTCTTCTCCCAGATGGGCTACATCGGTACGACGACAACGGCGCCCCTCTTCTTCCTCTTCGTCCTGCGCTACAGGGACCGCGAGCTTCGCCTGCGCGTCTCCCTCGTTGTCCTTCTGTTTGCGTTGCCGCTGGCGACGCTGGCGCTGGCCTTCACCAACCCGCTGCACGGCCTGGTCTGGCCGAGCATCGTCCTTGACCCGAAGGCGGGGGTGAATGTCGCGATCTACAGCCATGGGGTGGGGTACTGGGTCGCCCTCGCGTACTACTTCGCGCTCGCCTTCTCAGCCGCCTTCATGCTCGGGCGCACGGTGCTGCGCTCAGCCCAGCTGTACGTCTCCCAGACGGTGGTCTTGCTCGCCGGCCTGCTCGCGCCCTGGATCGGCGCGCTGATCTACCTCCTGCCCGGTAATCCATTCCCCGGCCTCGATCTCGTCTCCATCGGCTTCGCCTTCACCGGCATGCTCCTGCTGGTCGGGATGACGCGTTACCGCCTGTTCGATCTCGTGCCGGTAGCGCGCGACGTGCTTGTCGAAAAGATGACAGACGGCCTTGTGGTCCTGGACGCGGCGGACAGGATCCTCGACATCAATCCCTCCGCCCGCGCATTGCTGGACCTCGCCCCCTCCGCTGTCGGCATGTCGGTCGCGCAGGCTCTCGGGGCGCTGGGGGGGAGACTTGTGGAGGTCGGCACAAGCCCCGGCGCTTACGTCGAGCTCGAGCTGCCGGGGGCGAGCCCGCGGCACTGCGACATGCGCGTGTCACCCCTCGTCGACAGGCGGGGGAATCCCGCGGGACGGCTGCTCCTGATCCGTGACGTGACAGAGCGCAGGAAGATCGAGCGAGAGAAGGAGAAGCTGATCGGAGAGCTGCAGGATGCGCTCGCCGACATCAGGACGCTGCGCGGCCTTCTGCCGATCTGCGCCTCCTGCAAGAAGATCCGCGACGATGGGGGCTACTGGCAGCACCTCGAGCAGTACGTCACCGCGCACTCCGAGGCCCAGTTCAGCCACGGCTTCTGCCCCGACTGCATGAGGAAGCTCTACCCCGAATACGTCGACCCGGAAACGGGGGACACCAGGCGATAGTCCCGGGTGGGCGGCCTCCCTGCTCTCACCCGGCGAGGATCCGGGCGATCGCGGCTTCTTCCTCCCGCGCCTCAGCGGGGGTCAGGAGGCCAGCCTCGTAGTCGAATTGGACCGCCTGTCCTCCCGCGAGGCTTCGGACGTTTCCCTTCGCCTTCTCCGCGCGGTAGCCGTCCGGCTCCGCTGTGGAGGGCAGGCACAGGCCGAAGCAGTCCTGGTCGGGCGTGCGGCTGATCCATCGCACGCCGTGATTGAGCTGGTCGGGCCGATGGCGGATCGCGCTCGCATACCCATCGGGGTGCACCATCATGCTGCGCGCCCAGCCGTCCCGGTCTGCCTTGTACGAGAGGAAGAACACGACCTCAGGATCGAAGGCGAGCCCGGGGGCGAGCACGTTGTGCTTTCCCGGATTCTCGGAGAGCTCCTTCAGGAAGGCGAGGTACTTCTCGGTCGGGTGGACATGCGCGGGGATGACGGTGCGCACCCGCGCCGTCTCGCGCGAGCAGGGCGCGCTATAGACCAGGCGGCCGTTGTCGAGCGGCCTGAAATTGACGTGGGCCATGTACATCAGGTCCATGGGGGTCTTCTTGAGGTTCGCGATCTCAATGGAGGCGCTCATCATGGCCGCGCCGTCGCGCACGAGCACCCGTGGTCTCGCCGCGTAGTTGAGGCTGAACGCGATCGTGTGCCGGTACTCGCCGCCGACAGCGATGTACGGGCCGCTCTGATCGGTTCCAACCGCGAGGAACGCCGCCCCGTAGGGGGCATTGGGCAGCTCTCCGTGCAGGGGATGGGAGTCGTCCTTTGATGGGTTCCCCATTGCCGTAGCCCCGCAGTGGATGAGGAAAGCGCCGTAGTTGCCGAGGTACTCGCGCGTGGGCAGGGGCTGAGGAAACATGGACTTCATCGTGAGCACGCGCTCGTCGAAGCGCGCGTCCCAGACCTGCTGACCCTGGAACGGCAGCGCCGTGATCTCCCCCCGCGCGTTTCGGATGCGCACCGCCTCGACGCCCGTGTCGAAGCGGAAGAGGCTCGCGGTGAGCCCGGCGTGCTCGATGAAGACCCTCTCCTTGTCCCCGAAATACCCAGGCCTCAGCGTGACGATCGTTTCATGTGCCATTGTCGTTATGACCTCCCTTGAAGGTGGGCCTCGATGCGCGCCACGGCCGCGTCGATGCCCAGCAACTCGATGAACGTCCCGATCCGCGGTCCCTGCGATTGACGCAGAAACACGCGGTACAGGGTGCGGAACCAGTCCTTTGTCTTGATCTCCCGGTCCTTCGCGACCTGGAAAACGGCGGTCTGCAGCGCGTCGGCGGTTGCCGGGGCGCCCGATGCTTTCAGCGCTCCGAGCGCCGAGGCGAGGGCGGCGAGCGCCTCATCAAGCTCGTGGCCCGGCTCCTCCACCGTGCGCGTGGCCAGATACACCTCGCGGTAGTAGGCGAGAGCGTCCTCGATGAGCTGATCGTAGTAGGCGACGTTCGCCGCCACCGCGGGCTGGTAGCGCACGAGGAAATCCCGCACGATGGCGGGATCGGTTTCGTTCAACGCCGTGATCAGCTCGAAGATCATCGTGTAGGTGACGATCCTGTCATTGGCCAGCGTGCCGGCGTGGGCGCCGCGGGAGAGCCGGGAGATGAAGGGAACGGGCGAGTCCTCGGCGCCGTCCCAGCGGGCGACAAGGTCGAGGTACTGGTCGACGATCTCCGGGAGGATCGGCAGGCCCATCTTCTTCGCCTGCTGGGGCTTGAGGAACATGATGTACAGCAGGGAGTCCACGGGAGCGAAGCGCAGCCACTGCTCGATCGAGATGCCGTTGCCGATCTTCTTCGAGATCTTCTTGCCCTTCTCGTCGAGGAACAGCTCGTACTTGAAAAGCTCGGGCGGCTCGCCGCCGAGGACCTTCACGATCTTCGAAGACAGGCGCGCGGAGTCCAGCAGGTCCTCGCCGTGCATCTCGTAGTCGATGCCGAGCGAGTACCAGCGAAGGGCCCAGTCCACCTTCCAGCCCACCTTGCACCCGCCGCCGAGCACGCTCGCCGTGCCGTGATGGCCGCAGGCCTCGTACTTGCCGGGGACAGAGGCGTCGCACGCGTAGCTCACCGTGTGCGCGGCGGAGTCGACACCGGTCACCCGGGTGGAGTAGACCCGTCCGCAGCTCTGACAGATCGGGAAGAACGGGCTCCACGCCTCCCGCTTCTCCTCGGCGATCGTGGCCTTGAACAGGTCGCTGATGGCCGCGTAGTTGGCCATGACCCTGCGCAGGCCCTCGTCGAAGACGCCGGATGCGTACTGTTCCGTCGACGAGGCGAAGGTGCACTGGAAGCCGAAGGAGTCGAGGAACTCACGAAGCTTCCCGTTCATGTAGTGCGCGAAGGAGGGAGCCTCCCCGAAAGGGTCGGGGATCGCGGTGAGGGGCTTGCCGAGGTGGGCCTTCAGCATCTCGGCATTGGGGAGGTTCTTCGGCACCTCGCGCAGCCCATCCATGTCGTCTGAGAACGCGACGATCCGGGACTGGACCTCGGGGGCGATCGTCCGCAGGGCCTGAAGAACGAAGGAGGTGCGGGCGACCTCACCGAAGGTTCCAATGTGGGGGAGTCCAGAGGGGCCGTAGCCCGTCTCGGCGGTGATCGTCTTTCGGCCCAGTCTCGTGGCGCGCGAAAGAATGCGCTCCGCCTCGACGTACGGCCATTCCTTATAGCTCATCTGGCCTTCCGTAGTAGCTTTTTCCGCCCCGGGAGTCAAGGAAGCCGGCGCCGCGGGAAACCGCGGACTGGTCCCCCGCGCCGAAGCCGGGCGTGGCCGGCCACGCTCAGCTCGAGTAGGTCTTCTCAATCGCGTGGAGGAGCCGGGAGAGGGTCGCGTTCACCGGAGTGGGCACGCCCGCCTTTCGACCGAGGCTCATCATGGTGTCCGCAAAGGCCTCCACCTCGGTCTTCCTCCTGGCCTCCACGTCCTGCAGCATGGAGGTCTTGCCCTCAGGCCCGAAGCCGCTCAGCGTCTTGTACCACGCGGTGATGTCCGAATCGACGAGGCCCGTCCCCATAACCCCGGAGAGAGCGACCGTTTCGGCCATGGCAGCCTCCATCACCGCCTTCGCCTCCGGGTCGGTCTGGAAGACCCGGTAGGGGGCGCGGATGACGGCGGAGACCTGGTTGATCCCCACATTGATCATGAACTTGTACCAGAGGCTGCGCACCATGTCCTGCGGGACCACGCAGGCGACGCCTGTGCGCTCGAAAAACGCCGCCACCCGGGAGACCCGCCCGCTCCACGCGCCCGGAGTGTTGGCCGCGTCACCGAAGTGGATTTTCCCGGTGGAGGAGTAGGTGGTCTGGTTTCCCTCCCGCACCGCGTCGATCCCTAGGATCATCGCGTACAGGACCTTCTCCCGGCCGAAAGCGGCGGCGAGATCGTCCTTGCTCGTGATGCCGTTCAGGAGGGGAAGGATGAGGGTCTGAGGGCCGACATGCCCGCCCATGTCCCGGATGGCCTGCGGGAGCTGGTGGTTCTTCACGGCAACGATGACGAGCTCGGCGTGCCCCGGCTCATCTGGGGAGATGAGCATGAAGTCGCGGCGCGTGCCGTTCAGCTGGAAACCCAGCCTGCGGCAGCGCTCCAGGCGCTCCCCGCTGGCGAGCACGGCCACGGCCTGCGGGTCATGCGCCGCTATGATCCCGGCCACAGCGGCTCCCACCGCGCCGGCGCCGACCACAAGCGCGCTCCGTATATCCGTGACGGCCGCCTGATCCTCTGCCATGTTCTCCTCCGACGTGCGAGCGCCCGAGTATACCCCGCGGCGTCTCCCGGTGGAATTGCCGGGAAAGGCGCGCAATGTACGCAATAGTACGGCCCATGACGTCCAATTGCTTTCGCAGCGTCCGCATCCAGGACAACAGCAACACGGCGGTGAACCTGCGCTGCGTGGTGAAGGAAGCGCTGCAGGTCTTCGAATGCTCCCTTGAATCCTTCGCGGTCGACGAGACCACCCACGCCATGCGATCCATCCCGACCATTGACACGGTGCTCCTCAAGGAGAAATGGCACCGGGTTCTTCTCGAAGGCCGACGACGGTTCCCCAACCTGCTGATCGACTACGGTTTTCGCAACAATGCCCAGTTCTGGTTTGCGAGGCACAGCCCCCCGTACCGCGAACCCATCCCGAAGAGCAAGGCCGCTACGGTGGACTCGGTGATGTGGGCTGTCACCCGCGGAGGGTTCGCCGTCGACCTGGAGTGGCAGCCGCAGGCGGCGGCCCGCCTGGTGTCCGTTCCCCCGCGTTTTCCTCGGACTGGTTCTCACGGGCATCGCCGATGAGGCGAAGAAGGCGGGCGTGCGGATCGTCACGCCGGAGTTTCTTGATGCGGTGCGGGAGAAGCGGTCCCGCGAGAAGTGACGGCATTCCCGTTTCCTTCCTTCGCCGTTCTTGACAAGGATGAATCTTCGATTGTAAGCATGATCAGTCTTGGAAAAGCCACTGAAGACCTCACCTGGGAGAGATTGTCCCGCAGCACGCGCTGCTCCTCCAGAAGCGGCGCTGGTTCGCGCCGGGGGTATCGCACTTTTTCTGAGGGAGGAAGAGAGAAAGAATGGGACAGATTGAGCTGATCGAGCAGACCCACGACATCTGCGGGGAATCCCCGATCTGGGACGCGCGCGAGAAGGCCCTGTACTGGTGCGACACGCAGAGACCGCTCGTGCACCGCTACGACCGGACGACGGGCCGCTGCCAGTCCTTCGGCGTGGACCGCAATGTCCTCGCCCTCGGCAGGGCGGGGGAGGGACGGTGGCTCCTCGTGACTCCCGAAGCGCTCGTTCTATGGAAGACCGGCAGCCCGACGACGACCGTGCTCGCCGCGCCCGAGAAGGAAAGGCCGGATCTTGCCTTCAATGATGGCACCGTCGACCTGGCGGGCCGTTACGTGGCAGGCACGTACAATAGCAGGATCTACGACGCCCCGGACGGCAACCTCTGGAGCGTCGACGCCTCGGGGAAGGTGATGAAGCTCGACAGCGGCCTTGTTCTGCCCAACGGCATGACATTCAGCCCCGACGGCCGCACGCTGTACCTCACGGAGATGTTCAGGAACCGCATCCTGGCCTACGACTATGACCCAGTGACCGGGGCCGCGGGCGACAAGCGAGTGTTCGTCGAGGTGCCCAAGGAGGACGGCATGCCCGACGGCCTGGTGACCGACTCGGACGGCTTCCTCTGGAGCGCCCACTGGCAGGGCTGGAGGATCACCCGCTACTCGCCCTCGGGGAGGATCGACACCGTCATCGAGGTTCCCTTCACAACGCCGACCTGCGCGGGCTTCGGGGGAGAGGCGATGAACGAGCTGTACATCGCTTCGGCCACGGCAGGGCTCTCCGATCAGCAGCTCGCGCAGAGCGAGAATCCCGGCGGCCTTTTCCGCGTCGCGGTGAACCACACGGGCCTGCTCGAGCGCGAGTTCGGCTGCTAAGCCGGCGCCGTCCGTTCGGCCGGTTCCAGAAGGCCTCGCGCGGTCGCGGCGTCGGTGACGAGGATCTTCAACAGTCCGCCGCGCAGCACTCCGCGGACCGCCTCGACCTTCTCGGTGCCGCTCGCCGCCCCTATCACCAGGGGGATCCGCGCGAGATCGGCGGCCGAGATGCCGACCGCCCTGTCGTTCAGCGGGTGCGCGAGGATCATCCCCTCCGAGTTGAAGTGCAGGCCGCAAACGTGACCCACGGCCCCGCTGGCGTAGATCTCCCGGGACTCCTCGACCGTCAGGAAGCCTGCGCGGACAAGCGCGCTGTGGGCGGGGTTGTTCGAGCTGATCCCGAGAAGGGCGATGTCCGCCTCACGCGCGCGTTGGAGGGTCTCGGCGATCTGGGGCTCGCGCAGCAGCAGCTCGCGCATCTCGCGGCTCGCGACGATGACGGGGGCCTGGATCACGCGGTACTGCCCGTGGAGCTTCTCGGCGAGCGCGCGCGCGAGCTCGAAGCCGTCGAAGCGAGGGTTGATCGACCCCAGCGCGCCCAGAAGCTGCACGACCTCCACGCCGGGGAAGGCCGCGGTGGCGGCCAGGGCGCTCACCGCTTGGTACAGGGTCGTTCCCCACGAGATGCCGATGCGGATCCCGTCGTGAAGATGCGAGGCGAGGCACTCGGCCGTCGCCCTCCCGACGGCGGTCGTCGTTGAGGCAGCGTCATGTTCGGCGGGAACGACGATGGCTCGGGAGAGCGAGAAGCGGGACTCCAGGTCGCTCGCGAGCGACCATGCGAGGGACGGCGACTCGCGGATGCGGATCTCGACGATGCCCTGCTCCCGCGCCTTGCGCAGCGCATTGGAGACAGTCGCGCGCGACACACGCGAGCGGTCGGCGATCTCCTGTTGGGAAAGGCCGTCCCGGTAGTACAGCGTCGCGACCTGGACGAGGAAATCCCTGTCTGACATGAGATCCGTCCCCTCACACCAGGACTATAAGGGGATTCTCCAAAGCGTCCTTGATCCCCTTGAGGAAAAGGGCGGCCTCGGCGCCGTCGAGCACCCTATGATCGAAGGTCAGGCTGAGGCCCATGATCTTCCGCGCCGTGACGCTTCCGCCGACCAGGGAGAGCGATTCCTCGATCGCGCAGACGCCGAGGATGGCGGCCTGGGGCAGGTTGATGATCGGTGTGAAGGCGGTGATCCCGTACATCCCCATGTTGGAGATCGTGAACGACCCCCCCTCGATCTCTGCGGGCAGGAGCCTGTTCTCGCGCGCCTTAGCGGCCAGCTCGCGCGTGCGGGCGGCAAGCGCGGCAAGGGAGAGGGTGTCGGCAGCGCGCACGACCGGCACGACCAGGCCCTGCGGGGTCGCGACCGCGATGCCGATGTCGATCGCCTTTCTGTAGATGACGTCCGCGCCGTCCAGGACGGAGTTGACCCGGGGATGCGCGGCGAGGACCTTCGCCGCGGCCCGCACGACCATGTCGTTGATCGTGATCTTCGCGTCTGCTCCCGCGTTGATGCGCTCGCGCATGACCAGCAGCTCGGTGACGTCCGCCCTGGCCTGGCAGGTGACGGGCGGGATCTCGAGGTGGCTCCGAAGCAAGCGCCGCCCGGTGACCTTCTGGATCGAGGAGAGCGGTATGCGCGTATCGCCGTCGGTGAGCGTGAGCGCCTCTGCGGCCGGCGCTGCGACACGCAGCACATCCGCCTCCCGCACCTCGCCGTGCCTGCCGGAGGGTGGCACTGCCGCGAGGTCGACGTTCCGCTCTCCCGCTGCCCGGCGCGCTGCCGGCGTGGCAGCAACCTTCCCCGCAGTCGGGACAGCAGGAGAAGCAGGTGAAGCGGGAGCAGCGGGAGCAGCGGCGGCAGGGACCTTGCCTTCTGTCGGCGCGCCGGCGGGGGCTGGCGCGGCAGAGGACGGCGTCGGGATCGCCTCACCCGGCCTGCCGATCCAGGCGATGACCGTCGAGACGGGAACGGTCCGCCCCTCGCCATGGAGGATGGCGAGCAGCGCGCCGTCGGCCTCCGCTTCAAGCTCCATGGTCGACTTGTCCGTCTCGATCTCGGCGATCGCTTCGCCCTTGCGAACCGCATCGCCCGCTTTTTTCAGCCAGCGGACTATCGTCCCTTCCTCCATCGCCATGCCGGTCTTGGGCATGATGACGCTGGTCATTCGGGGCCCCCTTTTAGACAAGATCCCGGGCAGCCGCGACGATGGCGTCGAGGGTCGGGACAACGTTCGCCTCCAGCTCGGGATTGTAGGGGATGGGCACGTCGAGGCCCGCGACGCGCCTGATCGGCGCGTCGAGGTGGAAGAACGCCTCGCTGTCGGCGATCACGGCCGCGATCTCTCCGCCGAACCCGCCCGTCCTGCAGGCCTCGTGCACGATCATGACCTTCCCCGTCTTTTTCACTGAGCTGATAATACACCCCGCGTCCAGCGGGACAAGGCTGCGAATGTCGATGACCTCCGCCTCGATGCCCTCCGCAGCAAGCGCCGCCGCGGCCTCGAGGCTGCGCTGCACCATCCTCCCGTAGGTGACGATGGTGAGGTCCTTCCCGCTCCTCTTCACATCCGCGACGCCGAGAGGGATCGTGAAATCCTCCCCCGCGTCCGGCACGGGCCCCTTCAGCCTGTACAGGAGTTTCTGTTCGATAAAGACCACGGGATTGGGGTCCCGGATCGCCGTCGTGAGCAGGCCCTTCGCGTCGGCGGGGGTCGAAGGGATGACGACCTTGAGCCCCGGCACGTGGCAGACCCACGCCTCGAGGCTCTGCGAGTGCTGCTCCGCAGCCCCTGTCCCCGAGCCACCGGGGGTGCGCAGGACCATGGGGACCGAGACCTGGCCGCCGAACTGGTAGTGGATCTTCGCCCCCTGGTTGGCGAGCTGGTCCAGCGCGATGGTGATGAAATCGCTGAACATGATCTCGGCGATGGGGCGCATTCCTGTAATGGCTGCCCCGACTGCCGCTCCCGCGATTGCGCATTCAGACAGGGGTGTGTCGCGCACCCTCTCCTCGCCGAACTCCGCGAGCATGCCCTTGGTGACGCCGAAGGCGCCCCCGTAGACGCCGATGTCCTCGCCGAGGATGAACACCGAAGGGTCTCTCCTCATCTCCTCGCTCATTGCCTCGCGGATCGCTTCCGCGTATGTGATTTCTCTCATGTGCTCCTCTCTAGGCGTACACGTCGTCGAGCACGTTCTCGACCTTCGGGTTCGGGCTGGCCTCGGCGAAACGCACCGCCTCCTCGACGTCCTTCTTCGACTGCGCCTCGATCGCGTCGAGCTCGGCCGCCGTGAAAATCCTCTCGGCCAGGAGTTGCGCCCGCATGCGAGGGATGGGATCCCTCTTCTTCCACTGCTCGATCTCCTCCTTCGTGCGGTAGACATTCGCATCGCTTTTGGAGTGACCCATATGCCTGTAGGTGTTCAGCACGAGGAGCATCGGACCATTGGCCTTCACGTACTCCTTCGCCTCGAGGGCGGCGAGGTAGATGCCGATCGCGTCGTTGCCGTCCATCGCGACGCCCCTGATGCCGTAGGCGAGCGCCCGCTGGGAGAGGTCGCGGATGTTCATCTGCTTGTCGATCGGCGTGGACATCGCGTAGAGGTTGTTCACGCACACGAACAGCACGGGCAGCTTCCACACGGCGGCGAGGTTGACCGACTCGTGGAAGGACCCCTCGTTGGAGGCGCCGTCCCCGAAGAAGCACACCGTCATGTGAGGGTCCTTCCGCATCTTCTGGCTGAGCGCGGCGCCGACGGCGATGGGGATCCCGCCTCCCACAATGCCGTTCGCCCCGAGGCTTCCCACGGAGAAATCGGCGATATGCATGCACCCGCCCTTGCCCTTGCAGTAGCCGGTCTCCTTGCCGAGAAACTCCGCCATCATCCGGTCAAGGCTCATGCCCTTTCCGATGCTCTGGTTGTGGCCCCTGTGGGTGGCGGCGATGTAGTCTTCCTTGTCGAGGGCGCAGCAGACTCCGATGCCCGTCGCCTCCTCGCCGATGCAGAAGTGCGCCGTGCCGTGGACCTTGCCCTCGGTGAAAAGCCTGGCCGCGGTCTCCTCGAAGTTTCGCGTCTGGGTCATTTTAATGTATATCTCTTTGAGCTTTTCCTTTGGTATGCTTGGCATGCTCATTAGGCCTCCTCAACTAGTCTGACAAATGTCATTATAGCTCAAAATATTGACAAATGTCAATATTTTTCAGGACGCCACTGTTCCTCGATGCCACAAGCATTGCTTTCGGATTACGGATGCTTTGCGAAACCTCTCTGGTCAGCAAACAAAAAAATTTTTTCTTGGCGCTTGACAAATCTAGTAACTGGTAGTATAAATTAATCCGAAACTACTAACTGGTAGAGTAGTCAAGCTATGTCAGTACGGAACGCCATATTGGGCCTCCTGGCCCAGCAACCTCTTCACGGATATTCACTGCGGGCAGCCTTCGAGGCGCTCGTGGGTGGCGAGGACTACTGGGATGTGAAGCCCGCGCAGGTCTATACGACGCTCGCGCGTCTGGAAGAAAACGGGCTCGTACGCCAGGAGGCCGTTCAGCAGGACTTGGGGCCAGAGAAGAGGATCTACGCCATCACCTCGGCCGGGCAAGCTGAGCTCGCCGCCTGGTTCCGCACCGGAATCGCGGAGGGGCATCGCCGGGACGAGTTCTTCGTGAAGCTCATGCTCAGCCTGAGCGCGGAAGGAACAGATCCCTACCAGGTCATTCAGGCGCAGCGCGGCGCCCTCTTCCAGGCCCTGCACGACGCCACCGCGCGGCGCGGCAGGATCGACCCCAAGAGCGCCCTCGCGCAGATGCTCCTGCTGGACAAGACCATCATGCACATCGAGGCGGACCTGCGCTGGCTGGACATGATCGAGGCGAGGCTGGACGAGATGAGACGCCAGCCCATGCACAAGCCCGAGACAAGGCCGAGAGGCCGACCGAAGAAGGCACGCTGATGCGCGCTGGAAAAGGAGCATCCTATGTCCCTCATCCGAGCTGAGAATCTCACTAAGATCTATGGCGCTGGCGATGCTGCCGTGACCGCCCTGGATCACGTGCGGCTCACGGTGGAAGCCGGAGAGTTCGTCGCCATCATGGGGCCCAGCGGCTGCGGCAAGTCCACGCTGCTGCACCTGCTGGGCGGGCTGGACCGGCCCACCGAGGGCTCGGTCAGCATCGACGGCCAGGACCTTACCGACATGCCCGACGCGGCGCTCGCCGAGCTTCGCCGCAGGCGCATCGGGTTCGTGTTCCAGTTCTACAACCTCATCCCCGTGCTGCAGGCGGCGGAGAACGCCGCGCTGCCGCTCCTCCTGGACGGCGTGCGCGCCTCGCGGGCGAACGCGCGCGGCGCCGAGTGGCTTCACAAGGTGGGGCTCACGGATCGCGCGCGGCACAACCCGTCGCAGCTCTCAGGCGGGCAGCAGCAGCGGGTGGCGATCGCCCGGGCGCTTGTCGCAGATCCCGCGCTGATCCTCGCTGACGAGCCCACGGGCAACCTCGACACGCGATCCTCCGACGAGATCGCGGCGCTCTTGCGCAAGGTCTCCGACGAGTGGGGCCGGTCGGTGGTGATGGTCACGCACGATCCCCGGATCGCCGCGTACGCGGATCGCATCGTGTTCCTCAAGGACGGCACGATCGTCGATGAGGCGAAGCTGACCGGCAGCGCCTCGGCGAACGCCGGCAGCGTGCAGGCAAGGGCCGACGCGCTGGCCGAGTGAGGAGGATACTATGGGAATCCAATTGACCCTTGCCGTCCGCTACCTCAACGGACGCAGGCTTCGCGCGCTGCTCACGACCCTTGCGGTCGTCTTCGGCGTGCTCGTGATCTTCGGCATGAACATCCTGGTGCCGACCATGCTCCAGGCGTTCCAGTCCACCATGATGGCGGCATCCGATCAGGTCGACGTCACCGTCAGGCTCAAGTCCGGGGACTCGTTCAGCGCCGCGCTCGCGGATCGGGTCCGGTCCGTGGAGGGAGTGCAGGCGGCCCAGGCGCTCATGGCCAGGCCGGTCAACCTGCCCGCTGACTTCTACGACCGCGATCCTGCCGCGCCCGATCGCGTGAGCGTGCTCACTCTCGTTGGGCTGGACCCCAAGACAGCCCAGGCCGTGCGGCCCTATCCCGTGCGCGAGGGACGGTTCCTCTCCGCGGGCGACGGCGATGCAGCGGTCATAACCGCAAGCCTCGCGGAGCCGCTGGGGCTTTCCCTGGGCTCCACGCTCTCCCTCCCCACGACCAAGGGCCTGGCCAGGCTCACCGTTGTCGGGATCCGCTCTCCCCGCGCAATGCCGGGCAGCGAGGAAGTGCTGGTCACCCTCGGCGAGGCGCAGGCGCTGCTGGATTCACCGGGCCAGGCCACGGCCATCGAGGCGAACCTGACCTCGAAGGATGCCGCGCATCGCGACGCAACGAGCCGCGCCATCCAGGAGCTGCTGGGCGGACAGTTCACCACCGAAGCGTTGTCATCGGCGGGGAGCATGTATGCCGCGCTCCAGGCATCGAAAGTCGGGTTCAGCGCGTTCGGCGCCCTGGCGCTGTTCATGGGCGCGTTCATCATCTTCAACACCTTCCGCACCATCGTGGCGGAACGCCGGCGGGACATCGGCATGCTCCGCGCCATCGGAGCGAGCCGGCGCACCGTGATCGGCGTCTTCGTGGTCGAAGGCCTCCTTCAGGGGGTTTCGGGCACGATCCTCGGCATGCTGCTCGGGTACCTGCTGGCGTGGGCGGGCACTGCCGCCATTTCCCCCCTAATGGGGCAGTACGTTCACATGCAGCTCGGCATGCCCTCCGTCACTCCCGGCATCGTGATCGTCTCGATCGTGGTCGGCGTTGGCGTCACCCTGGGGGCCGGGCTGTTCCCCGCGCTTGCGGCGGGCCGGGTCACCCCGATGGAGGTGCTCCGCCCCTCGCAGTCCGGGCCATCCTACCGCCGGTCCCTCGGCGCTCGCGCGATCGTGGGCATGATCCTGGTGCTCCTCGCGTTAGTCGCGCTGCTCTCCTCCAATACCGGCCTGCTCGCCCTTGGGGTCGTGCTCTTCATGATCGGCCTGGTCCTCGTGGCGCCGCTTCTGGTCCGACCTCTCTCTCTGGCCTTCGGGGCGATCCTTGCGCTGTTCTTCGCGCGCCAGGGCACCGGCTCGCTCGCGCAGGGCAACCTCGCGCGGCAGCCCACTCGCGCGGCTGTGACCGCAAGCACCACCATGATCGCGCTTGCCATCGTGGTAGCGCTCGCCGGCATGATGGTGAGCATCTCCGATGGCTTTCTCTCGGTGCTCCGCAAGAGCCTCGGCAGCGACTACCTGTTCGTGCCGCCGTCCGTGGGAGTCTGGCAGAACAACGTCGGGGCCACCACGTCGCTCGCGGACCGGCTGCGCGCGATCAATGGGGTCGACCGGGTCAGCACGATGCGGTTCGCGGCCGCCGCGCTCGACGCTCCGGCCAAGCTGAGCAAGGGCGGGACCGGCCAGACCGTCTCCATGCTTGGCATCGATCCCGTGGACTTCCCACTCGTGTCCACGCTCACCTTCAACGACGGCTCGGCGGAACGCGCCTATGCCGCGTTGGCTGAGGGCCGCTCGCTCATCGTCAACCCCATTCTCGCGGCATCCATTGGCGTGCGCGTCGGGGACCTCGTGCCGCTGCAGACGCCCGAGGGCCGGCTCGACTACCGGGTCGTCGGGGTTGCGAGCGACTTCCTGAACGCGAAGATCGCCACTGCGTTCATTTCGCAGGCCGCCATGGCCAGAGACTTCCACAGGACCGAGGACGTGTTCATCCAGCTCAACCTCCGGGCCGGAGCCGATGCCGCGGCCGCGGCGACAGCGATCAAGAACGCCGCGCTGGACTACCCGCAGTTCAGCGTGTTCGAGGGCAAGGCGTACTTCAAGGAGATGAGCGGGTTGTTCGCCGCCATCTTCCCGGTGCTCTACCTGCTTTTCATCTTCATGACCCTCCCCGCGCTCATCAGCACGTTGAACACGCTCGCCATCAGCGTGATCGAGCGCACCCGGGAGATCGGCGTGCTGCGCGCGGTGGGCACCACCCGTGCCCAGGTCCACCGCATCGTGCTCGCCGAGTCGCTCCTGCTGGCGGCATTCGGGATCGCCTTCGGTCTCGCCTCCGGGCTCTACCTCGGCTATCTCCTGGTCCGCACAATGGCCGGCCTCGGCTTTCCGTGCTACTACATATTCCCGTGGCAGGGAGTAACCGCGGCGGTGCTCGTCGGTCTTGGGGTGGGGGCGCTGGCGGCGATCGTGCCGGCACGGAAGGCGGCGCGCCTGCAGATCGTGGAGGCCCTGCGCTACGAGTAGGGATGAGAGAGATCGCGGCGGCCCGAGAAAGTGTCGAAGGACAATCAGTTGCGGTAGGGGAGCCTTTTCAGCAGCCGGATTTCACAACCCGGTTCACCTGTTCGTGACGGTGGAATCCGCCCCAAGACTGCCGGCTCACCTGCCTTCTGCTTCTCGATTTCTCTTCGACGCATCAGTCCCAAAGTACCTCAATGTCGCTCTTGTCCTTGATTCCCTGGTCGGAGGTCAGAATGGGCAGGCCCAGATGCTCTGCAGTCGCGACGATCATCCCGTCGTGAAGCTCAAGCCCGTGGACTGACAGGGCCGTGTTCACGATGGCGGGATCCAAGTCGATAGCGCGATAGTTTGACTGCTCACTAAGCTCTGTCCTGGTCTTGTCCAGATCAAGAGGAATGCGCCGGCGTTCGGAAAGGTACAGGATCTCGATGAGGGACATCACCGACGGTATCAGAACCGGGCAATCGAAGCCGCTTAGATAATCGAGGAGTTATGAGGACTGGCAAAGGAGATGCGCCAGGCCAACGAGCGCGGCGAAACGCTCGGCTTCACCGAGGATGAGCTGGCCTTCTACGGTGCGCTCGAAACGAACGACACTGCCGTGTAGGTGCTGGGCGACGACACGCTCCGCGCGATCGCGCGGGAGCTGGCGTCCACCGTACGCGCGCAACTCCGCGTGCTCGTCAGGCGCATCCTTCGGAAGCACGAAAATCCGCCCGACGGGCAGGAGAAGGCGACGCAGACCGTACTGGAGCAAGCGGAGGTGCTGTCTGAGGAGTGGGCGGCCTCGGCGTGAGTCCCCCGCTGGGGGCAAATCGCATCCGATAGGGATTGAGACCCGCACCTGGCCTCCCCACTTTGAGAGACCAGCGGAGGGGGTGGGCCTGGGAGGGGAAGGCGGCGAGGGAAGCCCGCAGCGTCATTCCGATTTGGGCGGGCCTTTTCGGCCTACCCAAAGATGTTGAGTCCGCGCAAAGAGCGCCTTTGTGCAAGGCTGAAAGGAGCATTTGGCGATGTGAAAGCGCGTCTCCACCGACGGTCTTGATATGGCAAGCCTCGCGTGGACCTTATTCTGCCCCTGGACATGATTCTGTCCGACTCCTATCATACCGACCGTTGTTCGTTCGCAGAGCGGAGGAACCACCATGAATACACGTTTCTCATTGAGAATGAGTGTGCTTATCTCACAAGTCCTTGTACTCACTTCCTGCTGTCTGTCCGGACCCTCGAAGCAGCTGATCTCCTGGGAGAACTATGATTTCGACGATGGACTGGGAAAGCCATCCCTTGCTCTGTCGAAGGGTTTCGTCGGTACACCGATCGAAGGCGGTGCGTCGATCCGGGAGTTCTCTGTTCACACGAACGGCAGCGTCAAAACGATCTGGGGTGTCTCAAATGCGGTCGTGCGCTCCAACGATGCGGGGGACAGCTGGCAAATCATCGAAGATTCGATGAAGAAGGAGCAGTTGGGATTCGAAGGCCCTTACTGCATCTGTTTCGATTCGAGCAACGCGCTGTGGGTCGCGACCCGACAAGGGGTGTGGCGATCGGCAGATGACGGAGTTTCATGGAGTTGCGTCTACCAGGGGCCTGCGGGAATCCAGTGCGTCGGCTACAATGACATTGAGGTTCAGGGATCCACGATCTGGCTGGTGTCGGACGCCGGAACCCTGACCAAGATCCTCACGAACACCCTCCAGGTCACGGAAACCTATCCAACGAGCAGCCAGATACTCGACGTGATGTCGTCCTCGAACGGGCGTCTCTACATCAGTACGAACGATATGGTGATGGTATCCAGCAATGGAGGAGCCTCGTTTTCCACGTTTGCGCATGTCTCAGGTGCAAGAGACCTCGTCGACGTGAACGGGAGCATCTACTACTGCGCATCAGGAAGCGTGTTTGAGCTGGGCACGGACGGTGCTGTCCTCTGGAGCTTGGATCCACCTCCTGGTCAACAGTACGGGTCTCTGGATTCAGCGAATGGATCCGTCTACGCTCTCAGTGCCTGTTCGTCCGGGAACTATCTGGCGAAGATCGACACGCTGAGCAACCACGCGGTCACGGTGACGGATCTTGGAGGAAAGTCCTCCGGCGGGGACGTGTATCTCGATGAAGATGGCGTGTTGTACATCGGGCTCTCCGGGAGAGTCCTCATCTCCTCAGATAGCGGAAGCACCCTGGAAGAGCACCCATTCGGCCTGAGCACAGTCAATGTGATCCAGTCCAGATATGGTCAGACGTGGGCAGGCCTGAGGGGGAGCGGCGCGGCCTTTTTCCAGCCCGGCACCTCGTCCTGGCAGACCGTCGGCGCAAACCTTGAGCGCGGCATGTGCTTTAATATAGAGAGTGTTGCTATCATCTCCTCTTCACGCGTCATCCTGGCAGGGGGGCCTGAGCCTGAGGTCGCCATCACAACGGACGGCGGAAGCACGTTCCAGTTCGCCTGGTTCGGACCGGACGACGGATCCTTCTTCTGGACCCGGACCCTCGCAGAGGATTCGCACGGTTCGCTATTCCTGCTCCTCAGCTACAGGGATGCTGCAGGCGTGATCTTTTCTGCCCGAGTCTACCGCTCCGATGACCAGGGCAGCAGCTGGTTGCATGCATCAGACTTTTGCCAGGAGCAACACGGCGAGCCTCATGGCACCCTTGTGATCGATGAAGGCCGGTCATGCTCGTGGGCGGCGCTTTCCCCCTACGACCTCAAGGATGGCTGCTTTTTCAGAGGCGATCGGCAAGGCAGCAGTTGGGTACGACTGAGCGGGATGGGCTTCGATAAGCTCACCGATGCCTGCCTCGATGCATCAGGAAACCTCTACATTCTCGGAAGAGGAGCCGATGGCATAGGCATCTATCGGCTCGCAGCAGATGAGACCTGGTTGTATATCCCGAAGCCATACGCGTTGGACTTGTTCCCCAAGGGGCTCACCGTCGATGCAGATGGCTGCTATTGGCTTGCCTCGGAGGTTGGCTTGTTCTATACCTCCAACGGCGGCTCCACCTGGATCCACTTCACAAAGCAGGACGGACTCGCTTCGGATATCGTCAACGACGTCTTCATTGAAGGCCAGGGCACCGGCAGGGTTGTCTGGGTGGGAACGGCTCTGGGAGCCTCTCGCGGAGTGTTCGCGCCGTAGCGCCGAAGCAGAACCCTTGATCACCTTGACAAGGTCCGATCCTTCCCGTCACGAATGGCTTCCAAAATAGGCAGCGGTCACAGGGAGACTAATAGACCGCTTACGATCACATCCGCCGCTTCCTTGATCCGGCAGGCCCGCCGTCTCATCGCCTTCACGGGCGCGGGCATCTCGATAGAGTGCGGCATTCCGCCCTTCCGCGGCCCTGGCAGCCTGCGGAGCTGGACTACTTTCCTCGCCCACCCCGAGAAACCCTGCCCGGTCATCCGTGAGATCTTCTACGACCACTTCGCCAAGGCGCGGCCCAATACAGCCCACGAAGGACTTGCCGCCTGGGAGGGACCCGGGTCGCCCGCTATGGGGAAACGACTCCCCCTTTCTTTGCTCGGCGGTGTTGCGGAGAATTTTGAGACCACGCACTCATATGGAAACCAAGACCACCTACACCAAGGTTCTCAACCGCGGTCTGCGTTGATTCTCCGAGTTCGTCCGCGTGAGCCTTTCACGCCCCTCGCAGGCCTCGTTCTTCGGCAGGACCGTCCTATGGCAGAGGAAGGCTGCGCGTCTTCGCTCCGCCTGGGCTACCGAGGGCCTCACCGTCCCGCCAATCGGGATCTTCAGCATCACCAATCGTTGTTCGTGACGATCAAAACGACGATGCTGTCGCCGCTCCGGCGATCCCCTTCCCAATCACGGTGATCGTTTCTTGTAGGGCTGTAGAGTCGTGATGTTGAAGATCGCTTCAAAGTGCTTCTTATTGAATGTGCAGAAAGGCAACCGCTGATCTACCGCAATCTGTCCAATAAGCGAATCGATCATTCCGAGACCATGACTGAGGTGGCATCTGGTGTACTCGGCCAGAGCTCTCTTGCATGTCGCTCTGCTTGGCCAACGCGTCATGTAGTTTCTCAGGTCCCTCTCGACCCTTTTAATTTCTGCGGCGTTTCTGCATCCCTGAACAAGCTCCATGACGACGAAACCGGGAAGACTCACCTTCTCCCCTTGCGCCCTGATTTCATCAAGCCACGCGACAGCTGGGGGGGAGTTGCGGATGAGATCAATCATGACATCGGTGTCGAGTAGCAACACGATCTACCCTTGTCGCTTTTCTGCCCGCTCCCGCAGCTTCCGCGCGAACTCGACGCTATCATCGATATCCGTACGGTCTTCCCACATACCGATGAGCGGTGAATTGCGCAGCCTTCCCGCGCTGGAAAAAGGGTATTTTGTAGGGGATTTCCCTTTGGTCCGAGCGGATTTCTCCTTTGCCTTGAAGGTCACCTCTACCTCCTGCCCCTTCTTGAAGGGAAGGCCCGACACTTTCATGCTGATAACCCCATCCTTCTCAACGACCGTGTCCATCTGGATGCTTCTCATAAGCTCATCTCCGTGTACTCTAAGGTAGTATACCCTTTTTTCCCCAGGTCAGCACCTGGGTATCTCCCCCCCACCAACTTTCCCGGAACAGACTGTTCATCCCGACCTCTGACTCAGGTTTTACAGGTGACGGAAATGCATTCAATCGGTGTTCGATCTAGAAAGCTGGGCTGAAAAGCGTTTGCGCAGAAGTCCTCTTTATGGTAGCGTGCCACGATTCTTGACCTTCACTGCGACAGGATCTGGACTGAAAGGAGACCTTCGCTCTCATGGCCGTTCAAACCTCAGCAACCGCCGCTCTCAATAAAGGTCTGCGCATCTTCTTCTCCGAGTTTGTCCGGGTGAGCCTGCGCCATCCCGCCCAGGCGCTCTTCTTTGCCAGGACCATCCTCTGGCAGGGCAGGGCTGCGCGCCTTCGCGCCCGCCACGCGGCCGAGGGGCTCACCGTTCCACCCATCGCCATTTTCAGCATCACCAATGGGTGCAACCTCCGCTGCAAGGGCTGCTACGCCCAGGCCATACGGGGAGACGCCCCCGACGAGCTCAGCGCGGCGGAGCTGCGCGACATCGTGGTCCAGGCCGACTCTCTCGGCGTGTCCTTCTTCGTGATCGCTGGAGGCGAGCCCCTGACCAGGCCCGAGATAATGGACATCACAAGGGATTTCCCGCACATCGTCTTCCTGCTCTTCACCAACGGCATGCTGCTCGACGCCGGCATGATCGCGCGCCTGGCCGAGCAGAGGAACACGGTTCCCGTGCTGAGCCTTGAGGGCAATCAGGCCGAGACGGATGATCGCAGGGGAAAGGGCGTGCACGAACGCCTGCAGAGGAAGATGGCCGAGCTGAAGGAGGCGGGGATCTTCTTTGCCCTCTCTCTCACGGTGACCCGGACGAACTTCGGCACGGTGACCGACCAGAGGTTCATCGGCGAAGCGGTCAAGGCGGGCTGCAAGCTGTTCTTCTTCGCCGAGTTCACTCCCATACGGGCCGGCACCGACGAATGGGTGATCACCGACCTGCAGAGGAAGGAGATGAAGGGGATTGTGGCCGACTTCCGCGGGCGCTTCCGCTCCGTCTTCATTGCCGTGCCCTGGGACGAGGAGGAGCAGGGAGGGTGCCTGGCCGCGGGGCGCGGGTTCGTTCACATCAGCGCGACCGGCGATCTCGAGCCGTGTCCCTTTGCCCCGTACTCCGATACGAGCTTGAAAAAGATGCCGCTCAAGGAAGCGCTGAGGTCTCCGTTCCTTGCCGCGATGCGCGAGAACCACGACATGTTCAAGGAGACCGAGGCCGGCTGCGCCCTCTGGAAGAACAGGGAGCAGGTCCAAGCGCTCCTGGGACCCCGGGCTGCCTGCGAGTGAGGCGTGGTGGAATGGCAGGAGTGATGACGATGGAAACCGGCAAGATCATTCCTTTCGAGGCAGAAGCGGGCAGGACAGCCCTCGTGATCTCGGGAGGCGGAGCCAAGGGAGCGTTCGCCGTCGGGGCGGTCAAATCGATGTTCGAGCGCTTCCGCTCTGCTGGGTGGTTTTCGATCGTTGGGGGGAGCTCGGCTGGAGCACTGATTGCCCCCTTTGCGGCCCTTCTGGCCGCACCCGAGCCCATCGCCTCAGAGGCGATGGACACTCTGGAAGCCTCGGCGACCGACGTGACCACAGCGGACGTGTTGGAGAAGCAGGGCATTCTCTCTCTCTTCACCCGACGCGACTGCCTCAACGAGTCCGATCCCCTCGAGGCAATGATCCGGCGCACCCTCCGGCCCGAGTGGTTTGGCTGGCTGCAGTCGCCCGAGGCGCCGGATTGCTACGTCGTCAATACGAACTTTCGCACGGGGCGCAAGGTCTCTTCCTCACCGCGGGATCCCGGCATGACGCGCGAGCGATTCATTGCCTCCATGCTGGCATCCGCGAGCGTCCCTGTCCTGATGGAGGCGACGCTCATCGACGGGGACATCTGTTACGACGGCGGCGTGCGCGACCTGGTTCCCTTCGAAAGAGCCATCGCCCTCGGCGCGGAGACCATCGTTCCGATCTTCCTCGATCCCGAGACCGTGGAGCCCTCCGACAGCCGTCTGCGCCGCATGGACGAGGTCCTGCTGCGGACCGTCACGATCATGATGGACGAGACCGGCCTCAACGACCTGCAGCTCGCGGCTGACGTGGCGATCGCCACCCGGGTGAAGAGGGAGCTGCTGAGCGTTTTCGAGGGGGACGGAAGCGCGGAGCGGAGGCTGCGGGAGGTCTTTGCCAGGCCCGAGTACAGCGCCCTCTTTGCCGAAGAGAAACGACTGACGCACATCGTGCACGGGCTGCGGCCCGACCGGGTGATGACGGACAACCCCCTCTCGTTCGACCCCGAGAAGATGCACGAGTGGATGTACCTCGGCTTCGCGAAGGCTGGGCGGGTCGTGCCGACGAGCCCGTTCGTCGAGGCCTCGGCGCGCGCGAGGGCTACCGCGTGATCGGCACGCTCGCCTTGAACAGCACCGCGGACCCTGACGGTTGCACGGGCTCGATAGCATAGCTGATGCCCGCGGGCACGAGGATGATCCCGCCCCGAGGCAGCGCGCGCGTTGCGCCCGCCCACCGCGCCTGGGCAGCCCCCTCGATCACGATGAGAGCCTCGGGCCCCTGGGCAGCCCCTCCGTGCACGCGCCCCGGTCCGACCTCGATCCGGGAAAGCTGAAACTCCTCTACCGGTGAGTCGTAGACCCGCTCTGTCGCGGATGCCTCCCTCCCTCTGAGGATTTCGGGTCTCCCCGTGTCGAAGCTGAGCGTTGCGAGCAGCTCCCGGGCATCGACGTGCTTTGGCGTGAGCCCGCCGCGCAGCACATTGTCCGAGCTGGCCATGCACTCCACGGTGACACCCTCCAGGTATGCGTGCAGGGTGCCGGCGGGCTGGAAGGTCCCCTCGCCCGGGCGCAGGCGGACCAGGTTCAGCAGGTAGATCGAGAAGATCCCCCGGTCCCTATGGCCGCCGGGAACCGGGTAGGCGCGGGCTGCCGCGAGGGCCCAGTAGTCAGGGAGGTCCTTGTCCAGGGCGCCCCCTCTCTCCAGGCGCGCGATGAGCGGATCCAGAGCGTCATCGACCCGCTGCTGCGGCATGGTCATGATCCTGCCGTACAGCTCGCGCAGGACGCTCCGCCGCGCCTCGGGATCCCACCCCGCGCTGGCCAGACGCTCGCTGAAATCCGGCATGACCGCGCCGAGCTCGGGAACGGAGGCCAGCGTTTCGGCGATCTCCTCGAGGATGCGGAAGCCGTGCAGCATGAAGAAATCGCCGAGCGCCATGTGGATCTCGGGCTTGTGGTTCGCGTCTCGGTAATTTCGCTGCGGGGCATCGAGGGGAACTCCTGCAGCGTTCTCTCTCGCGAAGCCCTCCATTGCCTGGCGCTTGGAAGGGTGGGCCTGTATCGACAAAGGACTGCGCGCGTCGAGCACCTTCAACAGGAACGGAAGCTCGCCCGCGAAGCGCTTCGCCGTCGCGCCGCCCAGCACCTGCTCGGGGGCGAGGGCGATGAGCTGGGCGAGCGAGAGGCTCGCTCCGTCGATCTCGACGAGCGAGGGGGCCTTTGGGTGCGCGCCGATCCAGAGCTCCGCGAAGGGCAGTCGCTCGGCGTTTTTCACCCCAATGAGCCGCGGGATCGATTCGTATCCTCCCCACTCGTAGTGCTGGACAGCCCCCTGCAAGGGGAGAATCGAGGGACGGCCGCGGAAGGAGGCGAGAGCTGCTTCGATCCTGAGCGCCGCGCCTCTTGTTCCCATGGCGCGAGTATACACCTTCCTCCCGGGTTGCCCTATACTCGAGACGTCATGGCACTCGTCGGGACCTGCAGCTGGAAGTACCCCTCCTGGGCGGGCATCGTGTACTCGGGGGCAAGCGGCGTGGACTTTCTCACCGAGTACGCGCGCCGCTACCGGACCGTCGAAGTCGATCAGTGGTTTTGGACTCTCCCTGACCCTGAGACCGCTCGCGCGTACGCCGCCTCTGTGCCGGAGGATTTCCTTTTCACGGTGAAAGTGCCGAATGCGATCACGCTCACGCACTTCTACAAGAAGAAGGGCGAGAAGGATCTGCGGGCGAACCCGAGCTTCCTCTCCGTCGAGCTGTTCGACGACATCCTCGCGCGCCTATCCCCGCTCATGGGCAGGATCGGGATGCTGATGTTCCAGTTCGAGTACATCAACAAGCAGAAGATGGGCTCGCGCGAGGAGTTTCTCTCGCGCTTGTCGAATTTCTTCGCCGCGGCCGCCGCGCGGCCCTCGTGTCCGCCCTGCGCGGTGGAGACGCGCAATCCCGGCTGGATCGACGAGGGGTGGTTCGAGTTCCTCGCCGAGAGGCGGCTCGCGAACGTCTTCCTGCAGGGCTACTATATGCCTCCCGTCTCCGGGCTGTACCGGCGTTTTGCCGGTCTCTTGCGGCAAGCCGCAGTTGTGCGCCTGCACGGGCCCGACAGGGAGGGGATCGAGAAGGCGACCGGCGAGCGCTGGGATCGGATCGTGGCGCCGAAGGACGCGGAGCTCGCGGAGATCGCATCCATGGTGAATGACATGGAGGGCCGCGGCCTCACCGTGTTCTTGAACGTGAACAATCACTACGAGGGCAGCGCGCCCCTCACGATCGAGAAGCTCGAAGCCCTCGGGATACGCGCAGGCGCCAGACCGCCCGCCGGGGAGACCGTCGCGCGGCCTCCGTGAATCCCGCCTTTGCGAAGACCGGCTCGAAGCCGGTGTAGGCCCACGCATCCGGCATGCCGCTCCCGGCAGGCGCGATTGGATATGCTTCGACGATCCGCGCGCCGTTCCTGCGCGCATAGCTCACAGCCGCCTTGATCAGCTTGCTCGTCAGCCCCTGCCGCCTCACGCGCTTTGCCACGAAGAAGCAGACGATCGACCAGACCGGCTCGTCGTCCACCCGGGCGAGCACGCGCGACCTCGCGAGGGCGGGAAGGTCGCTCCGGGGCGCCACCGAGCACCACCCGACGGGCTGTTCCCCGTCGTAGGCGATGATGCCGGGCACTGTTCCGGCATCGACGATCCGCTTCAGTGCCCGCCGATTGCCCTCGCCCTTCCGCGCGTTGAACTCGGACCGGGAAAGCCGCCACCACATGCACCAGCACCCGCCGCAGGCGCCGCGCGGACCGAAGAGGGACACGAGGTCCTTCCACTCGGCGGATGAGACAGGACGGTACGAGAGTTTCCCCATCGCGGCACCTCCCGACTTCGTGATACCGCCAGCGCGGAGCGAGGTCAAGACGGGTCAGCCGTCCGGGAAGAGCACACGCCGCACCCGCTGCGTCACCTCAGCGGGAAGGAAGGAGTGGGTGAAAGCGGCCCTGTTGGTCGCCGCGAACTCCGCGTCCGTGAAGCCGTAGAGAGACCGGCAGATCTCGTACTCGTGCGCCAGGTCGATCTCCATCAGCTGCGGGTCGTCCGAGTTGATCGACACCGCAACGCCCGCCCTGTGGAGAAGCGGCAGTGGATGTGAGGCGAGCGAGGGGACGGAGCGGGTGAGCCAGTTCGACGTGGGGCAGACCTCCAGCAGCACATCCTCGTCGCGCAGGCGCGCCATGAGCGCCCGGTCTCCCCATGCGCGGATCCCGTGACCGATCCGCCGGGGCTTGAAAAGATCGAGGGTCCGGGCCACGTGCGATGCGTCGCTGTCCTCTCCGCTGTGGATCGTGATGCCCATGCCCGCCTCGCGGGCTTCTTCCACCAGCGGGACAAAGGGTGCGGGATCGACCCCTGCCTCGCTGTCGGCGAGATCGAACCCGCAGATCCTGTCGGAGCCGGGAGCGCCGCTCGCCCGCCAGCGCACGAGGTCGCGCGTCGCGCGGCGATTCGCCTCGGCCGGCGCGCTGCGGGGCAGGATGCCGATCAGTCCGACCTCGACGGGATAGCGGGCCATCCCCCTCGTCATTCCATCGATCACTCCCTCGATGATCTCGTCGTTCGACAGGTTCTTGCCCTGCGCGATGAAGGCCGGGGCGAAGCGCAGTTCAAGCAGCCGCACGCCGTCGCGCCAGGCGTCTTCGATGTTCTCGAAGGTCACGCGGCTGATCGCCTCTGCGGAGGCGAGGACCGCGGAGAGGACGCCGAAGCAGGCTAGCACCGCCTCGAGGTCTTCCATGGGCGATGGAATGGTGAGCCTTTCAGCCGGCCCCACGTCGATGCCCCGGCTGCGGCCCAGATCCAGGATGGTCTGAACGCGCAGGCTTCCGTCCAGGTGTCGGTGGAGCTCCACCTTCGGAAGAGCGCGCAGGTGAGCCAGCGTCTCGGGGTCGGTTTCCATGACGTACGCGAGTATACCAGAGCCTGCTGCCCCGTCCAAATGGGTGCCACATTTCTGCCATTCCGCCACGGTCTGTCTGAAATCCGAGGCAGCTGAGCCACGAAACAAGAAAGGCTATTCCGCCCTTCGAGTGCGTCGAGCCGTCGTTCTGCAATTCTCTACCTGAAAAGTAGTTAGCGATCGGGTCTATTGGCTTTGCTGCTGCCGAGGCGAACGCTTGGCACGCTCATTGCATAAGAGATGACGAGAGGACGATATGAGCACGACTGTAGAAGACCGCACCGTCATGACTTTTCCCGCCACGGCCCCCGTGATCCCCGCGATCGACGTGGACGCGTTGTATCGGCGCTATGGCCCCATGGTCCTTCGGCGCTGCCGTGCGCTGCTGCATGACGAGGATCGGGCGATGGACGCGATGCAGGACGTGTTCGTCCAGGTCCTTCGCCATCAGGACGGGCTGAACGCGCGCTACCCTTCGAGCCTCCTCTATCGCATCGCGACCAATACGTGCCTGAACATTCTCCGCGGAGCCAAGAGGCGGCGGGACATTTCCAACAACGACCTCCTCGAGGGATTGCCCGGCTCGGGCAGCACGGAGGACGAAGCAGTCGACAGGGTCTTCATCGAGCAGCTGTTCGAGGGGGAGAAGGGGAGCACGAGGCGCATCGCCGAGATGCGCGCAGTTGAGGATCTTTCATGGGAGGAGACGTCCCAGCGCGTCGGCCTTTCGGTCACAGGCGCACGCAAGCGCATGAGCGCGCTCCGCAGGCGCGGGCTCGCGCTTCTGAGCGCCTGACCGGAGGCGGCATGGATCGCAAGCGCATCCTCATTGTCGACGACGAGGAGAACATGCTGATCACCGTGCAGTTCATCCTCGAGACCGCGGGATTCGACGTCGTTGCCGCGCGAAGCGGCGAGGAGGCGCTCGTACTCGCGCGGCGCGGCGCCGCGAGCGGCGAGCGGCTCGATCTCATCCTGACCGACATCCAGATGCAGGGGCTCACGGGACTGGAGCTGATCGACGCTCTGCGCGCCGCGGGCATCGCCACACCGGTGCTCGTGATGACAGGCTACGGCAACAGGGAAGCGGCACTCCAGGTGAAGCGCCGAGGCTGCACGGAGCTGCTGGAGAAGCCGTTCGAGGAAGATGACCTGCTCGTGCGGGTCAGGAAGTGCTGCGGGGCGCCCGAGGCGCCGGCGTAAGCGGACCGCTCCGCGGCCGCGCGAAGCGCGACTCGAGTCTAGGGCGGTCCGCGGCGCAGCCGATTGTTGAGCGCCCGCCTGCTCAGGCCCAGGAGGCCTGCAGCCACTGACTGATTTCCCCCGGCGCGGCGAAGCGCCTCTTCGATCAGAGCCTGCTCGGCGTCTTTCAGGGTCGGGAGGGTGTCCGGGAACGGCATGCCGATCGCCTGCGCATGGGTGGACTGCGCCGCCCGTGACTCCTCCGCGATGTCGGCATCCCCCCCGACAGCCTCGCCGCCGATCTTCTCGCGGAACGACTCGAGCGACATGACCCCCGACTTGTGCCTGCTCACCGCATCGACGACCATCCCCTCCAGCTCCCGAATATTGCCGGGGAACGCGTAGGCTCCGAGCAGCGCGGACAGCTCCCTGGGCGGGGTGGGCATTTTCTTGCCTAGGGAGGCGGCCGCCCGGGACAGGAAATGCTCCAAGAGCAGCGGCAGGTCCTCGCGGCGTTTGCGCAGGGGAGGGAGATGGATGTGGTGCGTGTGAAGGCGGTAGTACAGGTCCTTGCGGAACTCCCCCTGCTCCTGCATCGCGTGCAGGTCGCGGTTGGTCGCGACAACGACGCGCGCGTCGCTCGTTTTCTGCATGTCGGAGCCGATGGGGTAGTAGCGCCCCTCTTGGAGCAGGCGAAGCAGCTTGATCTGCGACTGGGCGGCCAGGTCGCCGATCTCATCCAGGAAAAGCGTTCCCCCCGCGGCTTGCTCGATGAGGCCGGGCCTATCTCGCTCGGCGCCGGTGAACCCGCCCTTCTTGTGGCCGAACAGCGCGTCGCTGAAGAGCGTATCGTCCAGCCCCGCGGCGTTGACGGGGACGAAAGCCCCGGACCTGCCGCTGAGTGAGTGCAGGGCGAGGGCGACAAGCTCTTTGCCGGTGCCGGTCTCGCCGGTGACGAGCACAGGCAGCGAGGAAGAGGCGATCGCCTCGGCGTACTGGAAGATCGAGCGCATGGCGGGGCTCTGAGTCACGATCGCCGCGAATGCCTCGGGGTGCTCCACCTCCCCCGAGAGAAGGGCCTTCTTCAGAAGGCTGTTCTCTCGCCGGACCTGGCCCATCTCGATCGCGCGGCGCAGGGCGCCGGCAAGGCGCGCCTCGTCCACCGGCTTCACGAGGTAGTCGAAGGCGCCGTCCTTCATGCACTGCACCGCCGTTTCCACCTCGTTCACGCCCGTCATCATGATGACGGGCACCCCGGGGTGCTCTCCGACGATGCGGGGCAGGAGCTCCGTTCCCGAGAGGTGCGGCATCGTGATGTCCAGCAGGACGGCCGAGAACTCCCGTCCGGCCAGCAGCGGCAGCGCCTCGCGGCTGTCGGCGCACAGGACCAGGTTGGTGATCCCCTCTGAGGCAAGGGCCATTTCCGCGCTGGTCAGGAGCTGCCTCTCGTCGTCCACTAGAAGGACGGGATCCGGAGGAAAGGCGGCGGCCCTCATGCCTGGGCTCCCTCGGGGGCTCTCTCGGGGGCTTTCGCGATTGGGAGGCTGACCGTCACGGTGGTTCCCCGGCCGGGCTGCGAGGCGATCGCGAGGTCTCCGCCGTGGTTCCTCACGATGTTGTAGGAGATCGAAAGACCGAGACCCGTTCCACCCCTGCTCTGTTTTGTCGTGAAGAAGGGGTCCAGGACATGCGCGAGGTCCTTCTGCGGGATTCCCACCCCCTGGTCGAGCACCTCGACGGCGAGCCTTCCGCTCGTGGGATGCGCCCGCGTCGCGACGGTGACCCCCCGATCCCTGTCGGGCAGCGCCTGGCAGGCGTTGGTGAGCAGATTGATCACCACTTGCTCGAGCTGTTGGAAGTTCCCCGTGACTCGGGGGAGCGAGGGCGCGAGGTCCAGCGCGAATCGGCTCGTGCACTTGTCCACGAGGTTGCGCACGAGGGTGACCGCCGAATCCACCACGACGTTCATGTCGACGCCTTCCGTCATCTCTCCGGCATCCCGCCGGGCAAAGTCCCGCAGGTTCTGGACGATCTTCTTGATTCGCTGCGCCCCCTCGTGGATTCCCGCGATGAGCTGGCCGATCTTCGGCTGGGACTCCGAGTAGGGCATGCCGGCGAGGAGAAAATCCCCGTGGTTCTCGCTGTACTCCCTCAGAATGGGCTGGATGTCTTCCCATACCCGCGAGCAGATCCTTCCGTTGAGGAGGATGAAGTTGTTGGGATTGTTGATTTCGTGGGCGACGCCCGAGACGAGGATGCCCAGCGACGCCATCTTGTCGGCCTGGATCAGCTGCTGCTCGTGCCTGCGGGCCTGCTCCGTGGCCTGCCTGCGCTCGGTGATGTCGATGCCAGTGGCGAGGACTCCCGTCGGACGCTCGCCCTCGTGCAGCAGGGCGGAGGATTCCGAGAACAGGATCGTGTGCAGGGACCCGTCCTTCGCGCGCGCGTCGACCTCGATCTGCGGCGTGGGGATGCCCTGCATGTCCTTTTCGAGCTGCTCGGCGATCGCCTCCCGATGCCCGGGCTCCACGAGCTCGAGGGCGGGCATGCCGACGACCTCCTCGCGCGGGAAGCCAAACGAGGCGATGAAGGCGTTGTTCACGTCCTTCACGAGCCCGTCGACGCCGATCACGAGGCTGATCGCGGGGCTCCTCTCGTACAGGAAGCGGTAGCGCCGGGCGGACTCCCGCACGGACTCCTCGGCCTCCCTGCGCCCGGTGATATCCACGTGCGTGCCCACGATGCGGGCGGTCGCTCCCGAGGGTTCGCGCTCCACGACCTTGGCGCTCGAGGAAATCCATCGCCACGAGCCGTCCTGGGCCCTCATGCGGAACTCGATCGTGAAGTCCGTCCCCTCCTGCACGTGCCTGCGCACCTCCGCCTCGGCCAGGGCTCGGTCCTCGGGGTGCAGCAGCTCCGCCCACGTGCCGTACTCGTCGGGCATGCAGCATGGCTCGTAGCCAAGCATTCGATACCACCGGGGGTCGTACCATGTCCGGCCGGATCGGGGGTCGTACTCCCAGATGCCGCTTCCCGTCGCCTCTAGCGCGAGGGCGAGACGCGCCTCGCTCTTGCTGATCCTTTCCTTCAGGCGGCGCTGCGCGATGTTCAGGACGGAGGAGCCGGTGAGGAGGATCAGGAGGGCGACGAGGACCGCGATCGAGACCCACAGCATCGTGCGGTAGCGGTCGACGAACGCGACGGGCCCGTTCACGACGATGCTTCCCTTGGGCAGGCTCTTCTCGGGGATGCCGAAGCGCTCCAGCGCCTCGTGGTCGAACATGTAGCGGTTCTGTCCCTCCGTCACGACGGGGATCGTTTCCGCGCTCTCTCCCTTGAGGATCCTCACCGCCAGGCCAGCGGCGGCCTCTCCCTGCTGGAACCCGCCGGCGATCATCCCGCCCACGATCCCGCTGCCGAGAAGGCTCTCCCAGCAGGAGTAGATCGGCACGCCCAGGGCCTGGGCGACCTCCCGCGTGCTCGACTCCAGGGGGAGAGGCTTTCCGAACTCGTCGGCGAAGAAGCCGATGTCGAAGATGATCGTGTCCCGGGGCAGCGCGTCTCCCAGGCGCAGCACGTCGGCGAGGGGAGGGTCTTCCCAGTAGCGCACGTCGAGCTCCCCGTCGGTTCCGCGGCGGATGACATCGGTGAGCTCGGCATAGGCGGCGTCCTCGGCCGTGATCTGCCTGTTGGCGAGCACGATCATGTACTTGGTGCGCGGATGCAGCTTCCGTGCGAGCCGGATCGTGGCCGCGAAATCCTGGCTGCTCGCGACGCCCGTGATCCCCCGCTCGGTTTCTAGGAGCGCGGCCGAATAGTCGTTCACGCCGCAGAAGACGATCGGCACGCCATCGAAGAAGCGTTTTCGGCTTTTCACGACGAACTGCAGGGCTGGATTGCCCGCGCACAGCACGATGTCGAATCGAATGGCGCCGAGCCGTTTTCCGTAGATGTCAGGGTAGTCAGCGGGATCCGCGTCGAGGATGTTCATGTACTCGTAGCGATACACGCAGTCGAAGCGGCCCGCATCCAAAACGGAACGGATGCCGTCGGTGATCCTTTGAACCCACGCGGGCCCCTCCTGATAGGAATGCAGGATGAGCACCTTCTTCTGTTGCGCCGAGGCGGGAAGCGCGAGGACGAAAACAAGGAGGCTGAGAGGCAGGAGGAAGCGGGTTCTCGTCATGTCGGCGGAAAGATTAATACGTCCTGCTCGAAGGGTCAACCGAAGCCGCGCGGGGCGCGGCAGCAGGATGCGCGGACCCGCAGCTCGGGTTTCACCAGGAAGATCCCCCGGGGGAACGATCCCCTGGTGGCGGCCTCCCGCACGGCGAGGAGCACCTGCTCGGCGACCCGGCGCGGATTGGAGTCGACGGTCATCAGGCCCTCGGCCTCCGCGAGGGGCGTGTCGCCGAAACCGATCACGGAGCAGTCGCTGCCCGGCAGGAGCCCCTTCTCGCGCAGAGCCCTGCAGCCCCCCACCGCTGCCTCGTCGGTCGCACAGAAGAACGCCCGGCAGGCCGGCTCGTGCGCGAGGATTCTCCGGCACGCATCGGCCCCCCCCTCGATTCCGGGCGATCCGATCTCGATGAGTCCTTCGACGGGCCTTTGCCCGCTTGTCCCCGCCAGAGCCTCCTCGAATCCCCTTCGCTTCTCCTCGCCTCGGAACGAGGGGTCGCACGACACGTGAGCGATCGACGTGTAGCCCAGCTCCCGCAGGTAGCGGACGGCTTCCCTGGCGCCAGCGGCGTCATCCGGCATCACCTGGGGCCCGTCGTACGACTCGTCCATGGCGTTGACGATGATCGTGTTCGCCATGGACGCCCCGGATCTGAAGACAGAGGACGGGGATGCGGCCGGTTCCAGGATGATGAGAGCGTCCGCCTCGGCCGCCTGCCGGCAGAGGCTCCCCTCGAGCAGCGCATCGTCGTGATGGCAGGAATAGCGGACAGGGATCGAGAGACGGCGGAGTCCCTCTTCGAGCTGGTTCAGCAGAACGGCATTCGCCTCGGCGACCCTCCCGATCACGAGGTGCGCATGCCTGACGCGCAGGCGGGGCGGCTGCCGGGAGCCCCGCAGTGGAGAGTAGATGACGATCGTGCCCTTGCCGCTGTACCTTTCGATGAAACCTTCGAGCACGAGCTTGGCAAGCGCGTTTCTGACCGTGAGGTGGGTGGTCTTGAACCGGTCCTTGAGCACGCGCTCGGGTGGAAACCAGTCTCCCTTCTTGTACGCTCCCGACAGTATCTCCGTCTTGAGCTCTGTGTAGATCTTCTCGTAGAGATAATAGTTGACTACGCCTGGTTGCGGGGGCATCGTGGTCCCTGTCGCGGAATTGTAGGACGGAACGGATCATCTGTCTATATCGCTCTATAGCGTGATGAAGCGCTCTGTGCGGCAGGGCTTGACTTTTTTGATATAACAAATACTAATACATATATCAAAATCTCTGGACAGCCGGGTCTGAACAGCCGGGAAGGAAGAAACATGGCAACGGGGAGAAAAAACAGCAAGGGAACGCGCGAGTACTCGGCGCCCGCGGTCGACAGGGCCCTCGACATACTGGAGTTCATGGCGACGCATCCGCGCCCGTACGGCGCGACGGAGCTTTCCCGGTGCCTGAAGCTGCCTCTGAACTCTGTTTTTCGGATCCTCAAGCGGCTGACGGAGCGGGAGTACGCCGTGCAGGATCCCCTTTCTGGCGGATACCAGCTCAGCACGCGCATGTTTTCGCTCGGGATGAGCCTCTACACCCGATTCGACCTGCGCCAGCGCGCGCGCCAGCACCTGGAGTGGCTGTGCCGGGAAACCGATGAGACCTGCCAGATCCAGGTGCCGCACGGCGAGAAGGTCCTCGTTCTGGACACGGTGAGTCCCGAGGTGCAGTACTATATCCGCATCGTGCCCGGCGGGCTGGTCTACTACCACCCCAACGCGTACGGCAAGGTGATGCTCGCATTCCTGTCCGAGGAGGCTGTCAAGAAGATCCTCCCCCCGCGGCTGCCCTCTCTCACCCCGAACACAATCGTGCTGCGCTCGGAGCTGCTGACGCAGCTGGAAGAGGTGAGGAAGACGGGGCTCGGCTACGACGACGAGGAGTACAACGAAGGGATCCGATGCATCGGTTCGCCCGTGTTCGACGTCGAAGGGAAGATCGTGGCGGGTCTCGGCGTGTCGGGCCTCGTGAGCACCTTCCGCAGGAATCGGCAGCACAGCTTTGAACAGCTTGTTCTCGAGTGCGCCCGGAGGGTGTCCAAGGACGTCGGCTACTCGGGGGATTTTTTCAAGGACAAGCTGTCCCATCCCCTGCCCACGCTGCAGCGCAAGTCCCCTTCCTGAGACCCCCCGCGCGCGCGGAGGCTCACGCGCTCAGGGGGTAGCGGCCGTGCGCGGCGAGGGTGTCGAGCAGAGCCTTGTAGTTCTCGGGTTTCACCGAGGAATGGATCGAGTTGCTCGAGGAAAGGATGAACCCCCCGCCCGGCGCTCCATCCCGGATCGCCTTCCGCGTGGCCTCTGCCGTCTGCTCCGGCGTGCCGAGGGTCATAAGGTGGGAGCAGTCGACGTTGCCCTTCAGCGCGATGCGGCTGCCGTAGGCGGCCTTCACCCGGGCGAGGTCCATGCCTGCCAGGGGGTCGATGGGGTCAAGGCAGTCGATGCCCGAATCCACGATCATGTCGATGATTGGCCACAGCATGCCGTCGGTATGCTTGATGACCATCAAACCGAGTTCCTTGAACCCCCGCATGACCCGGCAGAGGCCGGGATAGAAAAGCTCGCGGAAGTGAGCCGGGGACATCAGCGGGCCGGTCTCTCCGGCGAAATCGTCTCCCGTGTAGACGATCTTCACGCCTCGCGCCGCCGTTTCCTTCGCCATGGCAAGGTTCAGGTCGACGGACATCTCGACGAGGCCCGAGACGAGGGCGGGCTCGGCGGCGACGGCCATGAGGAGGTTCTCATATCCCATCAGGTACCGCGGGAGGGAGAACACGTCGTTCAGGTGGACGATGACCGCCCACCTCCCCCCGTAGTCACGGAGGGTCTTTTCGACGGTGGCGTAGCGGCCGGAGGCGTGAACGTCCGGCGGCGTGTAGGCCTGGAAATCCTCCATGGTCCGGATGGGGGAGTCCACCTCGACCCCATGCTCCTCCTCGGACTCGCGGATGGTGTACCCCCATTCCGACCTCCAAAGACCTGGGCCGACCTGCTGCCGGGAGAAGTCCGGGTCGGCGAGCACTGCATCGAGACCCATCGTCGCGGCGAACTCGTTCAGGCTCCTGCTTCCGGGGGCGAGGGCGGCCCGGACCTTCCTGTCGATGCTCCATTCGAAGTGGGGCACCCTGTCGGGCTCCTCCCGTCGCAGGGCGCGGAGCACCCTTTCCTCGCTCGTCAGCTCCTTGCCAGCCATCGTTTGGCCCTCCTCGTGGGGTCAATTGTACCCGATAATTTTTTATTTGACAAATGGTATTTTATATGTCATAATCAGGCGTTACCTGGGATGGTACAGGGTATTTTGGCACAGAACAAGGGAGGTTTCGAAAGACATGGCGGAGTCATTGGCAGGAAAGGTCGCGGTCATCACGGGGATCGGTTCCGGTTTCGCGAAGGCGACAGCCGAGCTCTTCGCGAGGCAGGACAAGGTGAACCTCGTCCTGATCGACATCAACGAGGCGGGTCTGAAGGACACGGTGAAAAACTGCGAGAAATCGGGATCGAAGGTCGTCTCCTTCAAGGGCGACGTGACAAAAAGGGAGACCTTCGAGCGGGCGCTCAAGGAGTGTCTTGCCGCTTTCGGCAGGGTCGATTTCCTCATCAACTACGCCGGCGGCGCCCTGAAGGTCGCCCCCATCGAAGAGATGGACGACGAGATCAACAGAAAGATCATCGACCTGAACCTCACGAGCACGATCATGAGCTGCCGGACCTTCACGCCCCAGTTTAAAAAGCAGGGCTCAGGCAAGATCATCAACGTCTCAAGCGCCTGCGACAGGCGCTCCTGGCCGGGCTGGTCCGTGTATTCCGCGGCAAAGGCGGGGGTGAACGCGTTCACCAAGTGCCTGTACACCGAGCTGAGGCCGCACGGGGTGGCGGTGACGCTGCTCGTGCCGGGCGGATCGAACACTGGATTCCAGGCCGCGGCCCAGGGTGTGAACAAGTTCGAGTGGGACGAGGCCCTGGCGGTGAGGCCCGAGCACTTCGCCGACATGGTCTACCAGACCTGCGCCCTGTCGCGGGGCGGGTGCGTGTCCGAGGTGCTGATCTATGGCCTGGCCCAGGACGTGAGCGGGTTCTGATATGAAGGAAATCACATACAAGAAGCTGAGTCTCGAGGGGTTCGCGGCGTTCGGGACGTACTCGAACATGATCAACCCGTCGGCGCCGAAGCTGGGCGCCGAGCCGATCGAGTTCTACAGGGACATGGTGCAGTCGCAACTCGGCGCGGTCCCGGTGGCGTCCTTTGGCGTCTGCCGGGTCCTGAAGCGGCCCTTCGTGATGGATGTGTCGGAGTACCACGACACCTGCTGCGAGATCGTTCTGCCGCTGGACGGGGACGTGCTGATGCACGTTGCCCCCGCCGGGCCCGAGAAGGAGTTCCCGTTCGACAAGGCGGAGGTGTTCCTGGTGCCCCGGGGAACCATCTGCTGCCTGCGGCCCGGGGTCTGGCACCACGCCCCGTACGCCTTCGGCGCCGGAGCAGGAAATGCCGCTCACGTGGCCGTTGTGAATTGCCTCATCGCGCTTCCCGAGCGGACGTACATGAACGACTGCAAGGTCTACCAGTTCCCGAAGGACAAGCTCATGAAGATCGTCGGAGACGGGGTTCGCTAAATTTGATATTTGAAATAAGATTTTTCTTGACAAATAGGTCTTGGTGGGGGAAAATGACGGTGGAGAGAGACCGTCTTACAGAGGAGGTGGCGGCGGGATAGAAAAAGCAGCAAGGGCAAGGATGACGAGAGTGAAAAAGTTCAAAAAGGATTTCCAAACATCATGAGGAGGAGAGATTCTATGAAGAAGGCAATTGTTCTTTTCATCGTGTTCGCGCTGCTCGCCCCGCTGGCGTTCGCGGGCGGCAAGAGCGAAAAGCCCATGAAGATCGCGTTTTTCGTGTCGGATCTGTCCAACGTGTTCCACCAGGCGCAGTTCGCCGAGGCCAAGAGATACGCCAAGGAGAAGTACGGCGCCGAGGTGTTCGCGTTTGACGGGAAGTCCGACGGCGCGGTCATGACCCAGAACATCGACCAGGTCGTGGCCCAGGGCATGGACGCTGCCACACTGCACATCTGGGACAATGAGGCTGCCAAGCCGGGCGTCCTCGCCGCTCTCAGCAAGGGCATCATCATGACCTCGTTCTTCAGCCCCCTGGGCGACACCGGCATCCCGACCGCCCGCAGCGACGAGCCAGGGACGTCCTTCGCGATGGGCGTCGAGATGGCGAAGCAGTGGAAGGCCGCCTTCCCCGGCAAGCCCATCGTCATGGTCCAGGTTGGATGGCCCAACCACACCGAAGTGAAGTCTGGACGCACAGACCCCTGGGTGAAGGGCGTGCTCTCAGTGGATTCCAGCGCGACGAACCTCGGGTGCCTGGACTCCAGCAAGGGGCCCGATGTGACCAAGCAGATCATCCTGGACCTCGTGACCCAGCATCCCGAAGTCAACCTGATCTACTCCGAGGCCTCCAACCTGACCGTCGGGACGATGGCCGCTCTGACGCAGGTCGGCAGAGGCAAGATGGACAACGGCAAGCCGCTGACCGAAATCGTCTGCAGCGTCGACTTCGACGAGGTGGAAATGAAGAGCGTGTACGACCCCAACAGCTCGCTGAAGCTCTCCATGGGCCTGCCCCCGAAGGAGACCGGTCGGGGCCGCATCGACCTGATCATGGACGTCAAGGCCGGAAAGGTCAAACCGACCTCGCAGCCCACAGTGGAGAAGTTCTACAAGACCTACAACGTCTCCTTCTGGACCATGCCCCGCGCCAACGCGGTGAAGTGGCTGAATGACCAGTTCGGGACCAACGTTCAGTAGCTTGATTGTAAAGGTACGGAAGAAGCATACTATCTGACGGGAGGGGGCCTGAAGCCCCCTCCCGTCATGATCAGGGAGCGGACGCATGAAACTGGCTGACAATGTCATGGAGATCAGGGACCTTGTGAAGGATTTCCCCAGCGTGCGGGCAGTCAACAATGTCAGTTTCGACATCAAGAGGAATACCGTCCACTGCCTGGTCGGGGAAAACGGCGCAGGGAAATCCACGCTGATCAAGATCCTGACCGGCGCGACCCTCAGAACGAGCGGCACAATCCTGATGAACGGGGAAGAGTACTGGGCGCACAACCCCAAAGAGGCGAAACTCAAAGGAATCAGCACGCTCTTCCAGGAGCTCAACGTGGTCGACCAGCTCACCGTCGAGGAGAACCTCACGCTGGGCATGGAGGACACGACGCTCGGTTTTCTGCGGAAGACGGACAAGATCAACGCGATGGTCAGCGTGATGAACAGTCTCGAGCCATCCATCAGCCCGCGGCAGATGGTCTCGACCTTGAGCGTGGCAAAAAAGCAGATCGTGGAAATCGCGAAGGCGGTCGCCTCGGAGTCTGACATCATCATCATGGACGAACCGACGGCCGCGATATCCGAAAGCGAAATCGCGCGATTGTTCAAGATCATCAAGGGCCTGCGGGAGAAGAACGTCACCGTCATCTACATTTCGCACAGGCTCGACGAGATATTCGAGCTCGGGGACTACGTGACGGTCATGCGCGACGGAAAGCACATCGGCACAAAGCCCGTCTCGGAGGTGAAGGAACGGTCGGAGCTCATCAAGATGATGATCGGAAAGACCGTCTTCGAAGAGTACTCGCCGAAAGAGGGCGAATGCAAGGACGCCATCCTCGAGGTCAAACACCTCTCCAACCACAAGCTCAACGACATTTCCTTCGACGTCCACCAAGGGGAGATCGTGGGCTTCTATGGCTTGGTGGGCGCAGGAAAGACCGAGCTTGCGCGCGCCATTTACGGAGTGGACGAGTACGAAGGCGCTATCATCTTCAAAGGGAAGAAGCTCCCGCCCGCTCCCGACAAGGCGATCGCGGCGGGAATCGCCCTTGTGCCGGAGGAGAGAAGATCGCAGGGGCTTTTCACGATACTCACGATACGGGGCAATGTGCCCGTGATGAATATGCGAAAGATATCCCGCAACGGGTTCATCAATTCGTCACAGGAGAGAAAAGTCACGCTCGAGTACATCGACACGCTGAGGATCGCGACAAACAGCACCGAAAAGGAAGCCTCAAAGCTCTCCGGGGGCAACCAGCAGAAGGTGGTCTTTGCCAAGTGCCTGTTTGCGGACGCCGATCTGCTCATGCTCGACGAACCGACGCGCGGAATCGACGTTGGCGCGAAAAGCGAAATCTACGGTATCATCCGCCGGCTCTCCCAAGAGGGGAAATCCATCATGATTTTCTCCTCGGAGCTGCCGGAAGTCGTCAATATCTGCGACACCATCTACCTCCTGTACGACGGGACGCTGAAGGACGTTCTCAGGAACGGATGCGACATCGACAGCGAGAAGATCATCCACATTGTCACGGGTGGAGAATGAGCGTGGAAACACAACAGGTGCGGAAGAGCATGGTCGGCAGGAGCATGAGCAACGAATCATTCATCAGCTTGTTCATGGTCGGCGTTCTCGTCGTCCTGTTCGGCGCTGCGTGCGCGCTCGTGCCCAACTTCTACCTGCCCCAGAACATGATCAATCTCATCACGAACAGCTGGTTTGTCATCATCCTGGGGATCGGCGTCACGTTCCTGCTGATCACGGGCAACTTCGACATGTCGGTCGGCGGCGTCATCGCCTTGACGGGCGTGCTTTCCGTCTATTTCTGCCAGGGGGCCAACGTCTCGCAGAACGCGCTGGCCAATGGCCTGGGGTTGCCCTATGGCGTGGCGGTTGCGCTGGCCCTGGTGTGCGCCATGGGAATCGGGGCGATCAATGCTTTCTTCGTTGCGCGGCTGAAGGTGCCCTCCATCATCGTCACGCTGGGCACGATGATGCTCGCGCGCGGCATCGCCCAGATCGTGACACAGGGCGCCCAGCGGAACACCAGCCTGCCGGACGTATTTGGGGTCCTGGGAAACGTGAGCATTCCCGGCACGTCCATCAAGATTTCGGTGCTGATCATGATCCTTCTGGTCGTCGTTGCCTTCATTTTCGAAAAGAGGACGGTCTCGGGCAGGCGCACGTACCTCATCGGCGCAAACGCTGAGGCAGCGAGGCTCTCCGGGATTAAGGTGGCAAAGCACCTCGCCTTCCTCTTCGTGACCAGCGCCCTGCTGGCGGGCGTCACGGGCATCCTTCTTGCGTCCGAGTTCAAGGCAGGGGTGTCAAACCGCGCCACGGGGTACGAGTTCGACGCGTTGGTGATCTCCCTCTTGGGAGGCGTCAGCATCGCGGGCGGGTTCGGCTCGGTGCTCGGGATGTTCGTGGGAGCGATCATCCTCTCGGTGGTGACGACCTCGGCGACGGGGCTCCTGTTGTCGCCGGATTGGCAGTTTACCCTCAAGGGTATCGTCACCTTCATCGCGATTCTCGCGCAGCGGTTTGCCCTGGATAGAAGGAAAGGCTGAAGACATGAACGTGAAGAGCGCGAAGCAGGAATCGATGAGGATGCAGCTGGATCGATCGGATGCGGTGCGGGCGAACATCAAGAAGGTTTACATCTACGTCGTCCTGGCGTTGATCGTGATTATCTTCAGCGTCGTGAAGCTGGGGCAGGTCGAAATGTTCGGCCGAGGTCACTTCCTTAGCCCGGATAGTCTGGTCAACCTGCTGCGCGCCGCCGTTCCGATCATGACCCTGAGCGGCGCTTTCACCCTCCTGATGATCTCGGGCTACATCGACCTGTCCGTCGGCAGCGCGATGAGCCTGAGCGCGGTCGTGTTCGCCCTTATGATTCTGAACGGCTTTCCGTTCCTCCCCGCCCTCGGCGTCACCTTGATCATGGGTATCGCGATGGGGTTCCTCAACGGTACTTTGGTCATGAAACTGCGGATCACGCCTGTGATCGCGACGCTTGTCACGTTGAGCCTCTTCAAAGGCATCGCGCTCCTGATCGTGCCGGAAAACCTGTCGGCCATCAAGGGAAGTGCCACAAGAATCATGCCGGCATGGATCAACGACTACGCGCGGAAGGACGTCATTCTCGGTCTACCGGCGGCCTTCTTCCTCGCTCTCGTCGTGATCGCGATTCTGGTCGTGGTTCAAAAAAAGACGATCCTGGGCAAGTATGCCGCGGCGATGGGCGGCAACCGAATCGCGGCGGAGCTATCGGGCATCAACGTGGTGAAGATGGGCTGGGTGCTGTACATCATCGTGGGGTTTTTCGCCGCGCTCGCCGGCGTGGCGCGAGCGAGCTACATGTCCCTGGGAGATCCGCTTTCGGGGGACGGCATGGAGCTGGACTGCATCATCGCCGTGCTGCTGGGGGGGACTGCCTTCTCCGGTGGCTCGGGTTCGGTTGCGAAGACAATTGTCGGTGCGCTCATCATCATGTGCGTGACGACCGGCCTGATGACCGTCATCCCCGCATTCTGGCAGGTGGTCGCGAAAGGCAGCGTGCTCCTATTGGCCGTCGTGCTCAACCACCTGCTGGTGCGGGAAAAGACGAAAGCCTGAACGCGGTGCCCGCCATCGTCGAGGAGTTTTCATGATTCGCGAGAAGGAAGTCCAGTCGCTGCGCGGCCTCGCCGCCCGGTGGCTGGAGCATGCCAACCACCCCGTCATGAAGGACAGGCGCAGGCAGTGGAAAGCCATCAAGGACCTCCGTGCCGAGAAGCCCATGATCCTCGTCGAGACCTGCATGCTTCCCGACTATATCGGGAAGGACGAGCTCGCGTGCGAAGACCCCTACATCCGCAACATAGAGAAGTCCCTGCACGAGATCGTCCGCCATGCCGACGAAATCGGAGACGATATCGTCGTTGACCCGTACTTCCGCATCCCCTGGGTCATTGAGATCTCCGACTACGGAATCCCCATCGTGGCGCACCACGCCGTGAGCGTAAGCGGAAGCGACCTCGCGTATTCCTTCAACTTCGGGGTGCAATCGGAGGAAGACTACCGAAAGCTGCACCTGCGCGCCCGCCGGGTGGACAGGGAGGAGAGCAGGCGGCGCAGGGAGCTGCTGGAGGACATCTTCGGGGATATCCTGCCGATCCGTCTGGGCGGCTACGACCCCTTCGATCTGGACCCCGGCTACCACCCTTGGCTGGGCAACCTCTTCGGCGGCCTGACCATGGACCTGTTCAAACTGATCGGGAACGACAACCTGCTCACGTGGGTGTACGACAATCCCGGCCTGATCCACAGCATGATGATCCTGCTGCGCGACGACAGGAAGGCGCACTTCCAGTTCATGGAGAAGGAGGGGCTCCTGTACCGCAACACGGACACGTGGATGCCCTGCCCGGGCAGCTACGGTTTCGTCTCCGACCTGCCGCAGTCCGAAGCGAACGACCAGGGCGTGCGCCTGAAGGACTGCTGGTGCTGGGTCGAGTCGCAGGAGAGCGCTCCCATCTCTCCGACCATGTTCAACGATTTTTTTCTGCCCTACATCGCCGAGGTGGCCCGGCCGTTCGGGCTCGCGTACTGGGGCTGCTGCGAGGCGGTGCACGACCGGTTCCCGCAGATCGAGAAGGCGGTCCCCAACCTGCGCGCCGTGTCGGTGTCGGGATGGAGCGACTTCTTCAAGATGGGCGAGATGCTGGGCAGGAAATACGTCTACTCCCGCAAGCCGACGCCGGCGTACATCAGCGGCGCGCATCCCGACTGGGATTTGTTGAAGAAGGACGTCCGTGACACGCTGGCCGCCGCGAAAAACTGCAACCTGGAGCTGTGCTTCCGGGACATCTACACGATCGACGGCGACCGCGCCCGCCTCGCGAAGTGGGTCGAGATGACGCGCGCAATGATGAACGGTTGAGGGCATCCGAGGACTCGCTGCGCGGAGGTTGACGGCTGGCATGAAAACCTCGACGTACCTTCTTGGCATAGACAACGGGGGCACGGTCACCAAGGCCGCCCTCTACAGCCCGTCGGGCGATGAGATCGCCGTCGCGAGCGTCAAGACCGCGATGCTCTTCCCGCACCCCGGGCACGCCGAGAAGGACGTGGACGAGCTGTGGGCAGCCAATGTGCGGGTGATCCGGGACGTCGTCCAGAGAGCGAGCGTCGATGCCGCGGACATCGTCGGCATTGCAGTGACGGGACACGGCAACGGCATGTACCTGATCGGCGCGGATGGGGCGCCGGCCTGGAACGGGATCAACTCCGCTGACAGCCGCGCCGCCGACTACGTGGCCGCATGGTACCGTGACGGCACCTTCGCGCGCGCGCTTCCCCGGACCTGCCAGTCGATCTGGGCGGCGCAGCCGGTGGCGCTCCTGGCGTGGTTCCGCGACAGGAAGCCCGAGGTTCTCGAGCGGACCCGGTGGATCTTCATGTGCAAGGACTACATCCGCTCCAGGCTCACCGGCGAGGCTTTCGCCGAGGTGACCGACTACTCGGGCACCAGCCTCATGAACGTCAGGGAGATGCGCTACGACCCCGAGCTGCTCTCGGCATTCGGAATCTCCGCGGTCCAGGACAAGCTGCCGCCGCTTCGACGATCGGCGGAGATTTGCGGGCGCGTGACCAGAGGAGCAGCGGCGGAAACGGGCCTGAGGGAGGGGACTCCCGTCGCCGGCGGGCTTTTCGACATCGACGCCTGCGCGATCGCCACGGGCATCACGGACCCCGAGAAGCTCTGCCTGATCGCTGGCTCGTGGAGCATCAACCAATACATCGCCTCCTCGCCCGTCGAATCGCGGGAGCTCTTCATGACCTCGGCGTATTGCATGCCGGGCTACTGGCTGATCACCGAAGCGAGCGCCACCTCGGCGAGCAACCTCGAATGGGTCGTTTCCGAGCTGATGGGCGAGGAGGCGCGCGAGGCGCGCGCGCGGGGCCGCTCCGTCTACGACGCGTGCAGCGAGATGGTCAGCGGAACGGCTGCAGGAGATTCCGGGGTCGTGTTCCTGCCGTTCCTGTACGGCAGCAATGCCGGCCCCCTCGCATCGTCGTGCTTCCTGGGCCTGAAGGGCTGGCACGGCAAAGCGCACCTGCTGCGCGCGGTGTACGAGGGGGTCGTTTTCTCCCACAGGACGCACATCGACCGCCTGCTCGGCTTCCGCGGCAGGCCGACCGCCGCGCGCATCTCGGGAGGCGCGGCGAAATCGCCGGTGTGGACGCAGATGTTCGCCGATGTCCTGCAGCTCCCCATCGAGCTCGCCGCCTCGGAGGAGCTCGGCGCCATGGGCGCGGCGATCTGCGCGGGCATCGGGGTCGGTCTTTTCTCCTCCTTCGAGGATGCGGTGTCGCGGATGGTCCGCGTCTCGCGAACCGTGCAGCCCGACCCGGCGATGAGGGACGCGTACGACGGAAAGTACGCCCGCTATGGGGCCTTCCTGGCTGCGCTGCGCGCCGTCTGGGACGGCTGAGCTTCCCTCCGCTCGGGAGTTCGAAGGAACCTGAAAACAGAGACGGTCTGCAACTCGTCGTGAGCGTCGCCGGGATGCACGAAGAACAAGGACTCAAGCAGGAAGAGATTGCCAGGCCGCTGGAAAATACTACGGAACTCTCCCGGACTCCCGCGTCGCGGTTCGGCCTGAAACGGCGCGTGGTGATTCCCACCGCCATTCGAGAAACCGGCGTGCTCATCGACCTTATGGCATCGCTCGCCTTGACGTCCTCGAGGAGGAAATCCGAAGCTGCGACGCCGTGGGCAGCAACAGGAATATGGTGCGCTGCAAGATGAACGAGATGGTGCGCCTGTTCGCAGAGAAGATGCGGGCGAAAAGATAATTTGACAAATATAATGAAGGATGCTATTCTCCGCCCCACTCAGCACCCCCGACGGGCGGCGCGGAGGCTCGATCGAGGGAGCAACAATCAGGAGGAACGGATGAAGAGATTTATTCTTGTGGCCCTGGTCGCCCTGTTCGCCCTCGCGACCATCTCTGGGGGCTTCGCTCAAGCGAAGCAGAGTGTCTTCCAGGGCAGCCCGAAGGAGGTCTACTACTTCGTGGCCTTCGTCACCGGCGTCGAGTACTGGGTCGGAGTGTACGAGGGGTTCAAGCTCGCCGCCGCGCAGCTGGGCGTGGACTCGGTCTACACGGGCACTCCGGAGTACGACCTGAACAAGGAGCTCGCCGTCTACAACCAGGTCGTCGCCAAGAACCCGGCGGGCATCCTAGTCTGCCCCATGGTCCCGGACGCATTCGTGGATCCGATCGACGGCGCTATTGACAAAGGCATTCCCGTCATGACGTTCGCCACAGACTCCCCTCAGAGCAAGCGTTTCGCCTTCATCACCTCCGACAACGTGAAGGAAGGCTACGCGGCGGCCGACGCGATCTGCAAGGCCATCGGCGGAAAGGGCGAGGTGGCCGCCACCGAGAACCCGGGCCAGCTCAACCATGAGATCCGCATCCGCTCCTTCAAGGAGCGCATCGCGGCCAACTGGCCGAACGTGAAGGTTGTCGCCACCATCGCGACCAACCAGGACATGAACAAGGCCTTCAACGGGACCCGCACCGCCCTGCAGGCGCACCCGAACATCCGCGGCATCTTCACGCCGGAGGCAAGCTCGGGCCTCGGCTGCGCGCAGGCTGCCCTCGAGATCAGCAGGGACATCAAGGTCCTGTGCTGCGACATCAACGAATCCGTGCTGGACATGATCCAGAAGGGCGACATGTTCGGCGCCATCCAGCCCAACGTCGTCATGCAGGGCTACTTCTCAATGATGTTCCTCTACATGGCGCGCCACCAGCTCCTCGACCCGATGAACGGGTGGAAGGAGAGCGGCAAGCCCTGGGGCATCTCGCTGCCGTTCGTCGACAACGGTCTCGATGTCGTGAACAAGGACAACGCGAAGTATTTCTACACCAAGAACTACCTCAAGGCCCGCAACCTCAAGGGCGTCGAGGAGAGTGCGCAGAAGATGAAGAGGCCGGCTCTGACTTTCTGATCGTCACGAGCGGCAGGGGAACAAGCATTTCGACGGCGGCGCGCGGGCCGTGAGGCTTTCGCGCCGCTGCTTTCTCTGCCGACTTGGAAAGCGAGGCGAACGAGGTGGCCGATACCCCCATTCTCGAGGTCAGGAGCATCAGCAAGCGTTTCCCCGGGACGCAGGCGCTCGCGGGGGTGAGCCTGTCGGTGTCTCCCGGGAGCATCCACGCCGTGGTCGGGGAGAACGGCGCGGGCAAGTCCACGCTCATGAACGTCATCGCGGGGGTGTACCAGCCGGACGAGGGCGTCATCCTCATCGACGGCAGGCAGACGAAGATCGCCAATCCCTACGACGCGCAAAAACTCGGCATCGGATTCGTGCACCAGGAGATCGCCCTCTGCCAGCACCTGAGCGTCGCGGAGAACATCTTCATGAGCACGATCAACGATTCCAAACGTCTGATCGTCGGCATGGGGGAGTACAGCCGCCGCGCCGAGGAGCTTCTGTCCGCATTCGGGGCGGACATCCGTCCCCGCCAGCGGGTTGCGGAGCTCACAATCTCGCAGCAGCAGGTCGTGGAAATCGCCAAGGCGCTCTCGATGAATTGCCGGCTGATCATCCTGGACGAACCCACCGCGGCGCTCACCGAGGGGGAGACCAACGCGCTGTTTGCCATCGTGCGCCGCCTGAGGGACGCGGGAATCGGGGTCCTGTACATCAGCCACAGGATGCGCGAGGTGTTCGACAACTGCGACACGATCACGATCCTGCGGGACGGCTGTCGCATCGACACGGTGCGGACCGCCGAAACCTCCGCCTCCGCGGTCGTGGACAAGATGGTGGGCCGTGCCCTGAGCGACTTGTATCCGGCCAAGCCCGCGGAGGAGGACCCCGAGCAGGGGGAGATCCTGCTCGAAGTGCGCGACCTTGCCAGCGGCCGCGATTTCCGTTCGGTGGATTTCCGACTGCACAGGGGGGAGATCCTCGGCCTGTTCGGTCTCATGGGGGCGGGCCGCAGCGAGGTCGCCCGCACGATCTGCGGTCTGCAGCCACGGACGGCCGGTGAGGTCCTGCGGGGGGGGAAGTCCATCCGCATCGCCTCGTACCGGGACTCCATCCAGCAGGGGATGGTGTACTTGACGGAAGACCGCAAGACAGAGGGCCTGTTCCTGCCAATGAGCCTCCGGCACAACATCTCCGCGATCGACCTGCGATCGATCTCCACCCGTTCCCTCATCAGCGCGAAAAAGGAGTCCGCCCGGGCAGCCCGCTTCCTCTCGCTTCTGGCAATCCGCGCGACGGGCATCCAGCAGAAGGTTTCGTCCCTGAGCGGCGGCAACCAGCAGAAGGTGCTGATCGGGAAGCTGCTGTCTGTGGAGCCGAAGATCCTCTTCATGGACGAGCCGACCCGGGGAATCGACGTCGGAGCCAAGTCCGAGATTCACAGGCTCCTGCGCGAGCTGGCGGAACGGGGAACGGGAGTGGTGATGATATCCTCCGATCTGCCCGAGGTGATCGGGCTCTGCGACAGGGTTCTCGTCATGCACCAGGGGCGCTGCAGGAGCATCGCGAAGGGCTCCGAGATCACCGAGGAAGCCATCATCCGACTCGCGTCGGGAATCTGACGAGCCAGGGAGAACGAGCAATGAGAGCAGGCAACACGACCTCTTCGGGCGACCGCGGCGGCGGCTTCTTCCGCGCGGCATGGGGCAGGATCAGCCGCTTCAGGGAAGGCACGCTGATCCTCACGATCATCGGCATCTGCATCCTCATGTCCTTCCTCAGCCCCTATTTCTTCACCTACGACAATCTGCGCACCACCATCCTCAGCTTCGCCATCAATGGGATCGTTGTCATCGGGATGACGATCGTGATGGTGAACGGCGGGATCGATCTTTCCGTCGGCTCGGTCATGGCCCTGATCGGCGCGATCGCAGGCCGCCTGTACCAGGCCGGCGTGAGCATCTGGATCGCGGCGCTTGTTGCGCTTGTCCTGGGCGGCCTGCTGGGCCTGTTCAACGGCTTTTTCATCACGCGCATTGGCCTGAGCCCCTTCATCACGACCCTCGCCATGCTCAGCATCGCGCGGGGCGCGGCATTCGTCGTGACAAAGGGCATTCCCCTCTCGTTGTACAGCATGCCCAACGCCTTCAAATCGATCGGCAAGGGCGACGTCGTCGGCATCCCCGTCGTGATCATCATCTTCATTCTCTTTGTGATCGTCGCTGATTTCATGATGCGCCGCTCTACGATCCTGCGGCGCGTCGTCTACACGGGAAGCAGCGAAAAGGCCGCGATTTTTTCCGGCATCAATGTCCGCAGCGTGAAGATGGGCGTCTACATCCTCTCCTCATTCCTCGCCGGGCTCGGCGGGATCCTGTCCATCGCGCGCTTCGCGACCGCCACGCCGTACTTCGCCTCGGGCCTCGAGCTGCAGGCTATTTCCGCCTGCGTGATCGGCGGGGCGAGCCTGGCCGGTGGTGACGGCAGCATTGTGGGTTCGGTCTTCGGCATTGCGCTCCTCGCAATCATCACCACGTCCATGATCCTGCTGGATGTCTCCGTCTACTGGCAGGATCTCGTGAGCGGGTTGATCCTGCTCGCCGCCGTCTCCATAGACTATTTCACGCACTCGAGGGCGAGGTAGAATCCCGGGTGCGGGACGGAAAGACAAGGGGGGCGACCTGACATGAAAGGCTCGAAGGCAGCGCGCGCGCGGTACCTCGCCGGTATCGACCTGGGCTCTACGTCTCTGAAGGGCGTGCTCTACGACCTCGCCGGGAACGTCGTGGCGAGCGGAACGCGCCCGACTGAGCGCTTCCACCCCGACCCCACGCACCCGGAGTGGACCGTGTGGGACCCCGCGCAGATCTGGGAAGGCGCCGCGGCAGCCATGAAGGATGCGGCCTCGCGGATCGGCGACTCAGGCCAGGTCGCCGCCGTGGCGGTCACGGGCATGGGCATGGACGGCGTGCCCGTGGACGAAGAGGGCCGCTGGCTGTACCCGTTCATCAGCTGGCTATGCCCGCGCACCGAACCGCAGAGGCAGTGGTGGGAGAGGCACATCGGCGCGGAGAAGACCTTTTCCGTCGGCGGGAACAGCCTCTGGGCCTTCAGCACCGCGCTCCGCCTCCTGTGGATGGCGGAGCACGAGCCGCAGATCCTCGCGCGCACGAAGAAGTGGCTCCTCATCGAGGATTTCCTGAACTTCATGCTCTGCGGCCGGCAGGCCACCGACTACAGCATGGCCTCCTGTACCCTGCTCTTCGACCAGAAGGCGCGCCGGTGGTCGGACGAGATGCTCCGCCTGTCCGGCATCGACGGCCGGCTCCTGTGCGACCCCTTCCCAAGCGGTACGGTCCTGGGGGAGGTGACGAAGGCAGCCGCCGAGGCAACCGGGCTGAAGGAAGGCACACCGGTGGTCCTTGGCGGGCATGACTACCTCTGCGGTGCGCTCCCCGTCGGCGCTCATTCTCCCGGGGTTTTCCTCGACGTTACGGGCACCTGGGAGGTCGTGCAGGCCACGCTCCCGAAGCCCGTCCTCACCCCCGAACTTCAGAAGATCGGAACCACAGTGGAGTGCCACGTCGCCCGTGACATGTACTCGGTCATGGGCGCCGCCGTCTGCGCCGAGATGCTGGAGTGGTACCGCAAGGAGTTCGGCGCAGAGGCGCGGGCAAAGGCAGCCGCGCGCGGGTGCGTGGATTGGGAGACGCTGATGGAGGAGGCTGCTGCTTCGCCCGTGGGCAGCCACGGCGTCATCTTCCTCCCCCACATGAGCGGCTCGGGGTGTCCGGTCGTCGACCCCCGCTCACGGGGAGCCTTTGTGGGGCTGTCGGGCATCGCCACACGCGGGGACATGCTCCGTGCGGTGATCGAGGGGCTGGACTACCAGCTCCTCGATATCATCCGGGAGATGGGCCTCAACGCCGGTTTCTCGATGGAAAAGCTCATCGTGGTCGGCGGCGCCGTGCGCAACCCCTTCTGGATGCAGAACAAGGCGGACATGGCCGGGAGACCCATCGAGGCCTCCGAGGTGGAGGAGGCGAGCCCGCTGGGCGCGGCGATGATTGCGGGGATCGGCGTCGGCTTGTACAAGGACGAGGAGGACGCCTTCGCGAGCGTCCGCAGGCCCGGCACGGTGTACGAGCCCGAGCCCTCCCGGACCGCCCTGTACACGGAGTGGTTCGAGACATACAAGTCCGTGTACCCCGCGTTGAAGCAGGTCAGCCACGCGATCAGCGGGAGGCTGTCGGGGTGAGCCTGCCTCGCGGCCGCTGGGTTGACATTTGCTATATAATACGCCTTGATCATTAGTAAAATACTGAGAAGGAGTCCACTCATGATGTACGAGAAGGAACGACAGCAGATCATCGACACGGGCATTGCCCTGGACCGCTACCGCCTGATCAGCCTTTCCGGCGGCAATGTGAGCATGAGGATCGGCGGCCACATCCTCGTCACCCCGTCGGGCATGTCCTACGAAACGCTCGTGCCCGCGGACGTCGTCGTGATGGATCCCAAGGGCAAGGTGGTCGAAGGGGAGCGCCGGCCTTCCGTGGACACAGTCGCCCTGCTGCACATCTATACAAACATGCCGGGCGTGAACGCCGTCATCCACACCCATCAGCCCTATGCGACGGCGATCGGCCTCGTGATGGACGAGCTGCCGGCCTTCTGCACCACCCTCGTGAACGCGACGTTGGGCGCGGTGACCGTCGCTCCCTACAGCTCGGCGGCGAGTCTCGACATGGGGGTCAAGACCGTCGAGAACATCGGCGACATGCGGGCCGTCATCCTGCGCAACCACGGCGTTGTCACCGTGGGGCCGACCCTGAAGGACGCCCTGTACGCCGCGGTGTACCTCGAGGATGCCGCCCGGTCGTACAGCGTCGCATGCGCGATGGGAACACCCCGGCTGCTCACCAAGGAGCAGGTGGACGAAGCCGTCGAATCGTTCAGGCATTATGGACAGGGGAAGAAGTAACCCGGAGCGCCCGGACGACGGGTTCCGCTGGGGCATCTACGAGAAGGCGCTGCCGCGGGGCGCGACATGGCCCGAGATGCTGGCCGCCGCCGGCTCGGCGGGATACCAGTTCGTCGAGATCTCCATCGACGAGAGCGACGAGAGGCTGGCCCGGCTGAAGTGGTCGCCCGCGGAAAGGCGAGCCCTGCATGAGGCGCTCGCCGAGGGCCCCACGACGATCGACACGATGTGCTTGAGCGGGCACCGCAAGTACGCCCTGGGAAGCCAGTCCGAGGCCATGCGGAAGAAAGCGCTCACGATCATGCGCCGGGCGATCGAATTCGCCGCCGAGTTCGGGATCAGGATCGTGCAGGTCGCAGGCTACGACGTGCACTACGAGCCGTCGAATGAGCGGACCCAGGCGTTGTACAGTGACGCGATCCTTCGGTCCGCCGAATGGGCGCGCGAGTCCTGCGTGATGCTCGCCCTCGAGAACGTGGAATGCCCCCTCGTGGACTCGATCGAGAAGGCCATGCGGTTCGTCGAGGCGGCCGACACCCCGTGGCTCCAGGTCTACCCCGACGTCGGCAACCTCACCGCGATGGAGAAGGACGTCACGCGCGAGCTTCTCCTCGGCGGGCGCCATCTCGTCGGGCTGCACCTGAAGGACACCCGCATCCGCGAGTTCCGGCGGGTCCCCTTCGGCGAGGGTCTCGTCGACTTCGAGGCTGCCTTCCGAACACTGAAACAGATGGATTTTCGCGGGCCGCTCATGGTCGAGATGTGGAACGAAGCGGCCGCGGACCCGTTGGCCGTCGTTGCCGAAGCCCGACGGTGGCTGGGCGCGAAGCTCCGAGCCGGCTTCGCGGCGACATGACGCAGAACGCCGCGGTCTACTACGGAAAGGGCGATGTTCGCTTCGAGAAGACGCTGGTGCCCGAATGCTGCGAGGGCGAGCTGCGGGTGGCAATCGACGCGTGCGCCGTGTGCGGCTCGGACCTGAAGACCTTCACCAACGGCAACCCGCGGATGAAGCCGCCTATGGTCATGGGCCATGAGTTCACCGGCCTCATCGAGACCGTGGGCGGGGGCGTGAAGGGATTCACCGTCGGCGAGAGGATCGTGATGGCGACCTCCATCGCCTGCGGTGAGTGCTGGTACTGCGGGAAGGGGTGGACCAATCTCTGCGCGAGGCTCGACCCGATGGGCTTCTCCTACCCCGGCGGCATGGCGGAGTACGTCGTCGTTCCCGCCGTCGCGGTGAGGAATGGACACGTGATCAAGGTCCCCCCGGGCGTGCCGGCCGAGCACGCGGCGCTCGCCGAGCCCCTGAGCTGCGCGGTCAACTGCGTCGAGTGCTCGGCCATCCAGCCGGGGGACACCGTTGTCGTCGTGGGCGCGGGACCCCTTGGGATTCTCAACCTTTATGCGGCAAGGGAATACGGAGCCGCGAAGCTCATCCTTGCGGCGCGGGAAGGCAGGCGCTTCGAGCAGGCCAAGCAGTTCGCCTGCGACAGGCTCGTGAACTCCTCGAAGGAGGATCTGGCGGAGGCGGTGAGAGAGGAGACGGGCGGCCGCGGAGCCGATGTGGCGATCGTCGCCGCCCCCTCTGCCGAGGCGCAGGAGCGGGCGCTCGACCTCGTGCGGAAGAAGGGGCGGGTCTGCCTGTTCGCCTCGCTTCCGGCAGGGAAGAGCATGCTCGGCCTCGACAGCAGGAAGATCCACTACGGCGAGCTCGCCGTGGTGGGGGCGAGCGACTCCACGCCGCGTCAGGTCGAGAAGGCCGTCGAGCTTCTGTGCAGCGGAGACATCCCGATGGCGAAGCTCGCCGACCCCATCATCCCGATGTCGGAGGTCCGGAGAGCCTTCCAGATCATGGAGGAGCGCGCGGGGATGCGGGTCGTGCTCAGGCCAGGATCCGGCTCCTGATCCCCGAGAGGCCGAACCAGTCCCTGATGAGCTGGACGGTGCGCTCGTACACCGCATCCTGCGCTGCCGCGACGCTCCCGCTCGATTTCATCGCCGTCTCGTAGGCCTGGCGGATTTCTGTGCCCACATTGATTTTCGCGATTCCCTTTTTCATCGAAGCGAGGACATGCTCGCGCTTGATCCCCGAGCCGCCGTGGAGCACCAGGGGCACCCCCGTGACTTTCGCGAGCGTCTCGAGGTGATCCAGAGCCAAGCGTGCCTCTACCTTCTTCTGGTCCTTTGTGGCTTCCGAGACAGCGCCGTGGATGTTCCCGATGGCCACGGAGAGCCAGTCGCAGCCAGATTCGCGCACGAACCGCGCGGCTTCCTCTGGACGAGTGAATCCCTTCCCTGAGGCGAAGAGCTCCTCGTACGGAGGCAGGGGGCCGGCCTCGTGGCCAAGCACGGCGCCGAGCTCCGACTCGCAGGGGACCCCCGCCTTGTGCGCGACCTCAGCGATCTCACGGGTCACGCGGATGTTCTCTTCCAGCGGGAGCCGGGAGGCGTCCACCATGACGGACTGGTAGCCCTGCGCGATCGCCTCCGAGATGACGGCCAGGTAGTCCACGCGTTTTCCGTCCTCGTCGATCACCGGCACATGATCGAGGTGGATCCGCACGTTGTCGGGCCTCTTCCACCTGTTGAACTCCTCGATTACAGCGGCGGGGCTCTTCGCTCCGAACTTCATCCAGTCGATCCGCGACACTTCGACAAGCGCGAAGGAGTCCTGGTCAGCCACGGCCCGGATGACGGGTTCGGTCATCGGCAGATGAGCGATGTTGAATGCGGGAACGCCGATGCCCAGGCTTCGGGCTGTGCGTATGATCTCACTCGAGCTCTTCATCGAAAGTCCTCCTCGGGCGCCGGTCGGGATCTGCGGGCCGGCTTCTCGCTTGCACTCCTTGTACTACGCGTAGGAGATCCATGTCTACAAGAGCCAGGGTCCTCCCGGCGAGCGGCTCCCGGAGCTTTTTCCATTTTTATAGAAGCTACTTGACAAAAGGAGGGAATCTGATATTATCTATAGCGCTATATACACATAGAGGAGTGCAAGGTGGAACTTGGACTGAAAGGCAAGGTTGCCCTAGTTACTGGTGGAGGAACCGGCATCGGGGCGGGGATATGCGAAGCGCTCGCAGAGGAAGGCGTCAATGTCGCGGTCAACTGGGTTGTCGGCAAGGACGATGTCCAGAAGTTCGCTGCTGCGCTCGGGAAGCAATACGGGACCGACTGCAGGGCGTACTACGCCGACATCTCGCGGCCGGATGACCTGGACGCGATGATGAAGGAGATAGTAGCCGCTTACGGCCACATCGACATCCTGGTGAACAATGCGGGGATCTGGCCCACGGAGAACGTCCTGGACATGCCGGACGGGAACTGGGAGAGGGTGATCGACATCAACCTGAACGGCACGTTCATGCTCTGCAAGCGGGTCGCGAGGCACATGGTCGAGAAGGGGATCCGGGGGAGCATCGTCAACCTCTCGTCGAAGTCCGGCTTCCAGTACAATACCGCCGGGCATGCCCACTACGCCACGGCCAAGGCGGGCGTCAATATGCTGACCCGCACTCTTCAGCGTGAGCTTGCCCCGAACGGCATCAGGGTGAATGGCCTGGCGCCGGGCATGGTGCGAACGCCCTTGAACGAGGACAAGTGGGCCGATCCCGAGCTGAAGAAGGCCTACGAAGAGCGCATCCCCTCGGGGCGGTTCGCGCAGCCAGTCGAGATCGGCTACGCTGTCGCGTTCCTCTCATCCGAGAAGTCCTACAACATCATGGGCACCGTCGTCGACGTGACTGGCGGAATGCTGATCTGATCAGAGAAAGCGGAGGAGCAACTATGAGCGTCGATCTGAAAGGGAAGACCTGTGTCGTGACCGGCTCGGCCAAGAGCATCGGTCTGGGCATCGTGGAAATGTACTGCGGCCTCGGCGCGCGCGTGGCGATGATCGACATCGACCCCGAGGTGAAAACCCAGGCCGAGCGCCTCGCCGCGGCGGGCCACACGGTGCGGGGCTACATCGTGGACATCACGGACCGCGCCGCCGTCCTCGCCTGCTTCAAGGACATTGAGAAGTCGCTCGGAGACGTATTCGCCCTCGCAAACGTCGCCGGGGCGGTGGACCAGCAGCCCTTCGAGGAAATCACCGCCGAGCGGCTGGACAGGATGAACAGGATCAATATCAACGGCTCGGTCTGGTGCGCGCAGGGCGCCCTAGCGACCATGAAGAAGCACAACGACGGGAGGATCATCAACTTCTCCTCCAAGTCGGGAAAGACCGGCTCGGCGATCATGGCCGCATACTGCGGCGCCAAGGGGGCGGTCATCTCGATCACGCAGGCCATGGCCTATGAGTACGCCAAGCAGAACATCAAGGTGAACTGCCTCTGCCCGGGCATCGTCGAGAAGACGGGGGTCTGGGGCTCGGTGAGCAAGGGCTACGCCGAGAACTTGAAGATGGAGGAGGAGGCGGTCGTGAAGCAGTTCACCTCCAAGGTCCCCCTCGGCAGGCTCGCCAGGATTGACGACATCGTTGCATTCGTGAGATTCTTGACCGTCGACGGGGATTACTGCACGGGGCAGGCGTTCAACGTCACCGGCGGCAGGGAGATGCACTAGAGCGGCTGCGCGGCAAGCGGGCCGGATCAGACAGTGGAAGGAGGAGCTATGGCGGAGAACGAGTTCGATGCCCTTGGGATGATCGAGACGCGGGGGTTTGCCGCGATGGTGGAGGCTGCCGATGCGATGGTGAAGGCGGCGAAGGTTGACCTTGTGGGCTACGAGAAGATCGGGGGCGGCTACGTGACGGCGATAGTTCGCGGCGACGTGGCGGCATGTCGAGCCGCGGTGGATGCGGGTGCGCGGGCGGCGGAGAAAGTGGGCGAGATGGTCTCGACGCACGTGATACCTCGGCCGCACGCCTCGGTGGACGGCGCGCTGCCTCTGGGTCGATCTTCGGCAGCGGGGAAGAAGGGGTAGGCCATGGCGGTAGATCTGAGGACGTACGTGTTCGTCGATTCCCTTCAGCTGCAGAACGCCAGCTTCATCGCCACGGTGAGCAAGGGCTACTATCCGATCGGCGGGCAGGCCTGCTGCGTGATCGAGATCGCTCCCGGGATCGAGATCAATCGGCTGACCGACATCGCGCTGAAGGCGACCAACGTGACCCCTGGGCTGCAAATCGTGGAGCGCGCGTATGGGCTCTTGGAGGTGCACTCCGACAGCCAGGGGGATGCGCGGATGGCAGGGGAGGCGGTGCTGCGGGAGCTGAAGAAGACGGAAGCCGATCGGCTGAAGCCGCGGGTCATGACCAGCCAGCTGATCAAGAACATCTCGGATCACCATGCGCAGCTGATCAACAAGGTGCGCCACGGCAACATGGTTCTGCGGGGCGACACGCTGTACGTGCTGGAGGTGGAACCGGCGGGCTACGCCTACTATGCGGCCAACGAGGCGGAGAAGACCTCGAAGGTGAACATCATCGAGGTGTTGGGCTTTGGGGCCTTTGGGCGGATCTACATAGCGGGCGAGGAGGCCGAGGTGATCGAGGCGCGCAAGGTGGTGGAGGCGCGGCTTTCCAGCCTGGGCGGGCGTGAGATCGCGGTGAACGCGGCGCGCATCTAGAGGCGCATGAGAGACGCAGACAAGGAGAGGCACAGATGGCGGAGAACAGTTCCGAGGCTTTGGGAATGATCGAGACGCGCGGGTTCACGGCGATGGTGGAAGCGGCCGACGCGATGGTGAAGGCGGCGAAGGTGGACCTGGTGGGCTACGAGAAGATCGGCGGCGGCTACGTGACGGCGATCGTTCGCGGCGACGTGGCGGCCTGCCGGGCGGCGGTGGATGCGGGCGCGCGGGCGGCGGAGAAGGTCGGCGAGATGGTCTCGACGCACGTGATACCTCGGCCGCATGTCTCGGTGGATGAGGCGCTGCCGTTGGGCAGGAAATCCGCCCCGTCGAAGAAATAGGGAGAGGCCTCCCCATGGTGATAGCGCGCGTGAAGGGCACGGTGGTGGCCACGCACAAGAGCGAGTCGATGGAGGGGATGAGGTTTCTCCTTTTGGAAAAGCTGGATCCCGTGAGCTTGAAGGGCAAGGGCGACTACGTGGTGGGCATCGACAGCGTGGGGGCCAACGCGGGAGAGGTGGTGTTCTACGTCACAGGCTCCAGCGCGCGGATGACCGACACGACCAAGGGCAAGCCCTCGGATGCGACGGTGATCGCGATCATTGATGCCATCGAGAAGGACGGGGAGCTCACCTATTCGAAGAGTGGACAGACGGCATGACGCTTTCGCGGGTCGCCGGGACAGTGGTGGCCTCCGTGCGCTCTGACGGGGTGGCGGGTGCTCGGTGGCTCTTGGTGGAGGAGACCGATCAGCGTGGAGCGGGCAAGGGGGAGTACCTTGTGGCGCTGGACATGGTGGGGGCCGATCGCGGGCAGCTTGTGCTGACCACGCAGGGCAGCTCCTGCCGGTGGACCTCCCGCACGGAGGATCGTCCGATGGACACGCTGGTGGTGGCGATCGTGGACACGATCGACCAGGGGGGTGCGGTCGTGTACCCCGAGCGTCCTGATGCGAGGGGCAGATGAGACTTCGCGGGTGGCAGGGGTGAGCGACGAGATACGGCAGATAGTGGCGGAGGTGCTCAGGAGCTACCAGCAGGCCGTTGGAGAGGGGGCTGGGGCCCGGTCATCCTCGGAGGGAGCGCTGGGCAAGGGGATCTTCGCCGACGTCGATTCGGCTGTTGGTGCGGCGGGTGCGGCTCAGCGTGAGCTCGTCGCTCTTCCGCTTGAGACCCGGCGGCGGCTGATCGATGCCATGAGGCGGACGGTGCTCGCATCCAACGAGTCCCTTTCGGCGCAGGCAGTGGCCGAAACAGGGCTGGGCAACGTCGCTGACAAGCAGGTGAAAAACGCCCTTGCCGTGACCAAGACTCCTGGGGTGGAGGATGTGGAGTCGGCGGCCTACACCGATGAGCACGGGCTGACTCTCGTGGAGCGGGCCCCCTACGGGGTCATCGGGGCGATCACGCCGGTGACCAATCCGATCGCCACGATCGCCTCGAACTCCATCGGAATGCTCGCAGCGGGCAACTCGGTCGTGTTCAACGTGCACCCGGGGGCGAAGGGCATCTCGAACCGGTTGGTGGGGATGCTCAACGATGCGATCGAGGCAGAGGGAGGCCCCCGGAACCTGTTGTGCGCGGTGGCCAGCCCAACAATCGAGAGCGCGGGCGCACTGATGAGGCATCAGGGCGTGGCGATACTGGTGGTCACGGGCGGGCCTGCAGTGGTGCGGGCGGCGATGGCGAGCGGGAAGAAGGCGATCTGCGCGGGGCCCGGCAATCCACCCTGCGTGGTGGACGGGACCGCTGATCTAGTGAAGGCGGGGCGGGATATCGTGGCGGGCGCGAGCTTCGACAACAATGTGGTGTGCATCTGCGAAAAAGAGGTTCTGGCGGTCGCGGGGATCGCCGATCGGCTGAAGGATGAGATGAGGAAGGCGGGGGCATTCGAGCTCACCGGTGCGCAGGCCGAGGCGGTGACGAAGCTTGTGATCGCCGAGCCGGGAGGCCCTGGGCGGGAGGGGGCTGCGAACAAGAGCTGCGTGGGGAAGAGCGCCGCGGTGATCGCGCGGGCGGCGGGCGTCGAAGTGCCTGCCGGGACGAAGCTGCTGCTGATGGAGGTGGGGCGGGATCATCCGCTGGTGTGGATCGAGCAGCTGATGCCGGTGCTGCCGCTCGTGCGGATGGCCAGCGCCGATGAGGCGATCGATTTTGCCCCGCAGGTGGAGCGGGGGTGTCGGCACACGGCGATGATGCATTCGCACGACATCGAGAAGCTGTCCCGGATGGCGAAGCTGATGAACTGTTCGCTGTTTGTGAAGAACGGGCCCTGCTACGCGGGGCTGGGGCAGGGGGGCGCGGGGTTCACCTCCTTCACGATCGCAAGTCCGACGGGCGAAGGGATCACGCGGGCGCGCACCTTCACGCGGGAGCGGCGATGCACGCTCGTGGATTCCTTCAGGATCATATAGGCGGAAACCATGAAGCTGGGCCGGGTGATCGGGAGGGTGGTGAGCACGCAGAAGATGGAGTGCCTCGAAGGGTTGAAGCTGCTCCTCGTGCAGCCCGTTGATGAGAATGGAAAGGATGCCGGCTCTCCCCTCGTGGCCTTCGACACGGTGCGCGCGGGCGAGGGGGATCGGGTGTTTTTCGAGGGGGGCAAGGAGGCCGCGCAGGCGAACCCCAACGGGTGGTTTAATCCCGCGGATGCGGCGATCATCGGCATCGTCGACGCGGTGAACAAATCATGATTCTTGCCGAGGTCGTTGGCAACGTGGTGTCCACGGAGAAGCACCCCCACTACCGGGGGTGCAAGATCCTGGTGGTGCAGCCGGTGGACCCCGAGGGCAAGGCGAAGGGCAAGAGCTTCCTGGCCGTCGACGGGGTGCAGGCGGGAGTCGGCGATCGGGTGCTCATCCTCGATGAGGGGGGCTCTGCCCGTCTGATCATCGGCGACGAGAAGGCGGTGACCATTCGCGCGGTAGTCGCGGCAGTGGTTGATCGGATCGACAGGGAGGGTGAGTGAGCGAGAAGGACATCGTCCGCCGGGTGGCTCTGGGCGCCGACCACGGCAGCTTCCTGCAGAAGGAGGCGCTGAAGCGCTACCTGGAGGTGCTGGGCTACCGGGTGAGCGACGTGGGATGCCATTCTCCCGAGAAGGTGGACTACCCCGACATCGCGATCGCCGTCTGCAAACGGGTCGTGAGCGGCGAGTGCGAGCGGGGGATCGTGCTGGATGGGGCCGGCATCGGCTCCGCGATGGTGGCGAACAAGATCAAGGGCATCCGGGCGGCGATGTGCTATGACATCCGCACGGCGATCAACAGCAGGGAGCACAACAACGCGAACGTGCTCGCCCTTGGCGGGCCGCTGCACGGCGCCGAGCAGCTCGCCGACATGGCCAAGACGTGGCTCGCCACGCGCTTCGCGGCCGGCCGGCACCTGGCGAGAGTGAACAAGATCATGGCAATCGAGCGAGGAGGCTTTGGAGAATAATGGACCAGAACCAGCTGATCGAGAAGATCGTCGCCGAGGTGGTGAGCAGGCTCGGCGCCCAGGCCGGCAAGGCCGCCGCGGGAGCCCCGACAGGGGCAGGCCTCGCGCCCGCAGCGGTGAGCGCGGCCGCGGTCCCGGCTCTTGCCCCGTCCGACCTGGCGACGTACATCGACCACACGATGCTGCGCCCCGAGGCGCCCAATGCGGCCTTCGACAAGCTCTGCCAGGAAGCGGTGCAGTACAAGTTCCTTTCGGTCTGCGTGAACTCCTGCCGGATCGCCTACGTGGCGCGCAAGCTCCAGGGAACCGGGGTCAGGGTCTGCTCGGTCGTCGGCTTTCCGCTCGGCGCCATGACCAGCAGGTCCAAGGCCTTCGAGACCCGGGAGGCGCTTTCTGACGGCGCCTCAGAGATCGACATGGTGATCAACGTCGGCCTTCTGAAATCGGGTGACTACGCCGGGGTCGAGGAGGATATCCGCGCCGTCCGCCGCGCCACCCGCGCCAACACGGTCCTGAAGGTGATCATCGAAACCGCGCTGCTCACGCAGGACGAGAAGGTCATGGCGTGCGAGCTCTCGAAAAAGGCGGGGGCGGACTTCGTCAAGACCTGCACCGGCTTCTCCGGCGGCGCGGCGTCCGTCGACGACATCGCTCTCATGCGGCGCGTGGTCGGAAGGGACCTGGGCGTGAAGGCGAGCGGCGGGGTGCGGACCTACAGGGGCGCGATCGCCCTCATCGGCGCGGGGGCAAACCGCATCGGTTCCGTGTCGAGCGTCGCCATCGTGACGGGCGCCGAAGGGACGGGCAGCTACTAGGGCTGCCGCTGACCCGCCGCAGAAGCGCCCGGATGAAGATCATCGTCGCATCGATCCTGTCCGCCGACGAGACGAGGCTCGGCGAAGAGCTGGCCGCTGTCGAGAAGGCGGGGGCCGATTGGGTCCATGTCGACGTCATGGACGGGCACTTCGTTCCCAACCTGACGATGGGACCGGGGACCGTGGCGGCCGTGCGCCGTGCGACCCGCCTCCCCATCGACGCGCACCTCATGATCGAGAACCCCGATGATTTCATCGAGCGCTTCGCCGCGGCCGGAGCCACGCACATCAGCGTCCACGCCGAGGCCTGCCGGCACTTGAACCGCACCCTCTCGCTCGTGCGCGGGTGCGGCGTCTCACCGGGCATCGCCCTCGGCCCCGCCTCGCCCCTCTCCCTGCTCGAGTGGTCCCTCGAGTACGTCGACTACGTGCTCCTGATCGCCGTGAACCCGGGCTTCGGCGGCCAGGAGTACATCCCCAGCGTCCTCGACAGGGTGCGCGCCCTCCGCAAGCTCTCGGCCGAGCGGGGCCTCCCGACGATCATCCAGAGCGATGGAGGCATCAACGCGGGAACGATAGGGGATTTCGCCCGGGCGGGCGTGGATGCGTTCGTCATGGGGTCGGCCATTTTCGGAAGCCCGGACTACACGAAGGCGATTCGAGAGCTGCGGCGGCTCGCGGAGAACATGGAATGAGCGTGACGATGCAGAATGGGCGCTGGCGGGCCGCGATCGCCGAACTGGGCGCGGAGCTCCGAAGCCTCGTGGACAGCGCGACAGGGCAAGAATACATGTGGCAGGCAAATCCGGCCTGGTGGAACGGCACGGCACCCGTGCTCTTCCCAGTGATCGGCGGGCTGAAGAACGGGGCGTACACGTGGGAAGGGCGAGAGTATAAAATGGCCTCCCACGGTTTCGCGCGCACGAGCGAGTTCTCCGTCATCTCCTCCTCAGCCGACTGCGCGGAGCTCGAGCTCGCCTCCAGCGCGAAGACGCGCGAGATCTACCCCTTCGAGTTCCGGCTCCGGGTCGGCTTCCAACTTGAGCGTGCCGGCATCGCGGTGCGCTACGAGGTGAAGAACACCGGGCGCTCCCGGATGTACTTCTCCGTCGGCTCGCACCCCGCGTTCAACCTGCCGTTCGCCGGCGGATCTCTCGAGAACTACTACGTGCTCTTCGAGCGCGAGGAGAGCCTCGAGCGCTGGTTCTTCAAGGACGGCCTCGTGGTGGCTGATACAACGGCCGAGGTCATGGACTCCAGCCGCGTGCTCACCATCTCGCGAACCCTCTTCGACCAGGGTATCCTGATCTTCAAGTCGCCCCATTCCCACGAGTTCACGATCGCCCACAGCATGGGTCCCCGGTCGATCAAGATCGTGACGGACGGGGTTCCCTACCTCGGGGTCTGGTCCAAGCCGAACGGAGCCCCCTTTGTCTGCATCGAGCCCTGGCACGGCCTGCCGGACAGCACGAACGCATCGGGTGACCTCGCCGAGAAGGAAGGGATCATCCCGCTGGACCCGTCGGGCGTTTTCACGACGGGCTACAGGGTGGAGATCACCTGAGGTCATGGGGTCGCAACCGGCCCCGTTTTTTTTCGCCTCGATCGGCCGGTTCAGGCTTTGGCTTCGGAAGAACCACACTCGCCCGGAGGGCGTCTGGATCCTGATTGCGAAGAAAGCCACCAGGCCGGGCATCGCCTACAGTGATGCGCTCGAGGAGGCGCTGTGCTGGGGCTGGATCGACGGGCGGCTCCACACCCACGACGAGCGGTACTTCGCGCTCTGGTTTTCTCCCCGCAGGTCGAAGAGCATCTGGTCGCTCGCCAACAGGCGCACAGCGGAGCGACTGATCGCCGAGGGGCGCATGCAGGCAGAGGGACTTGCCCGAGTCGAGGAAGCGAAGGCGAACGGCCGATGGAAAGCAGCCTACAGCTCCCAGGCCGCGCCCCGCATGACCGCCGATGTGCGCCAGGTCCTCGAGGGAGCGGGCGTGCGTGCGGCCTTCCGTTCGCTCAGCCCTTCCCGTCGGCTCCAGCTCCTGTATTGGATCGCGGAGGCGAAGCGGGCCGAGACGCGAGCCCGCCGCATCGCCGAGCTGCCCGCGCTCATCCGAAAGAATCGGCTCCCGGGTTTCCGCCCCGCTTCACCACCCGACGTGGCGCCGGGTGAGCCTGTCGCATCATTTCGCTAGGGCGACGTCCGTCCTGGCGAAGTCATCCCCCTTGAACAGCAGCGGCTCTCCTGTGAACCGAGAGAGCGCGTAGGAGCAGCAATCCCCGATATTGAGGCCGGCGGGTTGCCCGCCCTTGCCGTATCGGCGGTACGCGCTCCTTGCGAGCTCGACCTGCGCAGCGTCCATGACAACGACATCGATCTGGGCCCTGTGGAGGAGAAGGTCGAGCTCGCGGCCGGCATTCTCGCCCTTTTTCGTCTCGACGACGATCGCTGTCTCGAGAATCGAAAAAGCGCTCGCCAGGCGGCGAGGATCGGCAGCGATTGCACGGGCGATGGTCTCGGCTTCCGGTTCGGCGAGAAGCAGAGCAAGCAGGGCGGAAGAATCGATGACCATCACCCCACCGTCCCGTTCTTGTCGTAGCCGAGCATCTCCTCAGCTCGGCGGAGGTCGAGATCGGGGAGAGACCCACACCGCTTCGCGATGTCGAGGATCTGTTCGGCTAGGTCCAGCTCAATCCTGCGGCCTCTGTATCTGGCGATGCGATCCTCCAGCGCATGGATGATCGCGTCGGTCATGGTCTCGCCCCCCTCCCTTGCAGCCTCTCTCGCCAGCATTTCTGCTTTCTTATTTCTGATGCTCAACGCCATCTCGATTGCCTCCGTATATACTCTATACGATAATATATACGAAATGCCGAGCTCAGGCAAGATAGATTCCCTGCAGGGGCTATCGCGCACGTGCTGCCGGGATGAAGACCGCGCTCCCAGCCGTTGAGCCTGGGCAGCTTTTCTCGTATGATAGGCGTGGAGGACCACGCATGGGGGAGAAGACGAAGAAGTTCGAAGAGCAGGTTCTCGAAGTCCTCGACTCCTTCGATTTCGACCGAGCGCACAAGTCGATGGAATACCTCGACTGGACATGGGCGAGCCTGGGCCGCATCCCCACGCGGCAAGAGCTCATCGCGGAGGCGGGCCGGCTCCTGCGCGAGCTCGCTGGCAAGCCAGGAGTGCACGGAAGCGGCGGCCTTCGCGCGAGCCTGAAAGAAGACGGGACGCTGAGCCTGAAGTTCGTCGTGTGCGAGAGCTGGTCCGATCCCGCGGACGACGACGGCCCGGCGCGGTAGGCCTCGAGGCCATGGCGCTGATCTACCGCGCGTTCCTTCCCAACGACTACGACTCGGCCTATGCCTTATGGAGCGAGACGGGGGGCATTGGGCTGAGCGAGGCGGATTCGCGCGGCAATATCGAACGGTTCCTCCGGCAGAACCCGGGCATGAGCTTTGTTGCCGTCGAGGGGGGAGCAGGCGCAGGGGCGGGCGGCGCAGGGGCGGGCGGCGCCCTGGCGGGCGGCGCCCTGGCGGGCGCCGTGCTCTGCGGCTGCGACGGCAGACGGGGCTACCTCCACCATCTCGCGGTGGCGCCGGCGTACAGACGCCGGGGGGTCGGCCGCGGGCTCGTCGACCGCTGCATTGCTGCCCTGGCTGCCGCGGGGATGCGCAAGTGCCACATCTTCGTTGTCGCCGACAACCTCGAGGGCAAGCGCTTCTGGCAGAGGATGGGATGGGAGGAGAGGACGAGCCTGCTCATCATGTCGAAGGATGTTCATCCCACCGCGCCATGAGCACGCCCGCGGCCCGATCCGTCTCGAACACCGCGTTCTTCGATTTTTTCGCCCATCTCTACGACCCCCTGGTCTTCTTCAACACAATGGAAACGCGGCGCATCTTCCGCCAGAACCTTCGCCTCTTGTCCCTGCCGCGGGGCGGCCGGATCCTCGACATCGGCTGCGGGACGGGCATACACGCCCTGTATCTGGCGAGGAGGGGATTCTCCGTGTGGGGGGCGGACAGCTCGCCGTCCATGATCGCCCGTGCGCGCGCAAAAGCAATGGGAACGTCAGCCCAGTTCACCATCGGCGACGCACTCGAGCGTCTGCCCTATGCTGAGGCGAGCTTTGACCTTGTCCTGTGCGCCATGGTCCTGCACGGCTACACCCCGGAATCCCGGCGGGCGTTCCTGAGGGAAGCGCGCCGAGTCTCACGGGGCCTGGTCCTTGTGCAGGATTGGCCGCCCTTTCCGGGCATGACGGGAGTCGAGGCGCCCCTCTTTCGCTTTCTCGAGCTGCTCGAGAGAAGCGAGTATGCGTCTTTCATCCGACACGGCGAGGAAGAGATGAGGGAGGTGTTCGGCTCCGTGTCGGTGATGCCGGTGCGCGCCAATATCTCTTGGTATGTCTGCCGGTCGGTGCTCTGAGGTGAGCCTCGAGGGGATCGCGCGGGACCTGAACACTCTCGGCATCGCGTACTCCGTCCTCGAGTCGGGCAGCGAAGGAGCGCTCCTCGTCGTTCCCGAGTGCGGGAGGATCCTCGGGTTATGGCCGCATTGGCGGGGCGAGAACGCGCTGTGGGTCGATCCAGTTTTCCTCGGCTCGCTCCGCATCGGGGGCAAGGACGACGGCTGGCGGAATCCCGGGGGTGACGGGCTGTGGCTCGAGCCCGAAGCCGAGTTCCTCGAGGACGGCCGCACCCCGCCCCCCTCCGTGGATCCCGGGCGCTATAAAAGGCTTCTCGAGAAAGGCCGCTGGACCATGGAAAACAGGGGAGATGCGTTGGCCTGGCAGTCCGGAGTGCGGATCGGCTTCCGACTTCAACGCCGGATCCGTCCCCTGGACGAGAAGGATCTCGCCGAGATGTGGGGAACGACGTATCTCCGACAGGCCGGCTACGAGGAGGAGTCGTCCGTCGAGCTCACGGCCGGGCGGCCCTTTGCGGCCGGCTTGCGGAGCCTCACGTGCGTCCAGACGGGGGGTGAAGCGCGCATCCCCCTGCGGAAGTACTGGGGCGACACCCGGCTCGCTGCGCGCCCGGCGGGAGAAGTCGATCTCGCCGATGCCTGCGCGGTCGTCCGTCTGGGAGGGGAGCGCGCAATCCGCGTCGATCTTGATGCGACGGAAGCCAGGCCGCGGATCATGTACGTGCTGGAGCGCGAGTCTGGGCGCGCGGTCCTGCTCGTTCGGGATTTCGAGAAGGCGGGTGGACGCTCGGATGAGCCGTTCATCCGATGTTCCTCCGAGAGCGGAAAGGTGGGGACGGGAGAGCTCGCCTGTTTCTCCCTGCCCTGCGTCGATCCAAGGGCGAGCCGCGGCGGCCCGGCATCGGGGAAGGTGGTCTGGAAGACCTCATTGTGCGCTTTTTCCGGCAGGGCGGTGGAGATCAAGGCGCTCGCGAGGCGCCTTGCGCTCTGACCACCGGGCGGGGTCACCGTCTGCCCGGTTTTCCGAAGCCCTTTCGCGTGGTACAGTATGAGGACAGGGACGAGACATGACGCCATCCGACAGGGAGAAAAGCAACCTGGTCGACAGCCTCCTGAAGCAGGGCATCTCGAAGCAGGAGATCGAGAAGGTGCACCGCGGCCTCCGTGACAGGGGATACGGAGAGGAGGAGGCGCGGCGGAGGTCACAGCATGCCCTTGAGAGGATGAAAGTCCAGCGGGAGCAGGAGGAACGCCGCCGCGGGAAGCGAATGGAGCGCGCCGGTAGCGCAGGCCGGGAGCCAGCCGTCGAGGGCTCCGTCGAAAGAACTGAAGTCCCTCGCGCCGGGCGAGCCGACGTGAGCGGCAGGAGGGCGGTCGACTCGCTGCCCGTCGTGTCTCCCGCGCTGCGCAGGCGGATCAACCGCTGGGCTTTTCGAGCCGGTCTCCTCATCACACGGCTTCCCGAAAGGCTGGAGGACTTCGCGAGCATCTTCGACGGTTCCCGGCCGGACTGCGTCAACAAGGCGCTGCTGCGGATGCTCGCGGCACGGAGGACGCGCCGGGACGCGCATCCCTTCGAGTACTCCTTCCTCGAGAGCCTCGAGACCCTCGGCGCGGCGGCCCGCCGGCTACTGGGAGGCGCCGCGCCCCGCGCGACGTCTCTCGACCGGGAAAAGGCCCGCCCCCGCGAGGAGGCCGTGAGGAGGTCCCTCGCCGCGCGGGAGCCCTTTGCCCTGGAGTTCTTCGGAAGGTTCGCAGAGCCCCAGGACATGCTGCAGAAGAGCCTGGAATACCTCTCTGCGGCGCTGCGCGCGGGTCTTCACGTGGAGGTCTCGGGGCTTGCGCGGGTCGTGAAGGACGGGCTGCGCCTCATCTACGCCACGCAGCCCATCGGCATCGGTACGCTCGATGCGCTGTTCGACGCGGCGCGGGAGGTGAACCTCGCGTACGGGGACTCTCGCGCCGTCGGCGGGGGACCGGGGACGTCCTGGCCCCGACTCGCCGACGAACTGGCCGAGGCGGAGGCCGGTTTCCGCGCATCGTTCCAAAACCTACCGCGGTATGGCCGCGAGCTGTATCCCGCGCTGTTGAAGTGCATCGCGTCGTTCTTCGACGAGATGGACGACGGCGAGGAGAAGCGCGCGCGCGTGCTCGCGTTCCTAGAGCTCCGCGAGGATGAGATCCTTTCGTACGAGGACTGGCAGCGCAGGGCCCGGGAGGGCCGGGAGAAGGCGCTGCGCGAGCGCCAGGAGCGGGAGCTTGCGCGCCTCGAGCAGGAGAAGGCCGAGCAGTTTTCGCTTCGCTTCGAGGGGACCCTCGCCACCCTCGCGCAGCTTTTCCCCGAGTCGGGCATCGAGCGCGTGGAGCAGGGAGAGTTCGTCCTGCCCTACTTCGTCAACAGGGTTTTCACGCGCAGCCCCATCTTCCAGGGCCGCATCACGGACCTGGAGAGCCTCTCCGCTTCGGATCCCATGGGACTGATCATGGTCCTGCACATGGTGCTCGACGACCTGCTGTCGTCCGTCGAGCCCTGGCCGCTCGAGAAGTCACTCGGGAAGGAGGGGCTCGCGGAGGCTCTGATCGCGCTGCGCGAGGCCTGGCAGCGGGCGAACGCGCGCCTGTTCGACCGCTACATCGACGAGGTGCGGCAGTACGCGCGGGAGTCCGACGGCGACCCCCGGTACACGAGGCTCTTTCGCGAGAGCGCGAAAGCGCGCGGCATCGAGGAGCGGGTGAACCAGCTCCGCAATGCGGCGATCAGGAACTTCGGCCACGTCCTCGCGGGGCGCGAGCGCTCCGATGCCCCGCGGCTGCACGAGCTGGCAGCCCGGCTCGCCGCTCTCGCGGGGGAGGCTGGTGAGATCGCGGGCCGGGCCGGACCAACGGCCGAGGACCCGGTGCGCCGCAAGCTCGCGGAGGACCTTGAGGCGGTCACGATCGTCGATTTCTCGGCGCGCTCGCAGACCGGATCCACCGACTATCGTCCCGTGACGCGGCAGGTCAGGCGCTGGGTGGAAGCCCGGCATCGCGAGGCGGTCTCCGCCATCCCTCGGATCGCGCAGGTCGCCTTCCTCAACATCCTCTGGGGCATCGCGGAGCTGTACTCCTACCTGCTGAACGACCCGAAGAGCTTCGCGGCCCAGTCCGGCCATGGGGTCGCCGTGGCCGGCGACGAGGAGCACGCCACGTGGGCGCGCGAGCGGGGGATGCGCGGCCGCGAATCGCTCGATCTGCTGGAGGCGAAGCTGAAGGAGGAGTTCCCCGGCCAGTTCGTGGACGGTCTCACGGGCTTGAAGAACAAGGACTTCTTCCTGACGGAGCTGCCCCGCCGGCTCGAGAAGCTGAAAGCCCGGCGCAGGCCCTTCACGTTCCTGCTGAGCGACATCGATCATTTCAAGTGGGTGAACGACGAGTTGGGCCATCAGCGGGGCGACGATGTGCTGAAGGCGACGGCCGCGGGCATCCTCGACGGGATACGAGAGGGGGACCTCGCCGTGCGCTACGGCGGGGAGGAGATTCTCATTGTCGTGCCGGCCGACCTGCACACGGGCGTGATCCTCGCAGAGCGCCTGCGTTACGCGCAGGAGCAGCTCCTGGCATTGCGGGAGGCGTTCGTTCCCGTGCGGGAGATCGGGACAGCTCACGGGCAGCCCTGCGGGACGCTCTCGATCGGAGTGGCTGACGTGAGCGGGACGGCCGATCTCGCGGCAGCCGTCGAGCTGGCCGACAAGGCCCTCTACGCGGCAAAAAGAACGCGCAATGCCGTCGTCCTCATCGAACCCGAGACCTCGACGCGCACCGGCGAGCCGTTTACATCGTACGCCGAGTACCTGAAACGGCGGCAGGGAGCGTGACGCTCATCGCCGCGGTCTGCAGCCTCATGGTGGGGCTCACGAAGTCAGGTCTCCCCAACCTCTCTCATCCTTCCTGCCTCCGGCTCGAACTCCTTCTCTGGTGTGCTTCTTCCGAGCGCTCTTTCCAGTGTTCTCTCTAACCTTACCCTTCTACCAGACCGGGTTGCGCAAGTATTTTTGTTCGAGGTGACGGCCCTCCAGAGGATGACCTTGAAGCTTCCGGGAGTTCCCGTCAGTCGGTTCCGTCAGGAATTGGACTGATCAAGCTGGTGCTGGCAGGGTGGGGGAGAAATCGATAGGCTGACCTGCGGAAAAATGGCTCAAGCGGATGCGGGGAATGCTTTCGGGTGTCGGGAAAACCATCCAAAATCTAAGGGATTTTTGCGGTATCCCGGAAAAACGCGGCCAGTTGTGCCACATTCGCCACCAGATCGGTGCCTCGCGGGCGCTGCAATCCTCCTCCGCCCCGCCCCGGCCTCGCCTACCCGCCCTTGGGGAATCCCTGACTTCACGATGCCGCGCTTGTTCACATCGGCGCAAGGAGGTATGATTCTCCTCATGCGAGAGGGGGTCGACGAATGATCGAGAAGAAACGCTTCGCCTTGAACAGGATCGCCTGCCCGTCACTGGGGCTGGAGGATTTTTTCAAGTTCACGGCCGATATCGGCCTTTCGAAGGTGGAGATCCGCAACGATCTCCCCGGGGGCGCGGTGATCGACGGAATGCCGCCCGCGAAGGCCGCGGAGCTGGCCCAGCGGTACGGCATCAGGATTCTCAGCATCAACGCGCTGCAGAAGTTCAACCTCAGGGCAATGCAGGCGAAGAACCAGGCAGAGCTGGAAAAGCTCCTCGAGCTCGCCGCCGCGCTGCGCTGCGCCGCGATCGTGATGTGCCCCAATAATGACAAGCAGGACAACCGAGACGCCCGGAGCCGGGTCGAGGAGACGGTTGCCGCCTTGAAGGCATTCGGCCCCTCCTTCGTCAAACGCGGGATTCAGGGCTGGGTGGAGCCCCTGGGGTTCGCCGAATCCTCCCTCTCGTCGGTCATCGTGGCGGGGGAGGCGGTGAAGCGCTCGGGTTTCGACTGCTACCGCATCGTCTACGATACCTTCCACCACTACCTCGGCCCCGATACGGAGAAGGACATCGATGGCTCCTTTGCCTCGTCCCAGGCCGGGCTCATCCACGTCTCGGGCGTCGAGGCCTCGGTTCCAAAGGAGAGCTGCCGCGATGAGCACCGGGTGCTCCTCTCCCCAGCCGACCGGATGGGAAGCAGGGAACAGATCGCCCGGATGGTGTCTCTCGGTTACGCGGGTGACATCTCCTTCGAACCCTTCTCCGCCGATGTGCAGAGAATGAGCCGGGACGCTCTCGCCGCCGCCCTGACGAAGAGCATCGAGTTCCTGCGGGGCTAGCTCCTTCGGACGTTCTTCCGAACGTCTATGGTCACGGCCACCACGATGATGATGGCGCGCGCGACCTGCTGGAAATCCGCGGAGACGTTCAGGAGATCCAACCCGTTCTTCATGACGCCGATGATGAGGGCGCCGATGAGCGTGCCCCCCGCGCTCCCTAATCCTCCCGCGAGGCTCGTGCCGCCGATGACCGAGGCGGCGATCGCGTCCAGCTCGTAGCCCAGGCCGAGACCCGGCTGGCCCGAGCCGATGCGCGCGGTGAGAACGATGGCGGCAACCGCGGCGAGGAAACCGGCAAAGGTATAGACCAGGATGATGTAGCGGTCCGTCTTGATCCCCGAGACCACGGCGGCCTGCAGGTTGCTCCCCAGGGCGTAGGTGTAGCGGCCCCACAGGGTATGCTGGAGGATCACGTAGGTGATCGCGACGCAGACCAGCAGCACGATGGCGGGGTTGGGAATTCCCAGGATGGTTCCCTGCCCGATGGCCTGAAAGGCATCGATGAGGCTCCCGCGCGGCCGCCCCTGAGAGTAGACGAATGCCCAGCCGCGGGCAAAGGTCATCATGCCGAGGGTCGCGATGAAAGGCGGGATCTTCAGCTTGCTGATCATCGCGCCGTTGAGGAACCCAATGAACACGCCAAGGGCGAGCCCGATGAGGAGAACGATTCCCACGGGCCAGGGACTGCCGCCCGCAAAGAGCCTGTCCATGGCGTCCGCGCTCTGCAGCAGGCTTGCGACCACGACTGACACGATGGCGACGACCGCCCCCGAGGAAAGATCGATCCCCGCGGTGATGATGCACATCGTAACGCCCAGGGCGATGATGCCGATGACGCTGATCTGGCGCAGCACGTTCAGCAGGTTCCCGATCCGCAGGAAGAGGCCGCCGGAAAGGATGGCAATCACGACGGAGAGCCCGACTAAGATCAGCAGGATGCTGTACTTGCTCACGAACGCGAGGACCGGGGATTCCCTTTTCGCCGAGCCCCTTTCAGCTTCAATCACGGCTGCCCTCCGGGTTGATGTCGCCACGGTATTCCGTGGCGGATTCAATAATAGCGTACTTCCTTGAACGTGCTGAGCGGCTCGCCCGTGCCCATGTGCAGGATCTTCTCCTGCGTCGCCTCGGCGCGGCCGATCTCTCCGACTTTCCGTCCCTCGTGCATCACCATGATCCTGTCCGACATGGCAAGAATCTCGGGCATCTCCGAGGAGATCAGGATGATCGCCTTGCCTTCCTTCGCAAGGCTGGACATGATCTTGTAGATCTCGCTCTTCGTCGCCACGTCGATCCCGCGGGTCGGCTCATCCATTATCAACAGGGCGGGGACAGTGGCGAGCCACCGCGAGACGAGGACCTTCTGCTGGTTGCCGCCGCTGAGGAACATGACGAGCTGGTCGATGCTCGGGGTCTTGATCCGCAGGGTGCCCACGGCGTCGTTGCAGAGCTTGCGCAGGGCGCGGTGATCGATGAACAGCGCCCTCAGGTTGTTGCGCAGGCTGGGCATGATGATGTTGTCCCGCACGGACAGGTTCAGGTAGAGACCGCTCCTCTTTCTGTCTTCCGTGAGAAACGCGATCCCGTTCCGGATGGCGTCGTATGGGCTTTCGATCTTTACGGGCTTTCCGCGGATTTTTACGACGCCCGCCTGCTTCGGCGTAACGCCGAAGAGGGATTCCATTACCTCGGTCCTCCCGGCTCCGATGAGACCCGCAATGCCGAATATCTCCCCTCCGCGGACCGAGAAGCTGATGTCGTGGAAATACCCGTGTCGCGTCAGCCCTTCTACCTCGAGGACGGGCGCGCCGAAGGTCGCATTCTCTTTTTGGAAGAACTGGTCGATCGTGCGTCCGACCATCATCTTGATCAGCTTCTCGCGAGTCAGGTTGACGCTGTCCTCGCGGCCGACAAACTCGCCGTCCCGGTAGACCGACACCTCGTCGGTGATGGCGAAGACCTCGTCTATCTTGTGCGTGATGTAGATCACGGCGACGCCGCGCCCCTTCAGGCTTTTGATGATGGAGAACAGGTGCGCCACCTCCTGCTCCGTGAGCGCGGAAGTGGGCTCGTCCATGATGATCAGGTCGGTCTTGCGCGAGACCGCCTCCGCGATCTCCACGAGCTGCATCTGGGCCACGCTGAGCCTGCCCATGATCTGGCGCGGAGTGATGTTGATTTTTAGCTCCCTGAGTATCTCCCCTGCCGCGGTGTCGATCGCCCGGTGGTCGATGAGCCCGAGCCGGTTCTTCATTTCCCGGCCGAGGAAAATATTCTGCGCTACGGTCATGTAGGGTAGCGGGCTCATCTCCTGGTGAATCATGGAGATTCCCTGGGTGAGAGCATCGTGGACGCTTTCGAGGCTGACCTGCTTTCCCCTCAGGGTGATCGTGCCGGAGTCGGGTCGATGCAGCCCGATGGCGATTTTCATGAGCGTGGATTTGCCGGCCCCGTTCTCACCCATGACCCCGTGCACGGTCCCGGGGCGAACCGAGAGCCCGACGCCTCTCAAGGCGTGGACGCCTGGAAAGCTCTTGTGGATGCCCTGCATTTCTAGGATGAATTCGCTCACAGCGCGCGTCCACTCCTTTAGAAGCTGCGTATCGAGGCACGAGCGGGGGCCGGGCGAGAAGCTCGACCCCCGTCGTGACGAGAACCTACTTCATGTACTTCTTGTAATTGTCGAAAGTGACCGGCTCGAAGGGAATGGCCGTGAACACCGGAACGCTCTGCTTCTTGATCAGCTTGAGGGCCGTCTGGACGGCGCCTCGACCCTGGGCCCCGCCGTTCTGGAACACTGTCATGTCCAGCCGCTTGTCCGCGATGAACTTCATGGCGTCCGAGGTCGCGTCGACACCGGTCACGACCACCTTGTTCTTCATCTTTTTCTCTTCGAGCACGAGCACGGCGCCGATGGCCATCTCGTCATTGTTGGCGATGATGGCATCGATCTTCTCGCCGCTGGCCAGCCAGTTCTCGACCACCGTGAGCGCATCAGGTCGAGAGAAGTTCGCTGTCTGCTCGCGCACGACCTTCATGCCCGGGTACTTGGCGATGACATCCTTGCTTCCCTTTGTCCGGCCGATCTGGGGAGCGCTTCCCATCGAACCCATCAGGATGGCGACACTGCCCTTTCCACCGAGCTTCTTGGCCACGAACTCGGCTTCGAGGCTTCCCGCGACCTCTTCGGGAGAGGCGACGGCGACGACTTTGCCCGCGGCGAGCGCGGAGTCCTCAGGCTTGCGATTAAAGTAGACGAGCGGGATCTTGGCATCGAGGCAGAGCTTCGAAATCCGGGGGGCGATGGTCTGGTCGATGACATGGATGAGAATCGCATCCACGCCCCGCGTGATGAAGTTCTCGACCTGCTTGATCTGCTCGTTTGGGTCGCGTTTTCCGTCCGCGGCGATGACGTCGACATTGCTCTTCTGCGCTTCGTCGGTGAGCTGATCCAGGGCGTAGCGCATGAACACGTCGTTGAAGTCTTCGATGGTGACGCCCATTTTCAGCTTGGCGGCCGAGAAGACCGTCGGCGCAATCATGAGCGCGATCACGGCGATGAGTAGGACTTTCCTCATACGGACCTCCTTGGAGAATTTTTTTGCGTTTGCAATGCAAACGCTTGCAGAGAAAGGATGATAAAAGAACACTTCCTCATGCTATCCGTATACTAACTCCCACCACGAAATGATTGTCAAGTGCATTTTCCTCATTTGAGGCTCTTTCTAAAACCCAAGGAAGCGACCATTTTCCATTGATCAGGGGCCCGCCCTCTGGTACAATAGGGTCGTCAGACACTTTATCTCCCGGGTGGGGAACCCCTGTCAGGAGTCTTTGATCGAGGAAGATTCCCCGGTTCGAACACGACTGTCTGGCGGACGGGGACGCATCCCCTATGACGATCAGCCGTTTTTCTGGGCCGCCATCGGCAAATCGTTCCTTCAGATACCCACGACCAGATACCCACGACGCACAAATTGATCGATCGGCTCCACGCGGATGTGAACTTCAAGAGAATCTGCGGTTTCCCTCGCGTCTCCAGTGCCGCAACGTTTTCGCGCCGTCTCGCCACCTTTGCCGAGATTGCAGTCATGGATCAGACTTTGAATGCCAAGGTCAGAAGGCAACTGGAAGGTCGCCTCATCGGTCATATCCTACCTGATTCGACGGCGATCGAGGCCAGAGAGAAACCGGAGGACAAGAAACGCGTGACCTTGAAGTGCCTCCCGAGCCCCCCGCGCCTGCGGGGACGGCCCCGAAAAGATGAGCCGAAGGTTGCCAAGAAGATGAAGCGACTGGCCAAGCAGGCACGGCAGGAAGCTTCAGTGCCATTTGCGCAGCTGGATATGGAATGCGCCTGGGCGTGACAGACATGGGGATTCCTGTCACCGCGGTGGTCACGGGCGCCAACGTGCACGATTCTCAGCTGGCCATTCCTATGGGGAAACTGGCGGAATGTACAATTCACTATCTGTATTCCCTGATGGACGCCGCCTACGATGCCCATGACATCCGCAACTACATCGAGGGAAAAGGAAGGGCGGCGATCATCGACGGGAACAAGCGCAGGAGCGAGGAGGCTCGTTCGTTCGATGCCGCGGAGAAAGAGAGATTCAAGATCCGTTCGTTCGCCCGTTGAACGGGGGGCAGAGTCTCTGTCCGAGGGATCCGCAAGGTAAGCATTCACCTGATGAGCGGAGTTGTCTGCCTTGCGGTTTTGAAGATTCTCCAGCATTTGGTCGTTCCGCACAAGGACGCCGACGCAGCATAGCTGCCGGAGGGCAAGTTCTACTCCATGTCGAGAGGGGCACGTCTGTCCGCGACCTGCCACTTGGCTGATTTCTTATCGGTTTCCGCTAAAGAATCCTGCGTTGTGGGGTTCACTGGCTTGTCGATGCCACGTTCTCCTCTTTCCATTATCATCCATCGTTCAGCCGTTCAGCATTTTGAAATTTCCTCAATTAGTGACTCTTGACATTGATGAAAACGTTTGCGAATATTTTCTGACAAGCGGGGCTTGCACTGAACATTACGATCAAGGATATAGCACGAGAGGCTCACGTCTCCTATGCGACGGTGTCACGTGCGTTCAACAACAGAGACGGCGTGCGGTCTGAGACTCGGGACAAGGTTCTCGAGATTGCGAACCGGCTCAACTACACTCCCAACGGGATCGCCAGAGGGCTTGTCTTGAAGCAGACGAGAACCATTGGTCTCGTTATTCCTGACATCACCAACCCCTTTTTCCCTGAGGTGGCGCGCGGCATCGAGGAGGGGGCCAAGGAGGAGGGCTACAGCGTCTTCCTCTGCAATACGAACTGGGAGCACGAACGTCAATTCCAGTACATCAAGCTTCTCGCCGAGAAAAGGGTGGACGGACTCATCATCGCACCGATGTCGGATGCCCCGGAACCCGAAGAGGACCGGCTGTACAACTCGATTCCCGTCGTGTACGTGGACAGGGCCCCGCGGAACACGAATCACAGCTACGTCGTGATCGACAATGTCCGAGGCGGCTTCATCGCCACACGGCACCTGATCGAGGCCGGCTACCGAAAGATCGGTTTCATCGGGGCCGTGGAGCAGTCGCTTCCCATCGACGAACGCCTCAAGGGTTTTCGCATGGCGATGGAGCGGTACGAGCTGCCGATCGACGAGCGCTTCATCAGGATTGGCCACTTCAACCAGGAGACGGGGGTCAATCTCATCGAGGGGATGATCAAGGAGGGCGAGTACCCGCAAGCTGTCTTCGCGGAAAACGATATTGTCGCGCTCGGCGTGATCCATGGGGTCCGAGAGATGGGCCTCTCGGTTCCGGGCGACATCGCGGTCGTCGGCTTCGACGACATCTCGATCGCCTCCCTGCACTATATTCAACTCACGACAGTGTTCCAGCCCAAATACGAGATGGGCAGGACCGCTGTCAAGATCCTGCTCGATGAGATCGGCGCCCAGGCGGGTATAACGGACATGGGCTCGGCCGGCCGCGCCGGGATGAAGAAGAGCGTGGAATCAAGCCGCCGTGTCGTGATCCTCGAACCGCGCTTGATCGTGCGAAAAACAAGCATCATCACCTAACGTCCTGGGCGGAAAGAATGAGCAGGAGAAAAAACTTGACAATTTGATAGAGACGGGTAGAATGGTCTTCGACTTTTGACTGCAAACGTTTACGATGGCCTGTGCAGAAGCGGGGGGAAGGACTCGTTGCGAAGGCGAAGATGAGGGGGAAGGAGGTGCATGGTCAAAGGAGCGCGATACAGACGTCCTGTCCAGGTCTTTCTAGGTGTTCGATTCTACCGAAACCGTCCGCAATGATTGGCTTTAAAGTTTTCCTGGGTACGTGAATAAGGCTGTAGAAATCAATTTATCAGGAGGCAGAGATGAAAAGGATAGTGGGATTGCTGATAGTACTGCTGCTGATTTCCAGCTTCGCTTTCGCGCAAGCGAAGAAGATGGAAGACATCACCATCCGCTTCTTTGCGGGAGGGGATGCGGGGGACCCGTTCGCGTCAATCGTTTACCGGGGCGCGATGGCCGCCCAGAAAGCCCTTGGCGTCAAGGTCGACTATGTCTTCTCGGGATGGGACAACGAGAAGATGATCGCGCAGCTCCGTGACGCGATCGCGGCACGGCCCGACGGGATCGCGATGATGGGGCATGCCGGTGATGCGGCCATCATGCCGCTCGCGGAGGAGGCAGCCAAGGCGGGGATCGTCATGATGTATCAGAACGTGGACGTCCCCAAGGTCCGAGCCAAGTTCGGTGGCGCCTACGTGGGAGCTCAACTAGAGTCGCAGGGTCGAGCCCTGGCCGAGACCGCAATCCAGCAATTCGGACTGAAGAAAGGCGATCGAGTCGTCGTGTTCGGCAACTGGGGGATGCCCGGCCGCTATATCAGGGAAGGCGCTTCCGCCGATGCTTTTACCAAAGCCGGGCTCATCGTCACGAAGTTGACCGCCACCAACGAACAGGTCGCCAACACGCAGCTTCTCCTGCCCGTCATCAGCGGCGCGATACTCTCGCAGCCGACTACGAAACTGATCCTATATGCGAACTCCTCGAATCTCGGGGCAGTCCCCATGTACATGGAGGCGCTCGGCAAGAAGCCGGGCGAGATCAAGAACATCGGCTTTGACACGAGCCCGGCGATCGTCGACGCATTCCGCAAGGGGTACGTCCAGCTCAGCTCCGACCAGCAGCCCTACCTTCAGGGGTTCATACCGGTCACCAGTCTCGCATTGACTATCGCGTATGGCTTCAGCCTCATCGGCTATGATAGCGGAGCCGGCTTCGTGACTCCGGGCAACATTGAGGATCTTGCTGGCCTTGCGGTAGCTGGCATTCGCTGATTGGGGAGAGGAAAAATGCTCACGGGGCGGGTTCACCCGCCCCGTGAGGTTTGCGGCGTCCGCAACGGTTTCCACACGGACGCACAGGGGGGAGGTCTTCAAGAAGCGGATGAGTAGGGCAAGGGATATCCTGTACAAACATAGGATTGAGTTCGCCGTCTTGGCCGTCTTCATTGTCTTGATCGCGGTTTTTGCCATCGCCAATCCTAAGGTCTTTTTCAACTACCGGGCCTATATCGCCGTATTCACCACGCTGGGCGCTTCGATCATCCTTGTCACGTCCAGCGTCTTCGTTGTGGCGAGCGGCGAATTGGACCTTTCCTTCCCTTCGATCATCGGGTTATCGGCCATGGTATTTGCCATGATCGTGAGGGCCGGGGTCAGTCCAGTTCTCGCGTTTGTCGCCTCGCTGCTCACGGGGACTTTGTGCGGGTTCCTGAACGGCATGCTCGTCACGCAGGTCGGCCTCTCGTCGCTCGTGTCCACCCTGGGGATGAACTTTCTCCTCCGGGGCTTGATCATGATAACCAGCGGGGGACTCGCGATTCCGCTGACCTTCCTGCGGGAGACCCCCTTCTGGAACATCTTCGCGGGAAGGATCGGGGTGTTTCCCGTTCAGCTGATCTGGGGTCTCGGGTTCGCCTTCGTCGGCTGGCTCTTGTTCACCCGGCACAAGTTCGGCGGCCATGTCTGCTACGTCGGGGACAATCTCACCAGCGCGAAGGAGATGGGGATTCGTGTCAAGAGAGTGAAAACGTGGACCTTCATGCTGATGGGCTTCAGCGCTGGGCTCACGGGGGTCCTTGTGACTCTCCTCAACAGCACTTTCTGGCCCACCACCGGAGAAGGGTATCTTCTGCTGATCCTTGCCGCGGTTTTCCTGGGGGGCACCCCCACGTGGGGCGGGATTGGAACGATCTGGGGCGCGGTCATCGGAGCCTTCATTCTCGGTTTCATCGAAACGGGGATCGTTGCATCGGGTCTCACAGGCTTCTATACTCAGTTCTTCTACGGGTTGATTCTCATCCTTGCCCTGATCAGCCATCGCTACGTAGGCCTGAAGAAGAAGTGAGGGAAGGGGAATGGCAGAGCACCAAATGACCGAGCAGAAACACTGTCTGATGAAGGTCTCGAACATCTGCAAGCACTTCGGATTCATTCAGGCATTGAAGAACGTCAGCTTCGAAGTCGGCCACAACGAGATCGTGGGACTGATCGGGGACAACGGAGCCGGGAAATCGACCCTGATCAAGGCTCTGACCGGGGTCCACCAGCCCGACTCCGGCGAGCTGTATTGGAAGGGCGAGAGACTGAAGAACTTCTCCGTTCACGCTGCCCGTGATATGGGGATTGTCACGGTCTTTCAGGACAGGGCCCTCTCCGAGCAGCATTCCATCTGGCGCAATATCTTCATGGGGAAGGAATTGACAGGTTGGGCGGGATTCACTCGCATAAAGACCGAAAAAGTGGAAACCCAGAAGCTCATGAAAGAAATGATGGGCTTCACCTCCTCTTCCGTGACTCCCGACACGCCTGTCGGCAACATGTCGGGCGGCGAGAGACAGGGCGTGGCGATTTGTCGGGCACTGTATTTTGAGGCTGACCTCATCATCCTCGACGAGCCTACGGGAGGGCTCTCGCTCTCGGAAACGAAAAAGGTCCTCAAGTTCGTGAGCAGCATCAAGCAGAGCGGCAAATCATGCATCTTCATCAGCCACAACATGTTTCATGTCTATCCAGTGGCCGACCGCATCATTATACTGGACCGGGGCGAGATCGTTGACATCTTCGTCAAGGGCCAGATCAGCATCGACAAACTAGAGGCCAGGCTGCTGGAGATCGCTGGGACGAGCGACATCGATCTCAAGGTTCCGATCGGCACCAGGACCGCGGCCCAGAAAGACAGGGCGTGAAGCTGAGGCCCTGCTCATGCAGGCGGCTCCCGGGGCGGGTTCGAGAAGTCCATTGAGGGCCAAAGGCATGGAACCGAAAAGCAGATCTGAGTTGTCCCCCCGACAGCGTGTCTTGAAGGCAGTTCACCATGAAGAGCCTGACAGGGTGCCCCTTTTCTTCACCGTCACACCGCAAGTCGCCGAAGGGCTGAGCCGGCATCTGAAGATCCCGAAATACACCACCGCCGATTCTCCACTCTCCCAGAACCGGATCTCCTATCACGAGCTGCTCGTCGAGCTCGGAAACGATGTAGTGGGAATTGGCGCCTGTTCTCCGCAGGGCTCGCCGACGCATGAGGTGAGCCCTGGTGTGCTCACCAATGAGTGGGGAGTGAAATACAAGACCGTCGGCTTCTACAGCGAAATGCTCGAGCACCCGCTCGCCAACGCGGAAACGACGGCTGATGTCGAAGCCTACCCGTTTCCCGACCCCCTTGCCCCGGGCCGATTCCGTTTGGCGAATGACGTGGCCGAGCGATATGGGAAACGCTACGCGATCTGCGGAGACGTCGAATGCACTATTTTCGAGGCATCCTGGTACCTCACGGGGTTCGAAAAATTCCTGGTGGACCTCAGCTTGGAGAAGGAATACGTTTTCGCTCTCATGGACAGGGTGATGCACTACAGCATCGAAGTTGGAAAGGAGCTCATCAGGATAGGCGCCGATATCGTCTGGCTGGGTGACGACATGGGGACGCAACAGGGGATGCTCCTCTCTCCCGGGATGTGGAGAAGGCACCTCAAGGGGAGAATGGAAAAGGTGATCAAATCGCTGAAGGAAGTGAACCCCGGAGTGAAAATCGCGTATCATTCGTGCGGATCGTATTCTCCAATCATCCCGGAGCTCATCGAAATCGGGGTGGATATTCTGAACGCCCTCCAGCCGAACGCAAGGGACATGGATCTCTCGAGACTCAAGGGCCAGTATGGGAAGACGGTTTCGTTCTTTGGCGGGCTCGACACGCAGGCAATCATCCCTTTCGGGTCCATGCAGGACGTGGAAGGAGAGATCAAGAGGGTGATTCGCGCGGCGGCCAAAGACGGAGGTTTGATACTCGCTGGAGCGCACAACTTCCAGCCGGATGTGTCCACGGAAAAGATGACCCAAATCTTCGCGCTCGCCCGGCGCCATGGTGCCTACTGACGAATGAGGTGAGCGATGGCGATTCCCCTGAATGCAACGGGCCTCTGGACCTCTGCCTGCTTCGGAGAAACCCCGAAATACGCGAGCGGCATCAAGGCGGGCGTCTTTATCGGCTCCGAGGATAGGGAGACTCTCCGCCGCCTGGCATCCCGGGTGGCGCAGCTTGCCGCGCGGCCCGCGGAGGCGCAGAAGCGGGAGCTGTGGTACCAGCACAATGCGCTCGCGACCAAGAGGACGCTCGTGCTGGCGGATCCCGAGAATGGGTGGAACGAGATCGTCACTCCCGACCTCCTCGAGTGCCGAGGAGAGCTTGCGCGCAGGTGGGAGATGATTCTACGGAAGGAGCTCTTCTGGGGAGAATCCATCCAGGACGACAGGCCCCTGGAGCCGCTGTTCGAGATCGGGTACACGTACACGGACAGCGAGTGGGGGATGCCGGAGGCGTACCGCGGCGGCACTGCCGGGCAATCGTACGCGTGGGAGGGGTCCATCCAGTCTGAGAAAGACGTGCAGCGGATTGCTGTGCCGGAAATCACGGTGGACTATCGCACGACGCTCGAGACTCTTTCGTTGGCCGCCGAGGTTTTTCGCGGCATCCTGACGATTGGCCTGCGGGGTTTCTGGTGGTGGAGCCTCGGCATGACGCGGGACCTTGCCCGGCTGGTCGGTTTGGAGAGGATGCTCTACCTCATGTACGACGATCCGGGAATGATCCATCGGATCATGGGGTTGCTTCGCGATGGGTACCTTGCCAAGCTCGACTTCCTCGAAGGGAGCAACCTGTTGTCCCTCAACAATAATCACGCGTACGTCGGGTCCGGCGGGATCGGGTATACCTGCGAGCTGCCGCGTCGGCAGCTGGACGAGAGCGGCATCAGGCCGTGCGACATGTGGTGTCTTACGGAAAGCCAGGAGACCGTTGGGGTCTCGCCGGAGCAGTTCGAGGAGTTTGTTTTTCAGTACCAAAAGCCTCTCCAGGAGCGCTTCGGGTTGAACTGCTACGGCTGCTGCGAGCCGCTGGAATCCCGGTGGCACATCGTCAAGAAGACGCCGAGGCTTCGAAGGGTTTCGGTTTCGCCGTGGGCGAATCAGGAAAAGATGGCGGAGCTGCTGGGGGATGCGTACATCTACTCGCGCAAGCCCGCCCCCTCACTGTTGGCCGTGCCTCACGTCGACGCCGACGCGGTGCGCGCGGACATCAGCCGGACGTTGGAGGTCACCCGGGGGTGCGTCGTGGAGCTTGTCATGAAGGACAACCACACCCTGGGGGGCAACCCGGACAACCTGGTCCAGTGGGTGCGCATTGCCCGAGAAGAGATCGAACGGAGAGCCATTTCGTAGTCACCGCTATGGAGAGAAAGACCTTGACAATTTGACGGCAACGTTTACACTGCTTCTTGCTTTTCGACTACAAACGTTTACGAAGATCGACAGATAGGAGGAAAAACCGTGGCTGAGACAAAGATGAAAGCGGTTCGGCTGCATGCCAATTGGGAGCCCAGGCCAGATTTCAAGCTGGGCTCGAAGGACATCGATCGGAAACAAACCTACCTTGGAAGCCGCGTGTGGCGGAATCCTCGCTTGGTCATCGAGGACGTTCCTGTGCCCAAGCCGGGCTTCAAAGAGGTGCTCATCGAGGTCAGGCAATGCGGCATCTGCGGAAGCGACATCCACATGGCGCAGTCGGACGCCGAAGGGTACATCCTGTACCCCGGCCTGACCGGGTTTCCCTGCACGCTTGGCCATGAAATGGCGGGGATCGTGCGCGATATAGGTCCCGGGGCGATGGACAAGGTGACCAACAAGCCTTTCAAGGGCGGGGAGTGGGTATGCACGGAGGAGATGCTGTGGTGCGGCTCCTGCCAGCCCTGCGCCGACGGATACCCTAATCACTGCGAACGGCTGGATGAGGTCGGCTTCAACGTCAATGGCGGGTTTGCCCGGTACATCGTGGTCCCCGACCGTACGGTGTGGAGCCTCGATCCGCTGCGCGAGCACCATGGAGAGGCGGACAGCTTCCGGCTGGGCAGCCTGGTGGAACCGGCCAGCGTGGCCTACACGGGGGTGATCGTGCGGGGAGGCGGGATCCGCCCGGGCGACAACGTCGTCATCTGCGGTTCTGGTCCCGTCGGGCTTTCCGCGATCGCGATCCTCAAGCGCGCCGGTGGGGCGAAGGTGATCCTCTCCGAGCCGGAGCCCGCACGCGCCGCCGTGGCCAAGAAGCTCGGCGTCGACGAGGTGATCAACCCCCTGAAGGAAGATCTCAAGGAACGGGTCATGGAGATCACGCACGGAATGGGCGCGAAGCTCTACCTGGAAGCCACGGGGCTTCCCACCGTGGTGTACCCGCAGATCGAGGCGTGCATCTGGGAAGGGCGCGCGCTCAACGCGACGGTGGTCATCGTCGCGCGCGCGGACGCGAAGATTCCGGTCACGGGCGAAGTGCTGCAGGTTCGCCGGGCGCAGGTCGTAGGCACCCAGGGGCACTCGGGCGACGGCACCTTCCCCCATGTCATCTCCCTCATGGCCAGCGGCATGAACATGCTCCCCATGATCACCAAGGAGGTGAAGCTCGATCAGGTGCCCGATTGCATCGTCCAGCTTCGCACGGACAAGAAGGAATCCAAGATCAGTTGCGTGAACCCGGGACAGTGAGCGGAGGAGAACGACATGGCGAAACCCAAATCCGAGATGAAGTTCCTGACCACGAGCCATCCCCTCATTGTCTTTGAAGACAACGAGGTGGGCAGGCTGAAAAAAAAGATCTTCGACGCTCCAATGTCGGACATCTACGCTCTTCTCAAGGAGTATGAGGTGCCCTCGCCCTCGGAGCTGGGCAGGGCGGGATCCTACATCCAGACCACGCCCCGGGCGCGGCAGAACGAGAAAAGACGGAAGAACGATCTCGTGTTGATCCCAGTGGGCACGACGGAAAACCATGGCGACCACGCCAACAGCGGGCTGGACAACTTCATGGTGACGCAGATCTGCGAGGCGGTGCGCCGCTACTCGGCCAAAAAGGGGCGGGAGGTCAATCTGGCGGCTCCGCCGCTGAACTACGGCGGCCATCCCTACCACCACCTGGGGATGCCGGGCACCGTCATGGTGCCCCAGGAAGTCGTCGTCGAAAATCTCATCTATGTGATGCTGGGGCTCTGGAACGACGGCTATCGCAAACAGATCATCGTCAACAACCACGGCCAGCTGTGGATGTTGGAGACGGCGCTGCACGAGTTCCTCAAGCGCTTCCAGCTTCCCGGCATCTTCCAGGTGCTGGACTGGCACAGGGCGGTGAGGGAGTTCTTCATTCCCATCGACCGGGCAGATTCCATGGAAACCACCTTCATCCACGCGGACGAGTCGGAAACGGCGGTGGGACTGCTCATGTTCGCCGACATGATCGACATGAAGTTCGTGAAGGATGCCCGGGGCCCTCAGTATCTGCCCGGCGGGCATTTCGACACCTCGGTGGATCCCTGGCGGCGGCCGCACCGATGGTCCGAGGGCGAAGGGCACGCCGCTATCGAGCGGCGGGGCACCCCTGAAGGGGTCGTGGGCGAGCCGTCGCTTGCCACCGCGGAGAAGGCCAAGCGGCCCATCGCGGCGATCCTCAGCTACCTGACCTTGGTTGTCGACCAGATCATGGACGCCTTCCCTTCGGGAAAGCTTCCGCCGGTCGATCAGATCACTCTGCGCGACGCGAAAGAGCTCGAGCCGTTCCTGAAGGAGCCGTTCAGCCCCGGCTGGAAGTCGGTCTTCGAACTGCCCTCCATGGGCCCATTCGTCAAGGGATAGAAAGGCGCCTCACATGAAAAAAAAGATACGGGTAGGGGTCATTGGAGCGGGACGGATCGGCCGCCTCCACATGGAGAATCTTGCGCACCGGATCCCCGAGGCGCAGATCGTCGCGGTGTCGGACGTCGTTGTACCGGCCGCGGAAAAGTGCGCGGCGGATTTCGCAATTCCCAGCGTGGAGCGCGACTACCGCGCCTTGCTGAAAAATCCCGAGATCGAGGCAATCCTGATCTGCTCGAGCACGGACACCCATGCGCAATTGATCGTCGAGGCCGCGGCGTATGGGAAGCATATCTTCTGCGAAAAGCCGATCGCGCTCGATCTCGCCGTCATCGACGCATCGCTGGAAGCCGTGCGAAAGGCGGGGGTGAAGCTGCAGATCGGCTTCAACCGGCGCTTCGATGCGAACAATCTGAAGATCGTGAAGCTGATCCGTGAGGGAAAGATCGGGGATCCCCATATCCTGAGGATCACGAGCCGTGACCCGGCGCCGCCTCCATTGGAATATGTGAAAGTCTCCGGTGGAATCTTCCTCGACATGATGATCCATGATTTCGACCTGGCGAGATACCTGATCGGGAGCGAAGTCGAAGAGGTGTTCACCCTCGCCGCCGTCAGGGTCGACCCCGCCATCGGGAAAGCGGGGGACCTTGATACGGCGGTGGTCTCCCTGCGCTTCGAGAACGGCGTCATCGGGGCGATCGACAACAGTCGAAAGGCCGTCTACGGCTACGACCAGCGCGTGGAGGTGTTCGGCTCGAAAGGGATGGCTCAGGCCGAAAACAAGACCCCCACAAGCGTCCGAGTGAGCGGATCGGATGGCGTGATCGGAGATCCGGCGCTGCACTTTTTCCTGGAACGCTACGCCGACTCCTTTGCCCTGGAGATGCGGGAGTTCATCGCGTGCCTGATCGCGGGTACGGAACCGACGGCAACGGGAATCGACGGAAAGATGTCCGTCAAGATCGCAAAGGCGGCGCGTCTTTCCTACGACACGCATGCTCCCGTCGCCCTTGCCGCGCTCTCCGAGAAGTAGGTCGCGGGAATAGAAAAACGCGCTCGTCATCAGTGCCTGGTGACGAGCGCGGATCCCGCCTACTCCTCGAGAAGGGGGGCGAGGTATGTCAGGGATGAGCGCAGCTCGGCGTCGACGTCGTTTTTGACATTGCCCTCGATCGCGAGCCGGCCGCGGTAGTCGATCCGCTTCAGGAACCCGATGATTCCGCCGAAATCGATTGCTCCAAGGCCGGGAAAGCACCTGTTGTTGTCTGAGAGATGGATGGATTTGAACCGATGCTGGTGCATGCGCAGGCTTCCGAACATGTCCGCCTCTTCGATATTCATATGGAAGGTATCGGGAAGCATCTGGGCGGAGCCGGCGCCGTATTCGCGCAAGAAATGCGCCGTCTCTTCTATAGTATTCGCAACCGAGGACTCGTAGCGGTTCGTCGCCTCGATGAGCACACCGACGGACCTCGTTTCAGCATGCGGAATGATCTGCGCCAGTGACTGTGAGAAACGCTTTCGCGCCTCCTCGGCATCTCGCGCGACGCCACCCTTCAGGAATCCCACGATGATGCCCGCCGTCGAGCCGGCGACCCAATCGATCATCTCCCGACATATCTCGATTGACCGCCGCCGTACGGAATCGTCCGGGTGCGAGAGTGAAAGCTCCAAACGTTTTGCGGTGAGCCCCGTGGCGAGCATCGACAGCTCGAGATCGAACGAGCCGAGAAAGTCCCGCACATCGACGGCCTTCAATTGGCGGGGATCGCTCATGTTGAGCTCCACGCCCGAAAAACCGAGGATTCGGAGGCTTCCAAGGAGTGAGCGGAAGGTCGCGTTGTCCCGGAAATCGTCGGGGAGCACCGTCTGGAAGTACAAAGGGAAACAAAACTTCATTCGCACCTGCCTCCCCGCAATTGCCACGATCTTCACACGTGCCGCTTCGCCGCGTTCATCCGGCAGCGCCGCCTCCCGGAAATTGACCCGCGCCACCGTTCTGCTTTCGGCCCACGCCTAGAGAAGGATAACAGAGCGGGACGGAGGCGTCATCCCGCTTATCCCGTGTATCTTTCAGACAACCGAGACCCATGAGCCGGGCTCACCCCGGCAGTCTCACTCTGGCAGCCTCACGAGCACGGCGGTAAGATCGTCGGGGAGCTGGAGCAGGCCAGAGTACGCGAGCAGGTCTTCCTCCAACCCCGCGCAGAACTCGTCGAACGGCGCGTTGTCGCCCATCCGGGCGAACCGCTCGGCAAGGCGCTCGATGCCGGCAGGCTCGCCCGTCGGGCTCTCGACCTCGAAGGCGCCGTCCGTAAAAAAGAGCAGCCTGTCCCCTCGTGCGAGCTTGAGTGACCGCTTCTTGAAGCCCGGATCTTCTTCCGCACCGAGCAAATGGCCGGCGGTCTCGTGCGCCGTCACGATCCCTCCCGGTCCGCGGCGGAGGAAGGCCGGCGTGCCCGCGGCGCAATACTCGAGCGACATTGCCTCGGCGTCGAGCAGGCCGAACAACCCCGAGGCGAAGTACCCGTTCTCGCTTCCAAAGCGCACGAGCAGGGAGTTCATCCTGGCGGCCAGCGGGTGCGGCTCGCTCCACAGCGCCGCATGCTGCTCCCATAACGAGCGGAGAAGGAGGGTGAACAGGGCGGCGGAGACCCCGTGACTTGTCACGTCGGCGAGGAAGAATGCGAACCGGGAGCCTCCGAGATCCTCGATCCGCACGAAGTCCCCGCCAACGAGGTCCCGGGGATGATAGGTGACCTCGAAGGAGGCGCGGCCGCTCGTGGGAGCCGAGAGCGTGACCGCATCACGCTGGATCAGCCGTGCCGCCTGCATTTCCGCCATGACGGCGCTCATGTCACGGAAGACCTCGATCCCCCCGATGATCACTCCCTTCCCGTCGAGATAGGGGGAGGTGGTCACCTCGACGGGGACCCGCTGCCCCTTGCGCGTCAGCGCATGGACGATTGAGGGGACTCGCAGGCTCTTGCCCGCGGCGATCGAACGGTACAGGGGACAGAAATCGCTGTGGCAGAGCTTGTGGTCTGCCGAGTCGATGTGCTCGAGGATGCCGTCCCTACAGAAGCTCCCCACCACCTCCTCTGCTTTCCATCCCGTGATCCGCTCCGCGCCCCTGCTCCAGTAGAGGATCCGCCTGTCCGTGTCGACGATGTACAGCCCCTCGGAGATCGAGTCGACGACCCTGCCGAGATCTATCCTCGGGGAAGGGCTCAAGGCCGGCCGCCCGTGGTGAAACCGGCCAGCCTCTCGCCGAGGGATTTCGGCACCGAGGCGCGCAGGAGGATCCCTTCCGGGGTCTCTTCCCGCAGATCCACCGTTCCCTGCTCGTAGACCATCCTGACCAGGTCGTAGCGGCTGTAGGGAATCACGGCCTCGATCGAGAGCAGGGAGTCCTTCAGCAGGCGCTCGATCGTCTCGAGGAGCCCCGCCAGGTTCGCTCCCGTGAGCGCGCTGATCGCGACCGCTTCGGGATGAGAGGGCTTGAGCACCGCGGGCGGCGTGCCGCCCGCAAGCAGATCGGTCTTGTTCCAGACGATGAGCTGGGGAGTCGCGTGCACCTTGAGGTCCGCGAGCACGGAGTCGACGGCCTGGATCTGGTCGCCGGTCCGCGGATGGCCAGCGTCGACCACGTGCAGGATCAGGGCGGCTTCCTCGATTCCCTCCAGTGTTCCTCGAAAGGCTGCGACGAGATCGTGGGGGAGCTTGCGGATGAACCCGACAGTGTCCGTCAGGAGGACCTCCCGCCCGGTGGGGAGCGTGAGCCTGCGGGTGGTGGGGTCGAGCGTGGCGAAGAGCTTGTCCTGCACGAGGACGCCGGCCCCCGTCAGGGCGTTCAGCAGGGAGCTCTTGCCCGCATTCGTGTAGCCGACGATCGCGACCACGGGGATCCCCGCCCGGTCGCGCTGCTTCCTATGCTGGAGCCTGTGCGTCCGCACGTCCTCCAGGCTGCTCTTGATCGTCTGTATCCTGCGCCGGATCTGCCTGCGATCGAGCTCGAGCTGGGTCTCGCCGGGCCCGCGCAGGCCCACGAGACCAGCCCCCGCGCCTCCGACCTGCTGCTCGAGGTCGACGCGCATGCCCGAAAGGCGCGGCAGGATGTACTGGTACTGGGCGAGCTCGACCTGCAGCTTGCCCTCCTTCGATCGGGCGTGCTGGCTGAAGATGTCCAGGATGAGCCTGGTCCTGTCGATGATCCGCACCTCGGGGCCGAGGACCTTCTCGATCTTCCGGTGCTGCCCCGGGCGGAGCTCGTCGTCGAATATGACAAAGCGGGCGTTCTCAGCGGCAACCAGCTCCTTCAGCTCCTGGACCTTCCCCGATCCCACGTAGGTCGAAGCGTCGGGGTGGGAGAGCTTCTGGTAGGTTCTTGCGACGACGGTGAGCCCCGCGGTGAGGGCGAGCTGAGAGAGCTCATCGAGGGAATCCCGGACGGTCCAGGTCGAAGAATCGCCCTTGATCTCTATGCCGACGAGGACGGCGCGGGCCTCGGTTCCGAGCTGGTCGGTCCTCGTGCTCTCCAGGTATATTCCGGGTTCCATCCTCTTGAATGTACTATGATTTGAGGGCGCGGGACACCATGGATGCTGCGCTCGTTCCGGCGAGCCAGCCCGTGGACCAGGCGGCCTGGAGATTGAATCCCCCCGTGAACCCGTCGATGTCCAGCACCTCGCCGCAGAAGAAGAGGCCTGGCGCGAGACGAGACTCCATCGTCGAAGGGGTCAGCTCCTCGAGGGCGACCCCCCCTGCGCAGACCATGGCCGTCTCCTCCTCGCGTCCCGTCACGGACACCGGCACGCCGCAGAGCAGCGCCGCGATCCTGTTGCGCTCCGTTCGGGAGAGCTGCGAGCAGCTCTTCGCGGCATCGATCTCCGCGAGGGTGAGCAGCGCGAGGCTGAGCGAGCGAGGCGCGTACCGCCCGAGCGCCGTGGCGACGGCCTGCCGGGGATGGGCGTTCATCGCGCTCTGGATCTCCTCTTCCATGCGAGCGGGGCGGAGATCGGGAACGAGCGAGAGGGTGAGCGCGAGCGGAGCCTGGGGCGAGAAGGGGAGGAAGACCGAGCGGGCCGAGATCCGGAAGGCGAGCGGGCCCGAGATCCCCCGATGGGTGAAGAGCAGGTCTCCCCTTTCATCCGCCACTTTTCGCCCCTGGAAAAACGCCCGAGCCCGGATGCAGGGGAGGGTCAGCCCCGCGAGGCCGCGAGGCCAGGCCTCGGAGACAAGGAGGCCTGTCAACGAAGGCGCGAGCGGGGTGATCGAGTGGCCCAGGGACGCGGCCAGGCGGTACCCGGACCCGGGCGGGTTCCGCCAGTTTCCCCCCGCAGCAAGAATCACGGCTGAGAAAGCCGCGGCGCCGGTGGATCGGCCCGCGGGTCCGCCGGTGACAAGCCTGAATCCCTCCTCGGCTTGCTCGATCCGCCGGACTGCCGTGCCTCCCCGCACTCTCGCGCCGACCCGGCGGGCTTCCCGGAGCAGGAGGTCCCTGACGTCTCCCGCTCTGCCGGAAGCGGGGAAGACGCGGCCCTCCTCCTCCACAGCGACGGGGAGACCCCGGGAGCGGAACCATTCGAGGGTTTCCGGCACGCCGAACCGCGAGAATACGGAGAGGAGGAACTTGCCTCCCCGGGGGTAGCCTGCGGCGAGCTGCCCCAGGTCCGAAGCGGCGTTTGAGAGGTTGCACCGGCCCCCGCCCGTCCTCAGGATCGTCGCGAGGGGAGCCGCCCTGTCGAACACGACGACCGCCGCGCCGCCCTCCGCCGCCGCGATGGCGGCCATGATCCCTGAGGGGCCTCCCCCAATGACTGCGACGGCACTCATTGCCGCCTGAGTATAGCAGAGAAAGGTGGAATCGTCCGATACTCTACGTGACGGAGGCTGAGGAGCCGGAGCGCCGGGGCGCTTGCGGCGCCGGGGCGCTGGTGGCGCCGGGCGAAAATATTTTTTCTGGGGAGCGAAAAACTCTTGCAATGTTTTTTTTCCTGTAGTATGCATTGAAATGGTTACGTGGGGAGGGGAGCTGTTGGCCGCTCATTCGCTCGATGAGGGCGGAAAAATCGACCAGGAGAACCTCGACTCAGACGGGCGGGAACGTTGTTCCCTCCATACCCTATAGGATAGACGAAGGAGTCTTTGTACAGATGGAACCCAAGGTGCTCAGCACTGAGGAGGCAGAACCTCCAGGTACTATGCCCGTAGCCGGAGATATCGGCGAGTTGGCCGGTCTCTGGACTACGATCCCGCCTTTCGCGTCGTATCGACGCACGATCAGGAGAGAAGTCCTTCCACCCCCCAAGTTCCCGATCTCGACGGCGGCGGATGAGTTCCGCGCCCGGGCGTTTCCGCTGACAACGGCTGCCGAGTGGTGCGACTGGCGCTGGCAGCTGCGAAACCGCGTCCGGTCCCTCGAGGACCTCGAAAAGATCGTCACATTGACCAACGACGAGCGCACGGCGATCGCGCGGCACTCCGGCCCGCTACCATTCGCCGTCACCCCGTACTTCCTCAGTCTGATCGATACGGACAATCCCGAGCAGCCCCTGCGCCGCACGATGATCCCCGTCACCGATGAGTACCTCCGCTCCCCGGGCGAGGCCGAGGATCCTCTGGGAGAGGACAAGGACAGCCCGGTGCCCGGCATCGTGCACCGCTACCCCGACAGGGTCCTGTTCCTCGTGGCCAACTCATGCGCCTCCAATTGCCGCTACTGCACGCGCTCGCGGATGGTGGAGAACCCCGACAACAACAGCATCTTCTACCAGGCGCAATGGGAGCAGGCCATCGCGTACATCGACGCGCATCCCGAGGTCCGGGACGTGCTGCTGTCGGGCGGCGACCCGCTCACCCTCTCCGACGAGAAGCTGGATTGGCTGCTCAGTCGTCTGCGGAGGATCCCGCACGTGGAGTTCATCCGCATCGGGACGAAGGTGCCGGTCGTCATGCCGCAGCGTATTACGGTTTCCCTCACGAGGGTGCTCAAGCGCTACCACCCCCTCTGGATCAGCATCCACACCACGCACCCCGATGAGCTCACGCCCGAGATGCGGGAGGCCTGCGCCAGGCTCGCCGACGCGGGGATCCCTCTCGGAAGCCAGACGGTTCTCCTCGCCGGCATCAACGATACAGTCGAGACGATGAAGAGGCTCATGCACGGGCTGCTCACCGCCCGGGTGAAGCCGTACTATTTGTACCAATGCGACCCCATATTCGGATCATCGCATTTCCGCACTCCCGTGCGGAAGGGGCTGGAGATCATCCAGGGCCTGCGCGGCCACACGACGGGGTATGCGGTGCCGGCGTACGTGATCGACGCGCCGCAGGGAGGGGGGAAGATCCCGCTCCTGCCCGAATCGCTGGTCGGCCGGGACGGAGACGATCTCGTTCTGAAGAACTACCAGGGCCTGTACTACCGCTACCCGGATCCCTTGGGCGGCGGCAGCGCGGAGCGCTGCGGGAGCCCCTTGGGTTCGGCGGAGAAATGAGCATGTCGCGCGCCGCGCCGCTCTTCGGCGCGGCGCAGCTTTCCCGATGACTACCTCCACGGTCGCGATCGTCTATGGGCGCGTCGGCTCCGACGCGCCGGCCGACGAGCAGGACGCCCTGGTCCAGGTCGACGCCGTGCGCGCCGCGCTGGGCAGGCTGGGCTATCAGGCCATCGACGTCCCGCTCACCCTCGATCTCGGCGTCTCGGCTGCGGTCCTCGCAAGCTCCGCGCCGCAGATCGCGTTCAACCTCACCGAGACGATCGGCGGTCGAGGCAGGCTCATCCATCTCGCTCCGAGCCTGCTGGACAGCCTCGGCATCCCCTACACCGGCGCCCCTGCCGAGGCCATTTTCCTCACCTCCCACAAGATCCTCGCGAAAAGAATACTGGCCTGCGCGGGCATCGACACCCCTCCCTGGGCCACCGCCGCAGCGGCTGTGAAGGGCGCTCTTCCATTTCCCTCGCCCTGTATCGTGAAATCGGTCTGGGAGCACGCGTCGATCGGCTTGGAGGACAGCTCCGTCGCCAAGGACTCGTCCGCCCTCACCGCCGAAATCGAGCGGAGGGCCTTCCGGGAGGGGATCGAGAACCTCTTCGTGGAGGGCTATGTCGAGGGCCGCGAGTTCAATCTCGGACTGCTGGGCGCGCCGGGCGCGGCGGGGCAACAGGTCCTGCCGCCAGCCGAGATCCAGTTCGTCGGATATCCGGAAGGCAAGCCTCGGGTGGTCGGCTACAGGGCGAAATGGGTCGACGGCTCCTTCGAGTACGGCAACACGCGGCGGCGTTTCTCGTTCCCTCCAGAAGACCAGCCGCTGCTCGCCGCGCTGGCCGATCTCGGCAGGGCATGCTGGGACCTGTTCGAGCTTCGGGGGTACGCGCGGGTGGATTTCCGCGTCGATCATTCCGGTAGGCCATGGGTCCTCGAGATCAACGCGAACCCCTGCATCGCCCCGGACGCGGGTTTCATGGCGGCAGCGGCCCAAGCGGGACTCACGATCGACGAGGTCGTGGCGAGGATCATCGCGGACGCCAGGGGAGGCAACACGTGAGCGAACCGTTCACCACATACCGCGACACTGTCGCCGACGCCGATCCGGCGAGCGTGCGGGCGATCACGCAATCCTCGGGCTTCTTCTACCCCGACGAGATCGACACGGCGGTGGAGCTCGTCGAGGAGCGCCTCGCGAAGGGCATCAAGAGCGGCTACCACTTCATCTTCGCCGAGGAGGCCGGGCGGACAGTGGGCTACTCCTGCTTCGGCCCGATCGCCTGCACGAAATCGAGCTTCGACCACTACTGGCTCGCCGTGTCGAACGACGCGCGAGGCAGGGGCCTCGGCACGGCGCTGATCGAGGCAACCGAGCGCGCGATCGCCGGGCTCGGGGGAACTCGCATCTACCTCGAGACCTCCTCGCGTCCCCTCTATGATCCGACGCGCGGCTTCTACGCCGCCCGGGGCTACGCCCTGGAGGCCGTGCTGCGGGATTTCTATGGACCCGGGGACTCCAAGGTCATTTACGTGAAGGTGCTTTAGGGGTACAGTTCATTCCCGGAGGCTGAAAATGAGATCACCTTTCCAGCGTGCGACGCTGTTCCTCCTGCTCGTCGCCGGACTTCTCATGTCCTGCTCCTCCTCCCCCCGGACGATGGAAGCCTCCAAGACGGAGCCTCCTGCCTCTGTGGCCGAAGAGAAGGCTGCGCCGCCGTCTGCAGAAGCGCCCGCTCCGAAGAAAGAGGCGAAGAGCAGCGAATCGGCAGCGGTCGGCGATGAGGGCGAGGCCGACAAGGCGGTCGCGGCCGGCACTCGATCGGCGGACGTCGAGCTGGGAGAGAAGGGGTTCGGTTTCGTCGAGGAGCCCTCCGGGACGCCCGGAAAGACGCGGTCGGAGTCCCCCAAGGCCGCGGCTCCAAGCGTTTCGGGCCTCCAGGCGGGGTTCGCGGACGACAACAAGCAATTCAACTACTTCGTGAACTTCCTCGCCGAGTACGGCAGCATCGAGCACCTGCCGATCCCCGTCGAAGAGAGGATCGTCCTGAAGGTGGCCGACAGCGCCGGGAAGCCCGTGCCCAATGCGGACGTGCGCGTGTCCGCCGATGGGACGCTGCTCGCCGCGGGCCGCACGTACGCGGACGGCACCTTCCTCTTTTTTCCTTCGGAGCACGCGCCGTCGATCGGCTCGTACACCGCCGCGGTGAGCGCCCTGCGCGAGAGCAGATCCGTGCTCTTCGAGAGAAGGGGGAAGCGCCAGATCGATGTGAAGCTGCAGGCCGCGAGGCCGGCCTACCAGGCAGTCCCGCTCGACATCCTCTTCATCCTCGACACGACGGGGAGCATGGGCGAGGAGATCCAGAGGCTGAAGACGACGATCGAGATCATCAACCTCAATCTCGGCGCTCTTTCGTCCCGGCCCCAGGTCCGGTTCGGCCTGGTGCTCTACCGCGATCAGGGCGACGAGTACACGACCGAGATCGTTCCGCTCACCGAGGACCTCGCGGGCTTCAAGAGGTCTCTCGCGGACGTGAATGCGGATGGGGGAGGCGACGATCCCGAGGACCTGCAGAGCGCCCTGCGCGACGCGATGCGGGAGATCCGCTGGAACCCCGACGGGATCCGTCTCGCCTTCGTCATCACCGATGCCGCGCCGCACCTCGATTACGGCCAGGACTACACCTACGCCGACGCGGCGCACGACGCGCGGAAGGCCGGGATAAAGATCTTCAGCGTGGGCACCGGCGGCCTGGACATTTCGGGGGAGCTGCCCCTGCGCCAGATCTCGCAGTATACCTACGCGAAGTACATCTTCCTCACCTACGGCGAGCAGGGCGAGAGCGAGGGGGGCGCGCCGGGGAGCGTCAGCCATCACACCGGCTCGAACTACCAGACCGACAAGCTGGAGGCGATCATCATACGGTTCGCCCGGGAGGAGCTCGCGAACCTGACCGACCAGCCCCTCGCGGACGAGGGGGACTGGTTCCAGGCCAGCCGGACCGGCGGGGAGGAGAAGGCGGAGACCCTCGCAAAGCTCTTCGACATGGCGATATCGCAGATCATCGACTACGCGAGCTTCCGCATTCCGGCAGGCACGTCCGTAGCCGCCCTGCCCATCGTGCCGCAATCGGACGGGCTGGCGGCCGACGCCGAGTACTTCAGCGAGCAGGCCGTGTTCTCTCTGGCCCGCAACAGGACCTTCTCGATGGTGGAGCGCAAGGACCTGCAGGCGATCCTGAAGGAGCTGGAGCTGCAGATGTCGGGGATCGCCGACGAGGCGAACGCGGCGCGCGTGGGCAGGATCTTGAACGCGGAGATGCTTCTCGCCTCGCGCATGTTCGACAGGAAGGAGGGCTACGAGGTTTTCGTCAAGCTGCTGCGCGTGGAAACCGGCGAGATCCTCTCGGTGACCAAGCTGGTGATCGACAAGGGCCTTGGGCTCTCGCCCTAGGGGCTTTCGCAGCACTGACGTGCTGCTGCCGCCCTAGGGACTCAAACGGCCTCTCGCAGGTCGGTCGCTCCCACAACGGCCGCCTCGATTCTTTCCTTCACCTCGGCGGTGAGCAGCGGCAGGACCTCGAGGGCTTTCATGTTCTCCCCGACCTGCTCGGGTCTGCTTGCGCCCGTGATGACGGAGCTGACGCGCGGATTCGACGTGCACCAGGCCAGGGCGAGCTGCGCTGTTGAGGCTCCGAGATCGGCGGCGATCTGCTGGAGCTTCTTCACCGCGGCGATGCGCTCGGGAGTCACCGCCTCGTGCAGCCACTCGTACCCGGGAAGCGCCAGCCGCGAGTCCTTCGGAATGCCGGCATTGTATTTTCCCGTCAGCACTCCCGAGGCGAGGGGGCTCCACGTGGTGAGGCCCAGACCGATCCCGCCGTACAGCCGGACGAAGTCCTGCTCGACGCGGCGGCGCACGAAGAGATTGTAGTGCGGCTGCTCCATCTGCGGCTTGTGCAAGTGGTGCTTCTCCGCCACCAGGCAGGCTTCCATAATCTGATCCGCGTTCCACTCCGAGGTCCCCCAGTACAGGGCCTTCCCGCTCGCCACCATCATGTGCATCGACCAGACCGTTTCCTCGATGGGGGTCTCGGGGTCGGGCCGGTGGCAGAAGACGAGGTCGATGTAGTCGAGGCCGAACCTCTTCAACGCCCCGTCCATCCCCTCTCGCAGCCGCTTTCGGTTGAGGGTGTTCTTCTCGTTGGGCCCCTCGTGAAGGCCCCAGAAGATCTTCGTCGAGACGATGTAGCTGCCCCTGCGCCATCCCAGCTTCCGCAGCGCTGCTCCCATGACCTCCTCGGCCCTGCCCGCTTCGTAGGATTCGGCGTTGTCGAAAAAATTGACCCCCGCATCATAGGCGATCTTCATGCAGCTCGCCGCCGCATCCGCGTCGACCTGCTTTCCGTACGTGACCCAGGATCCCAGCGAGAGCTGGCTCACCTTCAAGCCGCAACTGCCCAGACGCCGATATTCCATTCCCGTCCTCCCGCCTCATTCAGTCGTCCGTTTCACTATACCGATTTCGGCGGATGATGTGCTATAGTGCGCCTCGTCGGGGTTCGACGGAAGGAGGGCGGCATGTACGATCTGCGCGGGAAGCACGTTCTGGTGACGGGCGCGACGGGGCTGATCGGAAGGGCCGTGATTCGTCGATTGCTGGCCGAGGGCAGCACCGTGCGCGCGCTTGCCCGCGACCCCGCCAGGGCGGGCGCGCTTCTCGGAGCGGAGGTTGACATCGCCCCAGGAGACATGACGGACCCCGCCCGGCTGCGGTCCGTCGTCCAGGGATGCCACGCGGTCTTTCATTTTGCGGCAGTGCTGAACGAGTTCCAGCCGCCTCAATTCTATCGAAGCGTCAACGTCGAGGGAACGCGCGCTCTGGCGGAGGCGGCGCTCGCCGCGGGCGTCGAGCGCTTCCTGCACGCGAGCTCGGTCGCCGTGTATGGCCTGCGGGCGAGCGGGAGGATCGATGAAAGCTCTCCCCGCGTGCCCTGCGGCGACTCCTACGGGGACACGAAGCTAGAGGCCGAGGAGCTGATCAGGCGGATGGCGGCCGAGCGAGGCCTTCCTGCCGTCATCGTGCAGCCCACGCAGGTATACGGCGCCGGCGACAGGGCATGGACCTCGAGGCCGATCGAGCTGATCCGGGCGCGCCGCATGCTCTTGGTCGATGGAGGTCGAGGGCTCGTCTCGCCGATCTACATCGATGACCTTGCTGAGGGCGTGCTGGCGGCTGCCCGTGCCGGACGCGCGGGGCGGTCCTACATCCTGTGCGGCCCTGCGACGATCAGCATCCGCGAGCTGTTCGACGCGTACGCGAGGATGCTGGGGAGCAAGGACGGGTTCCCCTCGGTCCCCCTGTGGCTCGCGGTTGGCCTCGCGGGCCTCGCGGAGGCGGCAGCGAGGCTCAGGGGGGGCAAGCCGGTGTTCAGGAGGGTTGAGATCCGCAGGTCCGCCCGCCGAGCTGATTTCGATGGCACCAGGGCTCGAGAGGAGCTTGGCTTCACTGCTCGGGTCGCCCTCGAGGAGGGGATGCGGGGAGTCGCGGGGTGGCTCCGCTCCCAGGGCGAGCCGCCGCGGTCGTAGGAAACGCCGCTCAGGTCTTCAGCATCTCCACGGCTTCTCGGGGCGCACGGATCAGGTCGGGCGGGATGTCGGCCGGAACGGCGCAGCCCGGGCCGGCGATGAAACCTCCGCCTTTCGCCTCCTGCGCCGCGGCGAGGACCGATTCGACCACGTCGTTGGCCGTAAGCTGGGAGGTCCCGATCTCGTCCATGCCGCCGATGAGGCACCTCGTCGTGCGCAGCCTGACCTCAGCGAGGCTCTCGTTGTCGTGCAGGTGGGACCAGTTCAGGACCGGCACCGGGTAATCAATCACACGGTCCATACGGAGGTTTTTCCCGTGGATGTGGCCGACGAGGAGGGGGCCGACAGCCCGCGCCGTCTCCAGCACGGCGAGATCGAAGGGCCGGACGAACCTGTCGAACTCATTGTCGGTGAGCCCATCGGCCTCCGCTCCATTCACCGAGAAAAAGATCCCCCCGATGCCGGTCTTGGCCGCGGCGCCGATGTAGGTCTTGAGGTTTTCCGTGCAGGAGGTGAGCCAGTCCAGCAGCTTCTGCGGCTGCTCCTTCAGGAAGGTGCGCGCGTGCCGTCGGAGCGTCCTGCGGGCGATGCCCCATGGGTTGAAGACGGTGTCGATCACGAAGGCGTCATCGCCCACACGGGAGCAGGCGGTGCGCAGCGCGGCGAGCTGCTCGCGGAAGGAAGGCTCCTCCATCGAGAGACGGCCGATCCTGGCCAGATCGTCGGGCGTCTCGACCGCGCGCATGCCGGCGGGCAGAGGCCAGGGGTAGTCGTTCATCATCTTGAGGAAGTCGAAGTCGTAGGCGCGGAAGAAGGCGGCCTCAAGCTCCCCGAGCCTTCTCCCGTCCTGGAATTGCGTGCCGAAGTGATACCAGACCGACACGGGAGGCCTGTCGATATCGCCGACCCTCCCCTCGATCGCGGCGAGGACGCGTTTTTTCCTGTTCATGGTCGCCGAGTGTACCAGCGCGCCGCTCCGGCCGCAATATCGCGTCACCGGCGCCCGCCTGCCGGTGACAGGCGGGTCGATCCCCGCTATTCTCTGCCAATGCGCGGGGCGCGAACGATCCCCTGGCTCCTGCTCGGCATCCTGGTCCTCGACCTCCTGCTGAACGCCCCGGCGTATTCGGCCGAGTCGCCCGTTCTGTCCCTCCTGCGCCCCTCCCTCGATCTGCTTCTCCTCCTCGCGGCTCTCCTCGTGATCGGGAGGGCGAAGGAGCGCGCTCGCATCTGGCTGAGGATCGCGCTTCTCGTCCCCGGCATTCTCTTGATTGCCATCACGGCCATCGGGTGGCCGGGTCCGGTCGCCCGGTTCCTCGAAGCCCGTCTCGCGCTCGCCATTCTCCTGCTCGCCGCCGCGGGAGCGCTGTGCTTCCTCTGCTTCGGATTCATTCTGCGTGGGTTCGAGCACCCCATGCCGCGCAACGTATTCCTGATCACCGTGGCGTTCCTCGCCATCATGCAGATCACCACCGGCCGTGAGGTCTTTCGTCAGAGCGCGATCCCCAGGATCGTCGCCGAGATCATGCGCCTCGGGAAAACCGGCTGAGCAGCTGCTCGTAGAGCCGAGCGGTCCCCGTGCGGCGAATCTCCTCGATCGCTTGGGCCGCTTCCGGCCCGATGCCCACAGGGACCGCGCCATCCTTCGACCGCGAGAGCTGGAACGCGGCATGACGGAAGCGCGAGTTTTTCCCCTCCAGTTCGAGCATGGCATGGATCTGCTCGAGGAGAACCGACGCGAGATCGGCCCCCGATACGATGCCCGCGAAGAGCCCTCGGGGGATGCGCGGCGGGACACGTCGCTCTCGCGCGAGCTCCCCGAACGTCCGGTTGATGCGGGAATAGTACTCGCCGCTCGCGGCGCCCCACGGATCGCCCGGGTACAGTCTCCGATACGCGGGGACCAGGTCGGGCCGGATGCCTGAAAGGGCCGAGAGGAAATGGTCCTTCTGTCTCCCGTCCTTCAGCGTCAGGCCGCCGAATAGGACGTACCGGGCTCCCGCATCCACTGCCGCAGCGAGCGCCGCGTCCATTGCCTCGCGAGAGTCCGTCACTCCGGGGATGACGGGCATGAGGAACACGCCGCCCGGAATGCCACGCCTGGCCAGGGTGGACAGGGCTTCCAGCCTCTGAGAGGGCGGCGGCGCGCCCGGCTCGAAGACCGAGCAGACCGCGTCGTCGACCGAGGAAATGCTGAAGCTCACGAGGGCGCCCGTGCGCCGGGCCCCTGCGCGCCCGCCCACCGCCATTCGCTCCAGGACGTCCGCGTCGCGCAGGACCAGCGTCGATTTCGTCAGGACGTGGACGGGCACGCCGAGCTCGTCGAAAAGCTCCAGGGTCCTGCGCGCGATTCCGTAGTTTTCCTCGGCGGGCTGGTAGCTGTCCCCGACGCCGCCGCCCAGGACCACGAATCCCGACCAGTGCGGAGCGGCGGTCTTCCGATTCGGGGAGAGCTCGCGGCGGAGCACCTCGACAGCGTTCACCTTGATGGCGACCTCTGAGCCGAACTCGCCTTCGACCCGATACTTCTCCGCCCTGCCGTCGCAGTACGCGCAGTCGTGGGCGCACCCACGGTACAGGTTGAAGCCGCTTCGCGCCACGAACCAGGAGTCGATCCTGCGGAACCTCCGCAGAATGCTCTTCGCCTCGATTTCCTTGATCGTCATTGTCGGATAAAAGGGGAAGGGGATGCGAGAGGCTTTTGCAGAGTTGCTCTCATAGAGAGACCGTCTTCCTCCGTTGGGAGGTCCCTGCTTCTCGCAATCCCCTTCAGTGATGAATGTGATTCATCGCGGCCAGTATAGACCCGGTCGCGCGGGAATGCAAGAAAAATTTTGCGGGGGTGAATTTTTAAGAAATTTCTGCGGGGATCCCCTGCCCGGCGCGCCCCTCAGATCTTCAGGAAGCGGCGCAGGGCGACAAGTGTAACCTCCCCGACGGCACCTCTTGATATTGCGCCCGCTGAGCTGATATAACACTGAGAACTGGCGGGGCGGGTTTCCCGACCCTCGCACCCCCTGGACAACACACCACGACACGATTCCGTCTCAAGGAGGGAATACTCATGCGCAGGCACAATCCCGTTCCATCGGCACGATGGATGGTGGTTCTTCTTCTGGTGCTGGCGGCCGCTATCGGCCAGGCCGAAGAGAAGGAATCCCATTTTCTCCTCTGATTTTTCGGGCAGTATCCCTTCGGGAAGGCGAACACGGCTGTCATCTCCCCGGAAGACTCGTATGGGAACCTCAATCCGATCGACCTTGGCAACGGCTTCGGCCTGTCGGTGGAGTACCGTCTGGCCCCTTCGCTGCGGCTGTTCCTGGACGGAAGCCACTCCAGCTACCGCAAGCAGGTGGGGATTGCCGGCGCGAACAGCTCCAGCTTCTGGATCTTCGAGATGACCGGATATACTACCAACGAGCCTCATTTCGACGATGACGCCTTCATGTACATGGACACCACGGGCTTCCGGCTCGGGGCCAAGCTCGTCCTGCCGGGGAGCGGCATCCAGCCCTGGATCGGGGCGGGGGTCGGGTACTACCGCTGGGATGCCGCCTACGTGACCGGCGACCGCTCCAGCACGTGGGGGAGCGACGGCGGCTATGCCTGGGGGCTCACCTACCTGGGCGGGGTGGACATGGGACAACGCGGGCGGCAACCCCATCATGGGGCCCTATCGGGTTGGTGCCGGATTCGCCATGCCCCTATAGGAAGGGGGCGGACCGAGACAGCAAAGGGCTGCCCCGGGGGGCAGCCCTTTCCATGATGCGCCCGTAGAGGGCGCCGGCCGGGTCGCCGGCCCTGCAGTCACGGGCTGACCTCGAGCTCGGAAGCTTGACCCGTTTTCGGCATTCCGAGTACACTTCCGAGCACATGGAGTTCGTCGACCTCCTCAAGCGCCGGGAGTGCAAGACCCTGGAGTTCAAGCGCGACATCTCCAGCCCTGACGGGGCGTTGAAGACTATTGTCGCCTTCGCGAATACAGCAGGCGGAACACTGTTGATTGGGGTGGAGGACAAGAGCGGACACGTTCGAGGCGTTGTCCAGGCGCTCGATCTGGAGGAGCGGCTGGCCAACCTGATCAGCGATCAGGTCGCTCCTCGCCTCGTGCCGGAGATCGAGATCCTGCCCTGGCGCCGCACCCAGGTCCTGGCAGTGCAGGTCTATCCCAGCTCAACCCGTCCGCACTACATCAAACGCGAGGGGCCGGAGGCGGGCGTCTACGTACGCGTGGGCTCCACCAACCGGCGAGCCGACCGCGAGCTGATCGAGGAGCTTCGCCGCTTCAGCCACGGCGAGGCCTTCGACGAGCAGCCGATGCCCGATCTCGACTCGGAAGCCCTGGACTTCCGAGCCGCTTCCGAGTCGTTCGCGGCCGTACGCACGATCACCCGCCGCGACCTGGAAACGCTGCGCCTCGTGACAGTCCACCAGGGGTGGAAGGTGCCCACCGTTGGCGGGATGCTTCTTTTCGGGCGGGACCGCGAGCGGCACTTCCCTGACGCCTGGATCCAGGCAGGACGGTTCCGGGGTGCCGACAAAAGCCGAATCGTAGATCGAGCCGAGATCCACTCCTTCCCCGTGAGCGCTATCGAGGCGGCGGTCGGTTTCGTGGGGAAGCATGCCATGCACGGAGCTGAGATCGGTTCAGTGCGCCGCAAGGAGCGCTGGAATCTGCCGCCAGTGGCCGTGCGGGAGGCGGTGATCAACGCGGTGGCGCACACCGACTACGCCCAGCGGGGCGCTCCCATCCGCATCTCGATCTTCGAGGACAGGCTCGAGGTCGAGAACCCGGGGCTCCTGCCCTTTGGTCTCACAATCGAAGACCTGCATCACGGCATCTCGAAGCTCAGGAACCGCGTGATCGGTCGTATCTTCCACACCCTTGGCCTGATCGAACAGTGGGGAAGCGGCGTGCAGCGCATGACCGCCGCCTGCACCGAAATGGGACTCGCGCCTCCGCGCCTCGAAGAGATCGCTACGCGCTTCCGCGTCACGATCTTCACCGAGCGCGTCGGCCCTCCCGCACTGGATAAGACCGATCAAGTCATCGTGGGGGCTCTCGCCAGTCGAAAGGGACTGCTGACGAGTGAGATCGCGGGACTGATCGGCTTGACACCGCGCGCCACGCGCACGCGGCTCGCCCGGCTGGTGGGAAGCGGGCTTGTACGCGAGGTCGGGACGGGACCGCAGGACCCGAAAAGGCGCTACTTCCGGGCGGAGTGAGAGGCACGAGGATGGGGATGGCGAAGTCGAAGAGAAACACAAAGACAACGAAGAAAAACGGCGCTGCTGTCGGCTACGAAGCCTAGCTGTGGCAGATGGCCGACGCCCTGCGCGGCTCGATAGACGCTGCCGAGTACAAGCACGTCGTTCTGGGCCTCATCTTTCTCAAGTACATCTCGGACGCCTTCGAGGAGCAGCACGCCAAGCTCGCCGCGGAGACGCCCACGGGCGCGGATCCCGAGGACCCGGATGAGTACCGGGCAAAGAGCATATTCTGGGTGCCGGCCGAAGCCCGCCGGGCGCATTTCAAGGCCCAAGCCCGGCAGCCCACTGTCGGACGGCTTGTGGATGACGGTGTGCCCTGTCTGGCGGCGCAACTTCGGACGGTACGAATCCGGTTGCCCAACGGCCGGCGATCCGGTAGTGTGGCGGGATGGAGTTTCCCGTCATCGACGGACACGCGGACACGATCGGCCGGTACCTCGAGGACCCCGCGGGGTTCTTCGGCACGGCGCGCGCCGGCCACCTGGACAGCCGCCGCCTGCGCGAGACCGGGCAGAATGTCCAGGTGATGGCGATCTACACGCCTCCCGCCCATCAGGACGGCGATGCCTTTGGCTACGCCCGCGATTTCATCCGGGCATACGATGCCGTGCTCGATTCTCGTGCGAATGCCGAGCTGGATCCCCCGTACCGCAGGGTCCTGACCGCGGAGGACCTGCGCTCGGCCTGCCGGCCCGGCTCCTTCGGTTTCCTGCTCTTCATGGAAGGCGCCTCGCCTCTGGGGGGCGACCTCGAGAACCTCGAGCTGTTCTTCAATCTCGGTGTGCGCGGAATCACGATCACCCATAACCACGACAATGAAGCCGCTCGCGGCTGCCTTGCCGAAGGAGAGGGGAGGGGGCTCACCCCTTTCGGACGGGAGCTCGTGCGCGCGATGGACGCGCGGGGCGTGGTGGTCGACGTTGCCCATGCGAACGAGGACACGTTCTGGGACACGATCGAGGTCGCCCGCGGGCCGCTCCTCGACTCCCACACGGGCCTGCGGAAGTTCTGGGATCATCCACGGAACCTCGACGACTCCCAGCTCTCCGCCCTTGCGAAGGGCGGAGGCGTTGCCTGCATCGATTTTCTCCCCGACCACCTCGCGACCAGGGCGGATTCGAAAGCTCCCGTGGGCATCGACAGGGTCGTGCGCGTGATCCGCTACGCCGCGGAGCGCGTTGGCATCGACTCGGTCGGCCTCGGGTCGGACTGGGACGGCTTTGGGGAAACCATCGAGGGGCTCGAGGATTGCGCGAGGCTGCCCCGGCTGGCCGAGGCGATGGCAGCGGGTGGCTTCAGCGGCGATGAGATCGCGAAGGTATTCGGCGGCAACCTCCTGCGGGTCTTCTGCGAGGTGCTGGCGTGACGGGGGAGAGCGCGGGTGCAGTGCCGCGGACACTGAGCGGGATCGATTGGGCCTCCTGGCAGCCGACGGAGCGGGCGACCCTCCTCTTCGTCCTGCGCGACGGGGAGATCCTCCTCATCAACAAGAAAACGGGGATGGGTGCCGGCAAGATCAACGGGCCCGGAGGCCGCATCGATCCCGGAGAGACGCCGCTGGACTGCGCCGTGCGCGAGGTGCGGGAGGAGTTGTGCGTGACACCCACGGGCGTGCGCCCCGCGGGGGAACTGTATTTCCAGTTCGTCGACGGCTACGGGATGCACGGGCTCGTCTTCACCGCCACCGGCTACGAGGGGGAGCTGTGCGAGACTCACGAGGCCGCTCCCTTGTGGACGCCCGTCGATGCCATCCCCTACGACAGGATGTGGGCGGACGACGTGCTGTGGATCCCCCTTCTGCTGGAGGGGAAAAGGTTTCGGGGGTTTTTCGTGTTCGACGGAGACGACATGCTGGACGCCCGGGTCGAGCTGGTGCCCGAGGAGGGCATTTGAACCGGACCCGGTTCGAATGTATATTCTCCTCTGAGAGCGACGGAGGACGCAGATGGAAGAGCGCGGGGTTGTCATCGAGAAGAGCACGGGCAAGGCGCAGGTCAGGATCGAGCGGTCCGAGTCCTGCGAGGGGTGCCACGGGTGCCTGTACTCCGAGACGGGCAAGTACATGGTCACGGAGGTCGTCGACAGGATCGGCGTGTCTATCGGCGACGTGGTGAAGATCGCCACCGAGGGGGCGACTCCCCTCAAGGCTGCCGCCCTTCTGTTCATCTTTCCTCTCGTCATGCTCTTCGCCGGATACGCGGCGGGCGCGGCTCTGGCGCCGGTCATTGGGCTCCCCGCGGCGGCGCAGGGTGTGGGCATCGCGGCTGCCGCGGTGTTCTTCTTCGGTTCCTTCGGCCTGCTCGCCCTGTACACCCGCAGGCGCTCGGCCGCAAAGACCGAGCAGTCCATCGTCGTCGAGATCCTTGGCAGGCAGGAAAACGCCACATAGACGGGGCCGAGTCTTTCGGATCACCCTTGTCTCCCTCCTCCTCGCTCTCTTTTTCTGCGCGGCTGTCTGCGCCGAATCCGCGCTCCGCGCCGACCTTCTCATTGGATTCAATGGAGTCCTCCGGCCGGGCCGGCGCGCGCCCCTCATCATCGACCTCGAGAATACAGGGACCGAGCTCGCGGCGCGGATCGAGGTCGAAGTGTCGAAGGCGAGCGGGATGGGCGGCGCGGCCGTCTCGCAGAGGATCGTCAGGTCGGTCACGCTCCCAAAGGGCGTCTCGCGCCGCGAGCGCTTCACGATCGCGGTCCCCTTCAACCCGCGCTCGCTTGCCGTGCGCATCATTGGCGAGGAGCCGGGAAGGGGTGGGCCTGAGGCGGCCGCGAGCGGCGCGGAGCTCGTCCGCAGGGAGGTAGATCTGCGGGACCTCGCGACGGGGGACCGGATCTTCCTGGCGGTGAGCAGCGATCTCGCCTTCGACTCGCTCGGCATGCTGGCGGAGTCGGGCGAACAGGCGCGCGTCGTCTACCCGCACGCCCAGAACCTGCCCGATGTCTGGAGCGCCTACGACGGCGTCGATGCCGTGATCGTGCGGGATACCGCCTCCCAGCGCCTGACGACCGCGCAGGTCTCCGCGATAGAGAGGTGGGTCTTCTCCGGCGGCACCCTCGTGTTCACCGGCGGCCTGCCGGCTCTGATGCTGTCAGCGTCGGGCCTGGACGGGCTGCTGCCGGTGGAGGCGGGCGGCCTCGTCGAAGCGGACGGGCTTCCTTCTCTCGCCGCGTATCTCGGCGCTCCCCGGGCGCCGGCCGGGAGGATCGCCCTCGATAGCGCGCGCGTGCGCGCCGGAGAGATCCTCGTCGAGCAGGACGGCATCCCTCTCGTGGTCTGCCGCGGCTTCGGCGCCGGTCGGATCTGGTTTTTCGCTTTCGACTGCGCAATGCCCCCGCTCGCCTCCTGGGAGGGATTGGGGAACCTCTGGCGCGCGGTTGCCGCGCGCGAGCCGCCCTCCCGGGAAGGCCAGGACAACCGCCCCCTCGCTGACGATCCATGGATGAAGCCGCTCCTCGCGAGCCCGCATTTCTCCTTCCCGTCGTCTCTGGCAGTTCTCGCGTTCGCAGGCTGCTTCGTCCTGCTCTTCCTCCCCCTGGCCGTGCGGAAGGTCTGGGCTCGCATCCGCGCGCCCCTGCGCGTCGTGCTCTTCGCCGCCGGCCCTCTCCTCGCCTCCGCGGCGGGATTTTTCCTTTTCAACAGGATCCTGTTCGACGCACGGGTGCTTCTCGCGGACGTCGCGACGATCGAGTGCACATCGGGAGATTCTCTTGGACTCGTCACGGAGAAGGTGGGCATTCTCTCCGCCGAGGGAGGGCGGTACGGGATGTCGTTCCGCGGGCGCGGAGCGACGATTGCGGAATCCTCGGGCGCGCCCTTCACTGTCGATGAGAGCGGCGCGAGGGATGGCGCGGCGGTCATCACGGGGATGGCCGGAAGCCGGTTCGCGGGCGCGCTGTTCACCCTCTCATCCGTCGTCGAGTTTCCGCTGTCCGGCCGTCTCATGGAGAATGGAGGTACGCTCGGCCTCATCGTTTCCAATTCGACGAATCTCGCGATGACTGATGCAGTGCTCGTCAACAAGGGGCTTCAGTATCCGGTCGGCGGCATCCCCCCAGGGGCGACCGAGGAGAGGACTTTTTCAAAAGGGGAAGGGATGCGGCTCCCGGGCGTCGGCGGCCAGGGCGCGCCCTCCACGGACCCGTTGTTCGCCAATCTGCGGGCGCAGGCGCTCGCAACGGCCGATATGGAAAAGCCGCTCTTTGTGGCGAGGCTGACTGCAAGCCCCCTCGACGTCAGGCCTCTCCGCGGCGTGGACCTGCGCGGCGGGGGCAGGATGCCCCCGCCCCTCGCGGCGGTCGTGCTGGAGCTGCGATGAGCCGAGAGCCGAATCCCTTCGTGAAGGAGGGCGTGCAGGTCTACTTTTCGCAGGCCACGATTCTCCGCTCGTATGTCGTGCTGCTCGCCGTTCTCGGGGCGCTGCTGTTCTTCTGGTGGCCGCGCGGCCCCGTGGCCGCCTCTCTTTTCCCGCATGCGGCGCCGGGGACGTTCACGGCCGTTGCATTGGGGTGGCTTGCAGTCCTTGCGTGGCTGAGCGCGCGCTACGGGGCCGAAGACTACTCCTCGGGGAGCTTCATCCGGCTGAAAGAGTACGTGACATACACTCCCGTGGCCATCGGCACGGTGGTCGCGGGGAAGCTCGCCTTCGCGGCGCTGCATACGCTCTTCCTCCTCGCCCTCGGCGCCCCCTTTGTGCTCGCATCGCTCGCCGTGAGCGCCGTCCCGACGGTGAATGCTGCCCGGGCTTTTCTCGTGGTCGGCGCGGCGGCGGCGGCCTGTCGGATGCTGGGATCGTTCCTGCTCGTCGCGCTGGGCGAACGCTCACTTGTGCGCGACCTCGCGATGCTCGCGGCCGCTCTTGCCGCGATCTCCGCTTCCCTGGCGCTGTTTCCGGCGGCGAATCCGGTGTCCGCCATCCTCAGCCTCGGCGGGACGGCCGACTCCCCCGCGGAGGTCCGCCTGCTCGGCGCGACCCTTCCCTTTTACCTGATTTCGGTTATCATGAATCTCCTCGCGGCGATCGCGTGCGCGGCGGCGATGTCCGTGTGCTTCGCCGTCGCGAGGAAGGCGCGGCATGGGGCGACCGGATGAGAGATTTCTCGCACAGGTGAGGAGGCTGCGCCGCGGCGCGCGGCGCGATCTCGTTGTGCGGGGGCTCGTGCAGGGCCTGTTCTTCGGCTGCCTGGCGGGCGCCGCGATCGCGGCCCTGGGGGGAACGCTGCGTCTGCCGGTCCCGGCCGCCCTCGCAGCCGCGGCCGCTGCCGGCATCGGAGGCTGCGCGGGGGCCGCTGCCGGGCTCGCTCGCCGCCTCGACACACGGTCGCTGCTGATCCGGGCCGATCGAGCGCTCGCATCGCGAGAACTGGCGAGCGCGGCCTGGGAGATCGCGGTCTCCCGAGGCGAATCCGCCGGCGGGCTCTTCGCCGAGGCGATCCTCGAGGACGCCGGCCTCCTCCTCGCAGGTTCTCGGCCGCGCAGCCTTCTCGGCAAGCCCCGCCTGACGCTCCTGCCATTCGTCCCCCCCCTTGCCGCGCTCATCCTCCTTGCCTCGCTTTTCCCCATCGACTTCGGCGGACTCTTCTCTGGGCCGGTTCCCGCTGCGCGCGAGATGGCGGCGCTCGGGGAGGACCTCGAGGGCGTGGGCCGCAGGCTGGGCGCTGCCGCGCGCGAGCAGGGCAGCGGCCGCGGCCTGGAGCTGGCCCGCGAGCTGGAGCGGCTCGGCCGCGATCTGCAGGAGCGCAGTATCGAGAGGGACGAAGCCCTCGAGCGCGTGGAAGGCCTGAGGCGCGGGCTCGCGGAGGAGTACGGCCTGCGCCTCAAGCGCTATCCATCCGACGGGACGCGGCAGAGGATCGGCGGGGAGGAAGGCAACGGGTCTGAGGAGCGGCCTGGCGAGGGTCCGCCGCCCGAAGGGCCGCCGTCGGACGGCGAGGGATCACGCTCCGCCTCCAAGGATGCAGAAGACCTTGCGGAGGCCATGAAGGGGCTTGATGAGCTGGTCGACAAGGCCCCGGGCCGGGGCCCGCTCGAAGCTGATCCCTCCCGCCTGGGCTCCGGGGGCGGGACTGCCGGACCAAGGGAGCAGGGCAAGCCGGGCACCGGCGCGGAGGACGAGGCCGAAGGGAAAGGCAGCGGCAACGGGCGCGAGGGGGAAGCCGAGAACGCGGACTCTCGGCGGCCGGGATCCACCCCGGTTCCCGACCGCGAGGGACCGCCGACGGATATCGTGGCGAGCCCCCAGGGGAAGCCCCTCCAGGCGGATTCGGCGGCCGAGGGCGAGGGGGCGGCGATGAAGCTCCTCGTGCGGTCTTTGCCGGCCGGGACGCGCGCGAAGGCGCCCGACCAGCTCGTGCTGCGGGACTACCAGAGGCGCGCGGAGAGCGCTCTCGCGCGCGAGGAGATTCCCGTGGAGCTCGCGCCCTACGTGAAGAGCTACTTCTTGTCGATCGGCATGGGCGCGGGCGGCCAGTAGGAGGACGGATGGAGCGGGCACCGGCGAGGGAGAGGGTGGAAGAGGTCCGGCGGAGCATCGCCGGGCTGAAACAGGAGATCGGCAGGGCGATCGTGGGAAACGATGCGATCGTGGAAGGCATCCTGGTCTGCCTGCTGTGCGGGGGTCACGCGCTTCTCGAGGGCGTGCCGGGTCTGGGCAAGACGACGCTGATCAAGCGTCTCGGCCAGACACTCGACCTGAAGACCTCGCGCATCCAGTTCACCCCCGATCTGATGCCTGCCGACATCATCGGCACCAACGTTCTGATCCAGGACGACGAGAGCCACCGCATGGTGCGCTTCCAGCGCGGCCCGGTTTTCGCCAACATCGTGCTGGCCGACGAGATCAATCGAGCCACGCCCAAGACGCAGTCGGCGCTGCTGGAAGCCATGCAGGAACAGACCGTCACGGCGGCGGGCACGACGTATACGCTCGACCCTCCGTTCATCGTGCTCGCGACCCAGAACCCCATCGAGATGGAGGGCACCTATCCGCTTCCCGAGGCGCAGCTGGACAGGTTCTTCTTCAAGCTCTCACTCGAGTATCCCTCCGCCGAGGAGATATCCCGGATCATCGACCGCACGACGGCAGCGGAGGAGCCTGTGATGAATCGGTTGCTCGACCGCGGCGCGATCGCCGCGATGAAGGCCCTTGTGCGCGAGGTGCCCATCGCAGCTCCCGTCAAGGACTACGCGATTCGCCTCTCCCTCGCCACGCGCCCGGGCACCCCCTTGTCCACGGAGCTGGTGAGCCGCTACGTGCGCTACGGGTCGAGCCCCCGGGGGCCGCAGAGCCTCGTGCTGGCGGCGAAGGCGATGGCGCTGTTCGACGGCCGGATGCACGCGGGCTTCCAGGACGTGCGAGCCGTCACGCGCCAGGCCCTGGGCCACCGCATCCTGCTGAACTTCGAGGGCGAGGCGGAGGGGATCACGGCCGAGAAGCTGATCGACGACGTGGTCGCGCGCGTGCCGGAAATCCCCGGCAGCGCCAAGGGGTGACGGGCCGGCGCAGTGGATCGGCAGCTTTTCGACAGGGATTTTTTGAAAAAGCTCGAATACCTCTCGCTTGTCTCCCGCAGGCTCTACAGGGGCGACGCCAAGGGCGCGCACCCCTCGCCGCTCAGGGGAACGAGCCCCGATTTCGCCGACTACCGGACCTACCAGCCCGGCGACGATTTCCGCTACATCGACTGGAACATCTTCAGCAGGCTCGACAGGCTGTTCGTCAAGATGTTCGCCGAGGAAGAGGATCTGAGCGTGCACATCCTGCTGGACTCGAGCCGCTCGATGGCCTTCGGCGTCCCGCCGAAGATCGACTACGCCCGCAGGGTCGCCGCGGCCCTCGGTTTCATCGGCCTCGTCTCTCTGGATAGGGTCGGCGCCGCGACTTTCGCGGCGGGGATCGGCGGCTCGCTCGCTCCGCGCCGCGGCAAGGCGCAGATTTTCCACCTGTTCGAGTACCTGAGCAGGGTCGCCCCCTCGGGACCGACGGACGTCTCGCGCTCGCTCGAGGACTACGCGCTGCGCTCCCGGAGCCCCGGCCTCGCCGTTGTGGTCTCGGACCTCCTCGATGAGTCCGGCGCCGCCGCGTACCGCCGGGGCCTGCTCGCGCTGCGCTACCGCGCCTTCGACGTCGTGCTCGTTCAGGTGCTGGACAGGGAGGAGATCGCGCCTGCGGATGAGGAGATGTCGCGCCTCTCGGACATGGAGACAGGGCGAACGGTGAACGCGGCCATCGACGCCCGGCTGCGCGCGGCCTACCGGAAGAAAGTGGCGGGGTTCCTCGGCGGCGTGGAAGCGTTCTGTCTGGCCAACCGGATCGAGTACCTTCGCACGAGCACGGTGGTCCCCTTCGAGGACGTGGTTCTGAAGTACCTGCGCCAGGGCGCGCACCTGCACTCCCGATGAGCCTCGAGAGCCCCCTCGCTCTGCTCGCCCTTCTCCTCGTCCCCCTCGTCATCATCCTGCACAGCCTCGCCCTGCGCTGGCGCAGGAGGGAGGTCTCCTCGCTCCTGTTCTGGAGCGAGGTCCTGCGCGAGAACCGCGCGAGCATGCGGATCAGAAGGATCCTACGCAACCTCGCGCTCCTGGCCGAGTGTCTCGCCGCGGCCGCCCTCGTCCTCGCGCTCGCAGGGCCTCTGCTCGTCCGGCGGGGCGGTCCCTCGGGGGACCTCATCCTCGTGCTGGACACCACGGCGAGCATGAGCACGCGCGAGGGCCCTCGCGCGCGCTTCGACGAAGCGCGCGAGAAGGCCCTCGAGGCGCTCGCGGAACTCGGCAAGGGGAGCAGGATGCTCGTGATCACTTCTGGCCGGGCGCCCCGGCTCGCCGTCGGCTTCACCGACGATAGGGAATCCTTGCGGCGGGCGATCCAGGCCCTGCGGCCGACGGACGAGCCGGGCGACCTGCGCGATGGCATCCTTCTCGCCCTATCGCTGCGCGACGCGGCGCGCGGCGATAGGCTGCTCGTCGTCACTGACGGCGCCTTCGATTCGCTGGGGGGGATCGACCCGGCCCGACCGTGGATGCGGTGGATCCGCGTGGGAGCCGCCCGCTCGAATGTCGGCATCACCTCACTCGCGTTTCGCAGGACGGTAGGAGAGGGGAATGCCGGTCACGCCGCCGCTGCGTACGAGATGTTCATTTCCCTTCGCAGCTTCTCGCCCCATGCGGAGAGCTTTCCCCTCACCGTGCGCGCCGGCGCATCCGTTGTCGTGCGGAAGCGCATGACCCTCGCCCCAGGGGAGGCGCGCGGCCTCAGCGTTCCCTGGACTGGACCGACGACCGGCCGGGTGACCGCTGACATCGGGATTTCAGACGATCTCACTGCCGACAACCGGGCTTTCGCGGTGTTCGCTCCCGCGCGCGGTGTTCGCGTCCGGCTCGTCGGCGCCGGGAACTTTTTCCTCGAGAGCGCTCTCTCCTCGCTGCCGAACCTGACGGTCAGCAAGGCATCGAGCGAGGAGGCGGTTGCGGCGCCGGCGGACTCCGAGCTGACCGTGTTCGACGGCACAGCCGTCCCTCCCCTCGGGCCGGGCGCGTACATCGTCATCGACTCGGTCCCACCGTCCCTTCCCCTCCGCGCCCGAGGCGCCAGAAACAGCCTGCGCGTGACCCATCAAGACCCCTCGCACCCCCTGCTGGCCTCCGTCTCGCTCGAGGGCGTGGCGATTGCCCGGGCGCTCGACCTGGAGCCCGGTCCGGGCTTCACGCGGATTGCAGCCGCGGGAGGGGCGCCTGTCATGCTTTCGTGGGACCAGGGCGGGATGAAGCTTCTGCTGATCGGCTTCGACGTCCAGCAGTCCGACCTCCCGCTGCGCCCCGCCTTCCCTGTGCTCCTGGCCAATGCAATGGACTGGTTCTTCCCGTCGTGGCTTTCCGTGCAGGCCGAACAGCAGCAGGCGGGGACCCCGGCGTTCCTCGCCTCGGTCGCCGGCAATGCTGTTACGGTCACCCTGCCGGGAGGCGAGAGCCTGTCGCTCGCCGGCACTGGGCAGCCCTTCGAGTTCACCGAGACATCCAGGGTCGGCTTCTACAGGGTGCAGGGGGGAGGGCAGGCGCGAGAGTTCGCCGTCAATCTGGCAAGCGCGGGGGAATCCGACATCGAGCCTCGATTCGAGGTCCCTGCCGAGGGAACGAACCCGGCTGGCCCTGCAGAGCCGGGCAGGGGCGCGCGGGTCCCGGTGTGGGGAGCGTTCGCCCTGGCCGGCTTCCTGCTCGCGGCGGCCGCCTGGGCTGCATGGCTCAGAGAAGCCGCGGCGGCCCGGCCGAGGCCCGGACGATGAGGCTCCTCTCGCCAGCCTTCCTCGCTCTCCTTCTCGTGATCCCGCCGCTCGCGGTGCTCACGCTGCGCTCCGTGCGCTCCCTGTCCCCCGCGAGGATGCGCTCCTTCCTTGTCCTGCGGATCGCGGCGCTGGCGCTCCTCGCCCTCGCCCTGGCCGGACCCGCTTTGGTGCGGAGGACCGACAGGCTCACTGTCGCCTTCCTCCTCGACGGGTCGCACAGCGTCGACGAGGAGGAGCGGGCTCGGGCGCTGGCGTTTGTCGGGAAGGTGCGCGCGGGGATGGCCGACGACGATGAGGCGCTGCTCGTGCGCTTCGCGGCGAGCGCCGAGATCGAGCGCCTGTCTCCGGGCCGGCCCCCCGATGCCGACGGCGGCATGGACATCGACGGGAGCGCGACTGATATCTCGGCCGCGCTTCGCCTCGCACTCGCCCGCGCCGACGGCGGAGCGCTCCGCATCGTCATGCTGAGCGACGGCAATCAGAACAGAGGCAGCGCCGAGGAGTCGGCGGCCGAAGCCCGATCCCTGGGCGCGCGGATATTCCCGCTCGCGCTTTCGCCGGCAGCGGCTGATGGCGAGGTGGCGATCGCTGACATCGCCGCGCCGGCCCAAGCCAGGGCGGGGGAGCCGCACCAGATCACGGTCCTCGTCCGCAGCCTCGGGCCCGTTCGGGCCAGGGTGTCGCTGTTCCGCGACGGGTCGCCTGTAGGCTCCCGCGAGGGGTCGCCTGTAGGCTCCCGCGAGGGGATGCTCGCGCAGGGCGAGAATCCCGTCACCTTCACCGGCTTCTTTCCCGAGCGCGGCCTGCACTACTGGGAAGCACTCGTGGAATCGCCGTCCGACAGGATCCTCGAGAACAACAGCTACCGGAAGTTCGTCGAGGTGACGGGAAACCCGCAGGCCCTGTATGTTGCCCGGTCCGGAAAGACCTCATCCGCGTTTCTCTCCGCCCTCGCGGTGCAGGGGATCGCCGTCGTGGAAACGGAGCCCTCGGCCCTCCCCGGCACCCTCGCCGGCTTCCTCCCCTACGACGCGGTGATCCTCGACAATGTGCCCGGCTTCGGCCTGTCGTACGAAAAAATGGAGACCCTCGAGAGGTACGTGCGCGACGCGGGCGGGGGCCTGCTCATGATCGGCGGGGAGAACAGCTTCGGCGCGGGCGGGTACTACAAGACGCCGGTCGAGCGGGCGCTCCCTGTCGACATGGACGTGAAATCCCAGATCCAAATGCCCCGCTTGTCCCTTGTCATTGTCGCGGACAAGTCGGGGAGCATGGGCGGAATGGTGACGACAGGGGAAGCGAAGATCGACGTCGTGAAATCAGCCGCCTTCTCCGCGATGGAGCTCCTCAACCCGTTCGACAGGGCGGGTCTGCTCGCCTTCGACGCAGATTTCGAGTGGACGGTCCCCCTGACCGAAGCGGGCAACCGCGACGAGATCGCGCGGGAGCTCGCGACGCTCCAGTCCGGAGGAGGCACGATCCTGTACCCCGCCCTCGAGGAGGCCTATCGAGCGCTCGCCGCCTCTCCGTCACCCCTGCGGCACATCATCGTGCTCTCGGATGGGCTCACCAACCCGGGCGACTTCGAGCAGCTTGTCGGGAGGGTCGCCCGAGACAAGATCACCGTCTCGACGGTCGCCATCGGCGACGATGCGGACGCAGCGCTTCTGGCCAGGATCGCTAAGTGGGGGGGCGGGCGCTACTACGCGGCGAGCGATCCCCGCGCGGTGCCGAGGATCTTCATGGCCGAGACGACCCTTGTAAGCCGAGGGCTCCTGATCGAAAAGCGCTTCCTGCCCAGCGTCTGGTCGACGAACGAGATCATCGGCGGGATCTCGCCCGACGAGCTGCCGCCTCTGGACGGCTTCGTGCTCACCTATATGAAGAACGGGGCCGAGAAGGTGCTTTCCGCGCCGTACGACGCCCCCTTGCTGGCCGCCTGGCGCTATGGGTTGGGGAAGTCCGCCGCGTTCACGGCGGATATGGGGAACAGATGGGGCGCCTCCTGGGCGGCCTGGGATCAGTTTCCCCGATTCGCGGCGCAGCTGGTGCGCTGGATCGAGAAGACAGGCTCGGCGGATGTCCTGCATCCTCGGCTTTCGCTCTCGAGGGGGAAGGGGTCGGTGAGCGTCGATGCGCACGACGAGCTTGGCAGGTTTGTGAACGGCATCGACATCCGAGCCACCGCGCTTGGCCCGGGCGGAGGGCGCGAGCAAGTCCCGATCCCCCAGACAGGGCCCGGTCTCTACGAGGGGAGCTTCCGGGCAGAGGGTGTGGGCGACTACGTCGTGACGATCTCCGCGCCGGACCACGCGCCCCGCACCCTCGGGATGAGCCGTCCCTACTCTGATGAGTACCGCATCCTCGGGACCGACGTGCGCCTTCTGGACCATCTCGCCGAGAGAACGGGAGGGAGGCGCGCCGCCTCCGCGGACGACGAAGCGGCGCTCGCAGCCATACTCCAGCGCGAGCCGGGAGGGAGGGGAGCAGTCTCCACGGCGTGGTGGTGGCTCCTTGCCGCGGCGCTCGCCCTTTTCGTCCTGGATATCGCGGCCCGGAAGCTCACGCTCTCCGAAAGCGTGAGCGAGAAGCTGGGCCGGCTGTTCCGCGGCAGCCTCCTCCTGGGTCGACTCTCCCGCCGACGGCCGGGGTACAGCTACGAGGAGCTGCAGTCCATCGTCGCGAAGGCGCGCGAAGAGGACAGAAGGAAGCTGCACAAAAGGATCTCGGCGATGGCGAGCGAGGGGAAGGTCGATCCCGACCTCGCGGCCTACCTTTACATCGCGAGGCTGAGACGAAAGAAGGCGGAGGCCAAGGAGAAGGGGGAGTGAGGGTCAGCCCTCCCGTCCGATCATCCGGCGCATCCTTCTGATGCTCTCTCTCAGGTCCGTCCCTTTGGCGAAAAGCGAGGAGCTTCCGGCAACGAGGACCCCCGCACCCGCCTCGACCATCCGGGGGATGTTCTCCCAGCTCACGTTGCCGTCCACCTCGATCTCGACGTCGAGGCCCCGCTGGGCGACGAGATCGGAGAGGTCGCGGATCTTCCTGATCGTGTTCGGGATGAGCTTCTGGCCCGCGTAGCCGGGATTCACGGTCATGAGGCAGGCGAAGCTGACGTGAGGCAGAAGCTCGCCCACCGCTTCGAGGGGCATGGCGGGATCGATTGCGATCCCCGCCCGTGCGCCGCAGCTCTTGATCACCTCGAGAGCGCGGAGGGGGTGGTAGGTGACCTCGGGATGGATCGAGACCACGACGTTGGGGATCTTCGCGAATGACGGCACGTGATCGTCCAGCCGCTCGATCATCAGGTGGATGTCCAAGGGGATCGGGGAATAGTTCGCGAGCGCGGTGCAGAAGTCGGGGCCGAGGGTGAAGTTGGGCACGTAGTGGCCGTCCATGATGTCGATGTGGAGATAGTCGATGCCCTCCTCCCGCATCAGGTCGAGCTCCCGGCCGAGGTTGAGGAAGTCCGCGCACATCATCGACGGCGCGATTTTGACCGTCTTCACGACCATGCCGCCTTCTCGCCATGCGGGGCGACGATCACCTTGAGCCCCGCGCGCGACTCGTGGTACGCGAATGCCTCACGGATGCCTTCCAGGGGGAACACCGCGGACACGTAGTCGCGCGCCTTGACCGACCCGCGGGCGATGAGGCCGACGGCCGTTCTGTGGTGGTGGGGCAGGCTGCCGTGGCTGCCCATGACGAAGCATTCCTTGTAGTGGATGAGGTTGGAGTCGATGCAGAGCTTCGGCTGGTTCTTGAGGCCGCCGAAGAGGTTCACGTAGCCCCTGTGGCGCACCATGCCGATGGCGTCCTCGTGCGCCTTCACCGTGCCCGCGGTGGTGATCGCGAGGTCCACGCCCTCGCCGTCGGTCTCGCGCATGACCGTCTCAACGAGGGGCTCTTCCTCGGTCGCGATGAACCGGGCCTCGGGGAGGAACCGGCGGGCCATGTCCAGACGCGCCCGCGAGCGCTGCGCGGCGAAGACCTTCGAGGCTCCGAGGACCTTGGTCAGCTCGAGCATCATGCAGCCGATGGGTCCCAGGCCGATCACGCAGATGCTCTTGCCCAGACCGAAGCGGGCGAGCTCAAGGCCGTTCACCGCGCAAGCGAGCGGCTCGGCGATGGCCGCCTCGGCGAAGGAAAGGCCATTCGGGATCGGGGTGACAGGTCCGTAGTTCAGGGTGATCTCGTTGAGGACCAGGTACTGTTGGAAGCCGCCGGGAAACTGGTGCCCAATCGCATAGTTGATCCTGCAGTTCGTCCCCATCCCGTTCGTGCACCAGGAGCACGTGCCGCAGGGCACGTCGGCTCCGAGCGCGATCCTGTCGCCTTTTGCGACGGCACGCACGCCGCGGCCGACCTCGACGACCTCGCCGGCGATCTCGTGGCCGATGATGGCCGGCATCTTCACCCTGTCGTGGCCGTAGTGGAAGATCCGAATGTCCGACCCGCAGACCGCGCACGCATTCACCTTCAGCACTGCCTCGCGCTCGCCGCAGGCGGGCATCCCCGTCTCCCGCACGACGACCTTTTCCAGCTCTTCGAGCAGAGCAGCCTTCATGGCACCACCTTTCACGTGCACAGAGCATAGCGATTTTCGGGTTTTGTTCAATCCAAGCCGCGCGAGACGCGGCGACAGCGGCAGCCCGAGCGCCCCGCCACGCCTTGAATGCCCGACCTTTCCCCACTATCATGCGCCGCATGAAAGCTCTCGTGCTGGAGCGGGATAGGGCGCTGCGCTTCGCCGACGTGGCCGACCCGCTTCGACCCGGCCCCGCGTGGGCGCTCGTCAAGGTCGCCTTCTCGGGGATCTGCAATTCCGACATCCACAGGGGATTCGGCGGCGGCGCGTACCGGTATCCCCTGATCATGGGTCATGAGTTCTCGGGCACCATCGAGGAGCCGGCAGAGTCAGCACGGTTCCCCAGGGGGTTCCCGAGGGGGGCTCGGGTCACGGTTTTCCCCCTTCTTCCCTGCCGCCGCTGCATCCCCTGCCAGACCGGCGACTTCGCCCAGTGCACGGACTACGACTACCTCGGCTCGAGAAGGGACGGGGCGTTCGCGGAGCTTGTGTGGGCGCCCGAAGCCAACCTCCTCACCGTGCCGGAGGGCCTCGGGCTGCGGGAGGCTGCCATGACCGAGCCCTGCGCGGTTGCGCTGCACGGCGTGGGCAAGCTCGCGATCAGGCCCGGCGACATCGGGGCGGTCTTCGGCGCGGGGCCTATCGGCAACATGGCGGCCCAGTGGATGCGCTTTCGGGGCTGCTCGGAGGTTTTCGTCGTGGACATCGACGAGCGCAAGCTCGCCCTTGCCCGGTCGATGGGCTTCTCGCCGATCGATCCGAGGGAGGGAGACCCCGCCGAGGCGATCCGCGCGCGGACGGGCGGCAGCGGCGCCGACCGCATCGTTGAAGCCGTGGGCTTGCCCAGCACTTTCCTGCAGGCCGTCCAGGCCGGGGCCCGTTTCGGCGAGGTCGTGTTCCTCGGAAACATCCGGGGCAGGTTCGAGATCGGCGAGAAGGACTTCTCCTCGATCCTGCGCAGGGAGCTCACGATCCGCGGGACGTGGAACTCGCGCGTCGTGCCGGAGGGGAGGAACGAGTGGACGACCGTGCTCGCGGCGATGGGCCGCGGCATCGATGCTGCCTCGCTCGTGAGCCACACGCCCTCCCTGGCCGAAGGAGTCGATATCTTCCGCCGGATCGTGGAACGGAAGGAGTTTTTCAACAAGGTGGTCTTCGCGCTATGAAGGTGAACCTCGGCGTGAAGAGCGACCTCATCGAGAGCCGCTACAGCTTCGACTGGCTGTTCGGGATCATGGCGGACTGCGGGGTGGACCGTCTGCAGTTCGGCTGCTCCATTTCGACCTACCTCGCCGATGACCAGTACTTCCGGGACCTGCGACGAAGGGCGGAGCGGAGGGGAATCCGCATCACAAGCGTCTTCTCTACCATCCGGGAGTTCGGCGGGTTCGCGAGCGGCGATCCCTGGCTCGCCGCGGCTACGGGGCGGATGTGGGAGAAGCTGATCCGCGCTGCCTCGCTGCTGGGAGCGGGGATGGCGGGAACCAATGCGAGCATCACGATGCGGGATAGGCCCCAGAGCAGGGAGGAGGGCATCCGTCGCTTCCATTCGGAGATCCGCGAGCTCCTGACCCTTGCGAGACGAGCAGGCCTCGACGCCCTCACGACGGAGCCGATGTCCTCGGTGTGGGAATACCCTTCGACCCCCGAGCAGATCCGCGGGCTCGCCGAGGATCTCGCCGCCTACCACGCCGAGCATGAGCAGACGACCGTTCCATTCTTCTACTGTGGCGACATCTCCCACGGCGTAGCCGACCGCGAGAGGCGCGTGGTTCACGACAACTGGGAGCTGTTCGCGCTGGAGATCCCCTGGATGGGGGAGTTCCACTTCAAGAACACCGACGCGATCTTCCATTCTACCTTCGGCTTCGGGCCGAATGAAAAGGAGCGCGGAATCGTCGATCTTGCGAGGCTGGCGGCTCTCATCGAGGCGAACTCGAGCCGCTTTCCCCTGCCCGAGGTGACGGGCTACCTCGAGATCAGCGGGCCCAAGCTGGGCAGAGACTATACCGACTGCCATGTGGGCGAGGCCCTTGTCGAGAGCCTCGCGGCCCTGAGAGAGCACTTCCACTAGCGGCACTTGGCCTTTGTGGCTGATTGGACGATTGGCCGCCAAGGCCGGAAAGGATTGTCGGAATGTCGGACACGAACAAGCGGTTCAACATCGCGATCGTCGGCTTGAGCTTCGGCGCGGAGTTCATCCCCATCTACCAGGCCTATCCCGACACGAATCTCGTCGCGATCTGCCAGCGCAGCAGGGAGAAGCTGGACGCGGTCGGCGACACGTGGGGAGTGGAAGAGCGGCACACCGACTATGCCGAGCTGCTGCGAAACCGCGACATCGAGGGGGTCCACATCAACACCCCCCCGCCGGTCCACGCCGACATGTGCGTCGCGGGCCTCGAGGCGGGCAAGCACGTCGCCTGCACGATCCCCATGGCCCTCACGGTGGCGGACTGCAAGCGCATCGTCGACGCGCAGAAGGCGAGCGGGAAGCAGTACATGATGATGGAGACCACCGTGTACTCGCGGGAGTTCCTCTACGTCAAGCAGCTCTACCGCGCGGGGGAGCTGGGCAAGCTGCAGTTCTTCCGCTCGTCGCACCAGCAGGAGATGGCGGGCTGGCCAGAGTACTGGGAGGGATTCCCACCGATGTGGAACGCGACCCACGCGATCGCTCCGACCCTCGTCCTCGGCGGCAACGAAGCGGAGTCGGTCTCCTGCCACGGCTCGGGGACGATCGACGAGCGCATGCACGCGAAGTACGGCTCTCCGTTCGCCATCGAGACCGTGCACATCAAGTTCAGGAACTCCGACCTCGTCGCCGAGGTGACCCGTTCGCTTTTCAACACCGCCCGCCAGTACAGGGAGAGCTTTGACGTCTACGGATCGAGGAAGAGCTTCGAGTGGACGCAGATCGAGGGGGAGAAGCACATCGTCCACACAGGGGAGAAGCCCGAACGGGTCGAGGTCCCCGATTTCGCCCACCTCCTTCCCAAGGAGATCCAGCGCTTCACGAGGGCGGGAGTCTACAACACCAAGGACAAGAAGCACCTGTCCTTCACGCAGGGGGGAGGCCACGGCGGCTCTCACCCCCACCTCGTTCACGAGTTCATCTCCGCGCTGAGGGAGGGGCGAGAGCCGCTGCCCAATGCGCGGCAGGCGGCGAACATCACCTGCAGCGGAATCCTCGCCCACGAGTCCGCGCTGAAGGGCGGCCTGTCCATCCGGCTGCCGGAGTGGACGCTGTCCCGGCAGGGGTGAGGGAGCATCCTGGCTCTGCCGGCTTGAAAAGAACTCGCCCACGGGGGATACTCTCCCGCAACGGCAACCAGAAAGGAGGCGGCTCATGTCCAATGGGAAGAAGGTGAAGGTCGGCGTGGTCGGACTGGGGTTCGGGGCCGAGTTCATCCCCCTGTACCAGAAACACCCAGATGCGGAGTGCTACGCCATCTGCCAGAGGGACGAGAAGAAGCTCAAAGCGGTCGGCGACATGTTCAAAGTGGAGCGGAGGTTCACCCGCTACGAGGACATGCTGAAGGTGAAGGAGATCGACGCGATCCACGTCGTGACTCCCATCGCCGCCCACGCCCCCATGTCGATCGCCGCACTCGAGGCGGGCAAGCACGCCGCCTGCACGGTCCCCATGGCCACGACAGTGCGCGAGTGCCTGAAGCTCGCGGAGGCTCGGCGCAAGGCCGGCCGGGTCTACATGATGATGGAGACCGCCGTGTACACGCGCGAGTTCCTGTTCGTGAAGGAGATGGCCGACAAAGGCGAGCTGGGAAAGCTCCAGTTTCTCCGAGGCTCCCACCAGCAGAACATGAGCCTCCCGGGCTGGCCGGACTACTGGTACGGCTTCCCCCCCATGCACTACGCGACCCACGCTGTGAGCCCTTTGCTGGCGCTCGCGGGCGCCGAGGCGGAGTCCGTTGTCTGCTTCGGCTCCGGCACGATCCGCGAGGAGTACGCGAAGAAGTACGGATCCTCGTTCGCGATCGAGACCGCGCTCGTGAAGCTGCGCGGCTCCGACCTCGCCTGCGAGGTGACCCGGTCCCTGTTCGACACGATCCGCCAATATCGGGAAAGCTTCGACGTGTACGGCACGAAGCTGTCCTTCGAGTGGGAGCAGCTCGCAGGGGAGAAGCCGGTCCTGTACTCGGGCTTCGAGGACGCGAAGCGGGTCGAGGTTCCCGACTACGGCAGGCTCCTTCCGAAGGAGATCGCCCCGTACACGATCCACGGGGTCTACGACCAGGAGCACGAGCACACATCCTTCATCCAGGGGGCGGGCCATGGCGGCTCGCACCCGCACCTGGCGCACGAGTTCATCAGGGCGATCGTCGAGAGCCGGGAATCGGCCGTAGACGCAAATCGGGCGGCCAACTGGACCATGACGGGGATCTGTGCTCATGAGTCGGCGATGAAGGGCGGCAAGCGCGTCGAAGTGCCCGTCGCGAAATAAGAAGGCCGAGAGCACCGGGGAGGATGGCGATGGCGAAGGTAGCGATCATCGGAGCGGGCAGCATCGTGTTCTGCAAGACGCTCCTCAACGACATGTTCAGCACCCCCGCGCTGGCGGGCTCGACGTACGCCTTGATGGGCCCGACATTGCCCAAGCTGGAGCGGATGAAGAGGTACGCGGATGCCGTCATCAGGAAGAACGGGGTGAAGGCGACGACGTACGCGACGACCGACAGGAGAGACGCGCTCAAGGGCGCCGACTACGTGATCGCGATGTTCCAGATCGGGGGCGTCGATGCCTTCCGCCTCGACTACGAGATCCCGATGAAGTACGGGGTGGACCAGTGCATCGGCGACTCGATGGGGCCGGGCGGGGTCTTCCGCGGCCTGCGGACGATTCCCGTCATGGTGGACATGCTCGCCGAGGTGGAGGAGCTGTGCCCGAAGGCCGTGGTCCTGAACTATGTGAACCCCATGGCGACGGTCTGCCTGGGGATTGGCCGGGCGAGCGACGTGCCCTTCGTCGGCCTGTGCCACGGCGTGCAGACCACACTCGATCTCATCGCGGGCTACGTCGGGGTGCCGCGCGACCAGATCGACTACGTGGCTGCCGGCATCAACCACATGGCGTGGTTTCTCAGGATCGAGAAGGACGGCGTGGACCTGTACCCCACGCTGAAGGCGAACTTCGAGAAGCCTGAGTACTACGTGAACGAGAAGGTGCGCGGCGAGGTCATGCGGCACTTCGGCTACTTCATGACCGAGAGCACGGGGCACCTCTCGGAGTACCTGCCCTGGTTCCGCAAAAACAAGAAGGCCCTCGATCTGTACTGCGACGAGCCGTCCTTCGGCGGAGAGACCGGGGCGTACTACAACTGGTGCAGGAGCATCGCGGACAAGTTCCGGGACAAGGACCCCCTGGCGGGGGAATCCGGAGAGCTCGAGCCGCGCAGCAAGGAGTACTGCTCCTACATCCTGGAAGCCATGGAATCAGGCAGACCCTTCAAGCTCAACGGCAATTTCATGAACAGCGGCTACATCACAAACCTCCCCGCTGACGCATGCGTCGAGGTGCCGGTGTACGCAGATCGCGACGGGCTGCATCCCCTCACGGTCGGAGACCTTCCTCCGCGCCTGGCGGCGCTGAATCAGAGCAACATCACGGTGCAGTCGCTGGCCGCCGACGCGGCCCTCGACGGCGACCCTGAGATGGTCGAGGCGGCGGTCGCCATGGACCCCCTGACAGGCGCCGTGTGCACGCTCAAGGAGATCCGGGACATGACGATCGAGATGCTCGAGGCGGAAAAGCGGTGGCTCCCGCAGTTCGAGGGCAGGACCCTGAAGCCCGTGCCCGCCATCAGCATTCCGAAGGGAACGAAGGGGGTTCCCGCGCCTCTCGATCCGGCCCTCGCCATCGTGCACCGGTTCGGCAAGCTGGCAGAGTAGCGCGGCGTGACCCGGGCAAGAACGCTCCTCACAGGCTCGTCGTACGCATCGATGTTCTTCCTCGGCGTGGGCACCGCGATCATCGGGGCCGCCTCGGGGAACATCGGCCTCACCCCCTTTCAGACCGGGCTGCTCGTATCGGTCCAGAACGTGGGCTTTATCGTGGCGGTGCTCGCGGCGGGGGCGCTCTCGGACAGCATGGAGAAGCCTCTTCTGATGTCCGCGGGCAGCCTCGTGCTGGCTGCCTCGTTCTTCCTCTACTACCTCTGGCCTCCCTATCTGCTGAACCTCGCTCTCATGGTCTTCCTCGGGGTCGGGATCGGGACCTACGAGGGGGTTGCGGATGCGATGCTGCTCTCCCTGCACGAGAAACGCCAGGGCCTGCACATCAGCGTGAACCACTTCTTCGTCACCTTCGGCTGCCTGGCGATCACGGTGTACCTTGTCTTTCTGCAGATGGACTGGCGGCGCTCCATGGTGCAGTCGGCGGTCGTGGTCCTTGCCCTTGCGCTCGTTTTCGCGCTCTCGTGGGCGGTTGCCGGCAGGCGCAGTGGCCCGGGTGCAGTGAGAGCCGCCGGCGCTCAGGCGGCAACAGGCGCGCCGGCGGCATCAAGCGCCTCGGCGGCATCAAGCGCCTCGGCAGCGGGGCTCCGCCAGAGGATCGCTTTCCTGGGCAAGCAGCGCATCCTCGTCCTCTTCCTGATGCTCGCGGTCTTCGGAGTGGGCATAGAGATGGGCCTCACGGGGTTGCTTGCGAGCTTCCTGATGGATCTTCGCGGCTATGACCTGGTCGCCTCGAAGATCGGCCTCGTGCTGTTCCTGTCGGGAGTCGCCGCCGGCAGGGTTGTGCTGGGCCTCGTTTCGGGCCGGCTGCGGATCGCGGGCCTGCTCATCGTCCTGCACGCCGCGGCGGCAGCGTGCGCGGCAGTCCTCCTCTTCGTACGGATGCCGATGGCAGCCACCGGGACCGTGCTCGTCATCATGGGGATGACGGTCTCATCGCTGCTGCCGCTGCTCATCACGATGACAGGCACTCTGTACAGGGGCTTGGCGGGAACGGCGCTGGGCATCGTGAAGCTCGGCATCCCGATCGGCGGGATCGTGGTCCCCTTTTTTCTCTCGATCGTCTCGCGCCTCGTGTCGTTCCAGGTCGCGCTTGCGATATTCCCCGTGCTTGCGGCTGCCGGGTGCGCCGTGCTGGCGGCGAGCGGAAAGATGATCCGCGCGCGCCTCGCGGAGGTGAGCTGACAGCCCTGACCCACGGCATGCTGGGGGCCTGCAGGCGGCTCACCCCTTCAGCGGGTTTACCCACTTCAGTTTGGGGAATCTCGAGAAATCCGAATCAGTGGAACAGAGGGCGCACCCATGCTCGATCGCCAGAGCCGCGAGGTGCGCGTCTGTCGCGAGGTTGCCTGCGGCTTGACCTGCGATGAGCAGGTCCTTCAGGAGAGACCAGTGGCGCTCGGTTGGCCGAACGATCCGCACGTTCGGACGATCCAGCCAGGTTTCGACCCGGTGAACTGATTCCTTCATGCTCAGCGGTTGCTCGAACACCCGTCGATTGGTGGAGATGCGGATATACGCGAGGATCACCGTCCAGCAGAGACAGACCGCATCGTCAGCGCTGAGTTGTTCATCCCACCACGTGCGAGCTCGCTCATGGGACTGACTTCGGGAGTCTTCGGCGTACAACAGCAGGTTCGCGTCAACCAGTATTACCGTGCGTCATCTCCTTCGAGCTGTGATAAGAGCTCCTGGACGTTATCGAGGCTCAGTCCTTCCCGCAACCCCATGTCGTGGGGAACCGTCCTGTACGGGCGGGGACTTGACACGTCTCCGATCCGGTCCAATCCGGCGCGAAGGGCTTCGTTCACGATTGCCCGGAATGGTTTTCGAAGTTTTCGGGCGGACTCTCGCGCGCGATCGAGAAGATCGTCATCGAGAGTGATCGTTGTTCGCATGAGGACATCATAGCATTCAATAGGGTGATGTCAAGGCATCATTTATTGTCACGCCATTGTCAACACATGCAAAAGTCTGTTGTCAACTGCATCTCAGGCCGCCGAGGTCGAGCAGAGGATGCCGTGGAAGCAGTGGATTGGGCAGGGGGACTGAGAGAAGCGGAGGACGGCCTTTCGGCCGCCCTCGTTCATTGCTCAATCGTGGAATCGAAGACCCTGACCTTGCTCCAGTTCGGCTTATTGCGGGCGATGAACTCAATATGCCGGGGCGCCGTCTGGTAGGCGTCGTGCGACTGCAGGTCCGCGAAGACCATGTGCAGGGACACATGGAATTGCACGTCATTCACGTCCCGCTCGCATCCCGCGGCCCTTGTCCCCGCGGAGAGGGCCACGACGCCGTCGTGGCCCTTCAGGTATTCATAGCACTCCCGCACAAGCGTCTCGCACCGCGCGGGCGATCCGTCCTTCAACGTGAAGAACACATTGTGTGCAAGAGACATCCGCCCCTCCTTCCCAGCACCGGACCTACGTCCTCTTGGCCGCGAGGGCCCCTTCGGCATCCCGGATGGCCTTCAGCGCCTGGGAGTATTCGCGGTCGTAGGTCGTGCAGCCCACCGGCTTCTGCCTGATCAGCAGCTCGATGCAGTTGTCGCAGGCCGTGCACCACCGGATGTCCTTCTCCCTGTCCTCGGCGAACTTCCGCGGCAGCTGTCCGTCGGCGAGAGACTGCCTGCCGATCGCCACCATGTCGGTGACCCGATCGCGGATGTTCTTGTTCGCCCAGAACCAGAGAGTGTTCTCTTCCTTCTTCCTGGCCTGAAGCTCGTTCTTGCCGTTGTTGAGCACGGAGTATGCCGAGCCGATCACGACCGTCTCTGGCTTCAGAACGTCGCGGACACGCTTCTGGAAGGTGAAGTGCAGGTAGCAGTCGTCGGGCACCTTCTTGTCCGGCTGGGACAGCGCAAGTGTGATCGAGGGGCTGCCCGCCGAGACGATGATGAACTTCGCCCCGCGCGCCTCCATGCCTTTGACGAGGTCCAGCGACTCGGTGAGGTCCATGACAGGGGACTCGGGGCCTGCGGATCCCTGGCCGCCGGGGAACCCTTCCCAGATCGACACCTTCGAGCCCACGATGAACTTCGGGTCATTGATCGCCTTCGCGATCCCCTCGTAGACCGCGTAGGTGAACCGGGTGCGGTTCTCCCAGGGCCCCCCGTATTTCCACTTCCTGTCGTTGTAGGGGCGCAGCAGCTGCGAGTCGAGGTAGCCGTGGCAGTTCTTGAAGTCGACACCGTCTGCGCCGCAGTCGTGCGCGATCTTCGCCGCGGCGATGAACTGCTCGATGGTCTTCTCCACGTACGCCTCGTCGATCAGGTCGCCGCCGAAACCGGGGAGCGGCTTCACGCACATGCGGCGCGAGAACACGGGGCTGGAGAGCTCACCCGAGTGCGTGAGCTGCCAGATGAACAGGGGCTTGGGGTTGACCTTGCGCATCTCGGCCGTCAGTTTGGTCAGGGCCTTCTGGTTCCTGGGCATCACTGAGAGCTGGAACTGGCGGCTTCGCGACTCGTACTGGACGGTGATCGCCTCCAGGTCGATGATGCCCGCGCCTCCCTCGAAGAGGTTGCGGTAGCGGCGGTAGGTGCGCTCGGTGGGGTTGCCCTCCTCGTCCGAATCGCAGCACTCCATGGCGTTGATCACGAACCTGTTCGGGGCCGTGAGGCCGCCGACCTTGATGGGCTGGAAGACGGGATCGTTCGCGCTCATGGTGACCTCCCCTCAGAACTTCACGTCGATCTGTTTCTTCGTCGCGGCCGACTGGGCGATGGCGTCGCAGATCACGTTGTTCCTGTACCCGTCCTCAAAGGTCGCCGCGCAGGGGGCGACCTCCTTCTTGTTGACGATGCAGTCCAGGAAATGGGTGAACTGGTGCACGAAGGTGTGCTCCCAGCCGATGAGGTGGCCGTGCGGCCACCAGTTGGAGATGAAGGGGTGGTGAGCCTCGGTGACGTTGATCTCGTGGAAGCCCTGGGTCTCCTTGGGCTCCTCGCCCACCCAGAACACCTCGAGCTCGTTCAGCTTCTCGAGGTTGAACCTGATGCTCCCCTTCTCGCCGTTGATCTCGAAGGACCCGTGGTTCTTGTGGCCCGCCGCAAAGCGCGAGGCTTCCAGCGTGCCGATGCCGCCGTTTTCGAACTCCATGAGGGCCACGAACGCGTCGTCAACCTCGACCTTGGCCATCTTCCCGTCAGGGAGCGGCCGCTCGGAGATGAATGTCTTGGTCATGCCGCTCACACTCTTGACCTCGCCCATAAGGAACCGTCCCAGGTCCAGCACGTGCGATCCGAGGTCGCCCAGGGCGCCGCTGCCGCAGCGGCTCTTGTCCGTGCGCCAGATCATCGGCGTGTTGTAGTGCGGCATGATCCATTCCTGCAGGTAGAAGGCCCGGAAATGGTACAGCCTGCCCAGCTTGCCGCTCCTGATCAGCTCCCAGGCCTGCCTGACTGCCGGCACAAAACGATAGTTGAACGCGGTCTGGTGCTTGACCTTGGCCTTGACCGCTGCGTCGAGCATGCGCTTCGCCTCTTCGGCGTTCCTCGCCAGGGGCTTCTCGCAGAACACGTGCTTGCCAGCCTTGGCCGCTTCGATGCACGGCTCGGCGTGCGCGTCATTGGGTCCGCCGTTGTCGAACATCTTGATTCGAGGGTCCTCCAGCATCTTGCGCCAGTCCGTGTAGTATCCCTGCCAACCGTAGCGGCGCGCCGCCTCGGCCGCAGCCGCCTCGTCGCGGCCGCAGATCGCGATCATCACGGGGATCGCGGGAGGCGGGTACATGATGTAGGGGATCTTCTTGAACGCGTTGGAGTGGGCCTTTCCCATGAACGCGTAGCCCAGCATCCCGATGCCGATCTCGGGCGCCGCGCCCGCGGCCCTGGGGCCGGCCATCGACGTGAATCCCTGCTTGCTCTCCGCCATTGTTTCCTCCTGTCGCGAACCCGCGTGCTTACCTCTTCGCCTCGAAGGCCGCGTCGAAGGCCACCGCCGAGGCCGCGAAGTCCTGCTTTCTGATCATCGCCAGGGCCTCGGGCGCGCCCCAGTCCCTGTCCATCCCACTGTCCTCCCATTCGATGGACAGCGGCCCCTTGTAGCCGATGCGGTTGAATGCCCGCACGATGGGGTCCCACTTCACATCGCCATGCCCTGGGGACACGAAATCCCAGCCCCGGCGAGCGTCGCCGAAGTCCAGGTGCGACCCGAGGATGCTGTTTTTCCCGGTGAGCTGCACGCGCGAGTCCTTCACATGGCAATGGAAGATGCGGGTCGGGAACTCATCGATGAAGGCCACCGGATTCACGAACTGGTGGATGAAGTGGCTGGGGTCGAAGTTGAACCCGAAGGAGGGGTGGTCTTTCAACGCATCCAGCGTCCGGCGCGCTGTGATGATGTCGTAGGCGATCTCGGTGGGGTGCACCTCGAGGGCGAACCTCACTCCCTGCTTCTTGAACTCATCCAGGATGGGGATCCAACGCGCGGCAAAGTCCTTGTACCCCGCGTCGATCTGCGCCTGGCCGGTGGGGGGAAAGAAATACAGCTTCGCCCACACGGGGCTGCCCGTGAAGCCGTTCACTACGTCCACGCCGAAGAGCTTCGCCGCCTTCGCGGTCTTCTTCACGTGCTCGGCGCAGCGCTGGCGCACGCCCTCGGGTTTCCCGTCTCCCCACAGCTCGGGGGACAGGATGGACTTGTGCCGATCGTCGATGGGGTCGTCGGCCACGCACTGCCCCACGAGGTGGGTGCTGATCGCGAAGCACTTCAGGTTGTTCTTCTCAAGAAGCGCCCGCTTCTCCTTCACGTACGAGTCCTTTTCCAGCGCTTTGTCCGCGTCGAAATGGTCTCCCCAGCAGGCCAGCTCCAGCCCGTCGAACCCCCAGGCGCTCGCCTTCTTCGCGAGTGACTCGAGGGGCAGGTCGGCCCACTGGCCGGTGAACAGCGTGATCGGTCGTGCCATGATCTCCTTCTCCTTTCCCTATGCCATGAGCTTTTTCAGGAACGCCAGGCCATCCCTGGCCAGGCCGTCCTGCGTGGGGGCGAGCGGCCTCCACACGGCCGCCGCCCGAGCGATCTCCTTCACTTCAGTCGAGAACGACTCGATGACCAGCGTGCCGTCGAAGCTCACCTTCTTGAGCGCCGCGGCAATCTCGGCCCACGCTACGTGGCCCGTGCCCGGCGTGCCGCGATCGTTCTCGTTCGCGTGCAGGTGCACGAGGTCGCGGCCCGCAGCCTCGATCGCCTTGCCGAGTGACTTCTCCTCAATGTTGGCGTGGAAGGTGTCCATCATCAGCTTGACGCGTGGGCTGCCGATCATCCGCATCAGCTCCATGGCCTGCTCGGTCAGGTTGATGAAGCTGGTCTCGAACCTGTTCAGCGGCTCCAGGGCGAGGGTGACGCCCTTGTCCTCCGCGTGGCGAGCGACGATCTTCAGGTTCTTCGCGCACCGCTCCAGGTCACGCTTCCTCTGGTCAGGAGTGGCCTGCCACTGCCTGCCGACCGCCGCGTACAGCGGCCCGACCAACGCCGTCGCCTTCAGGAGCGCGGCGGCGTCAATGCAGTGCTTCAGGTACGCCACGCCCCCCTTCTGGATCGCCTCATCCTCGTGCGACGGGTCGCGGCCCGGGCCCATGACAGCGCACAGGGAGCACTTCACACCCGCGCGCTTGTATGCTTCAACGGCCTTGCCGTAGTCGATGTCCTGCTCGCCTTCGATGGGGATCTCGACGAGGTCGAAGCCAAGGGTCTTTCCCTTCTCGACGAGCGGGAGGTCCTTCGTGCGAAATGGAGATGTCCAGAGGAACGTGTTGATTCCGTAGGCGATCACGGCGTCACCTGCACTTTTACGGGATTGTCCTCGCGGGCTTTCAGCGCCTTGATCGCGGCGCCGGTCTTTGCCAGGGGCACGGTGCTTGTCACGAGCGATTCGACCTTGACAAGTCCCTCGGCGATGGAGCGGATAGCCGTTGGCCACACCATGGGGGCGAGCCACGAGAAGCGGATCTCCTTATCCATCGTATGCGTCGAGAGGGCGGGCACCTTGATCACGTCGCCGGTGTTCGGCAGCCCGAAGTGCACGAGGATCGCGGCGTTACCGGTGACGTCGATGGCCTGCTCGAAGGCCTCATTGGAGCTCGTGGGCACGATGGCCCTGTCGGCGAGCATGCCGTGGGTGAGGTCGGCGATGGCCTGCTTGAGGTCCTTCACGAAATACTTGGACTTCGCCTCCTTCGTGTTGAACAGGTAGTCGGCGCCCCACTTCTTGCCTTCCTCCAGCCGGTAGTCCCGCGTTCCGATGAACGCGATCTTGCCCGCGCCGACCGACTTCGCCATCTGGATCATCATCAGGCCTATGGCGCCCGGGCCGAAGATGGCCACGAACTGGCCCGGCTCGACGGCGAGCTTCTTGATCCCGTACACGGCGCAGGCGAAAGGCTCGATGAACGCCCCGGCCGCGTAGCTCACGGAGTCGGGCAGCTTAAAAAGGCCGGTGTAGCGCGAGGAGCAGTACTCGGCGAACCCGCCGTTGGCAGTCACCCCCGGCACGAAGAGGTTCGCGCAGAGGTTGGTGTGACCCGACGCGCAGGCGTAGCAGGCATTGCAGTGCTGCACGGGGTTCACGACCACTCGGTCGCCCGGAGCGAAGAGCTTCATCGACTTCGCAACGGAGCCGACCTCGACGACCTCGCCGGTGAACTCATGTCCCAGCACCAGCGGCCCCTTGCCCGTCGCGGTCCCCACCGGTGAAAGACCGTAAAAGTAGGAGATGTCGGAACCGCACACGCCGCAGTTCTTCACCCGGACCAGCACGTCGACATCAGACACCTTGGGAACGGGGATCTCCTCCATCTGCATCTTCTCGGCCTCGTAGAAGACCTGCGCTTTCATCTTTTCCGCCATGATCGATATTCCTCCTTCGAAAATCTAAAAAAAGGCCCGGCCGATCGGCGAGACCAGCCGGACCCGACTGGTCTATGACTGGCCGTGCTTGGCGACCAGCTTGTCCATGAACTTCTTGGTCGACTCGGTTGCCTCCAGGGCGTTGGACCAGAAGCAGAGGTCGATCGGCCACCATTCGTCGGTATACCCCGCCTCGAGGATCGCCTTGGTCGCGGCGTCGAAGTCGATATGCCCCTTGCCGAAGGGCGCGTGCGTGCTGGTGTGGTTGTCGTGGAGCGTCCCGTCGGAGTCGATGAAGTGCACGGCCCCGATCTTGCCCGTCAGCATGTGCGCGAACTGCACCACGCCGCCCGGGAGGGTCTCCTTCTGGCCCATCTGGCGCGCGCCGACGACGCCGCACATATAGGCGTGGCAGGTATCGAACATGACGGAGAAGTTGGGGTGGTCGACCTTGTACGCCATCCGAACCACCTCGCTCGGCTTGTTGTAGAGAAAGCCCGGCTCGAACTCCCAGACGAACTTGACCTTGCTCTTCGCGCACAGCTCGGCGGACGCGTTCCACACGTCAGCGACCTTGGAGAAGCAGGTTTCGTAGTCCATGCCGCCGGGAACGGCGGTCGGGGGATCGACGGTCTCCGTCCGCAGCTTGGGGATGGCCATGTCCGCGCAGATCTCGAGGTTGCCCCTGACGGTCTCGAGGTACTTCTGCTTGTCCGTCGTCGCGGGGGAGGGGAACGGAGCAGCCACGCCCGAAATGCCAAGGCCCGCGTCGTCGAGCATCTTCTTCATTTCGGCCCGCTTTTCCTTCGTGTTCGGCTCCAAGTGCGGAGCGAATGCACCGAACTCGATCCCGTCGAACTTGAGCTCCTTCAGGCGCTTGACCACCGTAGGGAACGGGATGGGCTTGTCCGCGTACCCGCCCCAGATGTACGCCCAGGTGCCAACCGAAATCTTCTTCTTTGCCATGATCGCCTCCTGCCAGCGGCTCTATTTTCCCGATCCCGGCCAGTTTCCATACCGGGGAATCATCGGCACGTCCGTATTGATGTCGGGGCCGAAGAACTTGATGATCACAAGCTCCTCACGGCCCGTGTTCTCGACAGTAAGAGGAGTGACCGCCTTTGCGTGCGATACCAGAAGCTCGTCCTTTTCATGGTCCCCCGCTCTCACCTCGTGGCCATCGAAGCTCCCGCTCCCGCGCCAGACCAAGATGTTGTACACGCCCTTGTCCACGCTGGTGTAGCGCTTGCCTGGTTTCACCACGAGCTTCTTCCCGCTGAACCGCAGCGTGTTGTAGTAGATCCAGAACTCCTCGCCGCCGGCTTGCTTCGCCCCTGCCACGGGCTGGGGCGAGGTGTGGCGGTTCTCGTAGAAGAACGGGTCGCCGCTCAATTCCCAGTCGATCTGGTTGAGCACGGCGCGCTCGCCGAGACGCTTCCTATCATCGGGGTGCACATCCTTGAACAACAGGTCCTTGGAGATGATTGTGCCCGCGTTCAGGGCCTGCAGCATCGCGAAGACGTCCGAGTCCTCCTGCAGCTCGATCGTGAGCGCGGTCCCGGGGGCGTGCAGGCCTCCCGAGGGGAGGTGGAACCCCTCGTCGGGCACCAGCAGGTACGCCCGCGAGTAGCGTAGGATCAGGTCGTCCTTCCATTCAACGAGGTGGGGCAGGAGAAGGTCGAACTGCTTGCGCTCGACGATCGAGGGGTGCACTCCGAAGAAGGTCTCGGGGTGGGGCCCCATGTCGACGCCGTTGGGGAAGTAGTACGCCTCTTCCTTGGACGTTCGCCCCAGCTTGTCCACGTCCTTCTGGCGCTGGTGGAGGTGGTAGGGGATGCGCGCGGCGAAGTCGAAGATCTTGGCCAATCGGCCCAGCCCCTTGTGCGCGCGAGCATAGTCGGCGCCCATCACGAGGTCGGAGCCGGCCGCGACCGCTTCGCGCAGCGTCATGCGCTCGTCGCCTGCGATGTAGCTCAACCCTTCATCCGGGGGACCGACCCTGTTGTCCGCCTTCGTGGTGGAGCCGATCCACCGCTCGCAGATCCAGCCCCGTTCCCCGACCTGGTACTCGCTCTCCTTCAGCCCCAGCCGCCGCCCCGGGGGCAGGAAGTCCCGCGCCACCCACGCAGGGGAGAGCGGCAGGATGCCGTTGCCCCGGGCCAGCGCCTTTTCGACAGCTGATCGTTCCTTACCCGCCATCGATCAAAGCCCTCCCTCGCGAAAGCGCCGCCTATGCGGCGGAGTGCGAATCCTGCCGGCGCGTCCTCTTCACCATCACGTGGCTCCAAAGGATGAAGCCCAGCGTGGATGCCAGAAGCACGAGGAAACCGATCTTGAACAGCGCGAACAGCCAGGGCTGGAACATGCTGAGGATGCCCAGGGCGATGCCCGCGATGAACACGTACTCGATCGCGCGGTAGACGCCCTCGGGGACCCTCTCTTTCAGCAGCTTCCCCACGAACACGATGACGGCCATGTATGTGAGAATGATGGGGACGAAGATGAGGAGAAAGGGAATTGCGATGATCAGCACATCGGAGGTGGCCTGCTCCTGCGGGACGAGCGCGCCGATGAGCGGCCGAGCCGCGAAGCTCAGGCCGAACACCACGGCCGCGGCGACGAGCAGCTTGACTGGAATGAGGGCTCGAATCTTTCCCATATTCGCTCCTGGTCCTAGTGTGCTTTCTCGGCGATCCGCCTGTTGTCGGGTCCGAAGAAGTGCAGCTTTTCCTGGACGATCGAGAAACGGATCTTCTCGCCGACGCGTTGGCGCGCCATCCCCGGCACGAGGCTGATCAGCGTGAGCTCGCCCGAGCGCAGGTGGATGATCGTCTCGACGCCGAGAGGCTCGATCAGCATGACGGTGCCGTCGAAGCTTCCCGCGGGGTCCGGCCGGATGTCCTCGGGCCGCACGCCGAGCAGGAACGAGTCCGGCAGGGCGAGCCGCGGGGCCGGCACCGTGATCGCGCTGCCCCTTGCGAGCACGGACCCGTCGCGCCGGTTGGCCGGCAGGAGGTTGATCTTCGGCGTGCCGACAAGCTGGGCGACGAAAGTGGTGTCGGGCCTATCGTAGATGTCGTCGGGCGTGCCCTGCTGGACGATCCTGCCCTCGTTCAGAACGGCGATTCGGTCGGCCATGGTGAGCGCTTCGATCTGGTCGTGCGTCACAAACAGCGTGGTGCTGCCCTGGGTCTTCTGCAGGTGCTTCAGCTCAACGCGCAGGGCCTCGCGCAGCTTCGCGTCGAGGTTGGATAGCGGCTCGTCCATCAGGAACAGCCGCGGCGCCCGCACGATGGCCCGGCCGATCGCCACGCGCTGCATCTCGCCGCCTGACAGCTGCGCGGTCTTGCGGTTGAGCAAGTGGGTGATCCGCAGCTTCTCAGCGGCCTCGCTCACAGTTGTCGTGATCACGGACTCGGGGGTTTTCCGCAGCGGCGAGCGCAGCGGGAAGGCGAGGTTGTCGTACACCGTCATCGTGGGGTACAGCGAGTACTGCTGGAAGACGAACGCGACATCGCGCTCTGCGGGAGTCCGCGCGTCGATCGGCTCCCCGTCCAGGAGGATCGAGCCCTCATCCTGCCGCTCGAGACCCGCGATCAGGCGCAGGGTCGTGGTCTTGCCCGCGCCCGTCGGCCCGAGAAGGACGAAGAACTCGCCATGGGCGAAGGAGAAGGAAACGGATTGAAGCGCCGTCACCGTCGGGAAGCGCTTCGTGAGGTTCTGAACGTCGACACGACTCATCTCGCCGCCTCCCCGCGCACGGGCGCCTCGCGGCGCACGGCCAGCTCGCTCTTCGGATCGAAGAAACGCACAGCCTCGGGATCGATGTCGAACCGGACCCGCGTCCCCATTGGGTAGCTGCTCTGCCGATCGCTGCGGATGTGCACGATCTCGCTCTCCGTCATGTTGACGTGGAGCACCGTGTATCCTCCATGCATGTCGGTGGCGTACACCTCACCGGTGAGCGCGCCGCTGGGGGAGACGCGGGCAGCCTCGGGCCGGAACCCGAGAACGGCATCCGTGCGGCCGCCGAGTGCGGCGGCGAGGGGCTTCGCCCATCCGGCGGGCAGAGGATACCGGTTGGCGCCCGGCATCTCCGCGGCGCCCCCCGCGATGCGGCTCGCCACGAGGTTCATTCCCGGGCTGCCGATGAACCGGGCCACGAAGAGGTTGGCGGGGTCGTAGTACACCTCGACGGGCGTGCCCACCTGCTGCACCTCGGCCTTGGACATCACCACGATCCTGTCGCCGAGAGCCATCGCCTCGACCTGGTCGTGGGTGACATACACGGTGGTGGCGTGCTGGGCGATGTGGAGGTTCTTGATCTCCGCCCGCATCGACTCGCGCATCTCGGCGTCCAGGGCGCCCAGGGGCTCGTCCATGAGGAACGCCGCCGGGTGGCGCACGAGAGCCCGGGCGAGGGCCACGCGCTGCTGGTCGCCGCCGCTCAGCTTTCCGGGTCTGGCGCTGAGAAGGTGGCCGATGCGGAGAATGTCGACGACTTCCTTCACGCGTTTGTCAACGACGTCGCGCTTCTGCCCCTGGGCCTGCAGGGGGAAGGCGATGTTCTGTCGGACCGACAGGTGGGAGTACAGGGCGTAGAACTGGAAGACGAAGGCCATGTCGCGCTGGCTGGGGTGCTTCCACGTGACCTCTTCGCCGTTCAGGAGGATCCGCCCGCCGGTGACAGTCTCGAGGCCCGAGATCATGCGCAGGGTTGTGGTCTTCCCGCACCCCGACGGACCAAGGAGGACAACGAATTCGCCGTCGTTGATCGTGAGATCCAGGGGCTTCACGGCGTGCATGTCGCCGAACTTCTTTTCGACTCTCGAAAGCTGGATTGTCGCCATCGCCGCTACCCCCGAATCGCGCCGAAGGTGATCCCGCGCAGCAGGTACTTGCGCAGCGCGAAGGTCACGATCACAACGGGGATGAGGAAGCCGAGGGAGCCTGCCGCGATCGCCGTCCATTCGATGCCGCCGCGTCCCAGCATCGAGGGGATGCTGGGCGGCGCCGTGCGGGCGCGCTGGCTGGTCAGCATCAGGGCAAATGCGTATTCGTTCCACGCGAAGATGAGGCAGAACACGGTCGTGGCCGCGATGCCCGTGACCGCCTGGGGGAGCACGATGCGAAAGAAGGCCTGCATGCGGGTGTAGCCGTCCACCAGCGCCGCCTCCTCGTACTCGCGGGGGATCTCGTCGATGAACCCCTTGAGCAGCCACACGGAGAAGGAGAGGTTGAAGACCGTGTAGAGGATGATCATCCCCAGGTGCCTGTCGTGCAGGCCCAGCTGCCGGTACATGAGGAACAGCGGTATGGTCACGACCACCGCCGGCAGCATGCGCGTGCTGAGGATGAAGAACATCAGGTCGTCCTTGCCCGGGACCTTGAACCGGCTGAAGGCATACGCCGCGAACAGCCCCAGCACCACGGAGCAAACCGTCGAGATGCCGGCGATGATGACCGAGTTCCACAGCCGGAACACATAGGAGCTGGGTCCGGTGATCTCCTGCCCGCTGGCCAGCGCGATCCGGTCGAAGAGGCCGATCTTGCCCTCCAGGGCCTCCTTCTCCAGCACCTCCAGCCGGGCCGCGTTCGCCACCGCCCGCTCGGTGAACAAGTACACGAAGCCTTCTATGCTGGGCTTGAAGAGCACCTTCGGCGGGCTGACCATCACGTCGCCGCGCGTCTTGAAGGCCGTGATGCCCATGATGAGCACGGGCAGCAGCATGCTGATGGTCACCAGGAGCGCGACGAAGGCCACGATGCGCCGAGCCGCGCGCGCGCGCGGGTGCACTTTGTCGACGCGGGTGGGATGAGCCACGGGGAAGCGGGGTCCGCGTTCTTCGAATCGGGACATGGCTCACGCCTCCCCTTTGATCTGGTTGAGGTACTTGATGTACATGTTGCTCGCCGCGATGATGATGATCAGGATGATGTAGGCGAGGGCGCTTGAGTATCCCGTGCGGAAAGTCCCGAGGAAAGCCTGGCGGTACAGGTGCACGGCGATCAGCTCCGTCTGGTCGCCCGGGCCCC
>CAYGXO010000046.1:0-56680 GCA_964353885.1 uncultured Spirochaetaceae bacterium
ATTTCGCCGAGGAAATCCGAGGAATCGTTCGATGCCGAGCCGTCCACCGCGAGCGAGACCGGAATGCCCAGATCGAGCATGTCCCTCACACGGCAGACCCCCGAGCCCAGGCGCATGTTGGATGTGGGGCAGTGCGCGACCTGGGCGCCCCGGCTCTTCAGCACGGCGAGCTCCCCGTCGTCGAAGTGGATCCCGTGGGCGTAGAACACGTCGGGGCCGACGAACTCGCAGCGCTCCATCAGGGCGAGGGGGCGCACGCCGTAGGCCTGCTCGCAGTACGCGTTCTCATCGGCGGTTTCGGCGAGGTGCGTATGGAGCTTGACGCCATGCCTTCGGGCCAGGCGCGCGGACTGCCGCATGAGGTCCTCTGTCACTGAGAAGGGGCTGCAGGGGCCGAGTACGACCTTCCGCATGGCCAGGGGCGCGGGATCGTGGAACTGGCGGATCACCCGTTCGCTGTCGGCGAGGATCGTCTCCTCGTCCTGCACGACCGAGTCCGGCGGCAGCCCGCCGTCCTTCTGGCCGCGCGACATCGAGCCGCGCGCGGGAGAGAAGCGCATGCCCAGCCTCGCGGCCGCATCGAACTGGATCGCCATGAAGTCCCCGCTGATCCCCCGCGGGTACAGGTACAGATGATCCGTGGAGCAGGTGCAGCCCGTCTTCAGCAGCTCGCCCACGGCGAGCAACGAGGAGAAGTACACGGCCTCCTCGTCGATGTTCTTCCATATCCCGTACAGGTGCGTGAGCCAATCGAAGAGCTTCGCGTTCTGCACGGCGGGCAGGGCGCGCGTGAGTGTCTGGTAGAAGTGATGGTGCGTGTTCACGAAGCCGGGGACCACGACGTGGTGCGAGCAGTCGATCACGCGGATGCCGGCGCCGCCGCTCGATCGTGCGTCCCCGCCGGCGCTCAGGCCCGCGCTCAGGCCGGCGCTTAGGCGCCCCGCGATCCCCTGCCCGACCTCGGCGATGAGGTTCTCCCGCACGAGGATGTCCGCGCCCCTGACTCCCTCCGACTCCGCGGAGGGTTGGATGAAGAAGCAGTCCTTGAGCAGCAGCCCGCTCATCGGCCGGTCCCTGTCCCTGCCTCGGCCGCGGCCAGCGCCCTGCGCGCGAACTCCGCGACGAGGTTCGCGGCGACGCCGCGCCGGTACTCGGCCGTCGAGCGCTGATCATCGATGGGCCTCACCAGGGCGAGCGCCGCGGCGCCGATCTTTTGCACGAGAGCGTCGCTGCCTGCGCTGCTGGCGCTGCCTGCGACTGGCCTTGTGCTCGCCGCTGCCCGCTTCTCTTCCAGCGCCTCCTCCAGCATCCGTTCGACGTCGGGAAGGCGCACCACGGTCGGGGCCACGGCGCCGAGGGCGATCCTCACCCTGCAGGGACGGCCTTCTTCAATGTCCGCAAAGGCCGCGATGGATACTTTCGTGAGGGCGTTCGCCTTTCGCGTGCCGACTTTCCGCCAGAAGGCGACCCGAGGACGCCAGTCGGCAACGAGAACGCTGCGGAGGATCTCCCCCTGCTTCAGGCGGGTCGCCCCCGGCCCGGTCAGGAGCTCGGCCACGGGAAGGGTCCGTTCGGAGCCGCTCGAGGCAAGGTTTGCGCTGGCCTCGAAGGCGTACAGGAATGGCAGAGTGTCACCGGCGGGGGAGGCATTACAGATGTTGCCTCCCAGCGTCGCAGCGTTCCTGATCGCGGGTCCACCCATCGAGTGAGCGATCTCCCTGAGCGTGGGATGCACGAGGGGGCTTTCCGCGAGGGCCGCGAGGCTCACCATGGACCCGATCTCCAGCGCTCCGTCGACGAGCCTGAGACCGCGAAGCTCCTCGCACCCGTCCAGAAACAGCACGGGCGCCTTGAAGCCGGGCAGGACGCCCGCTCCCCTGCCGAGCTTCACCATGAGGTCGGTGCCGCCGGCAAAGGGGATCGCCGCCTTCCCCTGCCCGATCGACAGGGCCTCGGCGAGCGAGCGGGGACGGAATGCCTCTACCACAGCCCCCTCCCTTCCCTCGCGGCCGAGGCGACCGCCTTGACGATGAGATCGTAGCCCGTGCACCTGCAGAGGTTGCCGGAGATTCCCGTGCGAATCTCCCGCTCATCGGGAGAGGGGTTTCCGGCGAGAAGCGCCTCGGCCGCGATCACGATGCCGGGGATGCAGAACCCGCACTGCACGGCTCCCTCGCGGGCGAACGCGTCGATGAGCGCCCTGCCCCTGTCGGTCTCTCGGAGCCCCGCCATCGTCGTGATGGCTGCCCCTTCGACCCGGCCCACGGGAAGAAGGCAGGAGTTCATGAGCTTGCCGTCGACGAGAACCGAGCAGGCCCCGCACTCCCCTTCCCCGCATCCCTCCTTGACCGACACGTCCCCAAGCTCTTCGCGCAGGACGTCGATGAGCCGGGCGAGCGCGTGGGCAGCGGTCGAAACCTCTCGGCCGTTCAGGCGGAATCGGATCATCGCGCCGGCCCCCGCGCAATCTCCCTGATTCGCTCGGGGGTGAGAGGGATCCCGCTCACCTCCACGCCGATCGCCTGCTGGACAGCGGCGGCATAGGCGGGCGCTCCGCCGTCGAAGACAAGCTCTCCCGCTCCCTTGGCGCCGAAAGGCCCGAAGGGGTAGGGATTCTCGACCAGCTCCGTGCTCACGGGGGGAAAATCCAGAGACGTGGGAATGCAGTAGTCGGCCATGGTGCCCTGGAGGAAGACGCCGTCGCGGAGCTCGAGCTTCTCGAGGGAGGCGTAGCCGAGGGCCTGGCTCATGCCGCCGTGGGCCTGGCCCTCGACGATGAGCCTGTCCACGGGATACCCCACATCGTAAATGGACCAGAGGTTCCGCACCTCGGTCTCGAAGGTCGACGGGTCCACCGCGACCTCCACGACGTTGATTCCCCAGCCGTAGGTCGGGTAGGCGTCGCCGGCGAGCTTCTCGGCGTCCCAGGTCAGGTGCGGGGGATGGCTGTACTCCTGCCACACCTCCGCCTCGGTTCCTTCGGACCAGGCCCCCTTGAGCTTCTTTGCCGCCTCCTGCAGCAGGTAGCCCACGATCATGATCGAGCGCGAGGCGCACGTGGGGCCGGAATCCGGGACGAGGTCCGTGTCGGCCTGGTCGAAGAGGACACGTGAGAAGGGAATGCCCAGGACTCCGGCCACGACCTTTCGAAACGTCGTGGAGAGGCCCTGCCCGATGTCCACGCCGGCGCTCAGAATGCGCACCCGGCCGTCGGCCATCCCGCGCAGCCCGACCCTGGCCTTGATGAGGTCCCTTTCGCCGCTGCCCGTGAACGCGCAGCCGTGGTTGAAGATCGAGATGCCGATCCCGTGACCCGGCTCCGTGGAGGCTGCACGGGCCCTGAAGTCCGACGCCGCGAGGATGCGCTCGAGCATCGCATCGAGGAGCACCTCGTCGTAGATGCGGCCATTCGACACCGTGCGGCTTCCCTTCGAAAGGAAATGCCGGCGCTTGAAGTCCACGGGAGCCATGCCCGCGCGCCGGGCGAGGTGATCCATGTGCATCTCGATCGCGAACAGCGCCTGCGGAGCGCCGAACCCGCGGAATGCGTCGGAAGGCACGACGTTCGTCGCGAATGCCCTGCCCCGGACCAGCACGTTGGGAATGTCGTACACCCCTGTCGAGGTGAAGATGGACCTCTGCAGCACGACGCTGCTGCATGTCTCGAAGGCGCCGGCCGCGAGCCTCGTGTCGATGTCCATGCCGAGGATCCCGCCCGCGGCGTCCAGGGCGGTGCGGATGCGGATCCAGGAGGGGTGCCGCTTGACGGTGGTCTGGATGTCCTCCTGCCTGTCGAGCACCAGCTTCACGGGCCGGCCCAGGGCGCGCGAGGCCACGGCCGCGGAGGTTGCCAGAACGTCTGGATAGTGCTCCTTTCCACCGAAACCGCCCCCCGTATGGGCTGCGATCACTCGCACGTTCTCCTTGCCGCACCCGAGCGCGTGAGCCACGGCCTTCCTGAGGTAGTAGGGACATTGCGTGGAGGCATGGAGTGTCAACCTGCCGTCCTTCCAGGAAGCGATGCATCCCTGCGGCTCCATGTAGATGTGCTCCTGCCAACCGGTGCGGAACTCCTCCTCGATGACCTGGGCAGCGGCGCGGAACGCCGCCTCCGGATCGCCCTTCCGCAGATGGTAGTCGGCGAAGAGGTTGTCCGTTCCGTGGATGGGGCCGCCCACGCGTGCAAGGGAATCCTCGATCGTGAAAACGGGAACCTGGTTTTCGTAGTCCACCACGGTCCGGGCGGCAAGAGAGGAGAGCGTTCCGCGATCGGGTCCGACAACCAGCGCGATGGTCTGACCCCTGAACCTGACCTGGCGGTCGGCGAAGATCGGCCAGTCGTCGCGGATCATGAGGGTTCCGTTCGCGCCCCCCGGGGGGATGTGGCGCGCGTCGATGAAGGCGTAGCCGTCAGGCGGCTCGGGGTAGCGGACGGATAGGATCTTCGCCCTCGGCCGGGTCGAGCGGATGATGCGGGCATGCAGCATCCCCTCGATCCGAATGTCGTCGAGGTACTTCGCGCTGCCCGAGGCTTTCTCGACCGCATCGACCCTCGGAACAGGATCGCTGAGCCGCGGCAGCGACTGCTTGACGCGCGGTTTCGACACCCTCGCCCCCGCCATCAGCCGCCCTTCCTCCCCTCCAGAACGATGGGGAGCATCGCGTAGAAGGCGCTGCATGTCACGAGGTCGTCGACCCTCGTGTGCTCGTTGGGCGCATGAGCCTTGTCCTCGTCGCCGGGACCGAACCCGATGCAGGGGATCCCGTGCCTGCCGCAGATTGCCACGCAGTTCGTGCTGAACGTCCATTTGCCGATATCGGGCTGCCGGCCGAACAGCGCCGCGTGCGCCTCGCGGCCCGCCTCGACGAGGGGATGGCGCTCGGGGATCTTCCAGGTCGGGAAGTACAGCTCTTGGCCGTAGGATGCGCCGTTCCAGCCCTTGCCGTCGTACCACGGCATGGCAAGCGACTCGATGTCCGCCCCCATGGCGGCTCTCGCCTGCTCCAGAGCGCTCTCGGCGGTCTCGCCCCAGGTGAGCCTGCGGTCCAGGTACAGCGAGCCCTGATCGGGAACCGCGCACTGGCTGGGCCCGCGCGCGTCCATCCGCGAGACCACGACGGTTCCCTTGCCGAGGAACTCATCGGTGGTGAGCTCCGCGTTCAGCCGCTCAATGGCGAGAGCTGCCCGGCTCGCCTTGTACGCCGCGCTGTCGCCTCGTTCGGGCGCGCTCCCGTGCGCGGAGACCCCGCGGACGCTCCCCTGCATCTCCATCCGGCCCCTGTGCCCGCGGTAGAGCCTGCAGCTTGTCGGCTCGGTTGACATCGCGAACTCGGGGACGAGGCCTTCCTTCTCGATGAGGTAGCGCCAGCACAGCCCGTCACAGTCCTCTTCGAGCACGGTGAATGTAAAAAACGCGGTGAACCCGCCGTCGTAGCCGATCTGTTTCAGGATGCGCCCAGCCGCGATCATGGCCGCGGCCCCGCCCTTCTGGTCCGCGCACCCGCGTCCGTGCACAAGGCCGTCGCTCACCAGACCCGAATAGGGGTCCATCTCCCAGCGGGAAGGATCGCCCACTCCCACCGTGTCGATGTGCGCGTCGATGGCGAGCGAGCGGGGGCCGCGGCCTATGCGCGCGATCACGTTTCCCAGCCCATCGATGCGCACGTCGTCGAAGCCCGCCTCCCGGCAGATCGCCTCGATCTTCCTGCACACCTTCTCCTCGCCGCCGCTCGGCGAGGGGATCTTCACGAGGTCGGAGAGGGTCTGGGCGGAAAAATCGCGGTGCTGGGCTGCAGCGGAGAGGATCGAAGCCGGAGCGTTTCTCATCGCCCCCGAGTATGCCTCCAATTGCGTTTTGCCGCAAGATTCTTCCGCGGGAATGCGGTGGTGCGGTCGCTCGCCGGGCGTCCCCCCCGATGCGGCTCCGCGCGTTCGGTGCGTTCTACGCGCTCGGTGCGTTCGGTGCCCTTCGCCTGGTAGTCGAACCCCACCACCTTCTGCCGGGGCAAGCTGCGCCCGATGTGCTTCTCGATGGCGCGGAAATCCTTCTCCTCGTCGGGAGAGACAAAAGTGAGCGCGTCGCCGCTCAACTCCGCGCGGGCCGTGCGGCCGACTCTGTGGATGTAGTCCTCGGGCTGGTGCGGCACGTCGAAGTTGACCACGGAGCCGAGGGCCTCCACGTCGATGCCTCGCGCCGCGATGTCGGTGGCCACGAGGACCCGGAACCTGCCCTGCTTGAAGCCGGCGAGGGCTTCGTTGCGCTGGGACTGGCTGCGGTTGCCATGTATCCGGGCGCAGTTGACGCCGTTCTTGTCGAGGAAATCCGCGAGCCTGTTGGCCCGGTGCTTCGTGCGCGTGAAAACGAGCACGCTCCCGGAAATGCCTTTCGCAAGGAGCTCCAGGAAGAGGCCGGATTTGCGCTCCGAAGCGACCGGGTACACGGCATGCGTGATACGGGGGGCCGGACCGGGCCGCCTGTCGATCGTGAGGTGGACCGGGTCTTTCAGGAGATCCCGCGAGAGCTCGACGATGGGCTCGGGCAGGGTTGCGGAGAAGAGGAGCGTCTGGCGGTTGCGCGGGATACAAGCGAGGATGCGCCGGATGTCGGGAAGGAAACCCATGTCGAGCATCCTGTCCGCCTCGTCGATGACGAGGAAGCGCAGGTCGACGAGCTTCGCGTACGGGCGGCTGAAGTGGTCGAGGAGCCTGCCGGGAGTGGCGACGATGAGATCGACGCCCTTGCGGAAGGCCCGCTCCTGGGCCCCCATGGCGACCCCGCCGTGCACGGCCGCGCTCGTGAGGCCGCTGCCGGCGGCAAGGAGCCGGAAATGCTCGGAGATCTGCGCCGCCAGCTCCCGTGTGGGAGCGATGACGAGCGCGCGGGTCGCCCCGCGCTGCATGGGCAGGAGGCGGTCCATGATGGGAAGGAGGAATGCGGCCGTCTTGCCGCTGCCCGTCGCGGCGCTCGCGAGGAGGTCGCGCCCTGCCTGGATCGGGGGGATGGCTTCGCGCTGGATGGGGGTCGGCTGCGTGAATCCCGCGCGGCGCGTCGCGGAAACAAGCCGCTCCGCGAGCTTGAAATCAGAGAATGTCATTGCGTTCCTTTTCCGGAATGATAGATCAGGGTCCGGTATTGTGTCCGGCTGGTTCGAGTGGAGAATCGGTGGGATCGCCGGTGAGGCCGCCGTCAGATACTCGTCAAAATACTTAGGCTTTTATAAGAAGCCCTATGGTGTGAGAGGAAGATACGCATGGGCGGCGGGAATGTCAACTGAGCCGGCGCGACTGTGGTTTCTGCACGGCCGATCGACTTGCCGCGCTCGCCTCGCGCTGCTATGCTTCCGCCGTGCTTCGGACAATCGAGGAGATCTGCCAAAGACTTATCGAAACTCACGATCCGCAGAGCATCATCCTCTTCGGCTCACGCGCGCGGGGGACCGCGACACAATCGAGTGATATCGATCTGCTCATCATCACAGAGGCTGACGGGCGGCCGATAGACCGCCGCATCGGGGTCGAGAAAGCCCTCGCCGACAGGGACATCGCCCTTGATATCCTGGTCTACACGCCGGAGGAGATGCGTTTTCTCCATTCGATCGGGAGCCCGCTAATCGAAGAAGTGATTGAAACCGGGAGGGTACTGTATATGAGAAAAGCGACGGAGCAGTGGATGCAGGACGCAGAAGAGGAGCTTGCATCGGCCCGGATACTCCATGAGCACGGCAAGACACGAGCAGTCTGCTATCACTGCCAGCAGAGCGTCGAGAAATATCTGAAGGCACTGATCATCGAGAAGGGGGATGCGCCGGAAAAAGTCCATGACATCGTCGAGCTCCTCCGGCACGCTCAGCGCCTCGGGTGGACGATCGCGATGGAGATGGATGACGCGGTCCTCTTGAACAGCGTGTACAAGGGGCGTTACCCATCCGAAGAAGGTCTGCTGCCTCAGGGGGAGCCGACGCAGGCTGACGCCGCGCGGTCTCTCAAGGCAGCATCATCGGTCTCCGACAGCGCCCGGGGGCTGGTCGCGGGGGCGGACAGGAAGAAATGAGCACGGGGGAAGCTGCATGAGCAGGGCGGGAAGATCCTTCTTCTGGTTTAGTTTCTGGGTGCTGGGATGCGGCCTGGCGCTCGCCCTGTTCCCCCGGCCCGTGCTGGACCTGGCTGGGATCACGGTCTCCCGCGACATCATTGTCCGCGTTTTCGGCACCGTCCTCATCTACATGGCGATTTACTATTTCGTCGCTGCCAGGCGCCCCTCGTTCGCGCCGCTGTACCTTGCCAGCGTGTACACCCGGTTCTCCGCGCCCGTCGTCGTCGGCCTCTTCGTGCTTCTCACAAAGGCGAACCCTCTCATCGTCGGCTTCACCGTTGTCGACGCGATGGGAGCCCTGTGGACGGCGCTCGCCCTGCGCAGGGATCAGGCGGAGTCCGCGCGGTCTCACGCCCCTTGAGCCCCTTGAGCGCTCTCAGCTCTTCTTGAAGGTCGAGCCGCCGAGGTAGGCTTCCTGGATTCGGGTGTCGGACTTCAGCTCCTCGGAGCTGCCCTGGGCGGATATGCGGCCAATCTCAAGGACATAGCCGCGGCTTGCCAGGGCGAGGGCCTGGTGGGCGTTCTGCTCCACGAGCAGTATCGCCACGCCCTGCCGATTGATCTCTTGGATGAGGTCGAAGATGTGGTTCACGAGAATGGGCGCAAGCCCTAGGGACGGCTCGTCCAGAAGCAGTACCTTGGGCGTGCTCATGAGGGCTCGGCCGATGGCCAGCATCTGCTGCTCGCCTCCCGAGAGGGTGCCCGCAAGCTGACGGCGCCGCTCCTTGAGCAGCGGGAAAAGCCCGAAGACTCTTTCGCGCGCCGTGCCGACTTCGCCCTTCAGCCTGCGGCGGCTGAAAGCGCCCAGGTTCAGGTTCTCCTCGACAGAGAGGGTCGCGAACACCTTGCGGCCCTCCGGCGCGTGCGAAATGCCGCGAAGCACGATGTCGTAGGCAGGCATGCGCTGGAGCGGCACGTCCTGGAACCGGATCTCTCCCTCCTGGGGCTGGATGAGACCCGAAATGGCGCGCAGGAGCGTGCTCTTTCCCGCGCCGTTGGCGCCCAGCACGGTGACGATCTCCCCGTCGACAAGATCGAGGCTGACCCCCTTGAGGGCCTCGAAGGAGCCGTACCTGATGTGAAGGTTCTCCACTCGAAGGAGGAGGGGCATGCCTACTTCTCCCTCCCCAGATAGGCCTCGATGACCCGGGGGTTTCTGTAGATCTCCTCGGGAAGTCCCTCCGCAATCATCTTTCCCCCGTCCATCACCGTGACCCAGTCGGAAATGCCCATGACCACGTTCATGTCGTGCTCGATCAGGAGAACTGTGAGCTTCTCGTCTCGAATGATCCTTTGGATGAACTCCATCAGGTCCTCGGTCTCCCGGGGGTTCATGCCGCTGGAAGGCTCGTCCAGCACGAGAAGGCGCGGCGAGGATGCCAGGGCTCGGGCGATCTCGAGCATCCGCTGCCGGCCATACGCGATGTTGCGGGCGAGCTCGTCGCGGGAATCCCACAGGCCGACCAGCTTCAGCCTCTCCCCCGCGACCTCGCGGATGCAGCGTTCCTCATCCCTCTGGGACTTCGGCCGAAACAAAGCCGAGGCAAGCCCGGCAGCGGACCGGCTGTGCTGGCCTGCCATGACGTTCTCCAGGCAGGTCATGTTGGAGAACAGACGGATGTTCTGGAACGTGCGGGCGATCCCGCGCTCGACGATGCGGAAAGCCTTCCATCCCGTCAAGTCCTCGCCCTGGAAGATCACCCTGCCGCGCTCGGGCCGGTAGATCCCCGTGACCACATTGAACACTGTCGTCTTGCCAGCCCCGTTGGGCCCGATCAGGCTGGAAATCTCACCGCGATGCACGCGAAGGTCCAACGAGTCCACGGCCGTCAGACCGCCGAAGCACTTGGTGAGCCCGACGGTTTCCAGGACGATCTCGCCTTCATTCTTTGAGGTGCCGCGAGAGGACACGTCAGACATCGCGTCTCCAGAGTTTTCTGATCAGGTCACGGGCCTCGGTTCCGCCCCGCCGCCGCGGCCACATGCCGCCGGGCCGGAACATCATCATGAGGATCATCGCAAGCCCGAAGACAACCATGCGGTACATGGCAAAGGAGCGGGCGATCTCGGGGAAGAAGGTGATCACCGCCGCGCCGATGATGACCCCCGGCACCGAGCCCATGCCGCCCATCAGGACGATGCAGAACATCAGGCAGGACTCCCAGAAGGTGAAGCTCTCGGGTGAGACGACCATCAGCTTGCTCGCATACAGGTTACCCGCAGCGCCGGCCAGCACGGCGCCCAGAACGAAGGCCAGGAGCTTGTACGATCTGACGTCGATGCCCGAGGCCTGGGCAGCCACCTCGTCCTCGCGAATGCAGTTCCACGCCCGGCCGATGCGCGAGCGCTGCAGGCGGCGCAGCCCCACGATGCACAGGCCCACGACCACCCAGACCAGGAAGTAGAAGCCGAGGCCCGAGTCGATGGTCAGAAAGCCCAGGGACGGGGACTGGATGTCGTACACCCCGTTGGGGCCGCCGGTGAGGCCGAAGGGGTTGTTGATGAGGGCGAGCCGAACGATCTCGCCCATGCCGATGGTGACGATGCACAGGTAGTCGCCCCGCAGATGGATGACCGGCGAGGTGACCAGGAAGGCGAACAGCCCGGCAGCCAGGGCGCTCACGGGCAGCAGCACGAGAACGGGGATGCCGAACCGGGTGTTCAGGATAGCGGTGGTATATGCGCCGATGGCGTAGAAGCCCGCGTGGCCCAGGTCGTACAGCCCGACCTCGCCCAGCACGATGTTCAGGCTGAGGCCCAGAAGGGCGTAGATCCCGAAGAAAAACCCGACATCCACGAAGTAGGGATTGGCGATGAACGGGTAGACGGCGAAGCCGAGGATCGCCAGCGGCAGCCCGACCCGCCGAAGGCGAGCATCCCGTCTCATGCTACGCATTCAGTCTCATGCTAGACTTTCTCCGCGGTCTTTTCGCCGAACAGGCCGTTGGGACGGAAGATCAGCACGAGGATCAGGATGAGGAAGACGAACACGTCCTTCCAGGCAGTTGAGATGTAGGCGCTTCCTAGCATCTCCAGCACGCCGAGGATCAAACCCCCGAACATCGCTCCGGGGAGGTTCCCGATCCCGCCGAGGATCGTCGCGGTGAACGCCTTCAAGCCGTAGTTCCATCCCATGGTGAAGCTGATCTGCCGGTAGTACATGCCCACCATGACGCCGGTCAATCCTCCGAGGGCGGGCCCCAGGGTAAAGATGAAGCGGATCACCTTGTTGAAGTTGATTCCCATGAGCGCCGCGGTGTCCCTGTCGAGCGCGGTGGCGCGCACCGCCGCGCCCCACGTGGTCCTCTGGATCACGATCGTGAGCACGGCCATGAGAAGGAAGGAGATGCCCAGGATGAGAAGCTGCAGCACGGTGAAGTTGAGTCCCCCCACCGCGATCTGCATCTTGGGGATGAGATCGGCGGGGTAGGCCTGATAGCGCGGACCCCAGACGATCATGATGAGGTTCTGCAGAATGATGGAGGCCCCGAGGGCCGAGACGACCGCCGGCAGGCGGCCCGCCGGATAGATGGGCCGGTAGGCCACCCGCTCGACGACGACGCCCACCAAGGCCAGGCTGAGCGCGGCCGCGATCATCGCGACTGCCAGGCCGGCCCAGAGGCCGAGGTGGGTCGTCAGGAAAGCCGATGCGAGCACGAGCAGGGTGTACCCCAGGTACGAGCCCAGGGCGAAAAAGTCGCCGTGGGCGAAGTTGATGAGCTTCAGCACGCCGTAGACCATGGAGTAGCCAAGGGCGATCAGCCCATAGAAGGAGCCGATGGTGAGCCCATTGATGAGCTGCTCGATGAACACCCGCATCGCGTCCGGCTACTTGGAGATGACGATCTTCCCCTGCGCGTCCACGACGTACAGGTAGAAGGGCACGCCTTCGCGATCGCCCTTGTCGGTGAATCCGATCTTGCCGGTGATGCCCTGCACGCCGTTCACCTTGCTGCGCAGGTACTCGGCCAGCCCGGCCCCGTCGGAGGCGCCGGACTTGTCCACGGCGTACGCGATGATGTTCACGGCGTCCGCGGCATAGACCGGCCACGGGCTGGAGGGAATCTCGCCGAACTTGTCCTTGTACGCCTTCAGGAACTCCGCGGCCTCGGCGGTGGGCAGATCGCCCGGCAGGGGCTCATTGGTCATGTAGCAGCCCTTTGCGACCTCGAGGCCCGCGATCTTCACGAACTCGTCGTTGATGGCTGCGTTTCCGCCGACGAACGGGCATGTGACGCCGATCTCACTCGCCTGGGTGACCAGGAGCGCGGCCTCGGCGTAGTAGCCCGTGAAGTACCACACATCCGGCTTGGTCTCGCGCATCTTGGTGAGGGGAACGCGGAAGTCCTTCTCGCCGGGGGTGATGGCGTCAAAGTACACGATCTCCACCTTGCCCGCGTCAACGGACGCCTTCAGCGCGTCGCGGGTGTTTTCGGCAAGGCCCTTGCCGAAGGCGGTGTTGTCGTGCATGATCGCGATCCTCTTGGCCCCGAACTTCTGCGGAACGAACTCCGCGAAGAACAGACCCTGGGAGTCGTCGCGGCCGCAGGTGCGGAAGAAGTACTTCAGCCCCCGTTCGGTCAGGCGGACCGCGGTGGAGCCGTAGGCGATATTGGGCATCTTCGCCTTTTCGTAGATATTCGAGGCAGGCTCGCAGATCGAGGAGCCGTACGTCGAGATTGAGGCGACCACGCCCTTGTTTCCGACGATCTTCGTCGCGGCGAGGGCACCAGTCTTGGGTTCCCCCGCGTCGTCCTCGACGACGATCTGGATCTTGCGGCCGCCCAGGATTCCGCCCTTCGCGTTGATCAGCTCCGCGGCGATCTCGCAGGACTGCTTGGCCATCTGCCCCTCATACGCCCAGGCGCCTGTGATCGGCCCCTGCAGACCGATGAGAACAGGACCCTTGGACCCTTCCTTGGAGCCGGCGGCGAACCCGAGGAAGGCCACACAGAGAATCAACACACACGAGAGCACGACTGTCCTTTTCAATGCTTTCCTCCTTGCATTGGGGTGGTACGATATTGGAAAGGTATAAGGGAGGCAGGGGGGGGTGTCAAGGAAGTCGGCGAAGAACGCTTGGGGTCTCTATCCCTTCACAGCGCCGCCCCCGCGCGCGTCTCTGTACCTTGAGCGCGCGCGCGGCGCTCCCTATCCCTTTACTGCGCCGCCCGGCGGGCGTCTCTATCCCTTCACAGCCCCGCCAGCCAGGCCGGCCACGAGCCTCTTCTCGATGAGGTAGAACAGGATCAGCACCGGGATGATCGCGAGGAACGCCGCCATGCAGAGGTACTGCCACTGCGTGGTCCAGCGGCCCACGAAGTTGTACAACGCGATGGTGAGCGGCATCTTGTTCTTCGACGCGATGAATGACAACCCGAACAGGAACTCATTCCAGGCGAAGATGAAGGCGTAGATCATCACCGTCACGAGGCCCGGCACGGCGATGGGGAGCATGACCTTCGTGATGGTCTGCACCCGAGTGCATCCGTCGATCAGGGCCGCCTCCTCGATGTCCTTCGGGATGGTCTTGAAGTAGCCGTTCATCATCCACGTGTTGAATGCCACGGTGAAAAGGGCGTCCAGGATGATGAGGCTCACGAAGGTGTCGTACAACCCCACGCGCGTGACGATCTTGAAAAGCGAGATGATGACGATCACCGGCGAGAACATCTCGATCATCAGCAAGAGATACAACGCGAACTTCCGGCCCACGAAGTTCAGGCGGGCGACGGCGTACGCGGCGGGTACGCAGAGGATCGTATTGAGCGCCGTGGCGCCGAAGGCGATGACGATGCTCGCGACGAAATAGTTCGCGAGGTCGTACTGCGTCCAGACCGTGACGAAGTTCGACCACTCGATATGTCTCGGGATCCAGATCGGCGGGGTGGCATACACGTCTTCGCCCGACTTCAGCATGGTGGAGATCATCACGAAGAAGGGGAAAAGGAGGAACAAGAGGATCAGGACCGTGAGGGGGATCGCAATGTACTTCGATCTGTTCTGCCACTTCATCAGACCCGCTCCCTCTTGAAATAGAACCGTGCGTACACGAGGCTCACGATCGAGAGGATCACGAAGGTCACCACGGCCTGGACTGCGGCGCTGTCCCACTTCAGGAAGGTGAATCCGCTCATATACACCGAGGTGGTGAGGATGTTGGTGGCGTTCGCCGGCCCGCCGCGCGTGAGGATGAAGATCACGTTGAAATCATTGAAAGTCCAGATCGCCGAGAGCAGGGTGGAGATCAGGATCAGGTCGCGCAGGCCCGAAAGCGTGATCGAGAAGAAGCTCCTGATTCCTCCTGCCCCATCGATATGGGCGGATTCGTACAGCTCCTGGGGGATCGCCTGCATGCCCGCGAGGAACACGAGGGCAAAGAAAGGGATCCCTGCCCAGATATCGACCCACATGCACGCCGCGAATGCCGAGACGGGAGCGCCCAGCCAGACAGGCGGGTTGGCCCAGAGACCCGTCGCTTTCAGGCTGTGGTTCAACAGGCCGAACTCGGGGTGGTAGACCCACTGCCACAGCAGCGTGCTGATGGGAACCGACGAGGCCCAGGGGATGATGAAGGCCATGCGCAGCCCCCGCCTGCCCTTGTAGGGCACGTTGAGGAGCACGGCGATCAGCATGCCCATGAGGAACTTCACGGAGACCCCGATGCCCGTCCAGTAGAGGGAGCGGACGGTCGTCGTCCAAAACTCCGCATCCTTGAACCGTACGAGGTAGTTTTTGAATCCGACGAACTGGACGGGATCGCTCAACTTGTTGGTCTTGTACAGCGACATGATGAACACATACACGATGGGATAGAACATGAACGCGATCAGGAAGAGTACGGTCGGCGCCATCAGGACGTAGGCCAGGCGCGCCTCGGGATTCCAGAGCCTTCTCCTTAGCGATAGAGCTGCGTCACCCACGATGTCCCCCTGTGCCGATCTAGGGAAAATGCGAGGGGGGCGATTGCCCCCCTCCAGAAAAAAATCGAGCCTAGAGGCCTCGCGCTTCGTCGATCTTCGCGGCCGCCTCGTCGAGCGCCTGCTTCGGAGTCGCCTGGCCCTGGAACACCTTCTCGGTGGCATCCCAGATGATGTTGTTGAACTCGTCCCAGCCCTCGATGAGCGGCCAGGGCTTCGCTGTCAGGGCCGCCTGTCCGAGGGTCTTGTACAGCGGGGTCTGCCAGAACGGCATCTTCGCCGCGCTGATGGTGACGGGCGGGAAGCCGATGAGCTTGTCGAACTCGCCCTTCCACTCGTCCTTGTAGAAGAAGTCGATGAACTTCCCGGCCTCCTTGAGCCCCTTCGCCTTGGAGAAAAAGGCGATGGAGTCGGTGATGATGAGCCCGGCCTGTTTCTTTCCGGCAAAGGGCGGGATCTGGGCGTACTGGACCTTGAAGGTCGCATTGGCCTGTTTCATGGCCGAATCGACCCACGCGCCGATCATGACGTAGCCGACCTTTCCGGCATAGAACACGGGATGGCTTGCCATGCGGTCCATGGAGGTGAAACCGTCCTGGACCGACTTGTCCTTCAGGGCAATGTCGGCCATGAAGGTAAGCGCCTTCACGCCCGCCGCGCTGTTGACCGTGGACTTTCCGTAGGAGCCATCGGCGTTTGTGGCGAAGTAGTCGCCGCCCGCGGCATAGAAGTAGTAGCAGAAGTCTGTGGTCTCAGTGTACTTCTTGCCCGGCATGATCATACCGTACACCTTGCCCGGCTTCGTGATCCGCTTGGCTTCGGTGCGCATCTGCTCCATGGTCTTGGGCACAACCTTTGTCAGGTCCGTGTTGATGGCCAGGATGCGGGCGCCTGCTGCAACGGGGATGCCCATGAGCTTGCCGTTGATCTTCGCCTCGATCGCCCCGGGGGCGATGTTGTCGATAGTGGCCTTGCTCACGTACTTCGTCACTTCATCGGCAGAGTCTGTCGCCATGTAGTCCAACAGCCACCGGGTGCCGATCACGGAGAGCTCGGGAGGCATGCCGCCGGCGAGGGACGTGGTGATCTTGTTCTGCATGTCGTTCCACGAGACGGGCACGATCTGCAGCTCGATGTCGGGGTTCGCCTGGTTGAAGGCGGACTCGAGGGAGGCGCGGAAGTCCTCGGTGAGCCCGTCGTACAGGGCCCAGAAGAAGGTTACCTTTGTCTTGGCGGCGATCGACGCCGGCACGAACACGGCGAGGATCAGCACCGCCACCACGATGCGGAACAGGAATGATCTTTTCATACTACCCCCTTTTCTGCGATTGGAAACGGGCGAAGTCCTACGGACACGCCAGTCGCATTGTATGGTTCCGCATTGGAGTTGTCAATGCCTACTGTTCTAGACGAGCAGACTCCGCACGCGAGGAGCGGTCGACAGCCGCGCATCGCACAGCGAAAGGAGCATCGCCCGATCGATGCTGGGATGGATCGCATGAGGGGAGGTGACCGAGGCCGCCGCGAGGATTGTCGCAAGCTGCTGGGAGTCGGCAAGGGAGAGGCCGGCAGCGAGCCCGGCGACCAGTCCCGCGAGGTGCGCATCCCCTGCCCCCGCGGTTCCTTCGGCGCGAACAGGAATCGCTGGATCGTGCAGGAGGGCGCGCCCGTCCCAGGTCCAGCTCCCGCCGGCCCCGGCGGTAATGGAAAGCAGCAGGTTCGGGTGCCGGCGGGATAGCGCCCCGACCGCTCGCTCGACCGCGCATTCGACAGATTTGTGGGGCTCGGCAGGGGCCGGGGACGCGCCCGAGTCACCGGCAGCCATCGCCGCCTCCTCGAGGTTCACGGCGAGCAGGTCGACCATGCCAAGGAGGCCGGTTTTGCGCGCCTCGGCCATCTCGGCTCGCGCGAAGCTCGCTGCCCGGAAAAGGCCTTGCCGGCCGGCCACCTCGAGCAGGGCGCGCCGCGCGGCAAGGGGAACCTCCGGCAGTGCGAGGGCAATCCCCTTGGAGCCGAGGTCCGCCATCGTCCCCTCGGCTGCCAGGATCGAGCCCGGCTCGACTCTGCCGCTCGCCGAGTCCTCAGTCGTGAGATTGCCGCCCGTGCCGTCGGGGTACAGGAAGCAGAATGAGAACAGCGTTGAGACCCCTTCGACGGTCTGGACGAAGCGCAGGTCCAGGCCGGCATCCTCCATCTCCTGCAGGAGGCGCCTGCCCGGCTCATCGGCGCCGACCTTCCCGATGGGGACCACGGGGAAGGCCTCTCCGAGAAGGGCCTTCACGTAATGGCTCACGATGTGCAGCTTGCAGTAGTCCCGCCTGTCGAGGAACCGGCCTCCCCTGCTCTCCTCCCTGCCCAGGGTGTCGTTGCCCGTCAAGCGGAAGAAGCTGCCCGAGCCTATGCCGCCCGTGCCCACCATGCCGCGGTACCGATAGGACGCGGCCTTCAAGATCCCCACTTCCACCCGTCCTGCAGGCCCGTCCTACAGGCCTAGGTCCCACTCGGGATGGAGGCTGATGGGATGGCTGGCCGTCTCGACGGTGGCCGTGATCAGCGCGTCGGGATGCTTCTGCAGCAAGGTGATGGGGTACTCTGGTGTCTGCGGCCCGAAGAGCGCCACGCGCAGGGCGGTCTGCTTCCACGCCCCTGTGTCGGAGAACAGGCGTACCCTGCGTGCCGAGAGGCATTCCTTGAGACCCAGGGTGATGGACATCGGCGGCACGAACTGCCAGGCCGCGCCGAAGCTCCTTTGAGCCAGGGCGATGATCGTGTCGGTGTTGTTCTCCTGAATACGGATGGATGACTGCTCCAGCTCCTCGAGGCTGATCGCGCTGTAGGGTGCCCGACGGGCCTGGTTGTACGCGATATGGCCGTCCTGGCCCCAGCCTCCGTAGGTGAGCTGGATGGGTCCCGATATGATCGCCTCGCGTACGCGCTCGACAGTTGCGGGGGTGAGCCAGTGCCTGTTCTCTTCGGGAACGGCGAGCTCGGGCAGCACGGGTTCGTAAAAGTGCTTCTCCATGAACCCGCGGAAGCAGTAGGGGTGGCCGCGCGGCAGCTCGCGGCCCTGCCAGTCCAGGCATTCGTCCATGTGGAAGACGACCAGTCGTTTCAGGGACACCTTCCGCGCGTTCACCAGGTCGGTGAATGGCTTGTACCAGGAGCTGGGTCCGCAGGGGATGATCGCCCGCAGCTCGCCGCGTTTCCCGTTCGCCGCTTCAATCGCCTCGACAAGCTCCCGCGCCATGCACTCGCCCATGGCCGCGGAATCCTTCACCAATCGGAGAGGAACCTTGCGGTCGGGGTGGGCCTCCAGCTCGTCGAATGGGATCCGGCACCACTTGTACAGCGCGCGGCGGTCGATCGTGCTCATGTCAGGCATCCTTTCAGCCCCGGTATGACGCGCAGGGCGTTTTCGTTGTAGATCTTTCCCAGAACTCCGTCGGGGAGGTGCAGGCCATAAATCTTCCAACGCGTGCGGATCCCCTCCTCGCCGAGGTAGCCGGGGTAGTCGAAGTACTCGTCCGCGGTCTCGAGGAACCGGAAGTGGCAGCGGTACATCCACGGCGAGATCGGCATGTCCGCGCCGAACAGCACCCTGTCCTGGAACCGGATCAGGAAATCGCGCGCGGAGTAGGGTTGACGGCCCAGCTCGTCCATGCGCGCGGAGAAGTCGATGGAGAGGTTCGGCAGCCTGTCCAGCAGGTCCGCCACCCAGTCGAGGTCCTCGGGATTGTTCGCCACGTGGGGACAGATGAACCGGGTGCGTGGGTGATCGGCAATCATCCGGGTGCGCTGGTCCAGCAGCTCCTGCTTGGACCAGCGCGAGCCGTGAAAGCTCCACCCCGGATACTGCAGGAGCGTTGGGTAGTGCTCGTTCCTCGCATCCACGGGGAGAAAGAAGCCCACGGGGTCCGTGGTGTGGATGAGCACGGGGATGTCGAGCGCTCCCGCCTTCTCCCACACCGGGGAGAGTCTCGGATCGTCGATGCGCACGATTTCGCCGCTGGGCTCACGAAAGCGCAGGCCAAGCTCCTTTGTGAGCTTGAGGCCCATGGCGCCGCGGCGCACATCCCCTTTCAGCCGCTCGATGCACTTCTCCACGAAGCCGGCGGAGAAGTCGATCGTGAAATCGTCCCATTGAGCGAACTCCGACATCGTGAAGGCGGCAAAGCGCCCGGGGTGCTTCTCGGCGTATCGCTCCATATAGATGCCAAGATCCCTGCGCTTGATCGTGTAGCCCTTCTCGTCGAAGGGGAGGCTGCAGTTGCCCGTCACGTTCAGGAAAACCCGTACGCCTGTGGAGTCCATGATCCGAATCATCTCGTCGGGCGGCATGTCGGCGAAGAGGTGGTTGTGAGCATCGATGACGGGAAAACGGGCCTTGTCGGGCACGTGCGCGGGCCGTTTCAGGAGGGTCTCGGGCCGGTAGTCCATGAACGAGGGGAGCGTGGGCGCTGTGTTTCTGCCTTTCATCGCGTTGCTCCTATGGGACGATCGCCGTGATGCCGGTGAGCTCGCAGAAGTCCGCGAGGGCGGGAGCGAGGTCAGCGCCGTAGCCGAGGCAGGCGTACTCGTTGGTCCAGTTCTCGAGCAGGGCGTCCATGTCGCCGCGCGCCGTCACGAAGCCGTGGGGCCAGAAGGGGATCCCGCACTCGGCCAGTCGGGAGGCGAGCTTCTCCGCGGACGGCTCGAAGATGGAGCAGGCCGCGATGGTCATCCGGAACTCGCCGTTCACCCTGCCCAAGCGCGCCAGCGCTCCTTCGCCCACCTTGCACACGAGCTTCACGGAAAGCCCCCCCGCCTCCCCTTCGGTCGGGATGCCGTGCTCGGCGAAGCCGGCAGGACCCAGCTTCCCGGCGAGCGAGGGCGGGACAGCTCCGTCCCCGATGATCTTGATCTCCTTCGTCTTTTTGTCGATGTGCTGGATATCTCCGTAGTACACGGGATCCCTGCTGAGCTTCGTGAGGAGGAAGACCGACAGGGCAGTGTTGAAGTCCCCGAGCGTCGAGGTGCCCCAGCCGTCCTCCAGCATCATGCTCTGGGCGAAGCACGTGGCGGAGTAGTCATCGGCGAGCCCTGGGAAGGATTGGATCGTGTAGAAGTCGAACCTCTCCCGCTCGACGATCTCCTTCAGCGCCAGGTACAGGCGGATCGAGCGCTCGTTCACGACGGATTTCTCGGGCGCCTTGCCGAAGAGCTTTTTCAGGCGCGGCTCGAGGGCTGCGATGGCGGCGGGAGAAACCGCCTGCGCCCGGCGGATCAGCTCGGAGGTATCGCGGGAATCGATGTCCACGCCGAACACCCGCATCCACTGGGAGGGGTCTGCGGCGCCGCAGGTCTGCCCCATGCCCCTCCCGCCGAAGGCGCCGATCGTCGCCATGTTCAGGATCTTCTTCAAGTGGGCCGCCGCGCAGTAGCTGGCGATCCTGTCGATCTCCTTCGGGTCGTCGGCCGGACCATAGACCAATCTGTGGGCAATGCCCACCTCGAGGAGGGCTCCGTGCATGACAAGACCGCCGACGGGACGCCACCCCTGCGAGCCGGGGTGCGTCCAGATCAGGACGGCCTTGCCGCTCATGGCGAAGTCGCGGATCGCGGCCACGAGATGGGCGGCCCAGACCCAGGTGCCCGAGAACAGCACCACGCAATCCACGCTTTCGTCCTTCTTCATGTCGGCAAGGGCGGCGCGCGCTTCAGGCTTGCTCGCGACGACTGTGGGGTGCTCCTTGAGCCTGAGGCCCCTCTTGCGCAGCGCGTCCTTCGATCGAGCGACGACGGCCTCGTCGATGAACGGAACGCCCATGGGATCCTTCAGGCCGTCCTTGTGCACGCCGTACACGATGAACCCGACTGTGGATTGGATCATGGCACCCTCCTCCCGTGCGAGGATAGAAGAATCACTGCCCCGGCACAAGTGCTCGTGGTGGCTCTGGTCCGGGGAGAGCCCAAGGCGCGGGGGGCCCTTGATCTCACTCCTGGGGCGCGCCACACTCCAAGGCGCAATGCGTGAGCTCGCGGTCTGCTTCCATCGGATCGACATCACTCCCGACCGCCCGGTATCGCTGCTGGGGTATTTCACCGACAGGATCTCCAAGGGAACGCTCGACAGGCTTCACTGCCGGCTCGCGGCGCTCTCGATCGGGCAGGAGCGCCTGCTCTTCGTGCAGATCGACTCCTGCCTGTTCGGCCGCGCCGACGCCGAGAGGCTCGCCCTGGCCGCCTCGCGCTCCAGCGGCATCCCGACCGAGAGGGTCATGGTCTTCGCCAGCCATACGCACACGGCGCCCGGCCTCGCGGACCTGTACGCGGTGAGGCGGGACGCCGCCTATCTCGATTTCCTCGAGGCTGCAATCGCGGAGGCGGCATCGGAGCTGGGCTCGGGACAGCGCGGCGCGGTCCGCATCTGCCGCGGCAGAGCGCCGGGCCTCGCATCGAACAGGCGGTGGTGGCTGGAGAACGGGACCGTCGCGACCAATCCTCCACGGATGCACCCGGCGCTCGTCCGGCCCGAAGGGCCGGTGGACGACGAGGTGAACACCGTCGCTTTCCACGGGCAGGACGGACGGGTGCTCGGCCTTTTCGTGAGCGCTTCGAATCACGTGGACACGATCGGGGGGGACCTCGTTTCAGCCGACTGGCCGGGCATCATGGAGGCGGAGATCCGTGCGACCCTGCGAACGGACGCCGTAGTGGTTCCCTTCATCGGCGCAGCGGGGAACATCAACCACTTCGATTTCTCGCGAAGGCTCGACCAGTCATCCTACGGAGAGTCGTGCCGCATTGGGAAGGGCTACGCGTCGGCGGTGCTCGACTCGCTCGAGACCGGGGTGGAGGCGGGCGGGGACCCGCTCGCGGCCGCGCGGATGACGATCCGCCTGCCCGGCATCGAGATGTCGGCGGCTGAGCTGGAGCGCGCGAGGGAAATCGTCTCGCGGCCCCCCGCGGCGGCAGATGGCCGCGATCTCACGGCCGAGGACATCTTTGCGGGGGATCCCGGCGTCGAGCGCATCTTCGCCCAGACCCTGCTCGATTTGGCGGCCGGAAGGCCAAATGACTACGAGGTTCCCCTCCAGCTCGTCAGGCTGGGCAGAGTCGGTTTTTTCGCCATTCCCGGCGAGCCCTTCGTGGAGATCGGTCTTCGGCTCAAGGCGCTGCCGGGCTTCGACCTCGCGATCCCAGTCGGGCTGGCAAACGGCTATTTTGGATACATTCCCGTGCGCGAGAGCTTCGGACGCGGCGGGTACGAGGTGAAGCCGGGCCCTGCTCAGCTCTGCCGGGATGCGGCCGACAGGATCCTCGAGGCGTTCGCGGAGATGGCGGCGGAAGGGCACCAGCTCAATCGCGCCGGGGGTACAGGAAGCGCTTGATCTTCTGGGTCGGCGTCTTCTCGAATGGCACCCTCTGAAGCTCCACCCTCGCGACCCTGCTGAAGCTCGCCAGTTGGGCGTTCACTTCCCTCCTGATGCGCTCGAGCAGCCCGTTGATCGACGCCTCGGCCTTCGCGATGCCGTCCTGGACCTTTGCGACGAGCGACTCCAGCACCTCGGGCTTCAGGAGCACGAGGGCAGTCACGCCCGACGCCTCCCCGTACACCAGCGACTCCCCTACGTACCGGGACTGGTTGATGAGCGCCTCGATCTCCGCGGGGTAGATGTTCTCGCCCGAAGCGCCGAGGATCATCGTCTTCAGCCTGCCGCGGATGGAAAGACGTCCCCGCGCGTCGATCGTTCCGAGGTCGCCCGTGCGGAACCAGCCATCGTCGGTGAAAACCTCGGCCGTCCGGCCGGGATCGCCGTAGTAGCCCAGCATCACGTTGGGGCCTCGCACCTGGATCTCGCCTTCAACGATGCGGATCTCAACGCCAGCCAGAGCAGGCCCCGTGGAGCGGGGAAGGGTTCGGTACGGCGCGCTGCCTGCAACGAGGGGCGCGGTCTCGGTGAGGCCGTAGCCGATCGCGTACGGAAAGCGCGCCTCGGCGAGGAACGCTTCGACGTCGGGCGCAAGCCCCGCGCCGCCGATGCCGAAGAAACGGATGCTGCCGCCGAAGAGCTTCCTCAGCTTGATGCCTGCCAGAAGGTTGAACGCCCTACGAAACAAGGGCACCGCGTAGAGCCTCCGTTTCGCAAGCGCGGGGAGCACCTTTGAGCGGAAGATCTTCTCCATGACCAGCGGAACCGACAGCATGATCGTCGGGCGGACCGCTTCGAGCGCGGGCATGAGCGCGGCCGCGGTGGGAGGCTTGTCCAGGTAGGAGACGAAGGCGCCCTGCATGAGGGCTGCCACTAGTCCCAGGGTGCACTCGTAGGTATGCGCAAGGGGCAGGATCGACAGGAGCCGATCGGAGGGCTCGATTTCGATGATCGTGCGGGTGGCCCAGGCATTGGAGACGATGTTTCGGTGCGAGAGCATGACGCCCTTGGAGTGGCCCGTCGTGCCGGAGGTGTAGATGATCGCCGCAAGGTCGTCCTCGGAAACCGGCGGGAAGTCGAAGATGCAGGCGGCGGCCGCTTCGCCTGCTCCCTCGACCGAGAAGTCCTCGATGCGCACGATCGCGCGGCCGGCCCTGGCGTCGGCGATCTTTTCGCACTGCCGGCGTGACACCACGATCGCGCGGCAGCCGGCGTGAGCGACGATGTTGCCGATCTGCGCCGAGGTGAATTCGGTCAGGATCGGAACGACGACCGCTCCCATCGATGCAATCGCGAAATACGCGATGCCCCAGTTGGGCCCATTCTCGGACAGCAGGCAGACGCGATCGCCGGGCGCGATCCCATTCGCCGCCAGCAGCCCTGCGAGCGCGCGGGCGCGCGTCAGCAGCTCACTGTAGGCGACGGGAGTGCCGCCGACCATCGAGAGCGCGGGGCCCGCGCCGTACGCGCGTGCGCTCTGCAGGAGAACGCTTTGAAGCGAGTATCGATCGAGTGTATACACGGTGCGGTCAATATACTGGCAATCAAGGAGGGGTGGAAGACAATTCTCACCCGCGCATAGGACGCCGATGCCCGCAGCTGAAAGCACACCTGCTTGACTGGAGGCGGGTCGTACCATAACCATGGTGCGAGGCCAAGCACGATGAACGCACTCGAGAACTTCAGACTCCTCGCCGCGGGCGAGCGGCCGGCATGGATCCCTTTCACCCTGGACATCGGCGGGAGTGAAGGCTTCACAGCCGCGGTCCAAAAGCATTTCGAGCGCGAGACGGGCGCGACCGACCCCGCGGAGTACTTCGACTACGATTTTCGCCTCGCGTCGATCCCGCGCCGGATTTCAGGCACCGCCGGCCGGCCTCGGACCGACGCCCCCCCGGGCACGCAGTTCGACGAGTGGGGCATCGGGCACTGGGCCGGCGGCGCCGAGGACACCTACGAGCGCATGTTCCCGCCCCTCGCCTCTGCCGGAAGCATCCAGGAAATCGAGGCCTACCCCGAACCGCTGCTCGACCTCGGCGCCATCGACGGGACGGTGCGCGCCTTTCACGCTCGCGGCTATCCTGTCATCGGCTATGCGGGGAGCATCTACGAGTGGTCGTGGTGGCTGCGGGGCATGGAGCGGTTCCTCGTGGACCTGCTGGAAGAGCCCGGGCTCGCGGCGGCCATCGTCACAAAGGTGAGCGGCTTCACGGCCCGGCTCGCCCTCGAGTCGGCGCGGGCGGGCATCGACGTGCTCGCCTTCTACGACGACGCCGGCTCGCAGTCAGGGATGCAGATCTCGCCTTCGATCTGGCGCTCGCTCATCAAGCCGGCATGGAAGCGGGTCCTCGACCAGGTGCGGCGCGAGGTGCCGTCAGCGGTGTTCTTCCTGCATAGCTGCGGGAACATCACCGAGATCGTCCCTGACATCGCGGATGCTGGCTTCCAGATCCTGCACCCCGTCCAGCCCGAGTGCATGGATCCGGCAGCCGTGAAAGCCGCCTGGGGCGAGAGGCTGATCCTCTGCGCCACGCTGGGCGCGCAGAAGACACTTTCCCTTGCATCCGCTGAGGAGGTGAGGCGCGAGACCGCGCGGCTTGTCGGGACGCTGGGAGCAGACAGGCGGTGCATCGTGTGCCCATCGAACAGGATCCAGCCAGAGACACCGTGGGAAAACGTCGTGGCTTTCGCCGAGGCGGCGCGGGCGAGCGGCGGCCGGCGCTAGAGCCGGTCCATTTCCTTCCAGAGCCTCGCGGCCTGACGTCGGGCTTCGGTGGACACCGACCCCGTGTCCCATGGGAAGCGCCGGTTCTCCATCACGATCTTTCCGTTCACGATCACCGTGTCGACGCTCGCGCTCCCGATGCCGAATATGAGGTGCCCCGCGAGGTTCTCCGCGACGAGGGGCGTTGGCGGGTCGTAGTCGAGGATCGCGAGATCGGCCTTGAATCCCTCCTCGACCCGTCCGAAGCGCTCCCCGAAACACCCGGCCAACGCGTCGTTGCCGGCCTGGAGGAAGCGCGCGACATCGCCGGGGGCGAGGGTCCCGCCAGCGTCCCTGTTCTTGAAGTAGGCGAACTTCGCTTCCTCGAACATGTCCGCTCCGATCCCGTCGGTGCCCAGGACCACCCTCTGCAGATCGGCGAGGTCGCGGTTGTACCCGACGCTGTTGTTCATGTTCGACCGGCTGTTGTGCGCGAGCGCTGCACCCCGTGCGTTCAGCATCTCACGATCCGCGGCGGAAAGGTACAGGCCGTGCGCGATCAAGGCCGGCTGGGCGAGCAGGCCAAAGCCGTCCAGACGGGCAAGGAGGTCCTTGCCGTGGTAGCGGTGGGAGTAGGACGGATCGAAGGCGTCTTCGGCCGCATGAACGTGAAAGCCTCGCCCTGTCCTGCCGACAACCTCGCCGAGGAGCTTGAGCCCTTCGTTGGGGATCGTGAAGGGAGCATGTCCGCCGATCATGGCCTCGACGAGCCGCTCCTTCCCGCGCGCGCCCTTCTCTGCATCCACGAGCCGGGCGAAACGCTCGTTTTCTGCAATCCCCTGCTCCATGCCCTCTCGGCCGTTCCTGTCAGTGGTCTCGTAGCAGAGAACTCCGCGCAGGCCGACTGTCTCGAGGGATGCTTTCAGCGCAACGAGTGAGCCCTTGATGAACGACGGGGAGGCGTGGTGATCGATCACCGCCGTGCAGCCCGCACGGACCGCCTCGACTGCCGCGACCATTGCGCTCGAGCGAAGAATATCCTCGTCGATCGCCCTGTCCAGCCGCCACCAAAGGTTGGCGAGCGTGGAAACGAAATCAGGGCATGGACCGATCCTGGCAAGGATCCCGCGGGAGAGCGCCGAGTAGAAATGGGTATGCCCGCAGACCAGCCCGGGCATCACGATCCGCCCACCGAGGTCGATCGTTCTGTCGGCGCGGCTCGCTGGCGAGGCGCCCGCCGAGGCGGCGCCCTGCACGACGGCCGCCACCTGGGTGCCTTCGATGCGAATGTCCACCCCGGTTCTCACCTCGGCGGGATGCAGGTGCGCGAGGGTGCAATTCCTCAGAACGATCACACGAGCCTCCTCATCTCATGTCCACGGGGCCCAGCAGATAGGAGTGATCGCGCACGATTGCCTGCACGACCTCTCGCGCGGCCGCTCGCGCGGGATCCTCCTCGGGGGCTATTGTCCCCGCATCGTCGAGGGCAAGGTCGCGAGCCTCGCCGCCCACGCGCAGGCTCCCCCGTCCTGCCACAAGGAAAAAGCCGGGGTTCGCGCTGGAGAGGAAGTCCTCCTCGCTGCTGAAGACCGTGAGCTTGTCCCTGTAGGGTTTGCCGTCCCAGGGACAGAACGTCGCGCAGTTGCCGCACTCGTTGCACAGGGCATCGAGGTGGACGATCTGCGCCTCGTCGCGGAGCCCGCCGCCGACAGCGACGATCGTGTTCGCCCTATTGGGGCACACCTCGACGCACTTCCCGCAGAAGGCCTGGCAGCCGAGGCAGCGGCGCGACTCCGTCCTGCCCACCTCCTCGTCCTCCGCGCGCGGCCCGGAGACGGGGATCAACCCGTCGCGCTCACGGCGCAGCGCGGCCGCATTCTCGTGCGGAACCGGCCGGGTGCGGAAATGGCTCCCGCCTTCCCGCGCGCAAATCGCATCCACCGCCCGGCGCGCCGACGCGATCGCCTTCACGATCGTCGCCGCCCCGCTCGCCGCATCACCGACGAGGAACACCCCTTCGATCGAGGTCTCCTGTGTTGCCGGGTCGAAGGGGAGGTCGGGCCCGGGGAACCCCATCTCCGCCAGGGCGCTCGAGTCCACATCCGCCCCGATGGCGGTGATCACCGCATCCGCCTCGATCTCCTCCGTGCGTCCCGTGGCGACCGGGCGCGAACGGCCGCTCTCGTCCGGCTCAGCCAGCTCCATGACGGAGCAGCGCAGCCTGCCCCCCTGCCATGCCTCTGGCGCCAGCAGGAACTTGACCTCCACGCCTTCCGCCCGAGCAGCCTCGTACTCCTCATGAGAAGCCGGCATCTCCCTTTCGGACCGCCGGTAGACGATCCGCACCTCTTCGACGCCCCGGCACCTCTTTGCCGCCCGGGCCGCATCCATTGCCGTGTCGCCGGCCCCGATGACGGCGACCGTTTTTCCGAGAGCCGGGCGCGACGGGTCCTCGCGGAACTCGCGAAGGAATGCGAGGGCTTCCCGGGCCCCCTCGATGCCGGCGGCTCTGTCGGTCTCGGCTCCGATGGCCACGAGGATATAGCGCGACCCGCGCTCGAAAAGCTCATCGAGCGTGGGCGCCGCGCGCTGGTCGAAGTGGAACCTCACTCCGAGATCGCGAAGGAGCGAGACATCCTTTGCGATCGCGTCCGCGGGCAGACGGAACCCGGGCAGCAGCCAGCGAACCACGCCGCCCGGCTCGGGCTCGCGTTCGAACACGTGCGCCTCGAAACCCTCTCGCGCAAGGAACGCGGCTGCCGCAAGGCCCGCCGGACCGGCTCCGATCACGGCAGCCTTCACTCCCCTCGGGCCGGACCTGCGTCCCGCGAGGGTCCCGCTCACCACAAAGGGGCCGTATCCCCGCTCGGCGGCGATCCGCTTGACCTCGCGGATCCTCACGGCCCCTTCCCAATCCCGGCGCGTGCAATTGTCCGCGCATGCGTGGTCGCAGAGATAGCAGGTCATGAACGGCAGGGGATTCCTGCCGTAGATCACGTCGAAGGCTTTCTCGAACTGCCCCGCGCCGACGAGGTGGACGTAATCGGGCACGTCCTGGGCGATGGGGCATGCGCTCACGCAGGGCGCGACAAAGCAGTCGAACAGGGGAAGGGGCCCCTCGACGCGCACCCTTTCGCTCCCGCGGAACTCCTTTCGGACGTGCGGTGCTCGAAGGGCAGACTCGGCCGCGGCCCTGGTTTTCTCCACGTCCACGCGACTGGGAAGCCCACCGCCCCCACGGGCGCTCGCGATCCCGGCGAGCTGCTTCAGCCTGCTGTAGCCCCCAGGCTTCAGCAGGTCTGTGGCGAGAGTGACGGGCCTGATACCGCAGGCCAGAACCTCGTCCAGGTTCCACGCCGACACCCCGCCTGAGAACGACAGCGGCAGGTCGCCCTTGAACTCCTCGGCCAGGCAGGCAGCGAGGCTCATGGTGACAGGGTACAGGGCTCTGCCGGATAGGTATTTTTCGCTCCCCGGCAGCACCGCCCCGTCGTTGCCGACCGCGAGCGTGTTTGAAAGCTTTGCACCGAAATGCTTCCCTCGCTTCCTGGCGAGAGCGAGAAGGCGTTTCAGCATGGGGACCGCGTCGCCGTACTGGAGGTCCTTCGAGAACCCGGCAGGATTCAGCCGCACATACCCGTAGCCAAGACCGCGGAGGATCTCGCTCACGCGGTCCAACCCGAGCAGGGTCGGGTTGAGCTTCACCATGGTGTCGAGCCCTTTCTCGGTGAGCAGATATTCGCAGATCGCCTCGATCTCGGCGGGCGGGCAGCCGTGCATCGTGGAGAGCGTCACGGAGCCGGAAATCCGTGGAAAGATTCGGGGCGCGAGATCGCGAAAAGCGGCGCCCCTGCCCTCCCACGGCGTTCCCGCCAGAAGGCCGGGATCCGCGGCAAGCTCGAGAGTCTCCCGTGTGTACCGCTCGAACAGCTCATCGCGTGAGGAGTCGATGATCCTGTCGATGAACCGGTTCATCCTCTCGGTCCTGATGCCCTCCAGGTCGTAGCCCACGCTCATGTTGAAGAGGAAGGAAGAGGCATTCGAGCCCCCGCCCATCAGCGTCTCGAAGACATGCAGGAGGAACCACGCCTTGATGTATTCGTCGGCCGCCGCTTCGAGTGACAGCTCGGTCGACCACTCGACATTGTAGCCCTCGTCGGCGGCGTCGATGCAGGGCTTCTCGATCGTGAGCTCATCCAGCTTCTGCACTGTCTTGAGCTCGAAGTACCGCGCCCCTGCGAGCCAGGCCGCGAGGATGTTCTGCGCGAGCTGCGTGTGCGGGCCCGCCGCGGGCCCGACGGCGTTGGCCGCCCCGCCCGGTTTTTCAGCCTCGTTCTGTTTCCAGAAATGATCGGCCGGGATGTCGAAGATCGACCCCTTGTTCCGGAGCTCGGCAAGGGCGCGGAGGATCAGTTCCCTGTAGGGCAGCGGGCGCATCACATCGCTCATCGTAGGGCGATCCTACCCCGGATTGCCCGCCAAGTCCAACTCTTCTTGACATCCTCCCGCATCGGGGGTTTCATCGTGGCCATGATCGCACTGGAAATGAATAAGGCCGCCCGGGACAGGAATATCGCGCGCTGCAGGGAGAAAGGGATCGTCCTCCCCACATTCGCGCAGATGAAAGATCCCGATCGCGCTCCCGAGCGTGTGAGAAAAGGGCTGAAGAAAGTCGGGCTTTGGGATCTGGACCCGCTGAACCTCCACCGCATCACCTGGCGCAACCAGCCCGTCGAGAAGGGCGGCCTTTTCGGGGAGGTGAACTGGATCGAGTTCCCCTCCACACTCACCGGCGTCCCAGCCCGGATCATTGCCCTTGTGGGGAAGTGGTTTCCCACGGGCGCGCACAAGGTGGGCGCAACCTACGGCTGCCTGGCTCCCGCCCTGGTGACGGGCTCGTTCGACTCGACCCGGCAGAAGGCCGCCTGGCCCTCGACGGGCAACTACTGCAGGGGCGGGGCGTTCAACTCTGCGCTCTTGGGCTGCCGGTCCATCGCGATCCTCCCCGAGGGCATGAGCAGGGAGCGCTTCGAGTGGCTCTCGAAAATCGCCGGCGAGGTCATCACCACGCCGGGCAGCGAGAGCAATGTCAAGGAGATCTTCGACAAGTGCCACGAGCTCACGCGGGAGCGGGGCGACGACATCATGATCTTCAACCAGTTCGAGGAGTTCGGGAACTACCTCTGGCACTACGAGGTCACCGGCGACGCGATCAAGCGCGTGCTGGAGAAGGCGCTCGGCAGGAAGGGTGAGCTTCGAGGGTTCGTCTCCTCCACGGGATCGGCGGGCACGATCGCTGCCGGCGATTTCCTCAAGACCGCGCACCCCGGCGTGAAGATCGCGGCGGCCGAGGCCCTCCAGTGCCCCACGCTCCTCTGCAATGGATTCGGCGCGCACAGGATCGAGGGGATCGGCGACAAGCATGTTCCGTGGATCCACAATGTAAAGAACACCGACGTGGTCGCCGCCATCGACGACCGGGACTGCATCAACCTCCTCCGCCTGTTCAACGAGCCGGCAGGACGCTCCTATCTCGCCGACAAGGGGATCGGCGCCGGCCTCATCGGATCGCTGCCCCTGCTGGGCATCTCGGGCATGGGGAACCTGCTCGCCTCGATCAAGCTCGCCCGCTACTATGAGCTTTCCGCGGAGGATGTCGTCGTCACGATCCTCACCGATTCGATGGAGCTGTACGGGTCGCGCGTGCGGGAGCTGGCCGAGCAGGAGGGTGCGTTCGGCCGGGAGGATGCTGTCCGTGCGCACGCTGTCTCGCTCCTCGGGCAGCGCACCGACGGCCTGCTCGAACTGACGTACCCCGAGAGGAAGCGCGTGCACAACCTGAAGTACTACACGTGGGTCGAGCAGCAGGGAAAGACCGTGGAAGAGCTCAACGCCCAGTGGCAGGACAGGGACTACTGGAAGCGCATCCAGGAGCAGGCGCCGCGCATCGACGAGCTCATAGAATCGTTCAACAGGGACGCGGGGATGGCATGATGCCGATCCGCTACTCCTGCATCTCCTGCGGCAGGGAGTACCGCTCCGACAAGGCGATGTATCGGTGCCCGAGCTGCGAAGAGACGGGCGCAGCTGCGCCCGGGGGACTGACGGGAGGCTTCCAGAAGGGGACCCTCGTCACTGCCTTTGATCCGAAGGGGAAGCATCGGCGGGGCGAGCCCGTCGATCCCCTCTCTTTCCTTCCGCTCCCGATCGCGCAGATGCCGGCATTTCCCGTGGGGAGCACTCCTCTCGCCCGTCCGCCGAGGCTCCTCGAAAAAGCCGGTTTCCCGAACCTCTGTTTCAAGCTCGACAGCCTCAACCCATCGGGTTCCCTGAAGGACCGGGCCTCCCTCCTGGTCGCCGCGCAGGCCGCGATGCTGGGCGAGAAGAGAGTCGCCCTCGCCTCCACAGGCAACGCTGGGGCATCGATGGCATGCGCGGGAGCGGCATGCGGGCTCGAGGTCGTCCTGTTCGTTCCCGCTTCCGCTCCGCGGGCAAAGCTTCTGCAGTCTCTCCTTTTTGGAGCGCGCGTGGTGCCGATATCTGGAACGTACGACCAAGCGTTCTCCCTCTCGATCGAGTACACGAAGGCGCGAGGCGGCATCAACAGGAACACGGCGTACAATCCATTGACAATAGAAGGAAAAAAGACCGTCTCCCTCGAAATCTACAACCAGCTCGGCTGCGAAGCGCCCGACTGCGTGTACGTCCCTGCCGGGGACGGGGTGATCTTTGCGGGCGTCTACAAGGGCTTCGCGGATCTTGTTGCGGCAGGGCTCGCCCCGCGCGTGCCCACGCTCGTCATGGTCCAGGCTGAGGGAAGCAATGCCATTGCCCGAAGCTTCCGGGAGGGCAGGGAGGTCGTGCTCGCCCGGGCAAGCACGTTCGCGGACTCCATTTCAGTCGCGTCGCCGGCGAACGGCGAGATGGCGCTGAGCTGCCTGAAGAAATCCGGAGGGAGGGCGGTCGAAGTGAGCGACAGCGAGATCGCCGCTGCCCAGGCAGAGCTCGCACGCGAGGGCGGAATCTTCGTCGAGCCGTCCTCCGCTGCCGCGTGGGCGGGGTTCTCGAGGGACCGGGGAAATGTGGACCCGCAGGCGCGCGTCGTCGTGCTTCTCACCGGCACCGGATTCAAGGATTTCGCGGCCGCCGAAAAGCTCGTGTCCCTGCCCGCGGCGTGCGAGCCCCGGCTGGACAAAGCGCTGGAGACGCTCGAAACCGTCTACGGCGATTGAGGATCGATTGCCGCTTCAATCCTTTGCACGACGCGGTCCACGTACTCGTCGAAATCAGGAATGAGCTCCCGCGGAACGCGGAAACCGATCGCCCCCTCGTGGCCGCCGCCGTTCTGAATCTCGAGCAGCTTGAGCAGATCGCGCAGGTCGTACTTTTTCCAACCCGCGGCCCGACGCACGCGGAACTGGACGAGATCGCTTTTCTGCGGATTGTCGTAGTACGCCACGAGACCCAGCCTTCCACTCTCCTCGGCCAGGGCATCCACGACGGCCCGCGCCGTCGACACGATGGTCTCCTCGTCATTCTGCTCGTGCAGCGGTTTCATCGCCTGGTCCGACAGCGCTACCGTGGCGATGGACGGAGACAGGCGCCTTCGCTCCCACATTGCCAGGTAGCAGCCCGCCTCGGCAGTGGACAGCTTCTGCAGCTCGCCGAACACCTCGTCCATGGTGAAGAAGTTGGTCTTCTTGACCGTCTTGCGCGAGAGCATCTCGTTGAACATTGTGCTGAAGATCTCGTAGTACTTCTTCTCGCGGCGCGACTTGAGGTACTGGCCCATGTGCGAGTCCCCGATTATCCCGGTGAGAACGGACAGCACGATGTTGCGGGAGAGGAACTCCACGATCTGGTAGCGCTCGAGCAGGTCCCGCCGGCCTTCCAGCTTCAACAGGATGTGCCCCACGAGCTCGCTCGCCGAAGATGCCTCGGTCACCAGCCGGTAGCCCTCATCACCGAAGTACCCGCTGTCCGCTCCGATGTGGTGATCGATCTCGATGCGCAGCACCTCGGGGCTCTTCAGGATCTCGAGGATGGCCGGACTCGCGTCGATCATGGAAGGCTTGGGCGTGTCACAGACCACGACGGTGTCGATTCCGGCAGGAAGCCGGGCCGCGGGGCCGAGCAGGCGGATCGAATTGTAGCGGCAGATGTCCAGCAGATAGCGGAATCGCTCATGGGGCGGCGTCCCGAAGTAGATCGAGGCGTCGGCGGAGAACTTCCTGAGCACGAGGCCGAAGGAGACCATCGAAGAGATGCAATCGTCATCAGGGCTCTGATGGCCTAGAAGGAGGAAACTGGAACGTCCCGTGACCGCGGCCACGACGTTCTCGATGACCGAGTTCTTCGCTTTGATGCTGCGGATCGTCTTCTTTGCGGCGGGGACAGGCTGCTTGGAAGCGGCGCATACGACCCGGTTTCGCCCCTCCTCCTTGGCCCTGTACAGTGCGCCGTCCGCCGCTGCTTTCAACTCCGCGAGGTCCGCCGCGTGCTCGGGCCAGGAGGCGACCCCCAGGCTCGTCGTCACCGCGGGCTGCCCCATGCCCGCCACCCTTGCGCAGGCGTCAGACATGAGCGGCATCGCCTCCTTCGAGCCCGTCGAAGGGAGAATGAGGAGGAACTCGTCCCCGCCATAGCGGGCGATGACGTCGGTCGGGCGAAGCGAGGATCGGAAAGCGCTCGCCATGCCCTTGATCGCCTCGTCGCCTTTTTCCTGGCCGTGCTGCTCGTTGATCTGGCGGAAATTATCGAGGTCGGCCATGACGAGGGTCAGGGGTGAGCCCTTCTCCCGGGCTTCGGCGAGATACCCATCGAGGGAATCCTCGAGGAAGCGTCGGTTGTACACTCCCGTGAGTTCATCGGTGACGGCGCGTTTGCGCGCGCTCTCACCCCAGGTCACCATGTCCGAGACGATGCTGCTCGTGTCGCGCAGGCGCTGGGTGGTGACATTGAGCATCCTGTACATGAGCTTCAGGGCGACCCTCGGGTTCTGGTCGATGATCGCTGCGAACCCCACCTTTGAGAGGCTGTACAGCGAGCTGGCTGCCGTCGCCCTGCAGCTGGCCGAGCGCGGAGCGCTGTCGAAGATCGACATCTCCCCGAAGAAATCTCCCGGACCGAGGAGCGCGATCTCGTGCTCGGAGCCGTCCGGCAGCCTGATGGACACGCGCACCTTGCCCTCGCGGATGATGTACAGCTCGTTCCCCTCGTCTCCTTCGCTGAAGAGCAGCTCCCCCTGGGCGAGGTCCCTGGAGGACAGGTGCGAGAGCATCCCTTCGATCTCGGCACGCTCGAGAAGCGAGAAGATCCCGACCGTTTCGAGGAACGCGGAGGCGCGGGTGCTCATCTCGCGGCTGCTCATCGCGCGGCTGCTCATCGCTCGTCTCCTCCGCGCACGGAGTCTCCCCCGCCGGCTCTCGCCTGCTGCATCCTCTCGTACGAGAGCGCGACCAGCGCGCGGGCATCGGCTGCCGGACCGGCGTGCGTCGATATGCCGACGCTCGCCGTGAAGACGGGAGCCCCGTCTCCCGCGATGGCCCGGATATCCATCGCGCTCACAGCCGCGCGAAGGCTCTCGGCCGCTTCACGGGCTGCGCGCTCCCCCCTGCCGGGCAGGATCACGCAGAACTCGTCCCCACGGTAGCGAGCGCCGATGTCGCCCGGACCGAGCGAGCCCTTGAGGGTCTCGGCGAGCGCGCGAAGGGTCCTGTCGCCCGCATCGTGGCCGAAGTTGTCGTTGATGATCTTGAACGAGTCGGGCTTCATGACCAGGAGGCTTGTCTCGGGGGAGGAGGTGAGAATGGCGGTGAGCTCCTCGTCGAGGAAGGCCTTGTTGTACAACCCCGTGAGCTTGTCCCGCAGAAGCTGCCGCTTCAGCTCCTGGATCCAGGGCGCCCTCTCGGAAACGAGCTTGTTCACCGCGCGCATCCTGCCCGATATCACCCCGAGCAGCTTCTGGAATATCCGCGCGAAGGCATCGGGGTGCTTTTCGATGATGTCCCGGAAGGCGAGTCCGCGGGAGGGGAAGACGAGCAGGGTCGCGGGCCCTTCGGCGATCGCGGATGCGCTGCGCGGCGCAGTATCGAGGAGGTCCAGCTCGCCGAACACCTCGCCCTGGATGAAGCGCGCGATGTCCTGCTGCCCGCCGTCCTCGCCCTTGCGGATCAGCACCGAGCCTTCTTCGATGAGGTACAGCTCCTCGACCCGGCTGCCCGCGGCGAAAATCACGTCGCCTGCGGCGAAGGAGCAGTACCCGCTATATCGGGCGATCAGCGAAAGCTCCTTTTTCAGGAGCGGTGAGAACAGGGCCGCTTTGCCCAGCAGGGCCAGCTTCTTGTCCGTTCGCGGCGGGCGTTTCGCCATTGCCTCTTTCCTTTTCATGAATAAGGTACCGATCCTGGCGCTGCTGTCAAGGAACGCCGAAAAGGTACGTGACGCAGTCCTTCACGACGACCTGGAATCTGTTTCGACCCTGGGTGAGATCGCGCGAAAAATCACGAGGGCATCCTTTCTGGCCTTCGGGTTGCGCGGATTCGTCGGGGCAACCGCCGCTGTCCAGAACATGCTTCGCGAAGCAGCCGAGGCTGTAGAACAAGGGGGGGCGGAAGCCCGTGGCGATGCGGACAAGAGGCACGGGGAGCACCGTCTGCCACTCTACCGTATCCTCGATCCACGAGTAAGCGAATGCGAGACTCGGGACGCGCCGATGCAGCAGGCTGAGAGCGAACCGGTTGGCCACGTAGAGGGAAAAGTCGACGAAGAACCCGACATTCTGCCAGGTGTCGAGCCTGTCGACAAAAGCGAGGTGCCCGACGTTGTTCAGCCCGATCGCGAACTGTGTGCCCGGATTTTGTTCGAGAAGCCGCTCGAGCGCCTCGATCCACTCGCCGTCGTCGAGCATCACGGGAGGAAGCGGCACGAATGAGATACCGTCGAGGGAGGCGAGAGCCTCCGCTCGAATCCCCTGGGCGCCCTTGGACGCGAAGGGGATCGGCCCGGCGTTCTTCGGTGAGATGAGCTCGCGCTGAGCGAGCGCTGCAATCACCGCGGCACCGATCGCGGGTGAGCCCCAGTTGGACGGCCGGTCCTTGTCGCCCCCGTCTACTGCGCTCTGCACAGCGGCAGCCTTCTCGCTGAGCGCGGCGACAAATCGCTCCTTCAAGCTGCGATAGAAATCGTTTTTCGCCTTCTTTAGCTCCGACGGGGGCACGAAGATGCCGTCATCGGGAAGCCCCGTGCGATTGACGAAAGAAAGGCTCTGGGCTCGGAACAGGCTTTCACCGGATTCCGAGAATGCAGCCCGAAGTACCTCCGCGAAAGGTCTTCTCGTGGTTGCGGTATCGACGCTTGCCGCGTGCGAAGATTCTCCGAGGCCATCCGCACCCGCGAGAGCGCGGACCTCGAGCGCTCCCTTTGGGCTCCCCGGCGCGAGTATGACCTCCAGCTCCACGGGAATCCGATACAGGGGAAACCCCGGCTCCTTCGGCTGCGGCAGATCGAGGAACCGCGAGGAGAGGTGGCGGATCTCCTCGCCCGCGGCAGGCAACGCCGCTCCCGGCTGCCGAGGTAGCTCGATGCCGACCGTGTCACCCGCGCGCGCGAACCTGACTTCTCTCCCCTGCTTGCGGATCCGCTGAACTGAGAATTGCAGGGGCTCGTGTGAGGCCGGTGCTCCGCTTGCGCGCGGAAACCAGCCCAACCCGTCGCGCAGCGAGAGGTCGGCCTGCAGGACGATGCTCATCTCGCTGCCCCGCACGGACTGGACAGTCCCCAGCAGTGCTCCCCTGTGACCCGGGTAACGCGTATCGATGAGGCCCGCCCCAGACGAGGAGCGGGCGTACGCGCTCGTCTTCTCGCGCGAAAAGCCCAGCTCTGCCCGGCGAACTAGTTCCTTGTAGTCCTCTTCGGGAAGGTCCGCGCCCCGGTCCAGGACCTCGCGGTACAGCCGTGTCGTGTTGAACACGTACTCGGGGGACTTCATGCGCCCTTCGATTTTCAAGGCGTCGACGCCGATCGCCGCCAGTGCGAGCGCATCGCGCCCATGCGCGAGATCTCGGCAGGAGAAGAAGTACCCCTCTCCGCGCTCGCCCCGGGAATGCTCGTCGCGGAAAAGGCTGCGGCAGATCTGCGCGCACTCGCCCCTGTTGCCCGACCTGCCGGTGAGGGCCCAAGAGGCGAGGCACACTCCCGAGAAGCTGTAGCAGAGAGCGCCGTGCACGAAGACCTCGAGCTCGATGTCGGGATGCTCGCGTCGCAGTCTCTCGATCGTCTCGAGGGACAGCTCCCGGGCGAGCACGACCCGGCGGAACCCCAGCTCCTTTGCGATGGCGAGCCCCGAGGAGTTGTGAATCGCCATCTGGGTGGAGGCGTGCAGGGGGATGCGTGGGAAGAAGCGCGCCGCCACCTCGCGCACGCCGAGATCCTGGACGAGGACCCCGTCGACAGCCAGCGACTCGAGCCAGCCCAGGGTCTCGGCAAGGCGCTCGATCTCGTTCTCGCGCACGACCGTGTTGAGAGTGACGTAGATCCGTTTGCCGCGGTCGGCCGCGAGAGCCCGGATCCGTCGTAGCTGCTCGAGAGTGAAGTTCGCCGCGGCCTTGCGCGCGGAAAACTCCTTCAGGCCCAGGTACACGCCGTCGGCACCGGCATCGAAGGCGGCCAAAGCGGAATGGAAGCTCCCGCCGGGGGCGAGCAGCTCAGGGGTTCTCTTCATGCGTGCGCTCAATGTACACTATTCGCCTTGCATCGTGGTACCCTCCGCGTCGGTGCGGCTGACATGAGACTTCTCGATCGCCTGAAGAACCTCCGAAAGGAAATCACTCTCCAGTCCTATGCGCTGTACCTGGCATGTCGGGATCCCCGCACGCCCTGGTACGCCAAGGCTCTCGCCGCTGCCGTCGCCGCCTACGCCTTCAGCCCGATCGATCTGATTCCAGATTTCATTCCTGTGCTCGGCTACCTCGACGACCTCCTTATCGTTCCCCTGGGGATTGCGCTGGCGATCCGCCTCATTCCCTCAGATGTGCTCGCGGACTGCCGGGAGCAAGCGCGGAAGCGTCTGGCCAGGGGCACGCCGACAAGCAGGGCTGCGGCGGTCGTGGTTGTCGTGATTTGGATCGCTGTCCTCGCAGCGGTCGGCATACTGGTTATCGCGAAGCTGAGTAGAAAATGATGGCGCGTGCCCGGGCAGCCCCCCCGATGCCTATTGAAGCCTAGGCCTCTCGAGTGCCATACGCCCCATGAGAGACTATCGCGATGGATAATTCAGGGATCGATCAAACCACACAGGCTTTGCCTACCCACTATTGATTGCGTCCTCGATACTACGTAGTTGCCGCAGTATGTTGTCGAATGGCGGCGGCGGTTCAGTGAACATTTCCTGCATCTGTTGATAATCGGCTCTCAGTTCCGCGAGACGGTGCTCGGGGGGGGCAAGCCGTAGAGAGCCGGGTTTTGCGGCTTCATAGTGTGCCCAAGCGGACTGGAAGTAAATGCGTTTATGGCGAACGACACGATCAAGGAGGTCGAGTTCTTTCATGGCCCGTTGACCATCGGAGTGCGCGGCCATCTGGCACACGTCGTAGCAGTCGCGCGAGAGGCGACTGCGCATGGGATTGCCCGCCGGCCGGTAATATTCGGTGTGGAGGATGGTAGCTTTCTCCCAGAAGGTTCGCTCAACCTCGAGCGCGACCACACTGCAGCTCGGGGCGGAGAAAAGAGCCGGAAACTCCTCGGCGACCCACGGCGTGACGGTGTGGTTTCCGACGGGCCTCTGATCCGTGAGTGATCCGAGCTCAAGTCTCACCTGGGGATGCACGTATCCGGGCCGCGCCGGTTCCGCCGTGGGGTAACGGAAAGTCAGAACGGGCGAACGCGTCTGATCTTCGATAGTGAAGGCAAGATACGGGGATTTGTTTCGAGTTTGGCCGAGTGCAGCCTGAATAGCCTCTTCGAGCGCCGGACGAACCTTCAGATCGACCATGCTTACGCATGCATCGTTGAGTCTTTTCCAGCGTTTTTCAAACTGAGAACGCGACCGGGCAGCATCCGGTCGGTCCTCTCCGCCGAAGCCCAGCCAACCGGGATCGATCGAAAGGTCGATGTCCTCGGAGAATCTCTTGATGATGCCAAACACCTTGGACAAGGATGTGCCGCCCTTGAAGACGAGCTTGTCCGCAAGTGCGGGTGTCGAGAAGAGAAGGCGAAGCGAGAAGCAGGCCCAGAAATCTTTCTCCACAATGAGGCGCGCGAGGCCGCGTCGGTTTGCTACTTCCAGGAAATACGGGATGCGTTCCTCGAGTGGGAGTCTGGCGAACTCAAGCATGGGGATTCTCCGCGATAGCGTCGATGATCCTGTGCATCCATCCGGGGGCATAGATCCTATCCCGTTTCAACTGGGCCTTGTCGCTTGCGCGAAGTGTATGCTGCAGGTGCGCGACGTGCTGTGTACCGACCTGTCTAGCTCCGAGATACCGGAGCGCCTGGATAATCGTGCCGCTGATCCTGTTCGCCGACGCCATGTTGCGGGGGGTCGTGTTCTTGAGGATGATCTCCTGGCGGCCAATCTTGATGTGTCGGGCCGGGCCGTCTGTGAGGAAGACGATTCTGGCCGGAACCTGTTCAGACAATCCCAGCAGATTCGAGGCATAACTGCCGGAAGGCTGCAGGCGCGAGGCATCCCGTTCGGACAGAGCCTTCGCGACCTCTTCAGGGCTCGGGGAAAGGAAGCCGATGGTCGGGTGTTGTTTGGGGTAGTCATAGAGCCCGCGAGCTAGCCGGCGCAGAATGGCGCGCCTCTCCAACCGGTGCAGTGCGATGCGAACTGCCTCCGGGCTGCCAAGATCGAGAAATGCCTTGGGGGTGAAACAGGCACCTCTGCCTTTACCACGTATTCGGCTAATGATGCTTTTCTCGATGGACTGCATTGGTTGTTGTCCAATGAATGTAACGAAAACTACCCTCTTTTCGTTACAAAGTCAAGGACGGACTACAGGATGGAACAAAAGGAAATAGCCACCTATCTTGCCGTTCCGCAGTCTCACTCTGCACCCGATTTCTGTTCGACGGCTCTCTGAATATCTCGCTTTCCTCCGTTGGTCGAATGGCCGGAAGCGGGTGCCGCAAGAGAGCACGGCTCACGCCCAGAACATGCGCGGGGCACCTCGCACGTCTATACCATGGACAGGGCGCAGGAGGACATCAAGGAAGTCCTGGCAGATGTGGAACAGAACAATCCCGCGGATCCCGACAGGATCTTCCTCGCCGGATTCTCCATGGGGGGCTACGGCGTCTACCGCACCTTCTATGAAGATCCCACACGCTATCGGGGCCTGATCGTCCTCTCGGGGATCCCTTGTGCGCGAGATTCCGAAGACCGGGCCGCGTGTGGAGTTCGCCGTTCAGCCCGGTCGCGGTCACGAGGATCCGACTCTCTGGACAGCGATACGGATGCTTGGCTAGCTGAAAAGCAGGGCAAAGAAGTAGCTGGTCCGCACCTGCTCCCTACAATCGCCAGTACTCGCTGCAGTCCGTCTTCCGATCCAGGAACCGATATTCGATGAGGTAGCGCCGAATGGTCACGTGGTCCTGCCATACGGGAGCGAGGATCGCATTGACCTCCTTTTCCGTGTAGCGCCGCCCCTCCTGGAAGAGCCCTGCGATACGGCGAAGGAGAACGAGCTTGTCCTTCTGCTTTTTGGGCCATCTCGATAGCGATATGCCGCCTTCGGGGAGGGCTCGCACGTGGCGCGATACCACCGCCTTTGCCTCGCTCTCCGACACCACCGCCCGCTCGTCCTGCGCAGCCATACCCGCGGGATACTCGATGAACCGGGGCGTGTCGGGTCGCTTCCGATCGAGGAGCCGCACGAGGGCGAGAAACGCACGCGTTTCGGCCTCCCGCTTCCGCAATGCGAAGCGGTGGTTGCGCACCGTGGAGGCTGATTTGCCCCCAAGTGCATGCGCTATCTCCGCGTCGGATTTACCTTCATACAGAAGCTGGAGCACCTTCTCTTGCACGACCGGCAGCCCCGCCGTCTGCCGCGCGAGCAGAGCTGCAAACGCTCCGCCATGCGCCCGGGCAACATGAAGGGAAGCAGCCAGCTTCGCCTCCGCATTGCCGCCCTCCACGCTGTAGACCATGCCCTCGACGAATGAGGCCTCACAGTAGAGACATCGATAAGAGTCCTCGGTCCCATCGCGCCGAAAGCCGTCCACAAGCTCGCCAATACCCTCTTCTGTTGGATGATTGCTCATTGTGCAACTCATTATATAGACAAAGACTGTTCTTGTCTATAATGACATTTGTCACTCCTTGAGCATGGACTCACACGATACACTTGAGACGAATTGGATGATGCAGGGAGGAATGAAGTGAAAATTGCCGCCATGCGCGATGTCGTCAAGCGATACGGAAGCACGATCGCGCTCGATCACGTGGATCTCGAGCTTCAGAAGGGTGAGATACTGGGACTCCTCGGGCCCAATGGCGCCGGCAAGACCACGGCGATCCACGCGCTCGTCGGCCTGCTTCCGATCGATGCAGGCGCAATAGAGCTCTTCGATCAGAGGCAGCACGCGGGAGCGATAGACCTGCGTCGCCGCGTGGGGCTCGTGACACAGGAGATCACCATTTTCGAGGACTTGACCGCGCGGGAGAACCTCCAGTTCTTCACCGGCTTGTACGGCATCAAGGAGCCGGTCCGCAGCCAGCGGATCCGCGAGACCCTCGAGTTCGTCGGGCTCACCGAGCACGCTGACAAGCTGACGAAGAAGTTCTCGGGGGGGATGAAGCGCAGGCTCAACATCGCCTGCGCGCTCACGCACAAGCCCGAGCTTCTCGTCATGGACGAGCCGACCGTCGGGATCGATCCCCAGTCCCGGCACCACATCCTCCAGTCCGTACGCGCGCTGCGCGACGCCGGGACCACGATCCTCTACACGACCCATTACATGGAGGAGGCCGAGGCCATCGCGAGCCGGCTGGTGATCATGGACATGGGCCACGTCATCGCGCAGGGCACGGTGGACGAGCTCACCGAGCGCATCCAGTACGAGGAGCGGGTCCTCCTGGAGGCCGGCGATCCGTCGCCGCGGCTGCTCGAAGACATCCGCCGGGTCGCCGGGGTAAAGGATGTGAAGGCGCAGGGCGCCCGGCTCACCATCGTGTCCCAGGCAGGGTCGGGGAACCTGAACCAGCTGATCGCGTGCGCGCAGGCCTCGGGCGGCGTGCGCTCGATCAACGCGGAAAAGCCGACCCTGGAAGACGTGTTCCTTGCCCTGACGGGCAAGAGCCTGAGGGATGGAGAAGCGAAATGAACCGATTCTGGATCACCACGCGAATGACCTTCCTCCGTCTGCTGCGGAATCCCACGACCATGCTCGTGCAGCTCGGCGTGCCTCTCATCCTGATCCCCATCCTCGGGTATTCCTTATCGGGGATCCCCGGCATCGATGCGTTCCTGAAAGGGACCTCCGTCATGACCTTCATGGCAACGGTGGTCATCATCATGTTCCAGCTCTTCAGCGGCGGCTTCATGATGACGTATGTGAATGACGCCTACTTCTCCGCCCGGAAGTGGCGGATGCAGATGCTGCCCTGCCGGCCGGCCGTCATCGTCTTCGGCGTCCTCATCGCCGGGCTCGCCGTGAGCCTCCTGCAGGGAGCCGCCCTGGCGGGCCTCTCCACGCTCGTCCTCGGCGCGCGCTTCGGGTGCTTCGGCGTGGCTCTCCTCGTCTTCCTGGGGCTTTCGCTGTTCGCGCAGCTCCTGGGCACCCTGATGCTCCTGGGCTTCCGCTCATACGGGCCCGCGTTCTCGATGACCTGGATCGTCTCCTACGGGAGCTGCGTGCTGGCGGGCATGATCTTCCCGCTGCCCACGCACCTGCCCGTCTTTCGTTTCCTCACGACCTACGGCACGCCCGCGTCCCTTGCGCAGACCGCGCTTCTGAACGCGGCGCGGAGCGGATCGTCCTCAGAGATCGCCCTCTGCCTCGGCGTGCTCTTCCTCGCCTCGGCGATCCTCGGCCTTCTGGTCTCCCTTCTGACGCGCAGGAGGCTCGCATGACGGTGTTCCTGTACACGCTGAAACGCAGCTTCCGAAGCTGGGTGAACCTCGTCCTCATCTGCGTCGTTCCGCTGGGCCTGGTCTTCCTCCCGCGGTTCGGCGACTATGAGATGCCCTTCGGGTTCCACCTCTACAGCGAGCTGGTGTTCTTCATCGCGTTTTTCCTGATCCGGGCCGTGGCCGAGGACCGGGGCAGCGGCATCCTCACGCGCATCGCAGCGGCCCCGATCACCCACTTCCAGTACCTGAGCCAGACCCTGCTCGCCTATGCGTGCCTCCTCCTGGCGCAGAACACCCTGATGGTCATCGGCGGGGTCCTGTTGCACGGCAACGCGCTCGGCAGGCCGCTGCGCCTGCTTGCCGCCTACTGGACGTTCTCCCTCAACACCCTGGCCTTCTGCCTGGCCATGTGCTCCCTCATACGCGCCCGCGAGGCGGCCTACAGCTCCTGCTCGTTCCTGATCGTCTTTTTCTCGGCCATTGGCGGAGCGATCTGGCCCACCACTATGCTGCCCGTTTTCTTGAAGCGACTGTCGATGGTGAGCCCAATGTACTGGCTGCACAATGCCCTCCGCGTGGTCCCCGGGGAGGGGGACCAGTTTGCGCTCTCTCTGGCCGTCATGCTACTCTTGACCCTGGCCTTCCTCCTGGCGGGAAGCAAGCGGCGCATGGTGTCCTGACGCGTCCGGGAGCGTATCAATGGAGCGCGGTGCGAGTCCCACATCCTCCTCGTTCTGCTTGGCCTGGCGGCTGGCCTGCCTGGGATTCCTGCTCGCACTCTGGTTCACGGGCATGGGGGCTGCAGGCCTGCTCATCATCCTCGCCCTCCTCGTGTTCAGCGTGGCCCGGTGGCGTTTCCCGCTGCCCGCATGGACGACGCTCGCCGACCAGGCCCTGTGCCTCGCCGCTCTTCACTGGTGGCCCGGCGCTGCCTTCGCCCTCGCCCTGCCTCTGTTCGACGCGACCGCGGCAAGGCGGCCGTGGTACGCCCTCCCCGGTCTGGTGGCCCTCGCCTTCCTGAGCCGATGGTCGCTCGGTCTCACAGCCTTGCTCGCCGGCGCGCTGCTCTGCGGCGCGGCAGCGGCTTTCTGGAGCCGTCAGGTCGCGCTCCTCAGACTGGAGGCCGACGCGGAACGGGGGGATCGGCTGGAAGGGGAGCGCCTGCGCGAGGAGATGGCCCAGGACAGCGCACGGGCGGCGCGCATCGCGCAGCTTTCGGAGAGGGCGCGGATCGCAAGGGACCTCCACGACCACGCCGGCCATGAGATCATCGCCGCGCAGCTCGGGCTGGACGCCTTCGAGCAGCTCTGGCACGAGGGCGATCCGCAGGCGGGCGAATTGCTCTCGCAGGCGCGGGGCAGGCTCCAGGAGGGAATGGGCATCCTACGCGCCACAGTGCGTGGGCTGGCCCCTGCGAGGGGGACTGGGATCCAGGGGCTCGACGAAATCTGCCGGGCCTTTGCCGACCATCCCGTTCGCCTCGGGGTGACGGGAAACACCGAGGCCGTGCCGCCCCACGCGTGGGCCGTGCTCGAGCCCTGCCTCAAAGAGGGGCTCACAAACGCCGCGCGCCACGGGACCTCCTCGGCCATCGAGGCGGCGCTCGACGTGGGGCCGCGCATCGTGAGGCTGTGCGTGGCCAGCCGCGGCGCGGGCGTGAAGGCCGGGGAACCCGGTTTCGGTCTGCGAAGCCTGCAGCAGAGGGCCCGGGCCATCGGCGGCAGCGTCACCACGGACGCGCGCGACGGTTTCCGTCTGATCTGCGTGCTGCCATTGCCCGATCCCGCGCGCGCGGGCGTCGGGACAGCGGATGTCAGCGAGGGGGCGGCGCCGTGAGGGTCCTCATCGTCGACGACGACCCGACAGTCGCGGCGAGCCTGAAGGTCCTCCTGTCGCGCGAGCCGGACATCGAGGTCGCAGGCACCGCGGCCGACGGCGCGCATGCGGTGCGGGCCTGTGAGAAGAGCCTCCCCGATGCCGTGCTCATGGACCTGCGCATGCCGGGCATGGACGGCATCGAGGCGACGCGCAGAATCCGAAGCCGCTGGCCGGCGGTCCGGGTGATGATCCTCACGACGTTCGAGGACGATCAGAGCATCCGCGAGGCCCTTCAGGCCGGCGCGGCCGGATACCTCCTGAAATCCACCCCCACTGCAGGCATGGCGCAGCGGCTGCGCGCCCTCATGACCGAGACCGCAGTGCTCGATGCGCGTGTGCTGGACAGGCTCACCGACGCGGATCCCCAGCCCCTGCCCGGACTCACGCCGCGGGAGAACGAGGTGGCGGAGCTCGTGGCGCAGGGGTGCTCCAACCGTGAGATCGCCGACGCGCTCCTCATCAGCGAGGGCAGCGCCCGCAACATCATCTCGACCGTGCTGGAGAAGCTGAACCTGCGTGACAGAACCCAACTGGCGATCTTCTACTGGCGCCGAACCCTCTGACCCATCGCCGGCTTCCGCGGTGAACTCGTTGTGCAGCGCGTGCTGTCGATGCGGAGAACGGGGTACGGCTCAGGCCCAGAACATCTTCCCCGGCGTCTCCTGGGTGATTACGTCCTTCAGCATCGCGACAGCCTTGGCGAGGCCTTCGTCGATGGACACCAGGGCATCCTCGTGCTCGATGGAGATCACCGAGTCGTAGCCCACGATGCGCAGCGCGCTCACGATGTCCTTCCCGATCTTCTGGTCGTGGCCGTAGCCGATGGTGCGGCTCACTTTGGAGAAGAATATGGTCTCCGAAGGACAGAAGGTGGCGATGGCGATAGTTCCTTACCCTTCGGGCGCCCGGAGCTTTGCCGTCATGTGCCCGCGGGAAAGCACCGCTGCAATCTCCTCCACGAACCCCCGTCCCCCCACCTCCATATCGCCGTCGATCGGGAAGCTCACCGCGTGCACGGAGATCCCTCCGACCTCCGCGCGAAACGGACAAGACAGCCGACGCGGGTAGATGAGCATTCCTGTCCTGGCTCCCCTCGCGACCGCGTAAGCGACGATCTGAGCGACATCGTCCGAGGTGGGTGTGTCCGTTATCTTGTACTTGGCGTCCATGACGGCGAGGCAGGTGCCGGAGTCCGCATCGTGGAGAGTCAGGTCGATCCGGAACTCGACGGACCCGGTCGAGCCTATCCGCACGTTTGTAGCTTTCGCCCTATGTGGTCGAGCTGCACTCAGCCCTTGATACGCTGCTTGATGACGTTGAGCTTTCGCACTATTCTTACGAGGGGATGAGTGATGTTAAGGGCGATCCAAATCAGAGTCTTCCCCGGTGAGCAGTCGGGCTTTGTTGCAGAGTGCATCGATCTGCCTGTTGTCTCGCAGGGAGATACCATCGATGCTGCCCTGGAAAATGTCAGGCAGGCGCTCGAACTGCATCTTGAAGGCGAGGATGCAGAATCGCTCGGCATTTCTACGACTGCACCACTACTGACGACGCTCCAACTCGCACCTCTGCATGCCTAAGCTCAAGAGGCTTTCGGGGAAGGAAGTCATCACCGTGTTTCAAAGATTCGGGTTTGAGATCGTCGGCAGGAAGGGTAGCCACGTCTAACTCCGTCGTCTCGAAAGTGGAGTGAAGCAAACGCTGACCATTCCGGATCATCCAGAAATAGACACTGGCACCTTAAAGGCGATCCTGAGGCACGCTTCCGTATACGTCCCCGAGGTTGAACTCAACAGGTTCTTCATGACGCAGTAGTTCTTGGCGCATCATTGCCCCGCCCCACAGTCGGGCAGCATCATGCACAGTCACGGTGGTCTGCAGGAGAGGAAGTCGTGCTGTGAGCAAGACAGCACCGTTCGGTGGTGGCCAAACGGTGCCCGGTTCGACTCTGACTTTGCTCCCCCGGGTCAACACGAAACGAACGAGCGCACGGCGATCCCTACGCATATCGAGGTTATCCTCCCTTTTCCGCCCCTGCTCCAGGCAACACATAGGGAGTCTCGGTGTTGGGACGGAGAGCGGTCGGCGGGGGACCGTTATGTGGTGGGGCGGAGATCATTGAGGGGAACAATATGGTCTCCGAAGGACAGAAGGTGGCGGCAGCGATAGTTCCTTTTCCTTCGGGCGCCCGGAGCTATGCCGTCACGTGCGCGCGGGAAAGCACCGCCGCTATCTCCTCCACAAACCCCTGCCCTCCCGCCTCCACATCACCGTCGATCGGGAAGCTTACAGCGTGCACGGAGATCCCTCCGACCTCAGCGCGAAACGGACGAGACAGCCGGCGCGGGTAGATGAGCACCCCAGTTCGGGTTCCCCTCGCGACTGCGTATGCGACGATCTGGGCGACATCGTCCGAGGTGGGCGTGTCCGTGATCTTGTACTTGGTGTCCATGACGGCGAGGCAGGTGCCGGAGTCTGCATCGTGGAGAGTGAGGTCGATCCGGAACTCGACGGATCCGGTCGAGCCTATCCGCACGATTTCCTGGGGACTCAGACGCACCGTCTGAGGGAGGTGCTGCTGCAGCCACTCGGCGACAAAGAGCTCGAACAAACGCGCCATGTCCACGAGGAACGGCAGCATGCGCTTGCCTCCCGGCTCGTGCGTGGGACCGCTCGATTCGAGGAAGAAGCGGCACAGGGCGTGAAGCGGGAGGTAGTCGGCGTTAAGCCAGTTGTACCGCCGACCCATGCAATCCAAGGGGCCGAACGGGCGCACCGTAATGGAGCCTCTCATGGCATGGTAGGCCATGCGAACGCGCGGCAGGGTGCGCTCCGTGCAGATGCCCGTCATGAGGAACAATCGGACGCGGTGTGGCCTCGCGAGTGCCTCCTCCACGTCGAGGCGGCCCCGAAGATACGGGAGCGCATCACGCTCCGAGACGTAGGATCGATACAGACCGCGACGGCTGCGATCGAGCACGCGGCCCGCCAGAATCGATGCGAGCTTCTCATACAGCTCCTGGATGGAATCACTGTCCACGATACCGGGTAAGACCAGGAAGCCTTTGAGGCGGTAGGTGTATTCCAGCATGGCAAAGAGACTGGCGAGGCGTACGCGCGGCTTGAGCTCCAGCGTCAGCTCTCCACTCACCGGTATCCAACCCACCCACCCCTTGGAGGGCAGGATCCAGTCCGCGGAGCAGTGCGGGCGCCGATTACACCGCAACTCTGCTTTTGATGGCATCCCCCCGAAAGCGGCAAGCGGGATTGGGGCACTGAGAGCTGCTTTCGCTCTTGTCTGGATGATCCGGAAAGGCTACGCTCTCCGTCATGCAGACCGAAGAAGCGGCAGCCCTCATAAGGAGCGTCACAACCCCGCTCCAGAATCTCGGTGTGCGGCGTGTCGCTCTCTTCGGATCGACCGCGCGGGGCGATGCCCGCCCCGATTCGGATGTAGACCTCATTCTGGAATTCGACAAGGGCCGCAAAACCGTCGACGCATTTATGGATGCCGCCGACATCCTCGAAGGTATCTTCCCGGTGCCCGTCGAAGTCCTGACGCCGGAATCCTTCGATGACCGGAGAAGAGCACGGATCCGGTCGGAAGCCGTGTACTTTGAAATCAAGTCGTGATCTTCTGGAGGACATCGTCGCGGAAGCGCGCCTTCGCTCGGAGCCTCGAGATTATCGGAGAAACGGTCAGCGGTCGACTATGCTCTTGTCCCCGATGTCGTCATCAGTAAAATTCCAGACCTCCATGCTTCGGTAGCGAGGCCAGCGGTACGTCCTGTCGCGCCGCTTCTACCAGTTTCTCGGGCAGGCCGGGGGTGTACACGAGGAAGCACGACCTGGACCGCGACACAGACAAGGCACTCCTCGTCAAGCATATTAAGGAGAACGCCCTGAGTGGTACCAAGATTCAGGTCCTCCTGCGGGAGCTAACGAAGGCTGGAGTTATCCATCATCATGGTGCGACCCTTGCGGCTCTCTGGTACCCTGGACTGGAGACCGTGGATTACAACAACGATAGGGTCTGGTTGCAATGCCAAAGCAATCCGCCATTACGCAATGACGTGTAAGTGCAATCATGTGCAAGAATTATCATGCACCGAAGATTGCAACTTCAGGCTCGGAGTCTCCGCCACCAAAGCCACGCAATCGACCACGGCGCGGTAGGGGATGCCCCAGAAAATGTCCCCCGGAGAGCGTCGTCGGGTTGCGAACTCGGTGAAATTCCTGAAGGTGTTCAAGTTGGGGACATGGACGCACTCGCCGCGTGTCATCTGGATGGATCCGTAGAGCCAGGAGATCCGGAAAATGCCGTGCCTTCGGGGGGTCTTCCCTTGGGATTGAGCCTTGGACGAGCCTGTCGGATAGTCAAGGCGATGAAAACATGCGGCGAGGAAGGCGGGATTGGGAATCCACAGCAGGCATGCTAAATTGTCCACATGTTGACCAAAGCCCAAGCTAAAGAGTTTCTGCAAACACTGCAAACACTGCCTGCCGATAAACTCGCCGAGGTTTTTGACTATCTCGCGTTTCTCCGAGATCATTATGCAAAGCGTGCACCGGTTGATGTGAGCGATGCGTGGAGCGAAGAAGACATCATCGATTTTGTTGCAGCATCGCTTTCCCATGCGGAAAATGCGGTATAGGGAGAATCAGAGATGCCCAAACCCGGCGATGTCGTCACCGTGGATTTTCCCGGTGCGCAAGGAATCAAACGCCGCCCAGTTGTCATTGTGTCATCCGATGCTTATCACGCCACACGACCGGATGTCATCCTTGCCGTACTGGCAACGAACATCGCCGCGTCACGCCGGAGAAAAGCTCATTGCTCTTGTGGACAGATACCGCGACAACAGGAATGGGTTGCGCAGCGCCGCCACCGCCGCGTGGCAAAGCATCGTGCGAGATCATAATGGACCAATCCCGAAGTACGTGAGAGAAATCCTTGCCAAATGACCGGCCTCACAGTGGGCTCAATCCTGGATCCCGTCCTCTCACGTGCTCCGGATGCGAGAGATGAATCTCCTAATGATTCGAGCACCAATGAATGGATTTTGCTCGGCCATCGCCCGAGCAATTTTCTCGGCACGCTCCTTCGGAAGCTTTTTCCTGCGCACCAACAACACTAAAGGCTCCAGGCTCCACTGAGTCCTGACTCCGACGGAAAGGCACTGGGCTCTCAGTCGTTTGTCGTTCGACACGCAAGTCCAGTGATTGTCTCTTGCTAGAATCAAACACAGCCAATCGAAACTCGACAAGGGTCGAGGCATCCGGGCGGCCTCCAATAGGGCTTCAGTGGGTGCATCGATGATATCCAATCCAAGTGAAATCGCCTCGTCGATGCTGAGATCATGAACCTCTTCCACTAGCAGTATCCTGGGCACCACAACTCTCACTTCCCTGGCGAGCATCATCAGCGCGTCCTTGGCAGACTTTGCATAATCGATCAGCACGCATGAGTCTGTGATGAGCACTGGAGCAGAGATCAAGACTCGGGTTCCTCAAGCCAGGACTGGCGAAGCTCCCTCATCTTTTCCAGAGGAAGGCGCAGCAGCTCCGCGGCTCTGGAAACGCTTATTTCTCCCTTTTCCAGCGCGGTCCGAATTAAACGACTGAACCGCTCTTCGCAGAAGTCCAGGCGCCCCAGGCCTTCGGGCTCATTCAGCGGCATTGACTCGACCAGAGCGTCGGGCTCAAAGTGATTCTTCAGGTCGTGGCTGAACCTTCGCCGGTAGCCTAGGGCAAAATCCCTATGTAATTCGGGCAAGGGGTTTCGATCCTCGCTTAGCCTGAATAGGACGACCTGGTAGCTCACCCGAAAGAACCGCTTCAGTTCCAGGACTCTGTCAATCCAATTGAGCCCTCCCTCTTCCTTCCAACGCCGAATAAACTGCTCATGCGGCATGAGGAAGTGCGAGGCGAAAATGTCGGCCTCTTTTTCTTGCGCGCCAAGCAATTGGGAATCTTCTTGGGCTTCCGACCCATAGGAGTCACCATGGAGGATAAGATGTCCCATCTCATGGGCGGCAGTGAAAATCTGGCGCTCCACGGACATCCCATATTTGTTGACCGCAATGCAGGGGCCTCCGTCCTGCTGGCCAACGCTTGCTCCGGAGAACCCGGGGATGCTGGCGTTGAGAAAATAGAGCTTGATTCCGGCGTTGGAGATAACGCTTGGCAAGTCGAAAACAGGGCTGTCGGCGAGCAGGCCCAAGCTATTGCGCGCATGACCGGCTGCTTCTATAGGATCAGTTGGTGATGGGCCGGAGAGGGCATATGGTCTCGATTCCTTCAACAGCGATTCCAGCTCCCGATATGCCTGCAGCCACTCCGCAAACGTAACCATCTCTTGTTCTTTGAGTGCGCTCTGTCTCGCACTAAGGCTGATCTTGGACCTGTATCGAAGGGATCTGAAGGTCGGCGTTGGCCGAACCAGGCTGAAAATCCCGACCTGCAGCGCCTGAGAGATGGCAAGAAGAGTATTGCTCTTAGGCACGCTCTTACCGGTTTCGATGTTGACGTAGGCCAGTCTGCTGATCCCAGCCTTGGATGCCAGATCAGATTGGCTTAGCCCGGCGCCCTTACGCAGTCTCAAGAGATTGATAGATATTTCTTTCATTTGATGGCTCTGAGTAAAGTATACTATACTAGTTGACTTGTTGCAACAGATTTGTATAGTATAAATGCCTTCGAGAGGAATCGGAGGCCTTGAGGCAGTTCCCGAGGGTAGGACCTACCCAGCCGGGCGCTCGCAAAGGCATTCGGGCCAGAAAACGGCCGTGAGCGGGCGACTTTCCCTCGTCAAGGGTCGGGAGATCACAACGAGAGGAGGCTCACCATGGCAACTAATCCGCCTTCAGGGGATGGGCATCGCCAGGGTGCCATTCGCGGACGGTCACAGGTGCTCAATCCCAAGATCGACCGTTGGGTTGAACGCGACACGTCGACGGGTCAGTTCATGAACGTGAAGTCCAACGCGACGCCGTTCAAGGGTGTCCGGAAAGAGAAGTGACAATCCGAGGCGGGCCGGCGGATGACCGGCTCGCCCTCGTGAGCTCTTACATGGAGCGGAGCCTGCGCCTTTCCTGGATGCCGCTTGATTGATAGACACTGGGGCCGTCGTTCCCATGTTCCGCTCACCCTTCGACATCATTCACCGAATGGCTCAAGAGGCACACTGTTGCTCCGCGGACATAACAAAAGAACTGCCGGTACCCGAAGCTGCCTGTCCAGTTCTGCTCCCCCGAGTCAATTGTAGGCGAACGGGGGCGCCGCGCTGCATGCGCTCGTCGAGGGTATCGTTACTCTTCCCTCCCTGCTCCGTCTGAAGCGCAAGGAATACCTGGAAGGATTCCACTCCGGACGACTCCTGTCGATCCGGGAGTTCGCCCAGCTTACTCACGTCAGCCAATCAGGGCGCTTGATCCCCTTGACCGATTCGGCATCGTGGTGCAGCACCGGAGCACGTTCTGCGTCTGAAGCGTCGGGAAGGCGAAGCTTTTTCTTCTCTTTCGCGCTCCCAATAGGGGAACGTGAGGTCGTGGTGTGGCGGCGACAGTCTCTCGCACTTGCGGGCACCCGGAGCTATGCCGTCACGTGCGCGCGGGAAAGCACCGCTGCTATCTCCTCCACGAACCCCCGTCCTCCCGCCTCCACATCGCCGTCGATCGGGAAGCTCATCGCGTGCACGGAGATCCCTCCGACAGCAGCGCGAAACGGATGAGACAGCCGACGCGGGTAGATGAGCACCCCAGTCCGGGCTCCCCTCGCGACTGCATAAGCGACGATCTGGGCGACATCGTCCGAGGTGGGCGTGTCCGTGATCTTGTACTTGGTGTCCAAGACGGCGAGGCAACTACCGGAGTCTGCATCGCGGAGAGTGAGGTCGATCCGGAACTCAACGGACCCGGTTGAGCCTATCCGCACGACGTCCTGGGGACTCAGACGCACCGTCCGAGGGAGGTGCTGCTGCAGCCACTCGGCGACAAAGAGCTCGAACAAACGCGCCATGTCCACGAGGAACGGCAGCATGAGCTTGCCTCCCGGCTCGTGCGTGGGACCGCTCGATTCAAGGAAGAAGCGGCATAATGCGTGAAGCGGCAGGTAGTCGGCATTCAGTCGGTTGTACCGCCGACCCATGCAGTCAAAGGGGCCGAACGGGCGCACCGTAACGGAGCCTCTCAGGGCATTGTAGGCCATGCGAACGCGCGGCAGGGTACGCTCCGTACAGATGCCCGACATGAGTATCAGGTGGAGCACCCATGCCAGGATCTGGTTGTCCTCGAGATCGGCGGTATTCTCCTCGAAAATGCAGGGCAATCGAACGCGGTGTGGCCGCGCGAGTGCCTCCTCGACGTCGAGGCGGCCCCGAAGATACGGGAGCGCATCACGCTGAGAGACGTAGGACCGATACAGACCGCGACGGGTACGATCGAGCACCCGGCCGGCCAGAATCGATGCGAGCTTCTCGTACAGCTCCCGGATGGAATCACTGTCCACGATACCGGGTAAGACATGGAAGCCTTTGAGGCGGTAGGCGTACTCCAGCATGGCAAAGAGACTGGCCAGGCGCACACGCGGCTTGAGCTCCAGCGTCAGCTCTCCGCTCACCGGTATCCAGCCCACCCACCCCTTGGAAGTCAGGATCCAGTCCGCGGAGCCGCCGAACATCGGACTCTCTACGTCCACCCGGGAGCGGTGAGTCTCCCAGAGGCGCCGTGCATCGGCTTCTCCCAGATCGCCTCGCGGCACCGATCGGGGCTCGTACTCGACCAGCGAAATCGTCCGCGGAGCAGTACGGGCGGCGGTCACACCGCGACCCTACCCTTAATGGCATCCCACCGAAAGCGGCTGAGCTTGTCCCGCTGGTCGAAGAAGTACTCCTCCAGATACGGCTCGATCTCCATGCGCCAGATGTCCTCGATGTGCTCGGGGAGCTCCGCGGTCAGGAAGAACGAGATGCCCAGGTGGTAGTCATCGTCCCGAATCTCGGAATTGACTTCCTTCAGAACCTCGATGAGCCCGTCGGGTTGATAGCCGCCGTTCTGAAGGTATCGACGGAGGATCTCGTAGTTCGGCGCAAGACGGATGAAAGCGAAGCGGCGTCGAAGAGCATGGTCGACCAGCGCGATCGAACGATCCGCTGTGTTCATGGTCGCGATGATAAAGACATTGTCGGGGATACCGAAGGTCCCGCCATAAGCGACAGGTATCTCGTCGCCTCGGTACTCCAACAGGTACATGAGCTCCCCAAATACGCGCGACAGATTGGCCCGGTTGATCTCATCGATGACAAGGACGCACGGTCCGGTCCTTGCGCGCGCCCGGTCGCAGAAGCGCTTGAAGGTCCCATCCTGTAGCGCGTAGGTGAGCCCGCCCTCCACCGTGGTTCGCGGGCGGATGCCCTGACCCATCTTCGACATATCTGAAAGCGCCACGCCAAATCAAGTCTTGTTTTCTTTTCTTAGTCTTCCTCCTTCAAATACAATATGGCAGTCCCCACATCGTTAGCCGGTTTCGCCGGACTCATATCTTCGCCGTCATCGCGGCATGATGATGTCCCAAAAGGGTGTCGCAATCACTTTTCGAGCTTTTCGAATGGCTCAGTAGAAGTTCGCGCTTACCCTTTCGTGGACAAAACCGCTAGCTTTCCAGGTTCCTTGTAGGCCTCTCCTTTCTTCAATACCCAGTAGGTAGACTCCGCAAGGTGACGGGCCACCGCGCCCACCGCCTTCTGATGGCCTTTGTGCTGCCGTATTCTTAGGTATAGCTGACTGACATGACGAGCCGGGGTGCGTCGGCAGTTAAGTGCAACAACATTTGCCGCTTCGACGAACGCCCATTTCAGATATCGATTCACGTCCGACCTGGTCTGGCCATAGCGGACTCTCCCCCCCGAGGCATGCACCCGTGGTGTTGTTCCCGAATAGGCGGCCAAGCGTGGAGCGTATGGAAACCGACTGACCTCTCCGATCTCAAGAAGAATGACCACCGCCAATATGAATCCTACCCCAGGCAGCGTCTGCAGAAGTTCCATCAGCCGGCTAGTGCGAAAGGCCTTCTTTATTTGTGCCTCGAAATGCGTGATCTCGTCCTGCAGCTTCTCTAATATCGCCAATAGCCTCTGCACGCAGAATCGACTGTGCGGCGGCAATAGTTCCAGTTTCCTCTCCAGCTCTTTCAGCCCTCGCTTCCCGAAGGCATCGCTTGCCCCCTCGATGCTGATACAATACTTGGCAAGCGTGGCATGGATTCGATTCTTCAGCTTCGTTCGCTCCCCGCTCAGCATCATCCGCGTACGTGGCAGATCCCGAAGGTCGCGGATCGCCGCCGGGGGGATCCAAACCGTCGGAAGCGTCCCAGTACGCTGGAGACGGTTCAACCCGTGACAATCCAACTTGTCGGTCTTGTTCACCGACGCCAGCATCATCTTCGCCCGCCGCGCATGTACCAGTTGCGGCGCCATCCCCGCCGCTTCGATCTCGTCCACGATCCAGTACCAGTTGCCAATCGTCTCAACGGCAACTGAGGTTCCTGGCTTCCACGCGGAGAGAAACTCTGTGATGGCTCCCCGTCGGTGATCGATGCGGGCTTCTCTGAGTATGGCCCCTGTGTGTTCCTCTACCGACGCGAATGAGTATCGCTTGTGGCTATCCAATGCGATATACTCCATTTCATTGCGCCTCCTTCGCGCTTGGCTTTTCGAGCGGGTATAGTATACCCGTCCAAGCATCGGGGGCGCAGCGCTTTCATAGCATCACTTTGAAAAACGATGTGTTTGCCCGGTAAGGAATTAGAAGCCGCCGGAAATTCTTTGGCACTACAGTGTGACTTCCCCTAGCATGGCCGATCATTCACGGACCGTTGGCGGGGCCGCGACACCCGCGGCTTGCAAGACTGTGTGGCATACCCCGCGAAGGTCGGTGCGCAGATACAGCTTCTTGCCATGCAGTTCCACTTCCACTTCCTGTAGTGCGCGAAGGTCCCTATTGATATCCGCCCATTCCAGCTTCTCCCCTTGCTTCTCAAGCCTCGTTTCCAGCTCTTTGCGTAGAACAAGGGCGAGGAAACTGCAGAACACATGTCCCCGGATGGTGTCGTCGACTTTGTGGTAGATCGGGCGGGTCTCCAGAAGGCTCTTTGCCGAACGGAATATCGATTCCACCATCCACAGCTGCTTGTATTTCACTGCCACCTCCGCGGCGGGGAAGGAGGTGTTGGTGCGAAGCACCCACATGCCGTCGAAAAGTGCCTCCCCGGAGAGCTTGGCCTCGTCAATCGTGAAGTGCTCCTTTCCCGCGGACTTCAGGTAGCGACGGTAGCCCTTGTTGCCCACCAGGCTCTTGTCCCCGCTTTTGAGCTTCTCTTTTAAGGACTCCACGATGGCCTTTCTGTCGGCGGCATCTTTTCGCCCCTGATCTTCGTTGTAGCAAACGATGTAACGCTTCTCCCCCACCCACTGCTCGCGAACCGATAGCGGGGAGGGATCCCCAGGCTTCTTCTTCGCTCCTGTGACGACCTGGAACTTCGCAGCCGAAGGAAGCACCTCATCGCGTACCGTCTTGTCCTTGTGCATGCGCGCTCCCAGGAT
>CAYGXO010000047.1:0-13071 GCA_964353885.1 uncultured Spirochaetaceae bacterium
CGCCTCCGCGGGCCTTCGGCCTGCTAGGGCTGCCGCCTTCCCACGATGCGGGGAAACCAGTAGATTCCCCCCCATGATCGCAACCGTCATCAATGCGCTGGCAGTCCTGGTGGGGTCGCTCCTGGGCCTCCTCTTGCACGGGAAGCTGCGAGAGTCCTTCAAGGCCATCGTGTTCATCGGGGCGGGGCTCACCACGATCGTGATCGGCGCGCAAATGGCTCTCACAGGCACGCGGATCGTGCTCCTCGCCCTCTCGCTGATCATCGGAGGCATCCTCGGAGAGTGGTGGAGGATCGAGGATGGGATCCTCGCGCTGGGCGGCGCGCTCAAGAAGACCTTCGCGAGGCAGGAGACCGGAAAAAACTTCGCCTACGGATTCCTCGATGCCTCGGTGCTGTTCTGCGTGGGGGCCATGACCCTGATCGGCTCGTTCAAGGCGGGTGCCGAGGGAGATTACTCGCTCATCCTGACGAAATCCGTGCTTGATGGCTTCATGGCCATCGTGCTCACGGCAGCCATGGGCGTCGGCGTTGCCTTTTCCGCGATCCCCATCCTCGTCTACCAGGGCGGGCTCACCCTCGCGGCGGTCTGGCTGAAGCCGCTCGTGAGCGAGTCGCTGCTCAAGGAGCTGACGGGGGTCGGAGGAGCGCTCGTGCTCATGATCGGGATCAACCTGCTGGGCCTGGCGAAGCTGAAGACGGCGAACTTCCTGCCCGCCCTCCTGCTCATCGTGGGCTTTGTCTCCCTGCTGAGCCTGTTCCCCGCTATCCCCATTTGACGAGGCCGGGCAGGAACGGGTGGACGAGCGCCCGATGCTTCGGGAGGATCCGCACCGTGTACCCCTGCCGGCCTGTGCGGTCGCAGGTCACCTCGGCCGAGAAGATGGTGGTCTCTCCCTCCTTGCCGGTGGGGCTCATATCCATGCGCCGAGGCTCGCCGATCTCACCCTGCGAGGACAGGGGCCCGTAGAACAGCTCGACCGCGACCTCGTTGGCCGACAGCCCCGCGAGGAAGACCTTCACGACCGCCGGGATCTTCTCTCCGATCTTGAGGATCGGGACCGAGGACGAGGAGAGTCCGTCGATGCGCAACGCGGGCCAGGCCTTCCTGAGCTTCTCGAAGTACAGAGCCAGGTCTTTACACAGCGCGCAGTTCTTCTCGCGCAGCGAGCGCTCGTTCTCCATCGCGAGAGCGTAGAACCGCTCATAGTACTCCAGCAGCATTCGGGTGCTGCTGTAGTTCTTTCCCACCTCCCGCATGGATGACTTCATCCTCTTGATCCACTCTCGCGGCAGGCCGTCCATTCCCCGGCTATAGAACAGGGGGACGATCTCGCGCTCCAGCAGATCGTACAGGGCCTTGCCCTCCACCTCATCTTGCAGGACGTGATCGTCGTACTCCTCACCGCGGCCGATCGCCCAGCCGATGCCGGCCGAGTACGCCTCGGCCCACCACCCGTCGAGGATCGAAACGTTGAGCACTCCGTTGATCGCGGCCTTCATGCCGCTCGTTCCGCTCGCCTCCAGCGGCCTGCGAGGCGTGTTCAGCCACAGGTCGCTTCCCGACACGAGGTAGCGCGAGATGGTCATGTCGTAGTCCTCGAGGAACACGATGCGGCTTGCCACCCGCGGATCGCCCGAGAAGTGGACGAGCTTCTTGATGATCTCCTTGCCCGCCAGGTCGTGCGGGTGCGCCTTGCCCGCGAAAATCATCTGGATGGGCCGATCGTTGTCCGTCAGAAGCCGGATGAGCCTCTCGGGATCGGACAGGAGCAGATCGGCCCTCTTGTAGGTCGCGAACCGCCGGGCAAAGCTGATCGTGAGGGCATACGGCGAGAGCGCGTTCGCCCCGCGGTTGAGCTCCGAGTTGGTGACCCCGCGCCTCTCCAGCTGCTGCTGCAGGCGCATCCGGGCGAATGCCACCATCCGCTCCCGCCGCCGCTCGTGCGTGCGCCACAGCTCCTCATCGGACACCCTGTCGATCCTGTCCCAGATCGCAAGGTTGGTCGGCTGGTCGTTGAAGGCGGGGCCGAGATACCTGTCCAGCAGATCGACCATGTCGTGCGTGATCCACGAGCGGGGATGCACGCCGTTGGTGATGTGCGTGACGGGAACCTCGGCGAGCGGGAGCGACGGCCAGATCCGCCGCCACATCTCGCGCGAGACCTCGCCGTGCAGCCGGCTCACCCCGTTGGCGAACGCCGAGAGCCGCAGGGCGAGAATCGTGAGGCAGAACTCTTCCCCATCGTTCTGAGGATCCTCCCGGCCCAGGCCGAGGAACTCCTGCCACGGCACTCCGAGCTCGGAGGCGAGCCCGTGGAAATACTTCTCCATCAGCCCGGTCGAGAATCGCTCGTTGCCGGCGGGCACCGGCGTGTGGGTGGTGAAGACGTTCGTGGACCAAACCGCGTGGAGCGCCTCCGCCCAGCTGAGCTTCTTCTCGCGCATGCAGGCGTTGATGCGCTCGATGCCGAGGAACGCCGAATGCCCCTCGTTCATGTGGGCGACGGCAACGCTGATGCCCAGCGCCGAGAGCGCGCGGATTCCTCCGATTCCGAGGAGGATTTCCTGCTGGATGCGGGTCTCTCTGTCCCCGCCGTAGAGCTGGGCCGTGATCAGCCTCTTCTCGGGAGGATTCTCCTCGATGTTCGTGTCCAGGAGGTACAGCGAGTTCTTTCCGACCTTTACCTCCCATACCCGGGCGATGACGGGAACCCCGGCGAGGTCGACCTTCACGTTGACGAGGTTGCCCTTCCCGTCGAGACACGGGCTCACCGGCATGTTGTACCAGTCGTTCTCGGGGTAGGATTCCTGCTGGAAGCCATCCATGTTCAGGTACTGCTGAAAGTAGCCCTGTCGGTACAGGAGGCCGACTCCTACGAGGGGCAGCCCGAGGTCCGAAGAGGTCTTCAGGTGGTCGCCCGAGAGCACGCCCAGCCCGCCGGAGTACACCGGCAGCGCCACGTCCAGGCCGTATTCCATCGAGAAATAGGCGATCACGCGCTCGCGGGGTCCCTTGTACCAGCGCTCGGCGTTCAAGTACCGCAGGAAGCCCGCGTGCACGGCGTCCATCGCCGCGAGGAAAGAGTCGTCGTGCGCCATTTGCTCAAGCTTTTCCTGCGAGACCAGGCCGAGCATCCGAACGGGGTTCTGCCGGGAGGCGAGCCAGGCCTCGTAGTCCAGGCGCATGAATAGCGTGATCGCATTGTAATTCCAGCTGATCCAGAGATTGCGCGCGATCTCCTCGAGGGGCTTCAGCCTTTCGGGGATGTTCGGCTTGATGGTGAATGTGAGAAGTCCCATGCGCCCCTCCTGACAGGCGGATGGTAGAACAAATGGCGCCTGGTGTCCACGGCAGCAGCGTGCGAAGCACGCCGCGGACCCGCGGGAGCCCAGCGCTCTGCTCGACTACTCTCTCGACACGAACCGGTAAATCATAGTAAATTACTCAACCTTAGGAGGCTCACCATGACGTTCTCCTGGTCCCTTTTCATCGACCTCGGCCTGATCTCCTTCGCCCTTCTGATCGCCACGTTCCTGCGGGCGAAGGTCCCCTTTTTCCAGAAATACCTCATTCCCAACGCCCTGACGGCGGGATTCATCCTGCTGCCGTTCTACAATTACCTCGCGCCCCTGCTCGGGATGACCCGAGGGGGACTCGAGAACCTCGTCTTCCACCTCCTCAACCTGTCCTTCATCGCCATGAGCCTCAAGGAAGGCTCGATGAAAGGCTCGGGAAAGCGGATCTTTGCGACCGCGGTCACCATCGTCTCGCAGTACACCATACAGATCTTCATCGGCCTCGGCATCACCGCGCTGTTCATCGCGACCCTTATGCCGAAGCTGTTCATCAACTTCGGGTTCTTCCTCGCCCTCGGCTACGGTCTGGGGCCTGGCCAGTCATTCGCGATCGGAAAATCCTGGGAATCGGCGGGCTTCGCGAACGCGGGAAACCTGGGCCTCATCTTCGCCGCCATGGGGTACATCTGGGCCTGCATCGGAGGCATCTACCTCATCAACTACGGCAGGCGCAAGGGCTGGATCGACAAGAAGGTCGTCGACGTGCTGAACGCCAAAGGGTTGCGCACCGGCATCTTCGGCAAGAACGAGACCCCTCCCGTCGGCTCCCTCCAGAGGACGGACACCGAGGCGATCGATTCCCTCTCCTACAACCTCGTACTCGTGCTCGGCGTCTACCTCCTCTCCTTCCTGCTGCTGAAGGCGATTACATACCCGCTGGGCCTGGCAGGGAACATGGGCAGGCAGCTCTCGGACAGCCTCTGGGGCATCTCCTTCATCTTCGCCGCCATGGTCGGGATGATCGTGAAGAAGGTGATGAAGATGCTGTCGATCGACTACACATTGGACGAGGGCAGCATGAACAGGGTCGCCGGCGCCTCGGTGGACCTCATGGTGACCGCGGCGGTTGCCACTATCACGATCACCGTCGTGGCTCAGTACTGGCTGCCGCTGGTCGTCGTCGGAACCGTGGGAGGCATCATCACGACGGTCACCTGCCTGTGGACCACATCCCGGCTGTTCGACCAGCACCAGTTCGGCCGGGCGATCCTCCTGTACGGCAACATGACGGGGACCCTCTCCTCGGGCCTCGCTCTGCTGCGCGTGATCGATCCCGAGTTCAAGACGCCCGTTGCGAGCGACTACATATTCTCGAACGGCATCACCTTCCTGCTCGCCATTCCAATGCTCCTCCTTATCAATCTCCCGATCCAGTGGTACGCGACCGGCGACATCGTCTACCTGTGGCTGACGATCGGCGGGTTCGGCGTCTACTTGGTCTTCTCGGTCGTGGCGTACATGCTGCTGGCGGGGAAGAAGAGCTTCGCGAAGTTCACGAAGATCTGGTACAAGGCGTAGGAAAGGCGCGCAGAGGGGAAGCGCCTGGGGCCAGGGGAACGCGTGGGGATCTTCAAGTCCTATGATATTCGCGGCGCCTTTGGAACCGATTGGGACGCGGCAACGGCTCATGCGATCGGCCGGCACCTGCCTGCCGTTCTAGGGGCGCGGCAGATCGCGGTGGGCCGCGACGCGCGCCTTTCCTCCGAGGAAATCTTCGCCGCGCTCTCGCGCGGAATCATCGAGACCGGCTGCGACGTCGTGGACATCGGCCAATGCGACACTCCCGCCGTGTATTTCGCCACGGCATTCTACGGGCTCGACGGCGGGGTCATGATCACCGCTTCCCACAATCCCCCTCGGGACAACGGCTTGAAGGTGTCGGGGCCGGCTTCGGTTCCCGTGGGCTACGAGACGGGGCTTGCGAGGCTCGAGACGCTCGTCGCCGGCCCGCCCGCGGCACCCGTTCGCAGGCCCGGCGCGATCCGCGAGCTGGACATCCGCCGCGACTACGTGTCGCACCTGGCGCGGTTCCGCGCGGACCTCGCCGGCCTGAAGGTGGTGATCGACTGCTCCAACGGGATGGCGGGGATCTACCTGCCCGAGGCGCTCGAGGGAACGGGCGGCCGGTTCACGATGATGTTCGAGCAGCCCGACGGCAGGTTTCCCAATCACCCCCCCAATCCGCTTGTCGAGGAGAACCTCTCGGCGCTCAAGGCTCGAGTCGCCGACGAAGAGGCCGACCTGGGGATCTGCTTCGACGGAGACGCCGACCGGGTGATGTTCGTCGATGAGACCGGCCGGTTCATCTCGCCCGACCTCCTGATCGGGCTCATCGGCACGTACTACTTCCGCCTGCACCCCGAGCGTCTCGCCGGCGCTTCGAAAGCGGTCACCTATGACGTCCGCACCTCGCGCGCAGTGGTGGAGTTTTTGCGGTCCCTCGGCGCGGAGCCGGTGATCTGCAGGGTCGGGCATTCGCACGCGAAGAAGCTTCTGCGGGAGACCAAGGGCATCTTCGGAGGCGAGCTTGCGGGGCACTACTACTTCCGCGAGAACTACTGCTGCGATTCCGGGATCATCGGCGCGCTGATCGTGCTGGAGGCGCTGGCGGCGGGCGGCCGGCCCTTCTCGGAGCTGATGACGGACATCGGCAGGTACTACTTCTCGGGCGAGATGAACTTCAAGATCCCAGACGGCGCCCAGATCGTCGAGGCGGTCCGACGAGACTACCCCGAGGGGACGCTCACCGATATCGACGGGATACGGCTGGATTTCCCGACGTGGTGGTTCAACCTCCGCACCTCCAATACGGAGCCCCTCCTCCGCCTGGTCGTCGAAGCCGAGACGAAAGAGGGGCTCGAGGCTCGAAAGTCCGAGCTGGTCGAAAAGATCCTCCGCTACTCGAACCGGCCCTCCCCTACTGAGGAGGAATGACCAGCTGCCACCCCGGGTGGATCAGGTCGGGGTTCTGGATCAGCTTGCGGTTCCTCCTCCAGATCTTCGGCCACAGGTACGGGTCGCCGTAGATGTCGGGGTACTCTGCAATGCGCCACAGGCAGTCGCGCCTCTCGGGGATCAGGCGCACCGTGTACACTCCCTTCACCGCGTAGGACTTGTAGATCTCGATGTATCGCAGCGCCTCGTTGAAGTAGTCCTGGGCTTTCTCGTAGTTGCCCTGCGCCTTCTCGCGGATGCCCAGAGTCCACAGCTCCTTGGCCTGCTTGAGGAGATTCTCGGAGGATTCATCGGCCATCACGACGGTGGCTCCCGCCGCGGGGAGGAGCATCGACTGCCCCCCGGGGTTGGCCTCCCGCTCCTCCTGCTCCATCCTCTCGATTTCTTTCAGGAAGTCTTCCTCCGTCCAGTTCGTTGGCTCAATGACCGTACCGTCTTCCGTGACGATTGTCAGCTTCGAGGCCTCCTGCAGGGCTTTCATGACGTCGAGCTGAAGCGCCTCGGCCTTCGCCCTCTCATCGGCCTGACGGTTTTCCCGCTTCTCGCGGGCTATCCGCAGCGTGTCTCTCGCGGCCTCGCGGGCGGCGCCGAAGTACTCCTCGGCGTCGTCCAGCGCGTAGCCCTGGTACGAATCCACGCCCTTCAGGTACAGGCCGCTCACCTTCTCCTTCTGCTCGGGCGCGTACGCGTAGGCCCCAGTATCCTCGGCCTCCTTCATGTACTGCTCGGTCTCCCGCTTGAGCTGCTTGACCCAGCCGAGACGCGTCTCGAGCCTGTTGGCCAGGTCGGTCATGTCCCGCAGCGCCTTGTATGCCGCGGCGCGGGCGTCCGCGTATGAGCCCTCGGAGTACAGGGCCTGGGATTCTGCGATGGGTGCCACCGCCGATTCGTAGTCGGCCGGCAGGAACTTGTCCGCCTCGATCGCGAGGAGCTTCCGCTGGGCGGCCTCCATCCTCTTGGCGAGGTCGGCCGCGGCCCTCTGTACGGCGTTGTCGAACGAGAGATCGGCTTTCTCCTTCGAGGAAGCGAGGAGAGAGCGCGCGCCCGTGGGATCGGCGGTGCGCGCATCGAGCGCCTCGTCGAGCAGCCGCTGGGCCGCGGTGAAGTTCTCCTGATCGTAGTAGTCCGCGTCGGCTTCCTTCGCGCGCGCGATGGCATTGCGGGCTTCCCCGATCTCTTCGTCGGTGACGGGGGAAACCTCGATCCCCACGGTGATCTCGTAACGGGCGCTCGCCACGGCAGAGCTGGTCCAGCTCTGCTTCGTCGCCACCGCCTTGATCGTCGTGGTTTCCTCGATCAGCACGGGAGCGGAATACCTCGAGCCCTTCGACTGGGCGGGCTCGCTGTCGTCGGTGGTGTACCAAATCTCGGCTCCCGGCGTGCCCGTCGACATCGTCACCGAAACCGGCGCGTCGAATGAACCAGCGGCGGGGCTGAATTGGACCGAGGCCACGGAACCGCTTATCGTGTAGGAGGCGCTCGACACGGGCGAGTCGTTCCAGCCGTTCTTATAGGCGATCGCGCGGACGGTCAAGGAGGTGGAAACTGTGAACCTGGCCGTGTACAGCGTGCCGCTCGTAGGAGTCGGCGCGCTCCCGTCGGTCGTATAGCGGATCTCCGCGCCCTCAGTGGCGGTCGACAGCGTCACGGACTGCGGTGTCGCATAGACCCCCTCGGCGGGGCTGAATGCGGGGGCCGCAACGGTGTCCACCTTCTTCGGCGTCGTGGGGCAGTTCAGCAGGACGAGAGAAAGCCCCAGGATCGCAGCGACCTTGGCATACCGGTACATTGTCGCCTCCCTCAACTCGGTGTGTGAACCGGGTTTTCGATATGGTGCGCTCGCACTCGACGGAACGAGCGATTCAAGCGAATTGTACCAGCCGCGCAATGGGTTGTCAACTCGAGAATGACCTGATATAATTGAAGAGAATCCGCTCGCGGGGAGGCACCGTATGAGAAACAGGCTCATCGTTTCCGTCCTGCTGCTGCTCGTCGGAGGGGCAGGGCTGCTGTGGTCGCAGTTCTGGAAGGGCTACAGCGACAAGGATCGCCAGACCCTCGGAGAATCCTACTGGCTGGCGGGGAAGCAGTACGAAACGGTCGGTAAGGTCGAAAAGGGCCGCGAGTTCCAGCAGCTCGCCCATCGCATGTACCCGCAGCTCGAGCCGGGCGCGATCGTCGAACAGGAGCTTCCTTCGGCGGCGGAGCTTCTCGCCTTGGGCAGGGCGAAGCCGATCGGCGCGGGGGCGGTCGACTCCACGGCCCAAGCGCTGAACTCCTTCTTCCTGCGATTCGTCGGCGCGCTGCTCGACAGGGACGCTGCGGCAGTGGCGGGCTTCCTCGACGGCTCGATCTACATTTCGGCGATCCCCGCCGAGGTGACTCGCGGCGACGCCCAGGCCCAGCTTGAAGAGCTTTTCGCCTCCGTCTCGCTCGCCGGCTACACGCCTTCTTCCGTCTACGACCTCGACAGCGTCGTCATCGCCCGCGCGCCGCAGGGCATGGCCGCCCTCGGCGAGGCGTACATTCTGCGCGCGGAGGCTCGGGCGGATTTCTCGCCGTACCTCGGCTTCTGGGAAAAGCGGCAGCAGTTCTTCATCCGACGAACCCCAACGGGCCTGTCCATCTTCGCTTTCGGCCAGACCCCTCCGCCTGCGGCCTGGCGGCCGCAGATCGGCGAGCCTCCCGTCGCCGTTGCGGAGCCCCCGGTCGCCACGGCGGCACAGTCCAGCTCGGCGATCGCCGATGCATTCACCGGATGCCTGGCCGCCTTCCTCGCCAAGAACGCCGATGGCGCCCTCGCGTTCATGGCCGGCGAGGTGACGTTCCTCCGTCTGCGGCAGACAGTGACCAACGACGAGCTGCGGACCACCTTCCTCGGATACTTCGAGAGCACGAGCTTCGCCGATGCGGGGGTCGAGGACGTCATCGACAGCGACAGCGTCTTCGTCGAGCCGGCCGAAAGCCCCGTGGACGGCATCGCGGGTCCCGTCTTCATGCTCAACGCCACCGCCCGGATCGACCTGTCGGCCACGATTCCCTTCCTCGGCAAGTACCAGCGCTACTACTTTGTCCAGGAAGCGGGAGACTGGAAGATCTTCGCGATTCTCTAGCGGCGCAGGGCATTCTTCCCTCCCCGCTCCTGGGTTCAGGCGAGAGGTGTGGTATACTTCGCTGGGGAGAATGGAAGGAAGATGAAAGCACGAATCCTCGCGCTCACCTGCGCGCTTCTACTCGCTTCGGTCCTGCCGGCAGCGGAGAAGCTGGGCGGTATCACGTACCTCGAGGGCGAAGCGGCGGTCCTCAGGGACGGTGAGGAGCTGGACGGCGTCCAGATCGGGTTGGATGTCCAGAACTTCGACGTGGTGAAGACGGGCTCCGACGGCCTGGCGGAGATCGCCGTGGCGACCCCGAAGGCCCCCAAGATGACGATCAAGGTCTCCCCGAGCACGCAGTTCTCCTTCGAGGTGAGCCGTCTGGGCGCCAAGCAGCAGACCACAGTGGGCCTCATCAGCGGCACGGTTTCGCTCAAGGTGGCAAAGCTCGCGGGTGCGCAGTCTGTGAACGTGAAATCGGATTCCGCCGCGATGGGCGTGCGCGGCACCCAGTTCACGGTCACCTCCCCGCCGACGGGCGACATCCTCGTCACGTGCGACGAGGGCGAGGTGATCTGCACCGACGACGAAGGCCGGGAGCTCGCCGCGGTCCCCGGCACGGTGGTCGAGAAGCGGCCGAACGAGCTTTTCCGCACGGTACCCGTCGCCGTGTCGAGCCTCGAGGCCTTCAGGAAGAACTGGAACGCGGAGCGCATCGACGCTCTGCGGGCGAACGCGCTTCGCGCGATTCGCACCTTCGCGGCGCTGTATGTGACGCTCTCGCGCGAGTTCAACGCGGACTACGCTGAGTTGATGAAGCAGCAGGCCATCCTCTCGAAGTGGCAGGCGGAGGACAAGAGGGGAAAGCTCGGCGGCGCGATGGAGATCATGCGCGAGAAGAAGGCTATCGTCAGGCACCTGTTCGCGCTGCGCAGGACCCTGTTCACGTTCGAGAGGGTCTACTTCCGGCTCATCGAGCTGAAGGGCTACCATGACGAGGGCTACGGCCGGGGGACAATCGCGGCGGGGGAGACGACCACGCAGTTCTTCCAGAAGCTCGAGAAGGAAAAGAAGGCCCTGCTGAAGAAGATGGCCGTCATCCGCTACGTCACGAAACTGTACGCGCTGAGAAACGACGGCAGGGTCCCCACGGAATTGTCGGACGAGGAGCAGGAGAGCGGCGAGGCTTTCTTCGACGATTGAGAGCCAGCCGGCGCGCGCCGCCCCTGAAACAGAGAGGCCGACCCCGAAGGGTCGGCCTCTCTGTTTCAGGACTGAATCTCGGGATGAGGTCTAGAAGATCGTCTTCTCGGTCTCGATGTCGAAGAAATGAATCTTCGCGAGGTCGGGCTTGAGGTTCGCCGTGTCTCCGATGTGGAACGCGAACCGGGGCGCGACCCGGGCGACGAGCTGGTTGTTCTTCGTGCTGACCCACAGGTGGATCTCCGCGCCCAAAGGCTCGACGACCTCGACCTTCGCGGGGATGTTGTTCGTCTTGTCAGGGGTCTCTGCGTACAGAAGGTCCTCGGGGCGTATCCCGAGGATCGCGTCCTTGCCCGTATAACTGCGGAGAGCCTCCGCCTGCTGGGGGGTGAGCTCGAGGCGGAAGCCGCCCTCGTCCGCCCACAGCTTCCCGTTCTCCATCTTCAGACCGACCTTCATGAAGTTCATCGGGGGGCTGCCGATGAAGCCGGCTACGAAGCGGTTCACGGGCGTGTTGTACAGGCCGAGGGGGGTCCCGATCTGGTGGATGAGCCCGTCCTTGAGCACGACGATCCTGTCGCCCATCGTCATGGCCTCGACCTGGTCGTGCGTGACGTAGATCATCGTCGCCTGCAGCCTGTGGTGGAGCGCCGAGAGCTCGGCCCTCATCTGCACCCTCAGCTTCGCGTCGAGGTTCGACAGGGGCTCGTCGAAGAGGAAGACCTTGGGCTTGCGCACGATCGCCCGTCCGACCGCGACACGCTGCCTCTGGCCGCCCGAGAGCGCCTTCGGCTTCCTGTCCAGCAGCTCCTCGATGTCCAGGATCTGCGCTGCCTCGTGCACGCGCGAGTTGATCTCGGCCCTCGGGTACTTGCGGATCTTCAACCCGAACGCCATGTTGTCATAAACGGTCATGTGGGGGTACAGCGCGTAGTTCTGGAAGACCATCGCGATGTCCCTGTCCTTGGGAGCCACATCGTTCATTATCTTCCCGTCGATGTAAAGCTCTCCCGCGGTGATTTCCTCGAGTCCCGCGACCATACGCAGTGTCGTGGTTTTGCCGCAGCCCGAAGGACCGACGAGCACGACGAACTCCTTGTCGTTGACCGTCAGGTTCGCGCTGTCGACTGCCTTGACGCCGCCCTCATACACCTTCGATATGTTTCGCAGTTCTACCGTCGCCATAAAAACCTCCCGTATTGGATTATCCTATGCGGGCATCATAAATCAGAAGAATAGCATTGTCAATTCTTTCTTCGGTTGGTGAGGGGTTGGTTGGACGTTTTACCTGGCAGATCGCGTACGTTTTGCCCTTTACGCTACTCCTTAATTGCTGTCCTCCATTCGTCAAGCGCCTTTTCCAGCGTCTGGCGCCCCTCCCCTGCCGCCGACCGGCTCAACCAGGGGCCGATGACCTCATCGCGAACCGCTGTCCAGTCATCGGGTAGCGGGTCAGGAAAGACAAGGAGGCTCTCGGGCGGGATGCGCCCGAGGAGGAGAGGGTATTTCTGAGGAAGGTCCTTCTCGTTTATGCTCTTGAACGATGAAAAACCGTTCGCGATGCAGAAAACGCCGATCCGGCGGGACTGGTTCACCTCTAGGAGGCTCCTCTGCGTCTGCGGCGAGAAGAACCACTCGAGGAACGCGCGCGCCCCTCCTTTGTTCCGCGCGGAGCGCAGCACCCCCGCAAAGAGAACGTCGTCCTGCACGGGTATTGATTTTCCATCGGAAAGCCAGCGGTATTCGAGGTTCCGCCGTTTCTCCTCGGGGAGCGAGAAGTAGTCGGCGAACGGCATGAGGGCGAAGAGGATCTTCTTTGCGGACAGCAGCTTGGCGGGTGGCTGGACGAGGGTTCGGTCCGCGAAGCCTTTGTCTGCCGCCGATCCGCCGTTCACCTCGACGATCCAGGAGCGCGCGAGCTCCACGGTCCGAGACAGGGCATCCGCGTCCCACACCATCTGGCCGCTCCTGCCGGCGCGGAAGCGCACGCCGAGCAGCAGGGCGGCATCGAAGAGGAATTGACTGTTCCACAGCGGCGAGAACCCGATGGCGGTGGGGCCGTTCTTGCCGGCGGCGTTGAACGCCCCGCCCATCGCGCGCATCATGTCCAGAGGCAGCGCGAGGTTCGGCAGATCGGTGGTGACGGACGGCCGGTAGGAGACGATCGCGGGGAGGCTGAACGAGAGGGGCAGAAGGATGGGACGGTTGTCACGGGAGCCCATCGCGAGCAGGCCCGGGTAGAACCAGGCAGGGTCGATCCTTGACGGCTTCACGATGTCGTCGAGGGAATCGAACTTCGCCATGATCAAGGGACTCGCAAGCCATTGAGCGATCACCACGTCGCCCGCCACGCGCCCGGCGAAGGCGGCCTGGGAGGGCGCCTCATCGTAGATGATCTCCACCCGCACGGCGGTCTGGCGCGCATTGAAGCGTTCCACGTACGCGGCCATCTCGGGCCT
>CAYGXO010000048.1:0-6330 GCA_964353885.1 uncultured Spirochaetaceae bacterium
ATTACCGCGGCTGCTGGCACGGAGTTAGCCGTGGCTTCCTCTGGCGGTACTGTCAAACTCTACACTTATTAGGAGTAGAGGTTTCATCCCGCCTGACAGAGCTTTACAACCCGAAGGCCTTCATCGCTCACGCGGCGTCGCTGCATCTGGCTTTCGCCCATTGTGCAAGATTCCCGACTGCTGCCTCCCGTAGGAGTCTGGGCCTTGTCTCAGTCCCAGTGTGGCCGTACACCCTCTCAGGCCGGCTACCCATCGTCGCCTTGGTGGGCCATTACCCCGCCAACTAGCTAATGAGCCGCAGGCTCATCCCCAGACGATGCAATTGCACCTTTCACCTCATGGCTCCACCCACAAGGCCTCATGCGGTATTACCCCGTGTTTCCACGGACTATCCCCCATCCAGAGGTAGATCACCTACGTCTTACTCACCCGTTCGCCACTCTAGGAGCAGTATTGCTACCACTCTTGCCGTCCGACTTGCATGCTTAAAACGCGCCGCCAGCGTTCGTTCTGAGCCAGGATCAAACTCTCCATGATATACAACTCAGCCTTGCGGCCGAGTCTTCTATCTCTTTAAGTCAGGTGCTCTCGCCATCGCGCCCCTGGCAGGGCGCGAGGCTGCCGCACCTGTTCGCACGTCTCGCATAGCGAGACGTGCTGGACCCGCTCACTCCAATCTCCCCTTCCCTTCACTGTCAAAGATCACTACGGAGCGTTTCCGCTCCTCTCAAGAGCGCCTGTCGCTGAACCGCGGAGAGCGTATTTCGCCCACCTGCTCAGGCAGTCATCCCTTGAGGCGAGACAGAATATAAGCACACGCCTCAGATTGTGTCAACTCATTTTTCTCAAATTCTTGACGAAAAACACCGCGTAGTCCGACAAGGACCAGCCTGCAACGGCTGCGGCGAGGATGAAGAGGCCGAGGGAAACCCCCTCGCCAGCGAGCCTTCCGTCCACGAACCACCCCGTCACGCGCAGGGAAAACGCGCAGATTCCGCCCACGCCGGCAATCGCGTAGACCCACGCCTTCACTTTCCCGCTCAGCCGCGCGGCCATGAGCCCTTTCCGCTTCGAGGCCATCACTCTGATGTAGGCGACCCCGACATCTCGATAGACCAGGATGAGAAGGATCCAGAGCGGCATGACCCCCGAGCCAGCGAAGCAGATGAAGTACGTAAGCCTGCTCAAGGAATCGGCAAATGGATCCAGCACTTTACCCAATTCCGATTCCTGCCCGAGCGTCCGCGCGAGATGCCCGTCGAGCAGATCGGACACCTCGATCAGGCCGAAGACGAGCCAGACCCCGATCAACCACCCGGCAGAGCCCCTCTTCGCGAGCTCCCAGAATGCGAAAAAGATCGGTGCCAGAACGAGCCGTCCGAGCGTGAGCGCCATGGGGGCAGTCATACGGCCATCTTAGTTGTCGGGTGAGTTTCGTCAACCGCGTGGGCTGCCGCCCAAAAGCCTCTCGCAGCGTGCTTCGCACGCTGCTGTCGGCCTTCGCGCGTGCTTCGCACGCGCTAGGCTTGACACCCGCACCGGCCTCCCATAGGCTCCCCCTCATGCAGGCCACGAAATCCCTCCAGCGGAGCATCGCGCGTCATGGCGCTCTCTTCTTCGCCGGGCAGGGGCTCGCTCTGCTGGCCGTTTTCGTGGGTTACCGCATGGAGTGGGTTCGGTTTGCCGTCTTCCTGGCCATCACCGCCGTCTACCACGGTCTCCTGACCGTTTTCCTCGTCCTGCGCAGAGCGGACTTCAAAGTCGAGGGCTCCGAAGAGCCGCTTCCCCGGGTCAACCTCGCATCGAGCCTCACGTTCGCCCGGTTGAGCTCCATTCCGACGGTGCTGTTCCTCGTCATCCAGACGCCGCGCTACCCCCTCCTGCCCGTCGTTCTCCCGTTCGTGTGCCTTGTGTTTCTCACGGATCTGCTGGATGGCGCGGCAGCGCGGAGGCGGGGACAGGTCACCTTTGTCGGCAAGTACCTGGATTCGACGAGCGATTACCTCATGATCATCGCCGTGTCGATCCTCTTCTTCCATTTCCGCCTGATCCCCGCATGGTTCTTCGTGCTGATCCTTTCCCGCCTGGTTCTGTTCGCCGTTGGCATGGTCGCGCTCAGCCTGAAACAGGGCCGGGCGAATCCGCTCGCCACGTTCCTCGGCAAGGCGTCCATCTTTGCGAGCATGTTCCTGTACGTGCTGGAGCTCGCGGAGCACCTCGGCGTCCCGGTCATCGGATCCCCCAGCGTGGTCCACGTCTTCGAATACCTCGTCGCGGGGGTCATCGTCGCCTCGGTGGTGGACAAGATCATCTTCCTCGCCCGGATGTTCGCGGCTGCATCCGCAGCCGATCCGCGGGGGCAGCGGGTGGGGCGAGACTCCAAGGGCGGCGGGTCACTCTGAGCGGGTCACGATCTCAACGCCGCCGTCGTTCTGGATCCTGATCCCATAGGTCGCGAAATCCTTCGCGCGCTTCTGGTCCATCTCGATCTGCACTGTCTTGACGCCCGGGATCCAGGTCTCGTTCTTCTCGAAGAAGCCCCAGAGGCTCTCGCTGATCCCCAAGGGCTGGGGGAAGCGGTAGTCGGTATTCCCCTGGCGCATGTTCTCGTCAAAAGAGGTCATGCCGACGAAACGGTACCAGCTCTTGGCTCCTAGAAAGACGTACAGGTCGTCGAAGATGACGACCTTGACGATCGGTGCGAAGTACCGCCCCTCCATGTTGAGCAGCACGGGCACGCCTCCCGCGGGCTGCAGCTCCAGCTTCATCCGTCCCGGGTCCAGGCTGATCACGCGGACGACGGCGATCTCGGTCTCGCCCGTGAAAGCCCGCACGCTCTGAAGGAACAGGCCGAGCAGGAGGAAACTGCTGAGAGCGAGGAGGATCACGGGGATGCCGATCGCCTTCTTGAACCTCATGGCGATAAAGGCCACGACGAAAGCGGCGCTCCCGACGTACACCAGACCGATGTCGCGGATCCTGGCGGGGCCGGGGATGAACACGGCGAGCAGCACGAATGCGACCGCGAGACTGAGGTAGATGCAGACCCAGATCCACTTGCGCGTGCGCGCGCGCTCGGGATGCGGCCTGTGCCGCGTGCCCATGGTGAGCCGGCTCGCAGCCGCCCCAGCGAAGAGCGCGGCAAGAAGGACCCACGGGTACGGGCTGCCGAGGAAAGGAATCATGAAGGGTGATGCGCTCATGTCGCCCCCTACTGGTACGTGTAGGCGCTGCCGCCGATGAACTCCCGCAGCAGCGAGTGCGGCGGGACAAGGCTCTCGTCTTTGATCGCGGGGATCTCGTCGAATATCGCGAGCGCGCGCAGCGAACGCTCACGCGCATCCTCCCTCTCGGGGTTGCCCTCGAACTCGCGCGCGAGGGGGGCCAGGTGCTCCTGCAGACGGCCCTTCATGACGGGCAGCTCGTACGGGAGGAAGCTATTCACGACGGCGTGCGCCCTGCGCAACTCGGGAACAATATAGCGCAGCTCGGAGCGCCTCACCAGATGCCAATGGCGGATGGTCTGCCGGGGCGAGTAGTTGCGGAATTGCATGTCCCGCGCCACCCGGCGGAGCATGCGGACGTCCGCCCATCGAATGAAGCGCGAGTCTCGGCCCTTGATCTGGGACAGCGTCTCGATGTACAGGCGGAACTTCCTGTCCTCTGGCACGGCCGCTGTCATGTCGGCGAACAGGCCGTGCAGCGAGTCGATGAGGAGCACCTCGCCACCGGCGAGCGCGAGTGAGCCGGCGGTTCCCTGCCGCCTGCCTGTCTTGAAGTCGTAGCGAGGGACCTCGACGGTCTTCCCCTCAATCAGTTTCCCGAGGTGGTCGTTGATCAGGGAGAGATCGAGTGCCTGCGGCGTTTCGTAGTCGTAGTCGTCCTCCCCGACTTTCGGATGCACCTCGAGATCGAAGAAGTAGTTGTCCACGGTGAGCGGGACGGTCGCGATTCCCGCGGCAGCGAGCTTTTTACGGATCTTGATCGTCGTGGTGGTCTTCCCGGACGATGAAGGTCCGGCTACGATGACGACCTTCAGATCGTCCCTTCGGGCGAGCATCCGCTCCGCCGCGGCGGACAGCTCCGACTCGTAGAACTCGTCGGACGCCCGGACCAGCTCTCCGAAGCGCCCTGCCTCGATGCACGCGGCGAGCTGCCCGAGGGTGACGCAGCCGTTGTCGGTCGCCCAGGACAGGGCCTCCCAGAGCTTCCTGTACGGAATATTTTCCGAGGAATAGGTGAGGCTCTCCCTGCCGGCGCGCTTGAGGGCATGCTCGTAGCGGTACACGATGTACGCTTTTGCGGTGCGGGCGTGCCCTCTCTCGATGAGGGCCTTCTCGACAAGGTCCTGCACCTCCTCGACGCTGGGGTAGGTACCAGCGAACTGGCGCGCCTCGAGCAGCGCCAGCACGTCGTCGGTCACCCGCTGTGCCGTCTCGCGATCCCTTCCGCCCACCGCCACCGCGGCCCGATACACGGCTGTTGTGATCTTCTCCCGATCGAAGGGAACCACCCTGCCGTCCCGCTTGATGACCTTGTCGATCACTGCAGCCCGCCTCCCACCTCGCCCCCGCTCCGCGCCCTCGCCTCAGTCCAGCGTCTTCGGCGCCACCTCTTTCTCGATCGCCGCGAGGAACTCCTCCATGGGGATCAGGTTCTTCTGCCCGCCGTCGCGCGCGCGGACCGAGACCAGGTTTCCGCCCTGCTCCTTCTCGCCAAGGATGACCATGAAGGGGACCTTCTGCTTCTGGGCGTTCCTGATCTTCGCGTTCATCCGCTCGTCGCCCCTGTCGCACTCCGCCCGCACTCCGCGGGCCTTCAGGGCCTTCACCACCTCGTCGCAGTAGCCAATGAACACGGGCGCCACGGGGATGGCGACGACCTGCACGGGCGCGAGCCACGCGGGGAACGCGCCGCCGTAGTGCTCCACCAGGACGCCGAAGAACCGCTCCAGCGAGCCCAGCAGGGCGCGGTGGACCATGAAGGGTCTCTTCTGCGTGTTGTCAGCCGCGACGTAGGTCATGCCGAAGCGCTCGGACATGTTGAAGTCGAACTGGATCGTGGTCATCTGCCACTCGCGGCCAAGCGCGTCCTTGATCTTGAGGTCGATCTTGGGGCCGTAGAAGGCGCCGCCCCCCTCGTCGATGACGACCGGTAGGCTCTCGCGCGCCGCGGCGTTCTTCAGCGAGGCGATCGCCTTGTCCCAGCTCGCGTCGTCTCCCACCGCGCCCGTCGGCTTCGTGGCAAGGTAGGCCTTGATGTCCTCGAAGCCGAAGGCCTTCCAGATCTTCAGCGAGAAGCGCAAAACCTCGAGGATCTCGTCCTCGATCTGCTCTGGAGTGCAGATGATGTGGGCGTCGTCCTGAGTGAAGCCGCGCACGCGCAGCAGGCCGTGCAGGACGCCGGACTTCTCGTAGCGGTAGACGGTGCCTAACTCGGCCCAGCGAAGGGGAAGGTCGCGGTAGGAGCGCTGCGCGTTCTTGTAGACCATGATGTGGAACGGGCAGTTCATCGGCTTCAGGTAGTAGTTCACCTCGTCGATGGCGAGCGGGGCGTACATGTTCTGCGAGTAGAAGCCGAGGTGGCCCGAAGTTTCCCACAGCCAGCTCTTCCCGATGTGCGGCGTGTAGAGCAGTTCGTAGCCGTTCTTCAGATGCTCGCGGCGCCAGAAGTCCTCGATGGCCAGGCGCACGCGGGCGCCCTTCGGGTGCCAGTAGATCAGGCCCGCCCCGGCTTCCTCGTGCACGGAGAACAGGTCGAGGTCCTTGCCCAGGCGCCGGTGGTCGCGCTTCTCGATCTCGGCGAGGCGCTTGAGGTGCGCGTCGAGGTCGGCCTTCGACTCCCACGCCGTGCCGTAGATGCGCTGGAGCATGCGGTTCTTCTCGTCGCCGCGCCAGTAGGCGCCCGCCACTGAGGTCAGCTTCACCGCGTCGGGCGCGAGCGCGGCGGTGCTGGCCACGTGGGGGCCCCGGCACAGGTCCGTGAACGCGGACTGCGTGTAGGTGGAGATCTCCTCGCCCTCGGCGAGGTCGTCGATCAGCTCGACCTTGTACGGCTGGTCCTTGAACAGCTTCCGGGCTTCCTCGCGGGTCACGACCCGGCGCTCGAAGGGGTGGTTGCCCGCCACGATCGCGCGCATGCGCGACTCGATCTCCGCGAGGTCCTCGGTGGCGAGCGTCCGGGGCAGCTCGAAGTCGTAGTAGAAACCGTCGTCGATGGCGGGCCCGATAGCCACCTTCGCGTCGGGGAAAAGCTGCAGCACCGCCTCGGCCATCACGTGGGAGAAGGAGTGGCGGATCGCGAGAAGCCTGTCCTGTGTCGCCGGCATGG
>CAYGXO010000049.1:0-25574 GCA_964353885.1 uncultured Spirochaetaceae bacterium
TTCCACGAGTAGGTGATGCGGATCAGGTCCATGACGTTCTCGGACTGGGGATCGCGGAGGTACGAGACGATGGGGAAGCTCTCGCCGTTCCTGCCGCCGTAGGTGTACGACTCGTCTCGCTCGGCCTCCTCGATATGGATCTCGTCCGCCACGATCTGGCAGACCGCGCGGAAGGCGAGCCCCTTGCCGAGAGGAGGAGGCGAAGGGCGGAACACGTCCAAGGTGAGCCGCCCCTCGCGGTTCATCCCGCTCACGACGATCTCGCGGCCGTGATCGCCGACGAGGTCCTTGACGGCGAGGTCGAGGATGCGGGCGTTGGTGGCGTTGGTCTCGGACTCCCAGCTCTGGAAGTAGTACTGGCCCTGGGCGGGGTCGGAGTCCACGACGATCACACGCACCGGCGCGTCCAGCTCGTCGCGTTTCTTCACGGCAATGACCTGCTCTTCCTCGGGATCGAGGTCGAGGTTCGCGTTCACCACCTGCAGGGCCGCGTCCTCGGCGTCGATGGTGACGCGGGGTTTCATCCCTTCAGCCTCCGCGCGCGCATCCCCGGCGGGAAGCGATGCCTCGGAGGCCGCGGGAACGCTGGGCCCCTGTGGAACGATGAGACCCGGCACGCTTCGCTCGCCCTGCGCGCTTTGCGCACCGGCCGGTCGGGGCGCCGCGGAGCGCTGCGTGCATCCTGCGAGGAGCAGGAGGGCGAGCAGGGGCGTGATCAGGCGAACCACGGCGCAAGCCTCGACAGGATCGTCGCGCGGGTCGACGCGATGGAATCGGCGCATTTGAACCCGGCCGCCGTGCGGTGGCCGCCGCCGCCGAAGGACTGAGCGATTTCCGCGACGTTGATGGCCCCCTTGGAGCGCATCGAGCAGCGGACGAGCCCTTCGAGGTTCTCCTTGAAGAAGATCGACACTCGAATCTCCTCGCTCTTGAGCGGGATGTTGATGAGCTGATCGGCCTCCTCGTAGAAGGCGCCCGATTCCCGGATCATCTCGGCGCGCATCGTGAGGATCGCGACGGCGTTGCCGTGGGCGAGCTCGAGGGTAGAGAGGACCTTCGACTGGAGGACGAGCGCGGAGATGGAATTGCTCTCGTACACGTTCGCGTACACCATGTTGGGCTGCACGCCGCGGGAGACCAGATCGCGCGCGATGTCGAACGTGAGCGCGGTGGTCTTGGGATAGATGAAGGAGCCCGTGTCGTAGACGATCGCCGTATAGAGCGCCTGCGCCGTGAGGAAATCGATCTCTATGGCGAGCTCACGGAAGATCTGGTACAAGATTTCCGCGGTGGAGGAGGAGCTTTTCTGGATGAAGTTGCCCGCCAGCAGGTCCTCCTCCTGTTCGTGGTGATCGATGATGTAGTGCTCGCGCACCCGGGGCAGGACCAGGGAGGCGACCTGACCGATATTGTGCACGTCGCTCGTATCGAGCATGAGAAGGGCGTACTCGGCGATGTCCGTCGGCAGGTCCGCCGCGGAGGAAAGCACGCCGATCGAGCCCTCGGCGTCGAGGAACCGGAACTTCCGCGGGGTCGGGTCAGCGTTGAGAATCACGGCGGTCTTCCCCATTCCGCGAAGAACCCGCAGCATTGCGCACTCGCTTCCGATCGCGTCGCCGTCCGGCGTCTCGTGCGCCGTGATGATGAACTTCTGCGTCTGCCGGAGAAAGTCGACCACCCCCGCCAGCTCGGTCACTCCTGCCCTCCATGGACGCTCGCGCTCCTGCGGAGAACCTTGAGCTTCCGCAGCGCGGCGATGGGGACTCCAGGGCCGATATATGTGGCCGCTTCGGCTTTGAACCCGTTGGGGATGTCGACGCTCATTCCGACGAGGGTCATCCCGTCGCGTATCTGCGACGGAAAATCAGAGTTCTTCGCGGCCGAGGACTTCGCGCCGATTTGGCAGTTGTCCCCGATGTTCGGGCCCGTGCGCGGCGCGTCGGTCACGTAGGGGAGCAGGAGGGCGTTGTGGACGGCGCTGCCCGCCCCGATGCGGTTGCCGTTCAGGACCACGGAGTTCGATACGAATGCCCCACGGCGCACGAGGACATCAGGGAAGAGGATCGAACCCTCGACAGACCCCTCCACCTCGACGCCTGAAGCGAGGATCGAGCCCTTCAGCGAGCCTTTTTCGGCGACCCTGGACTCCTTGCCCGGCTCTGCGAGGGGGGGCAGCCGAGAGAGGATTCTGTTGAAGCTCTCCCCTTCGCAGTTCTCGATCGCCCAGATGTTTTTCCTGTAGAACTCCATGAGGTCATTCTGGAAGAGCAGCTCTCCCGGCACATCCTCGATGAGGTCGATCGCGGAGAACAGGATGTCGTTGAAGAGGTACTCCCTGACCCTGCCCCCGCGCCGGGCCCTGGCAGAGTGGGGCGAGAACAGCTTCGCCAGCGCGTCTCGGCGGGCGACATACGTCTCGATCGGCGTCTTTTGGACCGCGAGCTTCACTATGTCTCCGCCTGCGGGGAGCAGGTCGAGCAGCGCGCGGGGGTCGAAAACGCACACCGAGGACAGCGAGGCGAGCACGATGAACTCGGACTCCTCTGCTGCCACGCGCGCGGCCAGCTCCGAGAGGCCGGATTCGAGAACGTGGACGGGGATCGACGGCTTGCGGTAGCGGCCGCCCAGAGCGAGGGCGAGGCCGCGGTCGGCTTCGTCGAGGAGGATCGTGATGGAGGTGTCCCGGCCCGACATGAAGTTCGCAATGGCGAAGTCGACCAGGCAGTTGTTCCCCCAGAATGGCAGGAGCGCGAAGGGGTACCCGGCCGCGAACCCCGGCAGCGCCTGGAACGGGCCGGTTTCGAAGAGAAAGATGGACGCGGTGCTCAGGCTATTTCGCCCTTTCCTTCGACACGACCTTCATCGTGAGCTTCTCGCCCCGCTCGGAGCGCAGAACGAAAGACTTTCCCCGCGCGTCGGGAGGAACCTCCGCGAGCTTCGGGAACCTGTCCGCCTTCAGGATTTCCAGGGTCAAGGCCCGACCCTTGGCCTTGAACCGCGCGAGGGAACGCGCATTGCGCTTTGGCACGAGCGAGAAGACGCCGCCAGTTTCATTGAGCATCAGTTCGCGCCCCGAGGCGAGGGAGACGGGCCCCGGCGCGGCCGGCTCTCCGTCAATCGTCACGGCGAACCGGATCGGCGAACCCCGCACCAGCCTGCGGATGAGCAGGACCGCGAGGGCTGCGACAACGATGAGCGCAGCCGCAGCGGCGATGATCAGGATCAGGTTGTTGCCCACCCAGCCCTTGACCCCGAGGGTGACCGAAAGCTCGGACGGGGCGAATCTCTCTCCTGCGGCAAATGAGAATGAGAGCGTGGCGGAAGTCGGCCCGGGAGGGAGATCGCGGGGGAAGCGCACGGGGATTGTCACGCGCGTCGTGCCGCTCGCGCGAACCGAGAAGGCGAAAGGCGCATCGAGGATTCCCGCCGCGGGGGAAGCGCCAATGCGCGCGGAGATCGCGTCGACGTTCACGCGCGCCTCCTCCTTGTACCCCTCAGCCTTGAGAACAAAAGTGAGGGCGCTCGCGCCGCTCGCGGGAATCGGAGAAACGACGACGGAACCTTCGAGGCCGATCTTCCCGAATAGCCCTTCAGTTCCCGACAGCAGGGAGTCGACGTTCAATGCGTCCTTGATCTCCGTATAGGACCCCTCCAGCTCGCGCGCGAGATCGCGCGCGGCCGTGTCGGTGCCGATGCCGAGGATCTGAATCTTCCAGCCTTTTTGCTGGATCGTCTTCGTGTTCGCGAGAAAAGCGTGGTTGAACTTTCCGTCCTTCGAATAGTACTTGCTCGTCGGCGGGGCCTCCTGTATCCCGTCTGTCAGCAGCAGGATGAACTTCTTTCTCCCGTCGTTCTCCAGGGGATCCACCTGCTGCCGCAGCGCATCGAGTGCATTCCCAATATCTGTAAAACGACCATTTCCTCTAATCTTCGCTATCACACTCTTAGCGGCTTTCTTGTCCGGATCGCCACCAATCGTTTGGGAAATGATGAGGTCCGCCTTGCCGTAGAACGCCACGACGATGAAATGATCCCCTGGAATCAGCACCTGGTCGATCAGGTACGTGGCGACGTAGCTCTTCACAGCTTCGACCTTTTTCTCCATCGAAAGCGAGCGGTCGAGCGCGACGACGACGTCGATGTTTTCCGTACGCGTATCCGCGAGAGCCGGGCAGGCGAGGGCGAGCGCGAGCAGCGCAAGCGACACGAAGCGTTTCATCGTTCCCATATGTCCTCCCGTTTTTCTAAATTCGTGCTTGTAGAATGCACCAAATTGGAGTAAAATGGAAGAGAGGAAAAAATGTGCTTTACAGGGTTGACGTTTTGTGGTTAACTAGGTGCGACTGAACCGAGAAGGCGACTAAACCGAGAAAAGGAGATTTGTATGGCAGGAATTGACCTTCCAAAAAGCCCGAACGTGTTTCACCCTGAAAAACCGAGTGCTGTCGGTTCTCGGAACTCGCTCGCCCAGGAGTTCCGCGATCAGCAGGCCGAGACTGATCTCCTCCTGAGCGAAGAAGTCGACAAGGTCATGAATCACATCTCCTCGAAGCTGCCGAAGGAAGTCGCCGAGCGGCTCGACATCATGGGCGGCGTCAAGGAGAAGCTCTACAACTACTTCAACCAGAACTACCAGAACATGTTCAACCGCTTCATCGTGACGTCGGAAGACGAAATGGTGAAGAAGGTGAGGAACTTCGTTGACAAGGAGGAAATGAAGACCCTCGCCCGCTACACGCCGAAGGAGATCGCGGCGCTGCTCGACCAGGTCGGCGGCATGGACAAGTTCAACACCGGCGAGATCGAGAAATCGATCGTGAACATGTACGGCCATCTGCAGGGCCACATCCAGAGAGGCGTGAACGACCTCGAGAACGTCACAAACTCCCTCCTGCGGCAGAAGACGGACGTCGGCGCGTTCATCCGCGGAGAGAACGCGTACTCCATCGTCAAGTGCTCCTTCAAGGACAGCGCGTACAAGCCGAAGACCGTCTCCGACGTGAAGCTCTCGGTCAATATCCTCGACTCCGAGCTCATCAGCCCGATCTTCCACTACCAGGTCACCGTGGAGTTCCTGATCAAGGACATCATCTCCAAGAATATCATCGACATCATTGACAAGGAGATCGAAAAGCTGAAGGACCAGATCGTCGACGAGGGCCGCGAGGAGCTTGCCGACGGCGAAATCCTCTTCGAGAAGATGAAGAGGGTCGAGAAGTACACCTCCGACGAGAAGGACGACGCCCGTTCCAAGCGCTATACCTTCTTCGCGAAAAGCCTGATGGACAAGATCGAGGGCCTGCGCGCCGAGATCGACCCCGAGGAGTACGACCCCATCAACATCCGCGAGAACTTGAAGCGGATCATCGACATCGAGAACATCAGGAACCGCGGATTCAACACGGCCGTCAACTCGATCACCTCGATCCTCGACACCTCCAAGATGGGCTACCAGCACGTCGAGAACCTCAAGAACGCGCGCGAGCTGGTCCTTCGCGAGTACGAGGACAACGACGACGCGCACCTTCCCGACGAGCGCTACGCGATCCGCCTGAAGTACTACGACCAGGCTCAGCTGCTCGAGGAGCGGAAGGGCTACGACGTGCAGGCCAAGAGCTTCGAGGTCGAGATTCAGCACGCCTGGGACGTCCTTGAGATGGTCTACGAGGACTCCAAGTTCATGAAGGGCGTCGTCGACTTCGGAGATCTCGCCCGCAGAATGAGGGGCAAGATCAAGAGGAACATCAAGGCCAAGACGGGCGACCCCCTGTACGAGGACATCGAGAAGAGCTGGAACGAGGTCACCTTCATCAGGCCAGGCGACACAGACGTCGAGCGGATGAACAGGACCTATATCGCCGAGAAGGACGACATCAAGAGGCGCATCATTTCGATGCGCGACAAGCTGCAGAAGGTCTACGGGTTCCGCTACCCCATCCAGCGCAGGGTCATGGAGGAGCGTCTGAACTATTTGGAGAAGCAGTTCCTCAAGTTTGAGTACATCATCAATCCGTACCACATCCAGCCCGGGCTGCTTCTCGACGTGGACATCACCTCGATCAAGAGGAAGAAGGCGACGCTTGACGGCATGTCGAACGTCCTGAACGAGTTCCTCTTCGGAGTATCCAAGGGATTCCAGGACCAGGCTTTCGCTTCGTTCTCGCGCAGGCGCTCGACGGTCCGCAAGGACATCGCGCAGTCCTTCGCGACGACCGAGGAGTCGCCTGATGCCAAGAAGGGCGAGTACCTCGATATGTTGAACGTGCCCGCAGCCGAAGAGGCGAAGCCCGCGCGGCAGGCCGCGCAGGGTGTGGTCGACGTGGCGCCGCGCCGTGGGCGCAAGCCCGGGGCCAAGCGGGGGAGGCCGCGGAGGGGCGCCTCGGACGTGGGATTGAGAGGAATCTAAGGTCTTCGGGGAATCGAATGGTGACCCTCTCGGGGGTCACCATTTTCATTTACGGCGAGAGGGGAACAGCACATGTCGGAGAACTATCACGCTTTCGACGAGCTGAGCACGCGGGAGGGCTTCAACCGCTCGCTCGGACATTTCAAGTTCATCATGGGCGTCATAGCCGAGTTCGAGTCCCGGCGCAACCTCGCCGACATTCTCGGCGACCGCCTGGCCGTGAAAGCCATCGAGCCCGACCAGGTCCTGCCGACGGTGAACGCGATCCTCGTCGACAAGTACCACTACGCCTGCCGCTCGCGGAACATGGCGGATAACTTCGAGGCTTTCGACGCGCTCACGGCCGAGGTGGCGAGATGGCGGGGGCTGGACCTCGTCGTGGTCTACTTCCACCCCGAGCTGGGCGTTGTCGCGATCAACCCGAAGAACAGGGCCCACTGGGACGTGATCCAGGGGCTGAAGAGGAATGAGCTGGTCACCGTGTTCGCCGGAGCCTTCCGCGACACGGGCGCCGATCGCAAGTACGAGGAGGGCATCTCGCTGCTGATCTCGCTCATGGAGGGCGGGAAGGGGAAGGCCCCTGCGGCGTTCCTGAAGGGTTCCTTCGTCCAACGCAAGGCGCCTGCCGCTCCCGCCGAGCCGGCCGCGGCGCCGCCCAAGCAGAGGAAGACGAAGGGGCGCCAGCCGAAGCCGTCAGCGACACAAGCAGCCGGCCCTGCAGCGCCGGTTGCCCCACCGCCGCAGGCCGCGCCGGCCGCGGCAGCGCCCGCGGGGGCTCCCGCGGGGGCTCCCGCGGGGGGCACGACGACGAAGAAGATGACCCCCATGTACTCGATCCCCGTCACCAACGAGCTGTTCCACAACGGGAACGTTGAGGCCTGGAAGAAGATTATCCAGAGCTACACGACGAAATATCCCGGGCTGGAGGTGTACGTCTTCTACGAGGGGGAGAGGATCCACGACATCAACACCCTCTTCAAGTGGGGAAAGGTGAAGCACGGCAGCGCGATCCTCATCGCCGTGGCCGGGGCGGACATCAAGGATGTGGCGAAGCTCCAGCGGTACCTGCGCCAGGGGGCGAGCCAGATGTTCGAGGCCTTCCTCAAGGCCCCCGTCAACACCGTGCTGAACCTGTTCTGATCGCGCGAAGGAAGGACGAGCAATGAAGAAGAACATCCATTTTTTCAACAAGGGCGAGGCCGACCTGAATCCGAAGGTCCTCGAGCGGATCGGCATCCGGGGCAGGCTCGCGATGGAGCTGGCCCACCTGAGCCTCCCCATCCTTCCCGGGTTCGTCATCGACGCTGACGTCGCGGCCCACCTCGACCAGTACGACCTTCGCGCGGCCCTTTCGCCGTGGCTCGCGAGGCTGGCCAAGCTGACGGGAAAATCCTTCGGGGACCCCACCAATCCCATGCTTGTGAAGATCGTCGTGAGCCCGAACCTCGTGATTGCCGCCTACCCGACGCTGCACAACTTCGGGCTGACCGACGGAACGCTGTCGGGCTTCAACACGTTCGTCGGAGAGAACTTCGGATTGCACGAGCTGCAGTTCCTCACGCGCGGAGGCCTGGAAATCGAAGCGGCGATCGCCGAGCTCGAGCAGCGCGAGAAGGACGCGAAGGCCCTGAAGGAGGCCGTCAAGGAGCTGGACAGGGACCTGAACTCCGTCATGGACGCGAAGAAGCGTCGAACGAGCGCCGAGCGGTACATGGCCATGCTTCCCAAGGGGTATTTCGTCGACCCGTTCCAGCAGCTCGAAATCGCTCTGAAGCGCATTAGCCACTTGCTCGCGATCAACGACCAGAACCAGGAGGACACCGCTCTCCTGATCCAGCCCATGGTCTACGGCAACTACGGCAGAGACTCGTTCTACGGGCAGTTCTACACCCGCAACATTGTGACAGGGGCCACCGACATCCAGGGAGAGTATTTCCAGGGCAAATTCAACGCCATCGGGGCCGCGGGAGCCGACATCGGGAAGCTCACCAAGAGCTACCATGAGGACCTCGCGAAGATCGCCCGGAAGGTCGAGGACTATTTCAAGGAGATCCGCTCGATCCGCTTCACCGTCGAGAATAAGCGCCTATGGCTGATCGACCAGCGCTCCGTCATGACGAAGTCAACGCAGGCCGACATCCGCATGCTCCTTGACCTGCGCGCGCGGAAGCTCGTCGACGACAGGTATGTCGTCACGCAGGTCAAGCCGGGGCAGCTGAATGAGATCCTCCATCCCATCATCGATTTTGCCACGGTCAAGGGCATGACCTGCATCACCGGTGGCATCACTGGCGCGCCCGGGGCGGCTATCGGCAGGGTGTTCTTCTCGACCGAGGGGCTGCTGGAAGCGCACAAGCTGGCCCACCAGAAGGGTCAGGACACGAAGATGATCCTGTGCCTGCCGGCATCCTTCGCCGAGGACGTCAAGGCGATCGAGGTGGCGACGGGAGTGCTCTCCACGGAGGGCGGCTACTCGGCCCATGCCTCGGTCGTTGCCCGGCAGTACGGAAAGGTCTCGCTCGTGAAGCCCGAGCTGAAAATCAAAGGCAACCGGGCCGCGATCGGCGAAAGGGTGATCAAGGAGGGGGACTACATCACGTTGAATGTCCCCTTCTATGGGGTTCCCTCGCTGTACCTCGGCAAGGCGGAGCTGATCGAGCCCGATCCCGAGGAGTCCGGTATGCTCGACTTCCTCGCCCTGGTGGAGAAGTTCGTGACGGGGTTCCACGTTCGGGCGAATGCCGACAAACCGCGTGACGCGGCGCTGGCGCGCAAGTTCGGCGCGCACGGCATCGGTCTGGTGCGCACGGAGCACATGTTCTTCGACGAGAAGCGGATCAACCTGTTCCGCGAGATGATCCTCTCCGACACCGTCGAGGAGCGCAAGAAGGCTCTCGGCAGGCTCCAGCCCATGCAGAAGGCGGATTTCTATAAGCTCTTCAAGATCATGGAGGACTACCCCGTCATCATCAGGCTGCTCGACGCTCCCCTGCACGAGTTCCTCCCCCACAACGACCAGGAGATGGAGCGCTTCATGCGCTACCTGAACGCGGGCAAGAAGGGCGCTTCGAGGGCATCGGACAAGGAGATCAGGGCCCGCTGCGATGCCCTGCACGAGTTCAACCCCATGCTGGGCCACCGTGGCTGCAGGATCGCCGTCTCGTACCCCGAGATCTACGAGATGCAGGTCCGGGCGATTTTCGAGGCCGTCTACACCCTCAAGAAGGAGGGTGTGCGCGTCGAGCCCGAGATCATGATCCCCATCATCATGAACGAGAACGAGCTGAAGCTGATCATCTACGGCAAGAAGATCGAGGGAAAGCACATCCGCGGCCTTGTGGACGTCGAGCGGGACATCCGGGAGACCTTCAAGACCAAAGCCGCCCCGTACAAGATCGGCACCATGGTCGAGCTGCCCGCCGCAGCCCTCGGGGCAGGAGAGCTTGCCCGTTACGCGCAGTTCTTCTCGTTCGGCACCAATGACCTGACGCAGACGACGATCGGACTATCGAGGGACGACTTCAATACCTTCATGCCCGACTACACGCAGTTCGACCTTCTGGAAGGCAACCCCTTCCAGAACCTGAACCCCCAGGTGAAGGAGCTCATCTCCCTCGCCGTGAAGAGGGGAAAGATGACAAGGCCGGACCTCGAAGTGGGCCTCTGCGGCGAGCACGGCGCGATCCCCGAGAACATCCGCTTCTGCATGGAGGCGGGGCTGGACTACGTGTCCTGCTCGCCGTACCAGGTCCCCCTGTCGAAGCTCGCCATCGCGCACATCATGATCGAGAGGGCGAAGGCCTGACGCGACGGTCCAGAACAGCTCGAGCAACGGGCGCCCTTGCGGGCGCTCGTTTTTTTTTCGCGCTCTGGCTGGACCGATGGATTCAGCCCGGCGCTTCGGGCGCCTTTCCCGGCGCTTCAGGCGCCTTTCCCGGCGCTTCGGGCACCTTTCCCGGCGCTTCGGGCGCCTTTCCCGGCGCTTCGGCGCTCTCGGAAGCCTTCCTGTACTCCGCTGCCTTGGCGAGGAACTTCTCTGCAAAGACGGCATTGCCGGTCTTGCGGTAGACCATGCCGAGGTTCCTGTGTGCGCGCCAGCTTTTCGGCGCCAGCGCGATCGCCCTGCGGAAGGTGGCCGCGGACGCGCCGAGGTCCCCTGCCTGGTACTGCAGGACGCCGAGGATGAGCACGAGAGATAGGCTCTCACCGCGCTCCTTCATGAACCCTTCGATGAATGCGATCGCGGTGTTTCTGCTCCCCATCTTGTCCAGGCAATACACGACGGCCTTCGCATGGTCTTGGGAGCCGGGAGCGCCGCGAAGGAGCTCGCGAAGGATGACCAGGGCATCTCCGTAGCGGCCGGACCGCCGGTGGCAGAGGGCGAGAAGCGATTTCAGCCGGGAGCTGCCCGGCTCGAGGGCGAGAAGGTGCGCGGTCTGCTGGGCCGCATCCGCGAAGGCGCCCTCGGCGAGGAAGAGGCGCAGCAGGCGCCTCCTGGCGCCGCGGTCGTCGGGCCGCATGCCGAGCAGCCGTTTCCAGACCTTCGCTTCTTGGGGGCGTCGGCCCAGCGATTGGTAGGCGTGCGCAAGGGTCTCGAGGACTGCCGGCTCATCCTCCTGGATCTTCAGTGTGCGGAGCAGCCATCCCTCGGCGAGATCGGGAAGCCCCGCGCGAAGGTACGCCGCGCCCAGCTCGGCCATGAGCAGCGGGTCGGGGCCGCGCGCCTTGACCTGGCTCTGCAAGTGCGCGAGCACCTCCTCGATGGGACCGCCAGCGCGGGACAGCGCGAGACTCTCGAAATATCGTCCCACCTCGTCGTGCGGATCCTTGCGCAGGAGGTGGGATGCCTCCTCGGCAGCCTCGGCGTAATCTCCCTTCTGCCAGAGAACCGAAAGAAGCCCGTGGCGCAGATCCCGGGAGCCCTTATCCACGGCCAGGGCGCGCTCGTAATGGTTTCGCGCCTTCGAGAGATCCCCGAGGCTCTGGTAGCATTCCGCTACCAGAGCGTGCAGCGGGGCATCGTCGTATGAGGCGCGCAGAAGCTTCGAAGCGTAGAAAACCGCCTCACGATATCTTTTCTGACGGAATAGGTTCACCGCGATGAACCGCAGCACCTCTTCGGGCTTCCCGGCTGGGCCTGCCCCCCCCGCTAGCAGGCGGCTGCCTGCCCGTATCTCCTCCAGCGCCTTGGCAGGCTCGCCCTGGGCGAGCAGAATCAGCGCCTTCTGCAGGTGAAGGAACGGGTCGTTGGGAGAAAGACGGGAGGCGGCCTCCATGTGGTAGAGGGCGAGGTTTTCGCGGCCAAGCTCCCTGTAGATCGAGCAGAGGTACAGATGGGGGAGAATTGAGGTTTCGCGGTGGCGAAGCACCTCGTGGAAGACCTTGCCCGAGTCGGCGAAACGCCCCTGGTAGAACAGGCGGATCGCGTACACGAGAGACGCGTTGAGGTAGCCGGTGACCATCCGCGGGTTCGACGGATCGATCTGAAGCGCTTTCGCGAAAGCGTCGACGGCCCGCTCGAACCGGCGGCCCTTGGCGTACGCAAGCCCGAGCAGGCCCCAGGCGGAGGCGAGCCCCGGATTGCACCCAACGGCGCGTCGCAGGCAGCGCACGGCAGCGGCAACGGCGCCGAGGGAGAGGTACGATCTGCCCAGAAAGAAATGCCCTGCCGCGGAGCCGGGCATCTCGCGCGTGTAGAACTCGAGGACGTGCACGGCATGCTCGTACTGACCCAGCGCGTGACGGCTCCTGCCGAGGTACAAGAGAGCCTGCGGGAGCTGCTCGCCGCTCGCAACCAGGCGCGTGAGGATGTCGGCTGCTGTCTGGTAGTCTCCGGCGCGGCCCGCCGCAACGGCGCGCGCGAAGGTCTCGGTGCTGCTCTCCGTAGTAGGTTCTCCTCTGGCCCAGTATAGCCCAGCAGCACTTGCTTTACAAACAAGGCGCTTTACTCTACTAATAGCGCATGAGGGCGGTGAAGAGCCTCGCGCAGATCACGCGGGAGCAGGTCGTTCTCGCCGACAGGATGGCGATCGTCGCCCGGCTCGCCGTGGGAGCGATCATCGCGCTGTATGCCCTGATCACGGGAGCGGGGGGCATGAGGGCACTCGCCGTCGACATCGCGGCATTCGTCGCGATGGGCGCGCTCTCGCTGGTCGTGGCTCTCGCGCACCGCCGGGGCGCCGATACCGAGAGGCTGTTCCCCGCCGCCCTCGCAGTCGACGCCTCGGCGGCCCTCGCGGCGGCGCTGCTGTCCCTCGGATCCTTTGATTTCGCGGGCGCGCTGCCCGTGCTCATGGTCTGCTGGGCATTCACCACCTGCCTGATCATCGTCGCAGTGCTCCGCCTGGCCATACGGGATACGATTATGACAGGCGGAACAGCCTCCCTGGTCGCGGCGATCGTCACCGTCGGGGCGATCATCCGCTTTCCCGGACCTGCAGCCCGGTCGCTGCTCATCATCCCCATCCTCAGCGCGATGTGCGGAGCCCTCGCGACAGTTGTCTGCCGCAGGAACATCGCCGCCCTCGAGGACAACCTCATCACGGAAGACCTGCTGAAGGCGAGCCGGAGGCTGAAGATGACGATGGACATCGTGACCGCCTCCATCTTCAACCTGCACCAGCTCATCACCAAGCTCGTCGAGGTGTCCACGACGGTCTCGCAGGGAGCGCGGAACCAGGCGGCGGGGATCGAGCAGGTCACCGGGACGGCTGAGAGGCTGCAGAAGTCGCTGGAGGACATCTCCCGCTCGTCAGAAAGTTCGGCGGCCACCATCGGACGCGCGGCGCGGTTCTCCGAGAGCGGGACCACGATCATGCAGAAGGTGATCGACGAGATCCTCGGCATCCACGAGGTCATGGAGAGAATGGTCGCCGCCCTGGCTCGGATCAACGACATCGCCGACCAGACCAACCTCCTCGCCCTGAACGCGGCGATCGAGGCCTCGCGGGCGGGCGATGAGCGCAGCGGCTTCTCGGTGGTCGCCGACGAGATCCGTCAGCTCGCCGAGAAATCCTCCGAGACGGCCGGCGAGGTGAGCAAGTGGGTGAAGCAGATCGTCACCGTCATCGACAGCGGCGGGGAATCCTCGCGCGAAGCAGGGACGATTTTCAACTCGATCGCCAAGGACCTCGGCACGCACGCGGGTTTCATCGGCGTTCTCGCCGGCTCCGTGAAGGACCAGCTGGACGAGCACCGGGCTGTCACGACGGCCATCGAGCGCATCAGGGCCGTCGTGGCGCGCAACACCACGGCTGCCGACACCGTGGGCGCCATCATCCTCGATTTGCAGAAGGAGATGCTGAAGCTCGAGGCCCTCGTGGGAGACAAGGTGCAGGAAGCCGAGAAGCTCTACCGCAACGCATAAGCCTCGAGGGCGGCGGCCGCCTCGCGCTCGGTCTTTACAAAGGCGAGGGTTTCCAGACACAATTCGGTATGGAATCCCGCAGCATCTTCGGGAACATCTCCCCGCTGGATCATCGGTACTCCCTGACGGACCCCGGATTGTTCGAGTCGCTCGCGGCAACTCTGAGCGAGGAGGCGTCGATCCGTTTCTGCGTTCGCGTCGAGGCCGCCCTGCTCGCCACGCTCGCCGGGCGCCTGCCGGGAGTTTCCACTGGCCCGCTCGAGCGCGAGGCGATCGCCGCCCTCGAATCAGCCGTCGCTCCCGAAGAGGTCTACGAGGAGGAGCGAAAGACACAGCACAATGTCCGGGCGCTCGTCAATGTCATCAAGCGCCATCTGCCGCCCTCGCTCGGCCCCCTGGTGCACCTCGGGGCGACCTCCGTGGACATACTGGACACTGCGGCAGCGCTTCGCTACAAGGAGACCGTCCGCGGCGTGCTCCTGCCGATTCTGCTCGACCTCGAGGAGGAGCTTGCCCGGCGCGCGCGGGAGGAGGCCGAGACCCCGCAGATCGGGCGCACGCACGGCCAGCACGCGGTTCCGCTCACCTTCGGCTTCGCCCTCGCCTCGTACGCCTCCCGATTGGGCAAGAGCATCGCGCGGATGCACGCGAAGGCCGCGGGCCTCCGGGGCAAACTCTCGGGCGCCGTGGGCGCCTACAATGCCCCGTCTCTGCTTGTGGCGGATCCTGCCGGTTTGGAGCGGGATTTTCTGGCCAGCCTCGGCCTCGAGCCTTCCGAGTGCTCCACCCAGATCGCAGAGCCAGAGTACCTGCTGGAGCTGCTGCTCGAAATCAACACGGCCTTCGGCATCATCGCGAATCTCGCCGACGATCTGCGCCACCTGCAGCGCTCCGAGATCGGCGAGGTGCGCGAGGAGTTCGCCGAGGCCCAGGTCGGCTCCTCGACGATGCCGCAGAAGAGGAATCCCTGGAACTCCGAGCACGTGAAGAGCCTCTGGAAGGCCTTCGCGCCGCGCGCACTGACCTTCTTCATGGACCAGATCTCGGAGCACCAGCGGGACCTCACCAATTCGGCCTCGGCTCGGTTCGTCGCAGACTACCTCGCGGGCTTCGCCTCCGCCGCCGCCAGGATGCGCGCAGTCGTGCGCTCCCTGGGGGTGAACAGGCCCCGCATGGCGCAGAACCTCGGATTGACGGGCGACCTCGCCTTCTCCGAAGCCTTGTACATCCTGATCGCGGCCGGAGGCGGACCAGACGCGCACGAGAGCGTGCGGCGCGCCACCCTTCGTGTCGAGAGGGAGGGCGGGCGCCTGCTGGACGTCCTGCGCGCGGACGCCGCGCTCTGGGAGACGCTGTCGGCCGGCCTCGCGCGTGCAGGGATACCCGACGCCGAGCGGTTTTTCGCCGATCCGTCGCGCTACCGCGGCAAGTCGGCCGAGAAGGCGCGCGAGATCGCCGACAGATACACGGAGCTCACCGCCAGGATCCGGGCGGAGCTCACGGGGTGAAGCCTGTGCACAAGATCCTCGTCCTCGATTTCGGCAGCCAGAGCACGCAGCTCATCGGCCGTCGCATCCGCCAGCTCGGGGTCTACAGCGAGATCGTCGCGGGGGACGCCCCGCTCGAGAGCATGGATTTCTCAGGTGCGAAGGGCATCGTCTTCTCCGGCTCGCCGTTCTCGGTCTACGAGCAGGGCGCTCCCGAGGTCGACCGGCGGATCTACGGCCTGGGGCTGCCCATCCTGGGCATCTGCTACGGCCTGCAGCGCATTGCCGTCGACCACGGGGGGAGCGTCGGTCCGCTCGGGCACAAGGAGTATGGCCGGGCGCGCGTGGATGTGGGCGAGAGCACGCCCTTGTTCGGCAGGCTGCCTGCTGGACGGTTCGTCTCGTGGATGAGCCACGGCGACACGGTGACGCGCGTGCCCGCGGGTTTCCGCGTGGTCGCGCATTCAGAGGGGGGCCTACCGGCCGCCTTCGCGGAGCCGGAGGGAAGGATCTGGGGCGTGCAATTCCACCCCGAGGCGAGCCATTGCGAGTTCGGCCAGGAGATTCTTCAGGGTTTCGTCTCGGACATCTGCGGGGCGCGCAGGGACTGGACCATGGAGGTCTTCCTGCGCCGCGAAAGCGCGCGGCTGCGCGAGTCAGTCGGCTCGCGGGAGGTCGTGCTCCTCATCTCGGGCGGAGTGGACTCGTCCGTCGTTGCCGCATTGCTGCTGAAAAGCCTCGATCCTCGGCAGGTGCACCTGATGTACATCGACACGGGTCTCATGCGCCTGGGAGAGTCCGAGGAGGTCCTCGAGGGCTTGAGCTCGCTCGGAGCCCGCAACGTGTACGCGATCGACGCGAGCGAGGAGTTCTCCCGCGGCTTGGCGGGAATCGAGGATCCTGAGCAGAAGCGACGGGTCATCGGTGACCTGTTCATCAGGGTCCAGGAGCGCGAAATCGACAGGCGGGGGATCCGCGGATCGCTCCTCGCACAGGGGACCCTCTACACCGACCTCATCGAATCGGGCCAAGGGGTGGGGAACAAGGCCAACCTCATCAAGACACACCACAATGTCCGTTCGCCGCTGGTCGAAGAGAAGAGGAGGCGAGGGGAGATCCTCGAGCCTCTGTCCTCCCTGTACAAGGACGAGGTGAGGGAGCTGGGCCTTGCCCTCGGCTTGAAGGGTGAAGTGGTCGACCGGCACCCGTTCCCTGGGCCCGGCCTCGCCGTTCGGATCCTCGGGGAGGTCACCCGCGAGAAATGCGACCTCCTGCGCAGGGCGGATGCTCTTTTCATCGGGGAGCTGCGCGCCCGGGGTCTCTACGACAGGATCTGGCAGGCGTTCTGCGTGCTGTTGCCGATCCGCTCCGTCGGGGTCTCGGGCGACATGCGCCGCTATGGCCATGTTCTGGCTCTCCGGGCGGTGGCGTCCCTGGATGCGATCACCGCCGATGTGTATCCCTTCGCTGCAGCCGACCTGCTGGAGATCTCCTCTGTCATTACCAACCGGATTCCCGAGATCGGCCGGGTCGTGTACGACATCTCGAGCAAACCGCCCGCCACTATAGAGTGGGAATGAAAAAACCCGCATCGATAGGTTCCTCGCTTAAGAAAATGGCTATGCGTCACCGATACTCAGTGTAGCGAGGAGAGAGCGATGCCAGGAGATGTGCCGGGAGATCCCCCTGTTCGAGAGATGCTGGAGTGGATCATGTCGACGCACGGCATGACCAAGTCCGATCTCGCCCGGATGTTCCAGCGGACGCAATCCACGATCCACCATTGGCTGAATACCGGCCAGGTTTCCCACCGCAATCTCATGAAGATCCGCTCCAGCTATTTCTTCCTGCACGATTCCCGCGACCCCCATGCAGGGGAAAGGCTCTGCGAGCGCTGCGGGAAATGGCTTCCGCAGAGGGAGTTCCGGTCCGGCAAGGCAATCTGCCACGCGTGCGAAAACTCGCGCACCCTGCAGTACTACTGGGCGCACAGAAGCGAGCAGTTGTCGAAGAGAAAAGCGAAGAACTGGTACAACCGCAGGAGCACGGCCTCCTGAGCCGCCCGTCAGGACATTCGAGACGCCTGTCAAGGGTCCAAGCCGCTTTCCTTTTCCCTTTGAATCCGCTATAGTTGTCGGCACGGAATGCTCATGAAGAAGATCTGCCTCCTCCTTCTTGGTGTTGTCTTTCTCGCCTCCTGCGTCGGCATCGAGACCAGGCTCGACATTCGCGAGGACGGCTCTGGCTCGCTCTCGCTCGCATACAGGATCTCGCGCGAGCTCGTGGAACTCGGCCGAACCGAGGGGGATCCCGCCGTTGTTCCGCTGCCGGTGTCTCGCGAGGACTTCGAGCGAGCACTCCACGGCGTCAATGGGATCCTGTTGAAGAGCTTCCGGCGCGCGCAGGACGAGAAGGATGTCACGATCAGCGCGGTGATCGCCTTTACGTCGCTCGAGGCCCTCTCGCGCGTCGAGGCATTCAAGGAGCTCGATGTACGGATCAGCGCCACCGGATCGGGCCGCACCCTGACGCAGCTCATCGCCAAGGCCGCCCCGGGGCCGGTGACCGCGGATTCGCGGCGGATGGTCGACGAGCTTTTCGACGGGTACGAGCTCGCCTACGTCGTGCATGCGCCGGCCCCTATCCGGTCCAGCAGCCCGGGCACAACGCTCTCGGCCGACCGCAGGACCCTCACCTTTACGACGAAGATCTCAGACCTCGTCGATCGGACGGAGGACCTCGTGGTGAGCCTCAGTTGGTAGGAGAGTGCGAATGAGACAGATGCGTACGGTCGTGGGGCTCGCGGTCCTCCTCGCTTCCTGCGCAACAGGCGGGCGAGCCCCTGCTCCAACCGATGTCGCGGCGCCCTCGTCGCCCGCAGCGCCTGCTGCGAACGCGTCAGGGACGACGGCGGAGGGTGCCGGTGCTGCCGGCGCGCGAATGCGCGCGTACCTCTCCAATGGCTTGGCGAAGATTGACGAGGGCAGCGTCGCTGAAGGCGCCCGCCAGCTCGTCGCCGTGCTCGCCGAGCGGGAATCCCTCGCAAGCGCGCCGCGGGAGGTCGAGGACATCGCCGAGAGAGCCAAGGCAGAGCTCACCCGCCTGGGAGCCGGGCTCTCATTTGACTCCGGCATGGAGTGGCTTGACGAGAACAAGAACCAACGCACCGGCAGCGTGCTGGAGGCAGGCACGCCGAAAGGCCTCCAGCCCAGCGTCATCCTGACGTACAACATGGGAAGGGGGAAGACCCTGGTCGCAGGAGCCCCCATTCTGTTCGAGTTCGTCAAAGGGGGAGGGGTCCTCACCGGTTCGGTTTCGACGAACGACTACGGACAGGCGACGTGCTCCATCGCGCGGCTGGACTCGCAGAACGCCGAAAGCGTGATCCGCGCTTCGCTCGTGTACGTCGTGAACGGGTTCACCTACAGGATGCAGGGAGCGGAAAGGGATTTCGTGTACGTGCCTCCGACCCGGAGGGCCACGATCCTCGCTCTCGAGCGCCATCCCAAAGGCGTCAATCAGCCCCCCATCATCCTCGATCCGGTCTTCAATACGCTGAAGGGCGTGGCATTCGACTTCTCCCACTACGACGGCGTGCTCATGGGAGATGCGTTCATGAATGTGTTCTCGGGAGACCCGAAGGCGATCCAGGCGCTCGGGATGCAGAAGGACGTGTCCTACCTCGTCATGGTCCTCAACGACTGCATCGTCGTCAACCAGGTCGTCCTCGACGGCAAGGCCTACAACATCTTCAAATCGCAGACCACGGCGACAACCCGCGTCATCCGGGTCGCGGACGGCAAGATCCTGTATTCAGGCGCGGTCCAGGGGATCGCCGGCCAGGGAGGCGACTCGGGCAAGGCGCTGCTGGACGGATTCCGAAAGGCCGCTGACGAGATGGCGGCGAAGCTGCGCCGGGAGCTCCCAGAGATCGGCTCAGCACTGACTCAAAAGAAGTAGACGGAGCGCGGGAACGCGGGAGCTCGAGAGCGTGGAATCGCGGGGGTTTGACGGGCCGTCACCTTTTTGATAGGGTGACGACGGCCCGGGAGGGGATACATGGAGGTTCTCAAGGAAATCGCTCTGGCAGAAGGCCGGGCGAGGGACATCGAACGAGAGTTCAAACAGAAGGCCGAGGGCCTCGCAAAGGCGACCAAGGACCATCTGGCACGCACCCGGGAAGAAGCCGAGAAGGCGCTGGAAAACGAGCTCGCGGCGCTGCGAGCCGACCTCGATCGGTCCTTCGAGCAGGAAAAGAAAAAGGTCATCGACGGGAGCCGCGAAACGCAGGCGACCCTGGAGCGGCAGGTGCGCGAGAACACCGCTCGGGCGATCCAGCTCGTCCTGAAAGAGCTCGGTCTGTAGCCGATGGCAATCGCGAAGCTGCTGCGCGCGGAGATCGTCTGCGGCTCATCCGAGGATGCCGCGCTTGTCGAAGCCCTCGAGAAGTCCGGACTCGTGCAGGTCGAGGACGCGCACGTCGGCCTTCCCGACGAGGTCGCGCAGCTCGAGGTCAGGGCGAACATCGACCTCTCCGCCTGCGACGCCGTGCTCGCCAAGGCGCGCGGGATGCTCGATGCGTATGCCCGCTTTCTTCCGATCAAAAAGGGTCTCATGCAGGGATTTTTCGGTTCCCCTCTGTACGTCCGCGAAGAGGAATTCCACGGGATCTATAAGGGATTTGACCTGGATGCCGCCGAGAAGGCGCTGCAGCAGTCCGTGCGGGAATACGACGGCATCCTCGAGGCCATCGCGGCGAAGGAGCAGCTCGCGGCGGCTCTCCAACCATGGGAAACCCTCGCGCTTCCTCTCGAAGACCTCGCCGGGCTCCGTTTCGCTCGGGTCTTTCCCGTGAGGATCGCCCGGCGCGAGCTCGCAGCCATCCAAGCGCTGATCGTCGACAACACCGCAGCCTCCGATGTGGCTTGGACAGAGGTCTCTGGCGACGAGCGGCAGGTCTGGGGCATCTACGCGGTCGTTGAAGCTCGGGCGGCCGAGCTCGAGTCCTGGCTGAGAGACGCGGGAGCCGAGCGCGTCGATCTCCCATCGGCGGGAGGAACGCCGCAGGAGATACGCGCCCACGCCGCCGAGGAGCTCGCGGAGCTCTCGCGGAGGCAAGAATCGATCGAGGCCAGCCTCGAGGCCGAGGCTGTGCAGCGCCGTCCCATCGTGCACGCCATCGTCGACGAGCACTCCAACAGGAGGAAGGATCTTCTCGTCCGGCGAAGCCTGTTCTTCACGGACAACGTCGCGGCTGTCAGGGGATGGATCCTCGAGAAAAATCGCGGAAAACTCGAGGATTTCCTGTCCGCCCGGCTTCCGTCCGCGCAGCTTTTTGTTCGGCCGCCCGAGAAAACGGAGAACCCTCCGGTGTGCCTGGAAAACCGCGGGCTGCTGAAGCCTTTCCAGATACTTCTGGACATGTTCGGCCTTCCTCCCTACTCCGGCTTCGATCCGACGCCGGTGGTCGCGATCGCCATGACCGCGTTCTATGCGATGTGCCTCGGCGACGTGGGCTACGGAGGCGTGCAGGTCCTGCTGGCATGGTGGCTGAAAAGGAAGTTCAAGCCAGCCGAGGGCACGCGGCTGTTCCTGAACCTCTTTATGGAGATGGGCGCCGCGGCGATGATCTTCGGGCTCATGACGTGGAGCTTCTTCGGCATCAGCCCCGGGTACGCGGTCGGAGGGCCGAAGATCCTCGGCCTCCTGCCGCTGTTCGTGCCAACCTCCGACTTTCTCCTCGTCATTGGCATCGCCCTGGCCATCGGCGTCGTCTACCAGCTCATCTCGATCGTCTCGGGCTTGTACGGGGCTTTGCGCGCCGGTGACCTGCCCGCCGCCATCTTCGACTACGGAGCGTGGTTCGCGCTTCTCGTCTCGACCCTGGTGTGGTCCGCGGGAGTGTTCCTGCCCGCTCTCCCTCCGGTTGTCCGAACAGTGGGCCTGATCGGAATAGGGGTGAGCTGCCTCGTGATCGTCGCCTTCGCGGGCCGTGATGCCAAGACCTTCTTCGGGAGGATTTTTACCGGCATCATTTCCCTGTACGGCATCGTGGGCTACTACGGCCTTGTGTCATTCTTCTCCGACGTGCTGTCCTTCTGCCGTCTGGCGATCCTCAACCTCACAAGCGGTTTCATCGCCATGGTCGGGAACCTCCTCGGCGGCCTGATCATGTCGAGCTCGAGCATCATCGCCACGATCTTCACGTTCATCGTCGGAGCCGTGATCATCGTCTTCTTTCACGTTCTGAACCTCGTGCTCTCGATGATGGGCTCCTTCATCCATTCTCTGAGGCTGAACTACCTGGAATCATTCAGCCGGTACTACAAGACCGGCGGAAAGCCCTTCCTCCCCTTGCGGAAGGAAGGGCAATTCTATCGGTTCGAACAGTAGGGGGGTAGCAAATGGATTTCTCGATCGGGTTCGCAATCGCGCTCGCCGGCGGGGCCCTGGCGGCCGGCATGGGCGCTTCGGGCGCGTCGATCGGCGTCGGGCTGGCCGGCGAGATGGCCGCGGGCGTGCTCTCGGAGGACCCCGACAAGTTCGGGCAGATGCTGATCCTGCAGGCGCTCCCCGGCACCCAGGCCATCTACAGCCTCGTCGTGGCCATCCTGGTCATGGTGAAGCTGCAGGTTTTCGGCAGCGCGGGCGGCCTGTACGACCTGTCCCTCGCGAAAGGCCTCGCGGTTTTCGCCGCATGCATCCCGTGCATGCTGGGCGAGTTCATCTCGGCCATCTGGCAGGGACGGGCGTCGGTCGGCGCGGCCGGCATGGTTGCCAAGAGACCCGATTCCTTCGGCAAGGCCGTCATTCTGCCCGCTATGGTCGAGACCTTCGCCCTGCTGTCGCTGATCGCAACGATCCTGCTGCTCATGATCGCGATCAAGCTGTAGAGAGGTGAGCGCGATGTCCGAAACCAGCATCGCACGGAAGATCCTCGATTCCGCGCGCGAGAAGGCGCAGGCGGCCTTCGAAGAGGCCTCCCGCAAGGAAGAACAGGCGCTCGCGGCCGCCCGGACAGAGCTGAAGGCGGAAATGGGCGAGAAGCTGGGCGCCGCCAGGAAACGCCTTCAGGAAGCCCACCAGCAGGCGGTGTCGGCCTTCCGGCTCGTCGAAACGAATAGGATCCACGCGCTGCGGCGGAAGCTCCTCGACGCGGTGTACGCCGCGGCATGGGAGCAGGCGACCAGGCCCTCGACCTACCGCGCGTACCTCGAGGGGCAGATCCGCGCGAACTGCAGGGAAGGGGACTCGCTCGTCGCGCCAGCCGGACAGAGGACGATGTTCCAGTCCGAGCTCAAGAGCCTTTTCGCGTCGATGAAGCTCACGCTCGCCGAGGAGTCGGGAGGCTTCCGTGCCGGCTTCATCGCCGTGCGGGGAGCCGCGCGCCTGAACTGCTCGCTCGACGAGAGCTTCAAGATGGCCGTCCGCGACACGGAGATCGAGGTCGCGAAGAGCGTTTTTGAAAAATGAGTGAGGGGAAGGTCCCGGACTTCAACTTCATCTGCGGCATCTTCCGCAGCCGCGAGGCCGGGCTGCTCTCGGCCGCCCGCCTGGAAGGCTTGACGGCGGCCCGAGATTTCGCGGAGGCGCTCGCCCAGCTTCCCGAGGGCAGGTTCGCCGCCGAGGCGAGGAAGGACCCCGGGGCCGGCGCCATCGAGGCGGGTTTTCGCGCCGCCGTCGCCGATCTGAAAGATCTGGTCGTGAAGTACTCTCCCCGGTCCGAGCTGAACGATCTCGCCTTCCTCCCGTGGGACTTCCACAATCTCAAGGCTGCCTTGCTGCAGAAACTGACGGGCAAGACCGTGCAGGACCTCTTCGGGCCCGAGGGGAGCGTGACCGTCGCGGCCGTCACCGGGATGGCGGAGTCGATGCGCTTCGATTCGCTGCCGAAACCACTTGCGGTGTCCCTCGAGAAAGCGCTCATCGCGTACTACGAGGCAGGCAAGGACGCCCAGGCCTTCGAGATCAGCCTGGACAGGCAGAAGAACCTGCGGATGCTCGAAACGGCGGCCTCATCGACGCCGCAGGTCCTCGCGTACTACCAGAACGCGGACGATGCCGCGATCGGCGAGGCGTTCGTGCGCTCGCATCTCGCGCGCGTGCCGTGGGAGACAGTGCAGGGGGCGTTTGCCGAGCACGCGGATGCTTCTCGCCTGAAGGAGATGTATCCGCTGAAGCCGGCGGAGTGGGGAGGCAGGGTTGCATCGGTCAGCCGTGAAACGGTTCGTCTCCTTCTCTCGGCCGCTGCCTCGGCCTCTGACCCTGCCGCGCCGCTCCTTGCTCAGAGACGGCGGGTCCTCACTCTCATGAAGGATTGGCGCTATAGGCCGCCATCCTTCGAGTACGCGCTGTACTATGTGACCCGGACGCTGACCGACTTGGCGAACCTTCGCCTCGTTCTGGTCTGCAAGCTCAACCGCATCGCCGACGGGGAGATCGGCAAGAGGGTGATCGATGCCTTCGTATAAGATCGCGATGATCGGGGACGGTTCCACAGTGAGCGGGTTTGCTGCCGGCGGCGTCGTGGGTTTTCCCGCCTACCAGAGCGCGGAAGCCCTCGCGCTTCTTCAAGATCTCTCGCGCTCGGGCGAATATGCCATCATCTTCGTCACCGAGGGACTCGCCGAACCGATCCTCACGGACATCTCTCGCATCCCGACCGGCGCCGTGCCGGCGATCATCGTGGTGCCCGACCAGGGCGGGGCGCGCGGGATCGGTTTCCGCAAGATTCAGACGGCCGTTGAGAAGGCCCTTGGAATAGATCTGCTGGGCAAAAAGGGACCAGGAAGGAAAAGCGAAGATGGCAGGTAGGATCGTCAAGGTGTCGGGGCCCCTCGTGGTCGCCGAGGGCCTCGAGAACCCAAAGATGTATGAGGTCGTGAAGGTCGGCGCCCCGCGCCTGTTCGGCGAGATCATCGGGCTCAGGGACAACCGGGCATCGATCCAGGTCTACGAGCAAACCGAGGGAATCGGCCCCGGGGAGCCCGTCGCGAACTCCGGCGAGCAGCTTTCCGTCGAGCTCGGTCCTGGCCTTATCCGCCAGATCTACGACGGCATCCAGCGGCCGCTGGACGTCATCGCCAGGAAGCACGGGGACTTCATCCCCCGCGGCATCGAGGAGCCGGGCATCTCGCACGAGAAGACCTGGGAGTTCGTTCCGTCGGCAAAGCCCGGCGACCCCGTCTCGGGGGGCGCGCGGCTGGGCTTCGTGAACGAAACCGACATCGTGAAGCATTGGATCATGGTGCCCCCGGGCCTGTCGGGAACCATCCGCAAGCTCCAGGCCGGCACGTTTACGGTGAGGCAGGCGATCGGCGCCCTCGAGGACGAGAAGGGGACGATGCACGAGCTGCGCCTCTCGCACACGTGGCCAGTGCGCCGTGGGCGGCCCTACCGGCGCAAGCTCAACCCCGACTTCCCCCTGATCACCGGCCAGCGGGTTCTCGACACCTTCTTCCCCTTGGCAAAGGGCGGGACGGGGTGCGTTCCGGGCCCTTTCGGTTCGGGCAAGACCGTCGTCCAGCACCAGCTGTCCAAGTGGGCCGATGCGGACATCATCGTGTACGTCGGCTGCGGAGAGCGCGGCAACGAGATGACGGACGTTCTGCTCGAGTTTCCCGAGCTCACCGACCCCCGCACCGGCAGGCCACTCATGGAGCGGACCGTCCTGATCGCGAACACGTCGAACATGCCCGTCGCGGCTCGCGAGGCGTCCGTGTACACGGGCATCACGATCGCCGAGTATTTCAGAGACATGGGATACGACGTCGCCGTCATGGCCGATTCGACCTCCCGGTGGGCGGAGGCGATGCGTGAGATGTCGGGACGCCTCGAGGAGATGCCGGGCGAGGAAGGCTATCCGGCCTATCTGCCTTCGCGCATCGCCGAGTTCTACGAGCGCTCGGGCCGCACGATCTGCCTCGGCCGGGACGGAAGGATCGGCACGCTCAGCGTCATCGGCGCGGTGTCTCCGCCCGGCGGCGACCTTTCCGATCCGGTCGTTCAGGCGACGCTCAAGGTGGTCAAGGTGTTCTGGAGCCTCGAGGACACCCTCGCCTTCGAACGGCACTTCCCCGCGATCAGCTGGCTCACGAGCTACAGCCTCTACCACGACGCGCTGAAGGATTTTTTCCGCGACAACGTGGCGGGCGATTTCTGGACCATGCGGACCGAATCGATGGAGCTTCTCCAGAAAGAGGCCGAGCTCAAGGAGCTCGTTCGCCTCGTCGGACTCGATTCCCTCTCGCCCCAGGACCGGATTGTCCTCGAAACGACGAAATCGATCCGAGAGGATTTCCTGCACCAGTCCGCG
>CAYGXO010000050.1:0-17123 GCA_964353885.1 uncultured Spirochaetaceae bacterium
CAGGGAGTACAGGTCGTTGAAGACGCGGCTGGCCACGTAGGTTTTCCGTGTGACATTCGCGCCGTCGGCGGTGATGTTGTCGTACATCCGGGCAATGATCTCGGCCGACGGTCCACCGTTGATCGCGGAGATTTCACTCCCCGGCTGCGGCTCTTCGGACCCGAGGGGGGAGATCACGAAGAGGCGGCCGGCGGCGATCCTGACGAGAACGGGAAAGTACCGCTGGCTGGACCTGAGGCGAGTTTCCTCTGCCGGGCTGAGAAAGATCCCGGTGTGCCCGCACCGGATTTTCACGACGATGGGCGTGAGGATGCGGTAGAAGTCAAGCTCGCTCATGCCATCCCGCAGGACTTCCCTCTGCTGCCGGATGAACTGGGCTATTTCTGCCTTGTCGGCAAACTCCAGGGGATTCCTTGTCAGGAGGATGTCTGCGAATCGGTCGAAGTCCTCCAGCAGATCGGAGCGGGAATACGCGGGAGGCTGATCCAGCCGCGCATCGGTCCCATTCGAAAGGGCGGGCGGAGTCGCAGGAGGAGCGGGCACGGCGCGAGATCCAGGGTCCTCCGCGCGCCCTGGGGAAATGCAGGCAAACAACGAAATGGCCGCACCGAACATTAGTACGAATCGAAGGATGGCACGCATGGTGCCAGTCTACCGCGACTGCTCCCCGCGATTCCAGCCGCTGCATCTACGAAGTGATATGCGTATTCATAGCCCTCTACGCCGCGGTGACCCTCGACTCTGGCCTACTTCCCTGCACCAGCCTAGCTGTGTAGGATACAGAACCCGCATTTGCAGCCTGACTGTCTGTCCGCGACCCCACTGCCCGCATGCACCGCATCACTTCCCCGTGATCGTCCGTGCGACAGCGGATGGGTGAGCATGAGGGTTCCCCACGAAGCCGCGATCCTGACTTCGTCGCCCGACGGGGCAATAGATCATCCAGCCCGATCACCCCACCGTCGGCGGCCCGCAACCGTGCTTGGCCAGGCAGCTGATAATCTTGCGGATCTCGGCTGGATCGAGAATGACAGCGATCACCGCCATCCTGCTTCCGCATTTGGGACAGGCCAAGACGTCCAGTTGGTACACCTTGGCAAGCAGCCGTGCCCAGGCTTTCCTGCTGGCCCGGGGGATGTGGAGGGTCAGCTGGGCGATGAAGTCCAAGGCCGAGAAGTGCTTCTCTCTGCCCCTGAAGTATCCCGAGGCGCAGGACTTCTATGTGACAGTGTCCTGTTCCTCATCCCCGTGGATCTTCTCCAGTTAAAGCGGGGGGCGAACGATGTATTGGCCCAACGCCCGACGCGCTTCCTGGTCGTCGATGCCGGGCCGGCGGGAGTGCCGAGAAGGACAAGGAGGCCGGGTGTTATCGCGCCGCCGCCTGGCGGCCGGCCGATCGACTGCGCTTCGCCCTTTCCCCCCTCGCGATCCAGAGGGGTTCGAGCTTTCGTTCACTGTCGACGCAATCCCTCAGGTAGAGGTTGATCAGGCTCTGATATGGCATGCCGAGTTCCTCTGCAAGTGCCTTGAAGTACGCCACCGTCGGTCGGTCGAGCCGGATGGTGATGGACTCTTTGAGCTTCCCAAGGTAGGGATTGCGGATGCCCTTCATACTGCTGAAGTCGTAGTGGTCTCTCACAGATTGCCTCCTTTGGCCGCATACGCCCGCTTCTCCAGGGCATTCGCCCTCCGGGACGAGATGATTCGGATGACGGAATCGCTCGCGCGGCAACAGTGACAGACGACCAGGGCGCGGAGGAGGAAACTCATCCCGAGCATGATGAACCTGTCCTCACTGTCGGAGTGGTCAGGGTCGTAGTAGCGGATGGCGTGTTCGTCGTAGAACACCGACTGCGCCTCCGCGAATGACACCCCGTGCCGGCGCCGGTTGAGCCTCTCCTTGGCGCCGTCCCACTCGAAGCGCAGATCGTTCATATGTACACTGTAACTACTCCTGCAGTTCTCGTCAAGAAGTGAGTGATACGCCTAGTTATAGCCCTCTGCGCCGCGGTGATCCTGGACTCCGGCCCACGGGGACGGTATTCCGGCCGAATGGACGGCAGGGCGGGGGTCTCGGCTGTGGAACCCACCGAGCAGAGGACTCGGCAAAGTCATCGGGCGCTTCGCTGCATGGAGTGCGGGTTTCCAGCGCAACAGCCAGGACGGTCTGAAGGTGCATGCTGACTGCCTCACGATCACCGTTCGGCAATATGCCAACGCGGTCCGATTCCTTGGCCTTGATGGTGGCGATTTTGGCGGTGCGGACAATGGCGGCAACGGGAAGCCCGGACACTTTCAGATCAGAAACGACGACGTCACCCGACCAACCGCGATTCTCCGAACTGGTGATCATCATCACCCACAGCAGGCCATGGAGTTATTGAATGCTCCCGGACGCAACTACCATGGCTGGCCGCCTTTCGCGCACCGGCCGATCCGTGTAGGGGAACGGAACCTTGATGATGTCCCAGGTATCAAAGGCCTGCGTATGCGCGCCTATCCGCTTCCGAGCTCCACTCGTCGAAGTTGGCGAAGGGATCATCTACCGGCTGAGTCGGAGCACGAGACAGGATCACATTTTCACCTGCGATGGTATATGCAATTGTGTCACCCTCTTTGAGATGCAGTGCGGCCCGTATGGGCTGCGGGATGGTCGTCTGCGCCTTGCTGGTAAGCTTGCTGGTTATCATGGGTATTGCCTTACAGGGGAAATGTAGGGCATTCCTTACCGAAGTCAAGTTGCACCGGGCCAGCCGCACCCAGGTGGCCCTGTATGCGCTGCGTTCAGGCCAGGCCTCCATCGACGCGTGCGAGTCCTGATTGCGGACGACTAGCAACGAACCCGCAAGAGCCTGAAGGCCTTGCTTTCCACCTCCCTGCCGGGAACGGAGATCTGGGAAGCCTCTGGGCAAGTGAGCGATGATCGTGCATCTACCGTGCCTCCGGTTGCCATTCGGCTATCGCGTCTTCGAGACCGAGAAAATCGCACCCTGGGGTTGGCCAGTCGCGTTTCGTGGGGCCGCGATAGATGACCACCCTGCGGCTACCCGCGCGACTCCCCGGTTTTTCGACCAGGGCTGCGACGCGGCCAAGGCTCTCGATCCAGGGAGCCTTGGCCGTATGGCTGGATTTTACGTCGACGGTCCAGTGCCTCCCCCTCTCGCGGTCGCGGATGAGGAGGTTAGACTCCAGCCCATTGGACTCGCGGAAATAGTGGGCTTCCACGTCGAGTCCCCGGTGCGCCGCTGCCTTCAGGATCTCCGCGATCACGAGGTTCTCCAGCACTGGGCCGCCGAGCGGACCTTCCTCCAAGGCATCCTCGGTCCGGATGCCCGAGAGGTGGCATACCAGTCCGGTGTCCCAGAAGAACAACTTGGGCCGCTTCACAAGACGCTTGCCGATGTTCGCCTGCCAGGGCCGCAGTCGGAAGACGAGGTAACTCGCCTCCAGGATGGAAACCCAGGACTCGACAGTCTTCGAGCTCACGCCGACGTCTCTGGCAAGAGCGCTCGCATTGTATTCCTGGCTGGTGCGGATGGCGATGAGACGGACGAGGGTCTGGAAGTCTGAAAACTTGCCCACGTCGTTGGCAAGCCGCACGTCACGCTCCAGGAACGTCGCCAGGTACGATGCGTACCACTCGCGGGCGCCCTCGTTGTTCCGCATGGTCAGCTCGGGGTAGGAGCCGCGGAGCATCTGCCCAGCGCGGGCGGCTCGCGGCATCTCCCCGCGCTCGAAGGGATGCAGCTCGAGCAGCCCGATCCTTCCCGCAAGGCTCTCGGAAAGACTGCGGGAGAGGAAAAACTGGTTCGATCCCGAGAGTACGAACCTCCCCATCCATTGGCGGTGCTCGTCGATCGCCATTTTCAGGTAGGAGAACAGCCCCGGCGCTCGCTGCGCCTCGTCCAGGATCACCCGCTCGGGAAAGCGGGAAAGGAATCCCCGCGGGTCGCGCTCCGCAGCCTGCACCTCCTCGGGATCGTCGAAGCTGACGTAAGGAAAATCCGGCAGCGCAGCACGCAGAAGGGTTGATTTTCCCGATTGGCGGGGACCGGTGACCGCCACCGCCGGGAAGAGACCCAGGTGCTTCTTCAGCCTGTTTTCGAGGACCCTGTGGCGGTAGGCCATACCCAGCTGGAGGATATGATATATTGGAATGTCAATCCAAATTTTCATGGCCTCGATCCTGCACGGAATAGCGATACTCTTCGTCCTCCACGGTAAGCGGAGCAGGAGTAGCGGACGTCGCAGTCCTGGCAGATGAGCTCGCCGACGCTCCGGCCGCGTCCTTTCGTAGTCCTCGTCGATGGCCGCGCGGAACCTCAGAGGCAGGCTCGTCGCGACCACGCCGGTCCCGTCGATCCTGCGTCTCTGGAACGGTGAGCGGCCAGCACATGTCCGCCATGCCGCGGGCGCTTTCCTCTCCAGAACCTGTTCGGGAGGATCCCAGGCTGAACGGGGTGTACGAGGAGCTCGTCCGCACCGGCATTGCAGTCCGCTCGGAAGCATGATCGGCAGGGCGCCAAATGGATGAGACGGCCGCTCCCACATTTGCGCTAGTTCAATTCCATCAAACGCCCGATGTGTCCGCGGCGCGGTCAGGACAATAATCAACCTGGAGAAGCGGAAGATGTCGGACAAACGGCCAACCGGCGGCGAGCAAAGCACGATGGGCTTGTACCTGCGGGAGCTGCGCAGGATCCCTCAACTGAGCGTTGAAGAGGAACAGGCCTGCGCGCGGCTCGCGGCTCGAGGGGACGAGAAGGCACGGCAGCACCTGATACAGGCGAACTTGCGCTTCGTGATCCTGGTAGCGAAGCGGTACCGCAACCGCGGCGTTCCGCTGGAAGATCTCGTCAACGAAGGCAACATCGGGCTCATCCATGCGGCGGAACGGTTCGACCCCGACCGGAGCGTCCGATTCGTGTCGTACGCAGTCTGGTGGATCCGCCAGGCCATCCTGAAGGCGATTCACGAAAACGGCCGGCTGATCCGGCTGCCCAAGAGCCGCGAGAGCAGGCTTTCGCGCGTCGAGGAGCTGCGCTGTAACGGACTGATGGAAAGCGGCAGCGAGCCTCCTCTGGAGCAGATCGCCGAAGCCCTGGTGTTTGAAGAGGGGGAGCTGGTGACGCTGGTGCAGGCGGCGCAGCGGACGCTCTCGCTGGACAGCCCGGTCAGGGACATGGAGAACGCCGAACCCTTCGGCGCCCACCTGGAGGACCGGAGCGCTCCAAAGCCGGAAGAGGTCCTAGTCGGCGCATCACTGAAAGACGAGCTCGGTTCGGTTCTGGCCGGGCTCTGTGATCGCGAGGCTTGCATCCTGCGGGACCGCTTCGGGCTTGCCGGCAGCAAACGCATCACACTGCTGGAGGTCGGCAGGAAGCAAGGGCTGAGCACGGAGCGCGTGCGCCAGATCGAGAAGAAAGCCCTGCGCAGGATCCGCGCGTCCGACGGCGTCCAGAATCTCAAGGTCTACGCGAATTGATGGAGGGTGAAGTCATGATCAGAGTGCTGCTGGTAGGCTACAACGGGGCCAACAACACGGGCGCGGAAGCCCTGCTTGCGTCCGACATCGAGGACGTGCGGGCTGTTCTGGGGCCCGGGGCACACATCACGGTCCCCACCCTGAACCCGGCCAACCTTCGCCGTTACGTGAAGGAAGGTCCGACGCTGCACATCGCGCCGATACCCACCCTGTTCTTCGGCGCCATTCGCCGGCTGGTTGGGGAGAGCGACCTGGTGCTGCTGGTGGAAGGCTCCACCTACATGGACAGCTGGGGCAGCCCGCTGCTCTGGTCGTTCCTGTGGGCCTCGCATTGCGCCGCGAAGATGGGCAAGCCGTGCATGGCCTACGCAGTGGATGCCGGCACCCTGAAGCCGCTCAACGCGCGGCTGGTACGGCGGGTAGCCAGCAAGACCAGCCTTATCGTCACGCGCAACCGCGCCGCTGCCGGCCGGCTGCGCGCCGTGGGGGTGACCGCCCCGATCCTGTCCACTGCCGACAACGCGTTCACCTTCCAGCCTCGGGAGGCTGACCGCGGTTGGGTGGCGCGCGAGTGGCCCCGGGCCGCCGGCGGGGTGGTGGGGCTCGCCATGGTGGATTTCTCCCTTTTCCCCGCGGTCATGCGGCCCTGGGGACCCCGGGAGCTCTGCTACAAGTGGCCCTACTACTTCTCCAGCTCTCCGGAGCGCGCGCGGTCCAGCGAGGTGCTGGCCCGCGGGTACGCCTCGCTGGCAGACCACGTGGTCGAAAGCACCGGCAAGGCCGTGGCGCTCATCAGCATGGAGCAGCTGGACGAGGCACTGGCCGGGCGGGTGCTCCGGCGCATGAGACATCCGGAGAGCGCCCGCGTGTTTTCGGCGCGGCAGTACGACGCCTCCCAGATGACCTGCCTGCTCCGCTGCCTGGACCTGCTGGTGACCTCCCGGTACCACGCGGCGGTGCTGTCCTTGGCGGCAGGTGTGCCCCAGGTGGCAGTCCACCACGACACCCGTCTCGCCACCATCTACCAGGATATCGGCCTCAAGGAGAAGTGGTTCATGGACCCAAGCGCGGCGGGAAGCCTGGCAGGTGGTTTTGCCGCGCTAAAGCTCTTCAAGGGTCTGTGGGAGCGGGTAGATCTGCTGCTGTCGAACCCCGAGCTGCAGAAGGAATCCTTGAGCCGGGGGTACGAGGAACACCTGACCCTGGCCCGGCAGAACCGGAGGCTCCTCGGCGAGTTCGTCTGCGGCCGCGGGCTCTGCCCCGATCTCTCGGACATGGACGGAGGTGCCGAATGGGTGGCGTAGTTCTTCTGACCGGCGGGACCGGCTTTCTCGGGTCGCAGGTCGTGCGGGGCATATTGAAGAGCACTGACCACACGGTTGTCGTCCTTGTCCGGGCCCGCGACGCGGAGGAAGCGAAGCAGCGGCTCGAGCGCGCCTGGAGCGACTGGCCGGAGGCCGTTCAGGCCATCGGCAGCCGTGTCGAGCCCCTCGCGGGCGACCTGGTCCTGCCCGGCCTCGGACTCGCGCCCGAGAAGTGGACGGAACTTTCGCACCAGGTGACGCACATCGTGCACTCTGCCGCGGAGCTGCGGTTCGACGGGGCCCTGGACGAGATGCGCCGGATCAACGTCGAGGGCACGAGGCACCTGCTCGAGCTCGCTCGCAGCGCCCACGAGCATCACGGAATCGCCCGGTACGCTCATGTCTCCACCGCCTACGTGGCCGGAGGCCGGACCGGCGAGGTCGCCGAAGAGGACCTCACGAACGAGCACGGGTTCTCGAACACTTACGAGCAGACGAAGTACGAAGGTGAGATGCTGGTGCGCGAGGCGATGACCACGCTCCCAGTCTCGGTCTTCCGGCCCGGCATGGTGGTCGGCGACTCCGAGACCGGCGCTATCCGGTGCTTCAACACCATCTACGTCCCGATGCGGCTGTACCTCTCGGGGCGCATGCGGGTCGTCCCCTCCGCTCCCGACCTCCGCACGAACATGGTCCCCGTCGACTACGTCGCGGGCGCCATCACCAGGCTCGCCTTCGACCCGAGAGCGGTCGGCCTGACCTTCCACCTGACGGTGGTGCCGGAGCGCCTCCCGACGGCGAAGGAGCTCATCAAGGCAGCGCAGAGCTGGGCGGAGACGGAGCTGGGCGTGCGCCTGCCGGCCCCTCACTTCATACCGGCCGAGCGGCTCTCGCGGCTCCCCGGTGCGGCGCGCCTCGGGCTTCCGAGCTTCCTTCTCCCCTACTTCAGCGAGAGCCGCCGGTTCCGCACGGACAACGCGGAGCGCCTCCTCGGCCCCTACGCGCCCGACTGGAGCGCCATCATCCCGCGCCTCCTGCGCTACGCGGCGGACCGCGGCTTCCTGAACCGGACCGAGCGCACGGTCCACGAGCAGGTCCTGGCCCGGCTGCAGAGCGAGCGGCTTCCCGTGACCGTGCACGACACGGCCGACGGGGAGGTCCGCACGCGCAGCGGCGCCGAGATGAGCCGCGAGATCGTCCAGGCGTCCGGAGCGCTCCGCGCGCTGGGAATCGGCCGCGGCCACCGGGTCGCCCTCGTGGGGCTCAACTCCAGCCGCTACCTCTCCCTCGACACGGCCATCGGCCTCGCGGGAGCCGTGAGCGTTCCCCTCTACTACACATCGCCGATCGCGGAGATCGAGCAGATCGTGAAGGTATCCGAGGCGCGGCTTCTTTTCGTCGGGGCACCGGATGTGCTCGCCCGGGTCGGGGCGCTGCGCGGGGTTGTCACGGTCGCCTCCTTCTGCCGCGGCCCGGTGCCCGAAGATCTCGCGCGGTGGATCCTGTCGTGGGAGGCATTCCTGGCTCTCGGCAGGAACGCCCTCCCCGCGGCGATCTCGGGCTCGGGACGGCTCGCCCTGCGCGCGCCAGTAGGTCCGTCAGATCCAGCCACCCTGCGGTTCACCTCGGGCACCACCGGCACCCCGAAGGGGGTCGGATTCCGCCACGGGCAGCTCCTGTGGATGGCCGAGACCATGAGCGCGCTCATCCCGTGGAAGGCGCGGATCAAGCCGGCCCGCTACCTCTCGTTCCTCCCTATGAACCACGTGGTGGAAGGGATCCTCGGCGCCTACGCACCCTACTACGTGCCGGCTCCGGTCGACATCACCTTCCTCGAGGACTTCCGAGGGCTCTCGCAGGCCCTGCCGCGTGTGCGTCCCACGATTTTCTTCTCAGTCCCCCGCTTCTACGAAAAGGTCTGGGAGCGGTTTCAGGAAAGCGACGTGGGACGGCTGTACGGCGCACTCCCGGGCTCCGCAGCTCATGCCTCGGTGCTCCGCAACCTCGCGCGGCCGGTGCTGCGGAAGGCGCTCCTCCGCAAGGCCGGCCTCGGCCGCTGCGCCCAGCTCCTCGTCGGTTCGGCGCCTTGTGCCCCGAGCCTGCTCGAGAGCTTCCACGAGCTGGGGATCGAGCTCCACAACGCCTTCGGCCTCACCGAAGCCCCCCTGGTGACGCTCAACCGTCTCGGGGCGAACCACCTCGGGACCGTCGGGCGCGCCCTTCCCTCGACCGAGGTGCGGATCGCACACGACGGTGAGGTGCTGGTGCGCGGACCCCAAGTATCAGCCGTGTCCGACGACGGGTGGCTCCACACCGGAGACCTGGGGACAATCACCGATGAGGGAGACCTGGTCATCATCGGGAGGAAGAAGGAGATCCTGATCACCTCGTACGGCAAGAACATCCACCCCACGAAGATCGAAAACCTCCTCCGCGAGATCCCCGGCATGGCGGACGCCATGGTTCTCGGCGACAACCGGCCCTCCCTGAGCGCGCTGCTCTGGCTGGCCGGGGGTTCGGCCACCACGAAGGCGCTGCAGGCGATCGACCGGGCAGTGCAGGGGATCAACGGCGGCCTCTCCCACCCCGAGCAGCTGAAGCGCTGGGCGGTGCTCTCGGAACGACCCGCCATCGAGAACGGCGAGCTGACCGGAAACCTCAAGATCCGCCGGCAGGTGGTGCTTGCCAGGAGGGCCGCGGTGGTGGAGATGCTCTACGGGGAAGCGGCCGACCGGGACAACGCAGACATGCCGCGGGCCGAGATCCCCGGCGTCCTCCACGTGGGAGCGATCAAATGCGCATGAGCCGTGAATCCCGCATCCACCTGGCCGCGGCTCGCCTGCTCATGCCGTTCGGCATCCGCCGGCGGGCGCTGGAGCAGCTCTTTGCCCGGACCGCGGCCGCATTCGGCACCCCCGTGCCTTCTCCCCGGACGCGGGGTACGAGCGGACGGCTACTCGAGTACGCCCGCTTCACCCGCGCCCAGGCCGAGGAAGCCCTTCAGCGCGGAGAAGACCTTGCCGCGCTCGACCGCCGGCTGCACCGGGCAGCATACGGCCTGGGCGCGAGCTATCGCCTTCAACTCGGGGTACGCTCCCTCTCCGGGGCTATGGCAGCGGCGCGGTTGATCTACCGGAACCTCGGCATCGATTTCCAAGGCTCCCCGGACGGCGAGGTGATCATCCGGCGATGCGGTTTCGCCCAGACGTACACCCCGCAGGTGTGCCGGCTGATCTCCGCCCTGGACCGGGGGCTGATGGCCGGCCTGGCACGCGGAGGGGAGCTGCGGTTCCGACAGCGCATCACGGAAGGCGCGGACAGCTGCCGGGCCTGCCTGGAGGGAGCGTCCTGTGCGTAACGCGGGTCATGGCCCAGGTGCCCCGCGGGCGATCGTGGTGGGCAGCGGGGCCGGCGGGGCCGCCGCCGCGCGGGAGCTGCAGGGAACCTACCAGGTAACTATCCTGGAAGCCGGCCGGGAGTTCCGTCCCCTTGGCCTTGCGCTGCGCTGGATGCAGCGGCTGCGGAACTGGGGGCTGCTGGTCGATGAGCGGATGATCAGCCTGGTGTTCCCGACCATGCGCGTTCGGCGAAGCGCCGAGGGGCTTGTGCACATCAATGGTGCGGGCACCGGAGGCACGACCACCCTGAGCGCAGGCAACGCCCTGCGCATGGACGGGCCGCTGCGGGAGCTGGGCATCGACCTGGACCAGGAGTTCGACGAGCTGGCGCGCGAGGTGCCGGTGAGCACCGCCCATCAGCAGAACTGGTCCGAGCCGACCCGCCGGCTGTTCGAGCTCTGCGGCGCGGCCGGGCTGGCCCCGCGCCCCACCCCCAAGATGATCAACTTCCGCCGCTGCCGCCGCTGCGGTCGCTGCGTCCTGGGCTGCCCCTACGGCGCAAAATGGGACAGCCGCCGCTTCCTCGACGACGCCTTGGCCAAGGGGGCGCGGCTGGTCACCGGCTGCAGCGTCCGCAAGGTGGTGATCCGCGGCGGGCGGGCCGTCGGCGTGCGGGCGCGGGTCGGCATGCGTTCTGTGTTCTTCCCGGCTGACCTGGTGGTCCTGTCCGCCGGCGGCCTGGGCACGCCGGCCATCCTGGAACGTTCCGGAATCCGCTGCGAGCCTCGGCTGTTCGTCGACCCCGTGCTGTGCGTGGCCGCCCCCTGGCCGGGCAGCCGACAGCACCATGAGATGCCGATGCCCTTCGTGGTCCAGCGCCCCGGCTTCATCATCTCCCCGTATTTCGATTACCTGAGCTTCCTCTTCGACCGGCGCTGGCGCCGTCCGGCTGACGGGGTCCTCGCCCTGATGATCAAGCTGGCCGACTCCGAGACCGGCCGCGTGCCCGCGCGCGGCTCCAGGCTGGACAAGCGCCTCACAGCGGAGGACCGCCGCAGGCTGGCCGAGGCGGAAGCGCTTTGCCGCGACCTCCTGGTGCGCCTCGGAGTCGACCCGGCGGACATCTTCCTCGGCACGCTGAATGCCGGTCACCCCGGGGGGATGCTCCCCCTCACGGCCGCGGATGCGGCGACCCTTCATCCCGCCCGCCTGCCTGCCAACCTGTACGTCGCAGACGCGACCCTCCTTCCCCGCTCGCTCGGCAACCCGCCCATCCTCACCATCCTGGCGCTGGCGAAGCGGGTGGCTCGCGCGGCGCGGGCGCATCCTTGAACTTGCGGATGCCGCGCCTCCGGGAAATGGCGTCGCGCACTTCCATATGGATCAACCCTTCTTCTGCACCTCGGGTGAGCGATAGTCCCATCCCTTGCTGTCGAGGTCCGCGAGGATGCGCACGACGGCGTCCACGAGCACCTCGCGCATCCTGCGGCCCTTGGCCGGCGTTGCCTTCGTGGGATCGCCGGTGGCGCCGGTGTTCGTGAGCTCGTTGAAGAGCCACTTCACGTCGACGTGCCTGGGCAGGTGCGGCACCACGCCTGAGGCCTTCGACACGTCGCACAGGTCGGGAAAGAGCTCCAGGCAGATGGATGTCTCCCCCTCGCCTCCGTGGCCCAGCCCATTCCATACCGCGAAAAAGTCCGGCGGCACGAGGTCTCCCATTATCATCCACCAGGCGTCCAGCGACACGATGCGGAAGTCGGGGTGGGCGACCTTGGCCGATCGGCTGGCCACCTCGATGGGCGCGATGTTGCCGTCGTGGCCGTTCATGATGAACACCTTTCGGATGCCTTCGCGGTAGACGGATTCCAGGATGTCGCGGATGAACGCGATCTGGGTCTCGAACTGGACGGTGATCGTGAAGGGGAAGTCCCGGTAGTGCTCGCTCACCCCGTAGTTCAGGGGGGGCAGCACCCCGGTCTTCGCGACCCGCGCGGCGATGTCCAGAGCCACCATGTGCGCGGTCAGCGCATCCGTGCCGAAGGGCAGGTGCGCCCCGTGGCTCTCTAGCGATCCCAGCGGGAGGATCACCTTCTCGAACGGCGCGGCGCGGAAATCCGCGGCGCTCAGGTGCTGGATCTCGAGGGGGTTCTTCTTCATGGTGTCGTCTCCTTGCGTTGTGGCCGGCCACGCCGGCGGTGCCGGTTCGCGGGGAAAAGCATGGGCGGGCCAACCGGCCCGCCCAGTCATGCCGCGCTCAGGGCGCGGGGATCTTCTCGGGAACCACTTCCTGCGCCAGGGTGAACGTGCCGTCCTTCACGAGGATCACTGTCACGCCCTTCTGGGGGATGCGGCTTCCCTGGGGGAAGCTGATGGAGCCGGTGACGCCCGCGAGGCCGCTCGTCGCCTGGAGCGCGGTGCGGATGGCCTTGGGGTCGGCGGAGCCTGCACGCTTGATGGAGTCCGCGAGCAGCTTCACCGTGTCGTAGCCCAGGCCTGCGAACGCGTTTTCCGGCGGGTTCTTGTATTCCGCCTGGTAGGCAGCGATGAACTTCTTCACCGCGTCGGTGCCCAGGTTTGCGTCCATGAGAGAGTGTGTCGTGAAGTACACGTTCTCAGCGCCCGCGCCCGCCACCTGGACGAGGAGCGGCGTGTCGTAGCCGTCGCCGCCCATGATGGGGGTCTTGATGCCTGCGTCGCGGAACTGCTTCACGATGGTGCCCACGTCATCCGGTCCCGAGGCGATGTAGAGCAGGTCCGCCTTGGCCTTCTGGCCCTTGAGCTTCGTGATCTGCGCGGAGAAGTCCTTGTCCCCGGTCTGGTAATTGTCCTCCAGGATCACCTTGCCCCCGAGCTCCAGGAAACGCTCCTTGAAATACTTGCCCAGGAGCAATGTGTACTCCATGCCCTTGTCGATGAGGAGGTACACGTTCTTCGCCTTGAGGCTGGAGACCGCGTATTCCGCGCCGGCGGCTGCCTGCACGTTGTCGCCGAAGCAGGCGAGGTACAGGTAGTCGGGCACCTGGTCGGGCAGCTTGGGAGAGGTGGCCCCCGAGGTGACGAACACGATCCCCGCCTTCGCCGCGATGGGAGCGGCCGCCATGGTCATGTCGCTGTCGCTGAAGCCGAACATCGCCACGACCTTGTCGCTGTTCGTGAGCTGCGTCGCGGCGTTGCCGATGGTCGCGGCATCCGTCTTCCCGTCGTAGGCGGCGAGCTGGATCTTCTTTCCCAGCACCCCGCCCGCCGCGTTGATCTCCTTGGCCGCGAGCTTCGCGCCGTTCGCAGACGGCGAGTCCAGGGAGGCCTGCGCGCCGGTCATGTTGTAGAGCATGCCGATCTTGATCGCGCCGCCCCCGCCCTGCCCGGAGCAGCCGACGGCGAGCAGCGCCGCGGCAGCCACCAGGACGATGGCAAGTTTTGTCTTCATACCCGTTCCTCCTTCAGGAAACCTGTGCACGTGATGCCGCCCGGGCGGACCGCCCGGTTCATGCGGCCTTTCTCCCTCTTCTCGGCGGAACGATCCGCCGGAAAGCTCCACGAATGTCGATCTCTCTGCCTCCCATGATGCCGGCTGGCCTGAACACGATGACGAGCACGAACACTACCGCCATGAGGATCTGGCTTGCGCCGTACAGCGGCGGCATGTGCAGCGCTCCGAGGTCGAAGCCGCGCTCTGCATTGCGCAGAAACTCGGACAGGACCGTGATGAGCACGACGCCGATCACGGACCCGCTCACCGATCCCATCCCCCCGATGACGAGCATTGTAATGATGCCGAATGCCTGTGTGAAGGAGAAGGATCTTGGGGAGAAGGAGGTGATGAAGTGCGCCCAGAGGGAGCCCGCGGCGCCGGTGAGAAAGGCGCTCACGCAGAAGGCGAGCAGCCGCGCGCGCAACACGTTGACCCCGAGTGAGAGGGCGGCGATCTCGTTGTCCCGGGAGGCGCGCATGCCCCTCCCGAACGCGGATGACCCGATGCGCCAGACCACGTAGACAGCGACGACCGCCCAGATCCAGGCGTTCGCGATGGTGGTGAAGCCTGGCACACCAGCGAAGGTCCGCGCCCCCCGGGTCACCGGATCCCAGTTCACGAGAACGACCTGCACGATCACCAGGAAGCCGAGAGTGGCCACCGAGATGTAGGCGCCCCGCAGGCGCATGAGCGAAAGCCCCACGGGAAAGGCCACTGCCGCGGCGACACAACCGCCGATCAGCGACGCGGGCAGGAATGGAAGCGCAAGATGACCGAGCCATCCCGGGAGGCTGGGCAGGTTCACCGCCTTGAGGTTCACCGGCAGGGTGAGGATGGCAGCCGTGTAGGCCCCGATGGCCATGAAGCCCACATGACCGAGTGAAAAGACCCCGGTGAACCCATTGGAGAGGTTGAGACTCACGACGAGCACGATGTTGATCCCGATGATGATCACGATCCGCTGCACGTAGTCGCCGGCCAGCAAAGCGGCGGCGGCCAGCAGCGCCGCGAGCAGCGCGAGCAGCGCGGCCGGCGCGGCGAGCCGTGCCGCGAGGGAGGGCCGGTTGGGGTTCGGCTCCATCAGATCTTCTCCCTCTCCGTGCTGCCCAGCATGCCGTTGGGCCGGAAGAGGAGCAGCGCGATGAGGATGGCGAAGACGAACGCGTCCCGGAAGGGCGTGAGCGTGGAGGGGAGCAGCCCCTGGAGGAGGATCTCCAGCCCCCCCAGCACGTAGGCGCCGATCACCGCGCCGGGGATGCTTCCCAGCCCGCCGATGACGGAGGCGACGAAGGCCTTCAGCACCGGGTTGAAACCCATCAGGGGGTCGACCTTGCCGACGCGCGCGCTCCACAGGATGCCCACCACGCCGGCGAGGAGCGAGCCGATGGCGAAGGCCGCGGCGATGACCCGGTTCACGTTGATGCCCATCAGGCGCGCGGCCAGTATGTCCTGGCTCGCGGCGCGCATCGCGATACCGGTGTCCGTGCGCCGCACGAACAGCGTGAGGCCCAGGAGGAGGACCGCGGTCACGGCGATGGCGATCAGGTCGAGCCCCGCGATCCGCAGCTGCCCCCTCTCGATGACGGAGCGGAGGATGGGCGGCGCGGTGAACGGGCGGGAGGTGGGGCGGAAGAGGATGATCGCGAGGTTTTCCAGGAAGATCGTCACGGAGAACGAGGTGAGGAGCATGGAGATCTCGTGCGCGCCGCGCAGGGGCCGGTAGGCCACGCGCTCCATGAGGAGACCCGCGATCGTGCTCGCCGCGATGCCCGCGGTTGCGGCCGCGAGGAAGGGAAGCCCCAGCCCCATGAGGAGGAGCGCGACGTAGCTGCCCACCATGATCAGGTCGCCATGGGCGAAGTTGATGAGCCGCAGGATCCCGAAGACCATGGCGAGGCCGATCGCCATGAGGGCATAGAGGCTCCCGATGCTCACCGCGTTGATGAGCTGCTGGAGGAGGAGCTCCAGGGGCGTCACTGCCCGGCCTCCGGCGCACGGCTGAGATACGCCTGCTCGATCTCGGGATTGGCGCGCAGCTCCGCCCCCGTCCCCGAAAGGGTCACGCGGCCGCTGGAAATGACGTACCCGCGGTCCGCGACCGCGAGCGCCTGGCGCACGTTCTGCTCCACCAGCAGGATCGTGACCCCGCTCCTGTGCAGCTCGCGGATGACCCGGAAGATCTCCTTCACGACAAGCGGGGCAAGGCCCAGCGAAGGCTCGTCGAGGAGGAGGAGCCGCGGGGCCGCCATGAGCGCGCGGCCGATGGCGAGCATCTGCTGCTCGCCGCCGCTCAGCGTCGCCCCTGTCTGGTGTCGCCGCTCCCCGAGCACGGGAAAGAGGGAGAAGACGTGCTCCATGTCGCTGCGCGCCGCGGCCCGGTCCTTCCTGCGGATGGCTCCCATGCGCAGGTTCTCCAGCACGGAGAGACCCCCGAAGATCCTGCGGCCCTCGGGGCAATGGATCACGCCCAGTCCCACGATCGCGTAGGGGGTGGCCGCGGCGAGGTCCGTGTCGTCCCAGCGCACGCTGCCCGACCTTGGCCGCACGATCCCCGAGACGGCCATGAGGGCGGTGGACTTGCCTGCGCCGTTGGCGCCGAGGAGGGTCACCAGCTCCCCGTCATGCACGGAGATGCTCACCGCCGCGAGCGCCTGGATGTGGCCGTAGAAAATGTCGACAGATTCAAGCGCCAGCATCGTCGGAAGCCTCGCCGAGATACGACTCCACCACCCGGGGGTCTGCCCGCACCTGTTGCGGGGTGCCCTCGGAGATGATCTGCCCGTCATTGAGGACCTGGATCCGCTCGCAGAGCTGCATCACGAGCGGCATGTTGTGCTCGACGAGCACGATCGTGAGCTGCCAGATGTCGCGGATCCTCCGGATGAGATCCAGGATGACCGTGCTCTCCAGGCTGTTCATGCCCGCGGTCGGCTCATCGAGAAGCAGGAGCGCGGGCTCGATGGCCAGGGCGCGCGCGATCTCCAGCCTGCGCTGGTCCCCGTACGGCAGGGACGACGCCATTGCGGAGGCGCGGTCCTGCAGCCCGAACAGCCCGAGCTGCTCGAGGGATTTCTCCACGAGGCGCTCTTCCGTGCGTCGGAACGAGGGCAGCGAGAGGAGAGTCGACAGCATGCCGGCGCGTTCCCTCAGCTGGCGCGCGGCGACGACGTTCTCCACGACCGTCATGCTCCCGAAGAGCCGGATGTTCTGGAAGGTCCGGCCGATGCCCATCCGCGCGATGCTGTCGGGGCTGGCGCGCGTGATGTCCCTGCCGCAAAACCGCACACGCCCCGAAGTGGGCCTGAGGTGGCCGGTGAGCAGGTTGAAGATGGTGGACTTGCCCGCGCCGTTGGGGCCGATGATCCCGAGGATCTCGCCCCGGCGCAGCCGCAGGCCGTATCCTTCGACGGCGCGGAGCCCCTTGAAGGTTTTCGAAAGCCCGTCGATCTCGAGGAACTCCCCCTGGTCGCCGCTGTCCGCCTGGCGCGCCGCGTGCAATCCTGCCTCCCGTCAAACGATGCGCC
>CAYGXO010000051.1:0-26228 GCA_964353885.1 uncultured Spirochaetaceae bacterium
CATCCTTCACCTTGTCGTGCACGGCTTCGGTGATCAGCGTCTTCGTGCCATAGGTCTTGTTCGCCCCCTCCAGGCGCGCGGCGAGGTTCACCGTGTCGCCGATGCTCGTGAAGTCCATCCTGTCCTTGGCGCCCACGCTGCCGAAGACCACGGGGCCCGTGTTGATGCCGATGCCGATCGAGATCACGTTGCGCTCGGCAAGCTCCGCGATCTTCCTCTCCTCGGCCATGGCACGGCGGATCTCCAGGCTCGCCTTGCAGGCGTTCAGCTCCTTCTTGGACCCCTCGAACATCGCCATGATCTCGTCGCCCACGAACTTGTCGATGTCCCCGCTGTTTGCGAGGATCACAGAGGACTGGATGTCGAGGTAATGGTTGAGCGTCTCCACAACCGCTTCGGGGCTCTGACCCTCGCACAGGCTCGTGAAGCCGCGGATGTCGGTGAACAGGAAGGTGAGATCGCGCTTCTCGCTCATCGGCGTCTCGCGCTCCGAGTGCTTGAGCGTCGAGGCGGAGATGTAGGGGATGACGCCGCGGATCACGCCGGTCATGTTCTTGACCTCGTTGGACAGCACCTTGATCTCGTCGCGCGTGTTCACCCTGTCCTTGTACTGCAGCAGCTCGGGCGAGATCTTCACCTTCCCTTTGATCATGCCCGAGAGGATCGTCGAGATCGCGTTCACGCTCATGCGGAGGAACAGGATGGGGAAGACGATGTTGCGGCCGAAGAGGTAGATGAGGAACACGGAGGCGTAGATGAAGATCGCCGCGATGACGAACACCTTCACCTGCGTTCGGAAGTACGGCTCGTAGATCACGTCCCGGGCGTAGTCGACCATGACAAAGCCAAGAAAGCGTCCGCTCAGCACCACGGGCGAGAGGAACTCGAAGACCTTCGCTTCCGCGTTGTAGCGGTGGGTCGTCGCCTCGAGCTGGAAACCGGCCAGGGGCACGCGCGCGCCGACGACCGCCCTGTCCGTGCTCGCCACTGCTTCGAAGGCGCTGCCCTTCGCGTCGCGCTGATAGTAGGTGAGCGTGTTGAACCGGAATGCGGCTCCCGGGTCCTTCCCGTCTTTCTTCGCCTCGTTCTTCTTGCCCTCGATGGAGAGGTAATCGTCCACGGCGATCCTGTCGCCGACGTTCGCCTTGGCGACGCTCGCCGTGCGCTCGGCGAGGGTCTCTCCGCTCGCGATGACGGATGCGAGGATGGTGCGGCTGAAGTCGCTCATCAGGATGAAGGCGAGCACCACGATGATCACGAGGATGAGCGGGACGAACGAGAGAATCAGCTTTCGCTGGATTCCCTGCCGCTGGGAAACCCAGAGGGTATCCACTGCCTTGCCCCTGCCCTTTCCCTTCTGCTCAGTCTTTCCCGCGCCGACCCTGCGGAACTCCTGGTACTCCTGGTAGGCCGCATTTCTGCGGCTCACCCCGAAGATGAGCATGACTATGAAAAAGGCGTTGGAGGCGAGGGAGAGGAGAAAGACGGCATACGTGGCGGGCGGGAAGGCGCCGAAGTAGCGCGCGTTGGAAGCGAAGGCGATCACGTGCAGGAAGACGACGGCGATCACGGCAGCGGAGCAGACGATGTTGAGAGCGACCGGCAGGATGCGCGTCGGGTCCGCCGCTGCAGGGATGCGCCTGCCGAGGAACAGCGAAGCGATCTTCCACAGGCAGATCAGGGGCACGATGCCCACGAGGCAGGCAATCACGATGAAGAAGCCGAGCTCGCGCGGGGGATAGCCTGCGAGCAGGATCGGCGACTCGAGGGGGGAGAAGGCGCCCAGCGTCCTGTCGACGAACGGCAGGATGTACCATGCCAAGAGGATCGCGGCGATGAGCCCCTCCCCGATGTGGAGAAGCAGGACAGTGCGTTTCCGTGCGTCCATGGGTGCCCTCCCGGCGCTGTACGCGCCTTCGGCGCTCTTAGAATTGTTCGAGCAGCTTCTGTTTTGACTGCGCCTTGTCGAGGTAGTCGGCGGCCAGCTCGTAGCCCTCGTCGATCGCCACCACGATCTCCAGCAGCTCGATCGCGGCCTTGAAGTCCTCGTCGCGGTACGCCGCGACGGCCCTGTCGTAGAGATCCTTCAGGTTCGCGCTCACCTTCTCGCCGCGGTCATCGAGGCTGGCCAGCTTCGCCTCGCCCTTCGCGGTCTTCGCGAGGGAATCGATCTTGCGCTGGGCGGCGATCAGCTCGCCCTTCGCGATCAGGCGATCGATGTCCTGCAGGGCGGCCTCGAAGGAGGTGTTCGTCTCGGTCTGCGCCCGCAGCTCGGAGATCCGCTTCTTCAGGGCGGCCGCCTCGTCAGTCCTCTTCACGGCAAGGGCGGCGTCCGCCTTCACCTCCCCCTGGGCGTACTCCTTCTGGTCGAAGAGGGCTTTCGCCCATCTGTAGTTCAGGGTGTAGCTGGCGTCGCGCACCTCGGATTCGAATGAGTTGTCCAGCTTCCTGTTGAGATCGTTGAGCAGGGAGATCTGCGCCTTCGCATCAGCGAAGCGCTGGGATGCGATCAGCTTCTGCGCGGATTCCAGCCGCGCGGCGGCGATGCGGGAGACCTCCGAACGCAGGGAGCTCTTTACGTTCTGGGCAGCGACGCTCTGCGGGTCGGCGGTACAGGCCCGGCTCACGTTCTGGAACGCCTCGATGGAGAGCTTTTCCCGGGCCGCATCGGGGGTCTTGTCGTCGATCTTGTCCATGGAGGCCTTCCCACGGGCAAGGTAGCCGTCCACAAGGGCGTTGCGGACCTGCGTCGTGTCGCCGAGGAGCCTCTGCACGGCGGGATTGGCGGGATCGATCCGCACAGCTTTCTGAACGGCGAGGCACAGGAGGTAGGTCTCTTCCTCCGTGCGCTTGGGCTTCTGGGCGAAGCGCGCCGCCTCCTTGAGGCTGGCTTGGAGCTTCACCTCCCTGTAGTTTGTCACGAGGGCGAGGTACTTCTTGGCGAGGGCGCTTGCGGGATCGAAACGCAGGGCGACGACGAAGTACTCCTTGATCTCGTCGGTCGCGGCGTACTCGGCCTTCCGCACAAGGCGAACCTGATACTGCACGATGCCGGCATCGATCAGGGCTTTCGCCTTGGCTTTCTCGTCGAGATTCTTCAAGAGAAAACGGTTGTCGCCGAGGGAGCTGCATCCGACGAGAAGCGCAATGAGAGCCGTGATGATGATTCTCGCGAGTCGAGGAAAGACTGCCATGGTCACCCTGTTGCTGAGAGTATAGCGACGGGCTGGGTCCGCCGCAAGGGCGAGGGCGGTTCAGCGCGCAGCTGCCGCTTTTGCCGCCTGCAGCGTGTTGTACATCAGCATCACGATTGTCATCGGTCCCACGCCGCCGGGCACAGGGGTGATCGCTCCCGCCTTCTTCGCGACCTCGTCGAACTTCACGTCGCCCACCATGCGCGTGCCCTTGGGTGCGCTCGTGTCCTCGATCCTGTTGATCCCCACGTCGATGACGACGGCCCCTTCCTTCACCATGTCCGCGGTGACGAACTCAGGTCTGCCGATGGCCGCGATGAGGATGTCGGCCTGGCGGGTGATGGACGGGAGGTCGCGCGTGCGGGAATGGCAGACCGTCACCGTCGCGTCGGCCCCCTTCTCCTTCTGCATGAGCATGTTGGCGATGGGCTTGCCGACGATGTTGCTGCGGCCGACCACAACGACGTGGCTGCCGGCGACCTTCACGCTCGAGTACACGAGGAGCTTCTGGATGCCCAGGGGCGTGCAGGGGCGGAACCCCGGCTCCCCTGTCATGATCCTGCCGAGGCTCACGGGGTGGAAACCGTCCACGTCCTTCTCGGGCGCGATCGCATTGATGATCTTCTGCTCTTCGATGTGCCCGGGGAGGGGCAGCTGCACGAGGATGCCGTGGATCTTCGGGTCCCTGTTCAGATTCTCCACCAGCGCGAGCAGGTCCTTTTCCGTCGTCGAGCCGGGAAGGTTATGCTGCTCAGAGTGGATGCCGATCTCGTGAGCGACCCTGTTCTTGCTCTTCACGTAGCTCATGGAGGCGGGGTTCTCGCCTACCAGCACGACGGCGAGACCCGGCACGACGCCCGTTTCCTTCTTGAGAGACTCGATGTCCGCCGTCACCTCGGCCCGGATCCGCGCCGCGATCGCCGTTCCGTCGATAATTGTCGCCGCCACCTTCCCCTCCGCCCTCAGGCCATGCCCTCGAACTTCCCGTCCCTGTCGGCCATGATGTAGCCCATGCAGAACTGGTCCCTGCCGGCGAGCGCCTCGGCCACGAAGATGTTGGCCATCATCCGCGGATCAAGCGGGTCGAGTATCGCCGAGTCCATCCCCTTCGCAATGGCCATGGCGACAAAAACCTGATTCACCAGCTTGCGCTTGGGCAGGCCGAAGGAGATGTTGGACAAGCCGCAGGTCTTGTGCACCAGGGGGTGGTGCGTGCTGATCTTTTCGACAACCGAAAGGGCGCCCATCCCGTACTCGATGTTCGTGCTCACCGGACGAATCAGGGGATCGACGAAGATGTGATCGGGGGGCACGCCGTCGTCCTCGAGGCGCTTGATCAGCCCGTCAGCCACCTGCCAGACCTTCCCTGTGTCGTCGGTCATGCCGGTGTCGTCGATGCTGAGGGCGACCACCCGGGCGGCGTACTTCTTCACCAGCGGAATGAGGGCCTTGTAGCGGTCCGCTTCGGCGGAGATGGAATTGAGGAACGGCTCCTTTCCCGCTAGGGCCAGTCCGGCCTCGACGGCGGCCGGGCGTGGGGAATCGATGGACAGGGGAGTGTCTGTGACCTTACGTACCGCGCCGATGAGCCATTCGAGCTTCTCCACCTCGTCGGTGGGGAAGGCGCCGGCGTTCACGTCGATCCAATTCGCCCCGGCCGCCGCCTGCATCGACGCCAGACCCTGGATGAAAGCCGCATCCTTCTCCTCGACAGCCCTGCGCACCTGCTTTCGCGTGGAGTTGATAAGCTCGCCAATGATGAGCATGGGAAATCCTCCGTGTTCGGTGGCCCGCACTATAAGGACAATCCGTGAAGGTCGTCAAGAGAAGGGAGCCTCGATCGCCAGGGCGAGAAGGATCAATCCTCCTCGAGCTCGTAGCTGTAGGACTGGTCGGGCCCGTAGCACCAGAGAAGAAGCGGCCACCACAGGAGGAGGCCCACGACGAGGTTTCCGACCTTCACCTCGCGGCGCATCTCGGTCTCGAGACTCTTATAGCCCGGTTTCTCGATCCTGACCTGGTACTCGTTCGCGACGAAGTTGCTGAGCTGCTTCTGGACGGGCGATTTCCCAACCGGTTCGTCATTGATGTAGACCTTCGCATCCTGTGGATCCGTCCTGATCCGCACCAAGGTGGTGCAGCCGAGAATGCTCACGACGAGAAAGGCGACAATGATCGCGCGCAACTTCTTCACGATGTCCTCCTTCTGTATGACGTATCGTTCAACAGCTGCATCTCACTATAGCACGCCTGCCGCTACAGCGACATCCGGCCCCTCGCACTGCTGCGCCGTTGGCGCAGCACCCGCGACGCCTTCGGCGCGCTGGATTGACCGCGGGCTGGCGTTCCGCTACTATGGGCCGTCAGAAAAACAAGAGAGGTAAACGATGGAGAACTTCATATTCCAGAACGCGACCAGGATCGTCTTCGGCAAGGGAACGGAAGCTCAGGTCGGCAAAGAAACCGCGGCGCACAGCCGCAAGGTGCTGCTCCACTACGGCAGCGGGAGCATCAAGAAATCGGGGCTCTACGATGCGGTGTGCAAATCGCTCACCGAAGCGGGGGTGAAATGGGTCGACCTGCCCGGTGTGGTTCCCAACCCGAGGCTCTCTCTCGTTCAGGAAGGCATCAGGATCTGCAGGAAAGAGAAGATCGACTTCATCCTTGCTGTGGGAGGCGGGAGCGTCATCGACTCGGCCAAGGCCATCGGGATCGGCGTCCCGTATTCGGGAGACGTGTGGGAGTTCTACACGCGGAAGGCCACCGTGCGAGAAATGCTTCCCGTCGGCGTGGTTCTCACGATCCCCGCCGCCGGCAGCGAGTCGAGCACGGGTTCGGTCATCACACGGGAGGAGGGGGACTACAAGCGCGACGCCGGCGCGGAGTGCATGCGGCCGAAGTTCGCGATCATGAACCCCGAGCTGACCTTCACCCTGCCCCCGTACCAGACCGCCTGCGGCGCATCCGACATCATGGCCCACGTCATGGAGCGGTACTTCACCCGGGCCCGCGGGGTCGATTTCACGGACAGGCTGTGCGAGGCCACCTTAAAAACGATCATCCACAACACCCCGATCGTCCTCGAGCACCCGCGCGACTACGATGCCCGGGCCGAGATCATGTGGGCGGGCACGATCGCCCACAATGACCTGGTGGGAACCGGCAGGATCAGCGACTGGGCGACGCACATGATCGAGCACGAGCTGAGCGGGATCTACGACGTCGCCCACGGCGCGGGGCTGGCGGTCCTTTTCCCCGCGTGGATGCGGCACGTCTGCGCCGAGGACATTCGCCGGTTCGCGCAGTTCGCCGTTCGCGTGTGGGGCGTCGAAGAGGATTTCGCCTCACCCGAGCGCACGGCCATGGAGGGCATCCGCCGCCTGGCGAGCTTCTTCAAGGACATCGGGCTTCCCACCACGCTGAAGGAGCTCGGCGTGAAGGACGACAGGCTCGAAGAGATGTCGAAGAAGTGCATCGACAGGGGAATCATCGGCAACTTCGTCCGCCTGGACGCCGCGGGAGTGAAGAAGGTCCTCACCCTCGCTCGATAGCGGCTTCAGCTCTCGGGGTCGAATGAGTAGTGTACGCGCTGGTAGGGCGCGCGAAACTCCCGCACCTCGTCGCCCACGAACCTCTTGTCCGCCAGGCAGCGTTTGAACAGCTCCGCAATGCGCTCCATCTCAGGCTCCTTCATGCCCACCCGGGTCATCTCCTGCACGCCGATCCTGATGCCGGCCGGGTTTGTGACCCTGTCGAGGGGCTCGAAGGGGAGAAGGTTCATGTTCACGATGATGCGGTTGTCCTTCAGGTCCCTGGCGGCCGCGTCCCCGCCGCCGAAGTCCGACATGTCGATCGCAACCTGGTGGCTCTCGGTGAATCCGAACTGCTCCCCCTGAACCTTGAACCCCAGCTCGAAGAGCTTTGTCGCGAGGTGCCGGGCGTTCGCCACGACCTGCCGCGCGTACTCCACGCCGAACTCCAGCATCTCATAGGTGGAAAGCGCCAGCGCGACGAGGGTCTCGAGGTGGTGGTTGGAAGAGGAGCCGGGGAAGGCGCCCTTGTCGATCCTTCGCCACTCCACGTCATCGAGGTTCGAGAGGATCACGCCCCGCTGCGAGCCGAAGAATGTCTTGTGCGTGCTGCCCGTCACCAGGGGCGCCCCGTCGGCCAGCGGATCCTGGAACTGGTGACCGGCCACCAGTCCCAGCACGTGGGCCGCGTCGTAGATGAGGGGAATGCCCCTCTTCGCGCAGTACGGCGCGATCTCCTTCACCGGCTCGGGGAACAGGAACAGGCTCTTGCCCATGACCATCACCTTGGGCTCGAGGGCCTTCATCAGGTCGAGGGTGTGGTCCACGTCGATGTGCCAGCCGTCGGCGGTGAGGGGGAAGTTCACGATGTTCTTCGTGTACTTTCCCACCGAGCCGGCCCTGTGATGGCTGATGTGCCCGCCGCCAGGGGTGGAGTTCACCATCACCACATCGCCGGGCCTGATGTAGCGGCTGAAGACCGCGTCGTTGGCGATCGTCCCGCTGATGGGCCGCACGTCGGCGTTCCTGCAGCGGAACAGGCTCTTCATGTGCTGCTTGAGCAGGCTCTCGATCTCGTCGATGATCTCCGTCCCCTGGTAGTAGCGCTCGCCCGGGTGGCCCTCGGCGTAGCGGTGGGCGAAGTCCGAGCCCATGATGCCCCGCACCCGCCTGCTGGTCACGTTCTCGCTTGCGATGAGGTTGACGCAGACCCCCCGCCAGTCGTTCTGCTCCTTCACGAGCGCTTCGATATGAGACACGTTCCGTTCGTACATGGTTTTCCTCTCTAGTGCTTGAAGCAGCGCTGGCCGGTGAACACCATGGCCACCCCGGCCTCATTGCACGCCTCGATCGATTCGAAGTCCCGATCCGAGCCCCCCGGCTGGACGACCGCGGTGACCCCTTCGCGGATGCCGACGTCGACCCCGTCGCGGAAAGGGAAAAAGCCGTCCGACACCATGCAGGAGCCGGCGATTCCGCCCTTCTGCCGGGCGACTTCCCTGTCGATCTCGGCCCGCGCCTCAGGCGCCGCCAGGGAGCTGTACGGAGTCGAGAAGCTCTCCCAGGCCAGCCTGTCGGCGAGCTTTCGGTATGCCTTGTCGCGCGCGATCTCGGCCACACCGACCCTGTCCTGCTCGCCGGTTCCGATGCCGACTGTGGCGCCGTCCTTCACGTAGATCACCGAGTTGCTCGTGATCCCCGTCTCAACGAGCCAGCCGAACAGAAGGTCGTCCAGCTCCCTCTCGGTGGGAGGCCGGGCGATGCGGTAGTCCTTCCCCTTGATCGCGGCCTGGGCGGGCAGGAAGTCCGAGACGCGGAGCGTTTTCGGAACAAAGGCGGACTGCGTGACGATGCCGCCGTCGATCAGGCTCTTGAACTCGACAAACTGCGCGCCGACGAACGAGTGCAGGCGCGCGATGTTCGCGATGCGCATGACCCGCAGGTTCTTCCATTTCGCGAAGACGTCCATCACGCCGGGGGCGAACTCGGGGGCTGCAACGACCTCCGCATAGCTCTCGGCGATGAGCTCGGCAGTCTCCCTGTCGACTTCCCGGTTGAGGACGATGGCCCCGCCGAAAGCGGCGAGCCTGTCGGCCATATGGGCCTTGCGGTAGGCCTCGGCGAGCGTCGCGCCTTTGGCGGCGCCGCAGGGATTGTTGTGCTTCACGATCACGGCGCAGGGGGTGGAGGGGAAGTATCGTAGGATGGCCAGTGCATTGTCGACGTCGGTGATATTGATCTTGCCGGGATGCTTGCCGGACTGCAGCAGCTCGGCGTCTGATGCGAGGTACCGACCGGGCTGGATCGTCGTCACCTCGCCCAGCGAGAGACTGCCGTTCACAAGGCGATACAGGGCGGCCTCCTGGCCCGGGTTCTCCCCGTAGCGCAGGCCCTTCTCTTCGCCGTCGATGATCCAGGTCGCCTTCTGGTAGACCAGCGTCTGCCTGCCGCCCTCGCCGACGAAGCTGATCTCCATGCTTTCGGGAAAATGCTCGTCCATGATGCGCCTGTAGGCGCTTTTGAAATCCGGCCTGTTCTCCGGCGCGTTCATGTCAGGCCTCCCCGTCTTCGATCCTGTACGCCGCGCGCGCGCTGTCGACGGCGAGCGAGCCGAGGTACCCTGCGATCGCCGCATCATAGCCGGCGGTGAGGCGGAAGGCTTTCTGCGCGAGGGCGAAACGGGTCGCGAGGGAGAGGGCTCCGCCGAGGGCCCGTAGCTCGGCGAGGATGCGGGGGTAGTCCCCGGGGTCCGTCACTGCGGCCACCCTGTGGAAGTTCTTGGCAGCAGCGCGCACCATGCACGGGCCCCCGATGTCGATGTTGCCCCGAGCGCCTTCGACGGTCGCCCCAGGTGCGGCGGCGGCCTGCTCGAATGGGTAGAGGTTCACGACGACCATGTCGATCGCCGCGGCCCCGGTCCGCGCGAGGTCGGCTTTGTGCGCCGGGTTGTACGTCTCGGAGAGCAGTCCGAGGTAGATCTTGAAGTCCAGGGTCTTCACAAGACCACCCTGCATCTCGGGCTGCCCCGTGTAGGCGGATACCTGCTTTAGAACCCGCCCGGCGGCCGGGCCCAGGGCTTCGGCGATCGCCGCGTGGGTGCCGCCGGTCGAGAGGATGTGGAGGTCGGGGTTCACCGAGAGGAGGCCGGCGGCGAAGGCGGCGAGCCCGGTCTTGTCGGACACGCTGACGAGGACCGTCTTCACCTTCACCCGGTCATCGATCCTCTCGACGGTGTTCAGGGCCATCCTCCCCTCCTCGCGGCGCCATGCTATTCGCTTTTCGACGCCGATGCAAGGCGGGGAGAAGAGGGAGGAAGCGTGTGGTCCGCACAGGGAGGAGGATAAGCTGCGGCGGCTCAGCAGATGGCGTCCTCCCGATGACGCAGTGACACATGGTCCTCGACCGCGTGTTAGAGTATGAGGGGCCATGTCGATGACTGTCAGTGGGCTCACATGCCGACAGCGCGGTGCTGACCCGGGAAGCAGGCCAGGGAATCCACAAGCACCAAGACGTGGCTTGTTCACGAAAGCGGGTGATCGCATTCAAGAGAACAGAAGGAGGCTACCTTGAAGGAGAAGAAGCTCGGCGAGTTCATTGGCTCGATACTCGCCAATCTGATCGGCATCGCATTCATCAACAGCGTCCTGGTTTGGCGGCACCTGACAAACGGAGTTGTCCTGGCAAGCTGGGTCGACGTCCTGTGGGCATCAAACCTCTCTTTGCTCGTTCAAGTTACTGGAAACGTCATCCTGGCGATCCATCGGCCGGCTCGAATATATTCGACGATACAGGCGACCCATGCAGCAGTCGGGCTTCTCTCTCTCATTGTGTTCTACACGGTGTTCCCACTCGATTTTTCGCAGATCGTGGGACAGTGGCTCAATACGCTGGCCAGAGCAGTCCTGATCGTGGCGATGGCAGGGTCTGCGATTGCAGTGGTTGTCAACCTCACCAGGGCTGTGTCGGGGACGCAGTACACTCCCGCACGCACCAAGTAGAGCGGCCACTGGCCCTGTCTGGGGTGCAGAACGCGCCCCTGGGCTGAGCCCTGCCGTTCATTGAGAAGGCCTCGCACAGCACGCAAAAGACGTGGAACCCAAATCGCCGAGACCGGCTCCGGGAATGCCGAGGAACATGGACGGGGGGAAGACGATCATCAGGACCGTCGATTTCCCAGATCAAGTCTTTTCATCAGGGAGATGCTCCTCGGGGATCATGGGCTCCTTGAATCGCTTTCAGGATACCTGCCTTGGCTGTTCCCGCCGAAGAAGCCGTCAAACGAGCTTGGCGGCCCCACCATCACGAACAATGAAATCGTACAATCCACGGTCGACCGCGAACTTCGCAGGACGGTCGTGCTGTCCCTTCCAAGCATGTTCGTTTTCTATTGAATGACCTCAACCGCCCGAGGGGAGACCGCTGATCTGCCGGCAGCAGCGCAAACCCCCAGGAGACCCGAACTGCGGGCTGAGCATGGATTGTCGCTCCTGGGGGGTCTCTGCTGGGCCGGGCGCGTTCGAGGCCCACTCCATGCGAAAGCGGTAGAAGCAGCGATCTGTGGATTTCACCTCACAAACCCGATGACCAGGAAGCTGGTCGGGAATCCGGCCGTCCAAAGGGTCTTCTCGGGGCACTGCATGGAAAAGGCTGCATTCGAGCTGCGGAAACGCGAGAGGGGGGAGAAACTGGATCAACTCGAGGTGGGCAAGCAGAACGATTTGTAGCACAATACCATCAGATGACGAAGGCGAACACCGCAACGGAGAGCATTTTCATGCGGAAGATCTCAGAGGGCAGGATTCGAAACCTGCAGCAGCTGAAGAACGCCTACAGAAGCCTGGTGATGAAGACGCACCCTGATGCTGTCGGCTCGGACCGCCTCACTGACATGTTTGTCAGACTCAGTTCCGACTACGAAGAGGCAAAAGCCTTCCTGGAGGCCCGGGTTCCATTGGGGCAATCACCCGCGCTTCCGATCGCGAAGAACAGCCGCCTCGCTTACTACCAGGCACTGCAAAAGCTGCAGTCGCTGGACTCCCCGTTCAGTTTCAACAAGTCTGACAATGTCGGGGCGATCACGGAAGCAAAGGATCGGGCCTGGGAGCATTTCAGGAAATGGAACGGCACTCATGACGGGTTGTATTGGCAGGCTCAGCATGAGTATGAAAGGCTCAAAGCAGAAAAGCCAAGCGGACCCTACCTGAAGCATGCCCTGGCTCTGAACGTCAGCCCCGTGTTTCACAACATCATCGCGTATCATCTGACTGGGATCGGCTTCTACAGGAAGCAAGTAAAGCAGAATCTGAATGCGATACTGGAGCGGCTGGTGGACGGCGGCTATTCATCGCTGCGGGACTTCCTCCTGCTGCTGATCCAGGACATGGAGGCGGGAGCGGCGGTTTTCGGAGGCAGCCGATCCATGCCTCTCGCACGACGGCTGGAGGCGGGGCGCGGCCGACCATGAGGACGGGGAGACAGGAGAGCCTCTCGAACGGCCTGAGGTCTCGCCTCCCACTGCTGACACGAGGTGACCATCGAGTCGATCCTTCACTTTTAGGTTCGGTAAGCGCCGCGGCCTCGGGATCAGCACGATCGACTTCAAGCTTTCCCCGCAGGGCGCCAGGGTACTGGTCGCTTTTTCGCCTGCGGGAAGGATGGAGGCATTCTATCGCGAAGCGACAAAGGCAAACTCGATGCCTGCCCAGGACCCGGAGCTCTGGCGGCCGTACGGAATGGAGCGAGTCGGGCCGCCGATGTCCGTCGCACCAGGAGAGAGTCGACGCCGGCATTGCCGACAATGCCCGGACAATGGAGCGATCTGACGATGTGTGCTATTGTTTTAAGTGTGCTCGACGCGTCGAAAAAGAAAGAGCCGATTCGGATGGTCGCGATGACCAAGGAGAGTCCCATGCCAGACTACAGCTTCGATGGAAAACGATTGCGGAATCGCACTGGACAGAAAGCAGGCGAAATCGACAGGAACCTGGTGAGGGCGTGGAACGGGGCAAAGCTTGGTGAAATCGAGGGCAAAAACATCAGAGATGCCCATGGAAAGAAGGTCATCGAGTTCGATGGAAAAAACGTGAAAGACGACACAGGAAAGAGAATCGCCACCCTTGAAGAGATCAGGAAGACCGTCGAAGGTGAGGGCGGGATTGCACTGGTCGCAATGTGGTACTTCTTTGTGAAAAAATAGGTGCGTGGTGGCTTGGCGCGGGGCGGGGCTCTGTGTGGTGCAGGGATGGTCAGGAGGCTGTCACAGGGAACATGCAGAGGAATCGCATCGGCTCGCCCGGGGGATCCCGATCACGAGGTCATACGATCAGGAACTACAATCGAATCAGCGCATGGTATGAAGCCGTCGCCGCCAGGGGAGAGAGAAAGCTTCGGGAAACGGGCCTGCGGTGCCTCCGCGCCAGAGAAGGCGAAGCTATACTGGAGATCGGATTCGGCTCAGGGCACTGCATTGTGGAATTGGCAAGAGCTGTCGGCATCTCGGGGAAGGTCAGCGGGATAGACATTTCCGACCGGATGCTTCAGACCGCCGAGGCTCGAGCAGCCGCCGCGGGCTTCGGGGAGAGGGTCGAACTGCGCTGTGCCGACGCATTCACTCTTCCGTATCCGCGCAGCAGCTTCGATGGGCTCTTTATGAGCTTCACCCTCGAGCTGTTCGGTCCAGCCGAACATGATCCATTCCTGCAGCAGTGCAAGAGAGTCCTGAGGGCGGGCGGCCGCATGTGCGTGGTCGCCATGTCCAGCCAGGGAAGACAAGGAATCATGACGAACCTCTATACGTGGGCGCACCACAGGTTCCCGAACGTCGTCGACTGCGCGCCGCTCCATGCAGAGCGGCTTCTGAGGTCTGCGGGGTTTGACATCACCGAGGCGGCAGTCCTTCCGTTCTGGGGCCTCTCAGTTGAAATAGTCCAATGCAGAAGACAGTAGAGGCCGTTTCCGATGCGAATCTGGAAACACAGCGATGAGCACGGAACTGTTCTACTTCTCCGGGACCGGCAATACGCTGCACGTCTCGAAAGAGCTGAGCCGGCGGCTGCCCGGCTCCCGTCTCGTGCCGATCGCAGGACTCGCAACGCTGGCCACAATCCGGACAGAAGCGGCAAGGGTTGGTGTCCTTTCCCCTCTTCATGGCATGACACTCCCCATCCCGGTGGAGGCTTTCCTCAAAAGGCTCGATCCGGAGTCGGCAGACTTCATCTTCGCCGTGACGACAAGGGGCGGGACACGATCGAGGGGCTTTGCGAAGATGCAGCGAATACTCGGGAGCAAGGGCAGGCAATTGGATGCCTCGTTCATTCTCGACATGCCGAGCAATGACCCGAAGTTCAAGGAGTACCGTGCGCCCTCTGACAGCGAGCTCAAAGAGCTGGACGACCGGCTCATGCGGCAGCTCGATGAGGTCAGTCGGGCGATCGCGAACAGAGAGTCACACCAGGTGTCCGGGGACGACGGCATCACATTCTCCCGCATCCGGCCAATTGCCTTCCTTCTCGAAACGCTCGTCGGCCTGGGAATGGCATTCGCAAAGTACACGGGGGCCAACAAGTACTTCTACGCCGATGAAAAGTGCAAGGGCTGCGGAACATGCGAAAAAGTGTGCCCATCGGGGAAGATCCGCCTTGAGGGCGGGGGACCGCAGTGGCAGCGCAGCGTCCCGTGCGCCCTCTGCTATGCATGTCTCAATTTCTGTCCCCGGGAAGCAGTGCAGATCCGGTCCAAGCCGTACATGAAGTCCTATACCCAGTGGAACCGCCGGTATCCCCACCCCTACGCAACGGCTGACGAGATTGCCGGGCAGAAAGGATCCCGGGCTATCGAAGGAAACGGAAGCTCCGCTCTTTATCCCGCGCCTCGACTGTGATACCACTAGCTGTGGCTCAGAGAATGTCAACCGGAACAGTCTCGATCGTTGTACATGGCTTCGCGACCGGGCTCCTCCTGCAGGTTGCCATTGGGCCCGTGTTTTTCTACATCCTGAACACAGTCCTCCGCGCGACACCGCTTGACGCGTTGGCTGCCGTTCTCGGCGTGACGCTCGTCGACTACATCTACATCGCACTGGCTGTTCTTGGCGTCGGGAAGCTGCTCGAGAGGCCGAAGATCAAGTACCTGCTTGGGGTCGGCAGTTCCGTCGTCCTTGTCGCGTTTGGGGCGATCATGATCATTTCTGCGGCACGGGCGACCGCAAACGGCGTTCAGATTGCTGCTGGCGTTTCGAATGCCCTCTCCGGCTTCCTCTCGGCATTCCTGCTCACACTCTCCAGTCCGCTGACGATCGTGTTCTGGACGGGCTTGTTCGCCGCAAAAGCAATAGAGCAGGGATACTCCCGGAGGCAACTGGCGATGTTTGGGCTGGCCGCGGGACTCGCAACGCTGGCGTTCCTAGGCCTGGCTGTTGCACTGTTCACGCTGATACGAGCCTCGATACCCGCAACGGTCGTGAGAATACTGAACCTTGTCGTCGGTGGGATTCTCTTTGCGTATGGGATCCAGAGAGGTGCACGGGTCGTTGTGGGGGGCGGCCGAGGGGCGAACGTTCGCGGCTAGGGGCTGACTGGATCGAACGGCAAGGCATGGAGGCCGAAAATGTACGCGACGTCAGCTCTCTACGCGGCCGTCATCATTCTCGTAGCCGCGGATGTTCTCACACAGGAGCTGATGCGGAGAACGCCCGAGGGAAAGATTGACATTCCGGTCGCCCTCGTACTCGGGTTGTCGAGCGCCGTGGGGTTCGTGCTAGAGAGCATCGACACGCACGACAACGGCTGCCGCCACATCACCAGAGAATCGGATCGGCGGGTGATATCAGTGGCATACCGCCTCGCTCCCTAGCGCAAATTCGCGACAGCGCAGGCGGTACGATCGCGGCGCCGGACGGCCTCCTATTTTCCCCCGCTCAGCAGCGAGGTGATCCACGGGATGGCGATGAAGTTGCCGATCATGCCTCCGATGCTCGACAGCAGGAAGACCAGGAGGATGTGGGTAACCCGGTTCGTGTAGAACCCCCTGATGCTCGCCACGTCGGTCTGCAGGTTCTCGAAATCGCGCACGCGCGGCTTCCGCAGAAAAGCCTCGGCGATGCCCGTGAAGAGGCCGATCCCGACGAACGGGTTGAGCGTCGCGATCGGCGCCCCGACAAACGCGATCACGATCGTGAGGGGATGCGCGAAGGCGAGCAGGGAGCCGACCGCCGCGAGGCCGCCATTGGCGAGCAGCCATTTCAGGGCCATCTCGAGGCTCATCTGCCAGCCCGATTTGAGGAATCCCAGGCCGAAGAGCACGACGAGCGCGGCGGGGATGATCCATGGTGCAAGCCGCGCTCCCAGCGTCTTCGCCGGTATGCTTTCGAGCGCGGAAAGGTCGCGAGGCTCCGGCCCCATCGCATTGAGGTAGGCGACGATCCCCGGCACGTGCCCGGCGCCGACCACAGCCACGATCCGCGCGCCTTCGGCCCGGCCGATCTTCTCGGCGAGGTAGGTGTCCCGCTCGTCGATGAGGACCTCCTTCGCGGCGGGCAGGTACCCGGCCAGCTCGTCGAGCATGCTCTGCAGCATGTCCTTCTGCTTCAGCTCCTCGATCTCCTCTCGGCTCAGCTTCTCGGAGCTGAACACGGAGGAGAGCATCGCCGCGAGCATCTTGTTCTTGCCCCAGAGGCTCGTGCGCGCCCACGCCCTGCGCAGCGTCGTGCTGATCTCCCTGTCGCACAGGGAGCAGGGAATGCCGAGTGAGCCGGCCGTGTTCACCGCGGCGAGCATCTCCTCGCCCGGCTTCACCCCGAGATCGGACCCCAACCTGCGCTGGAAGGAGGCGAGCACGAGGTTGGCGAGCAGGAGGAAGCCCTTGCCCTCCCGCAGCACTTTCCCGATGTTGAGGTTCTGCCACGAGCCGCCCCCCGTCATCGAACGGTGGCGGCCCTCGTCGAGCTCGACGCAGACCCTGTCGGGTTTCTCCTCCTCGATGATGCGCGTGACCTCCGCCACGCTCTCCCGGGACACGTGCGCCGTTCCGACGAGCACGATCTCCCTGCCGCGGAGAGAAAGCCGCGTGATGGCCTGGTCCATTGTCACTCCTGTTTCTGCGCGGCGAACCGCGCAAGAGCGCGGCGCGCGAGGCGCGTCTCGATCGCCGTCGGGGCGCCCGCGTCGTCGATCTCTGCGAGCCAGCTCGCCGCTGCCCTCTCCCTGTCCGAGGCGAGGGCTTGATCGGCGAGGTAGAACAACATCCGCGCGCGCGTCGTCCGGCTTTTCTCCCCGTCGGCGCGCGCCGCGAGAAGGAAGTCAGCCTCGGGCTTCAGCAGGAAGCGCGCGACCTCGTACTGCCAGCTTTCACGTGGAATGCCCGGCAGCGCTCCCTCGATGAGCGCGGCCGCTCCGCGCGCGTCACCCTCGCGGCGCGCCGAGAGGGCGGCGAGCAGCAGGTACGAGTGCTCCCCCTCCTCGTAGCGGTACGCCTCGAGAAAATGCCGCCGCGCCTTCGCCCAGTCGCCCTTCGAAAAGGCGAGCACGCCCAGAGGGGAAAATGCGAACCAGTAGTCGGGCCGAAGGCTCACCACGCGCTCGAAGTCCGAGAGCGCCTCCTCGTCCCTGCCCGCATCGTAGAGCATCTGGGCCCGATACGCCCAGCCCGCGAAGATCTCGGGGCCGCGGATAGTCGCCATGCCGAAATCAGCGAGCGCATCCTCCCGGCGAGCCTCGTCGAGATACAGCCTACCCCGGTCGATGTACGACCATGGGTAGGCGGGATCCAGCTCGATCGCGCGGCTGTAGTCCTGGATGGCACCGACCGTCTCTCCGAGGGCTTTGCGGGCTCTTGCCCTGTCGATGTACGCGAACGGATAGGCGGGCTCGGCCTCGACCGCGCGCCCGGCCGCCTCCGCGGACCCTGCCCAATCTTTCTCGCGCGCCCGAAGCTCGCTCATCCCCAGGAGAGCGGCGAGGTTCGCCGAATCGGCTCCCAGCGCAGCCTCGAAAAATCGGCCAGCAGCCGTCGTGTCCCCCTTCTCCAGGGAGAGGTCCCCGAGACCGGCGAGCGCATCCGCATGGCCCGGCACGAGGGACACGACCTTCTCCAGAAGCTCCCGCCGATGCTCCGCGTTCCCCTCAAGCCCTTCAAGCTGGGCAAGGTTGTACAGGGCCTCGGCATCGCTCGGCTGTTCGGCGAGAAGAAGCGCGAGCTCCTCGCGCGCATCTGCAAGCCTACCTGACGTCATCAGCAGCCGCGCGTGCAGGAGCCGGAAATCCCTCGCGAGCGGCTTGCCGGAAAGGGCGCTCTCGTAGGCGGCGAGCGCCTTGTCGGGATCGCCGAGCGACAGGGAAGCACCCATGCTCTCCCAGGGAGGCTCCTCCTCGAGCGGCGGGCGCGCCGGCTGCTGGGATGGCGTGAGGCACGAGGCGAGCGCGAATACCACCGTGATGGTGGAGAGCCGGCTGGCCGCGCGGGCGCACCGGAGCGTGGACGCTGTCATGGGAATCCCGTTCTTCATAGCCCAACACGTTGAATCTTTCAAGCCCCCTTGCGGGCGGGAATCCAAGGACAAGGGGCCTCGGGGAGCCAGATGGGCAGACTCCGAGATAAGGGTATTCCCGTATCGATCAAAGAGCAAAAGGGTGAGGTGAACGAACGGATCAACTGCTAGTTGTCGTACTCGTACGCCCCGATGGACCACGGCAGCGTGCGGGCAATCCCATCCTTGTCTGTTGTGAAGCCTTCACCGGCGAGGTTCACTCCGCCCTGGGAAACTGTCGTCGGTGTTCCCGCGACGAGACGATAGGCGATATCGAACACCGGAGTAGCGTCCGTGTTGCCGCTGCAGGCGATGCCGCGGAACGGCAAGCCGCTGCTCCAACTCTCGAGAGCGCTGATCGTCGTGTATGTCCCGCCTGCAGTGACCCGATATAGCCCGCCTGGCGAGCTGAAACTGGCAAAGTCATTGTACGAGACTGCCGAGGGCTTACAGTTGTCCAGCTCTCTGATGCCGTATGTCGCCGAACCACTCGAATCGACGATGATGTTGTTGATGATCGAGGGGGCCGACCCGTTCTCGAAGAGGATCCCGTATGCCGTGATTCCTGGTTCACCAGCATCGATGTAGTTGTTGTAGATCTCCGGGGTGCCCCCGTTGGTCCGGATTCCGTACGTATAGTTGGAGTAGAGCCCGAAGATGGTGTTGTTGTAGATGAGCGGAGACCCGCCCGCCGTCGACAGGATGCCGCATGCGTTGTTGGAGTTCACGCTCGAGCCGTCGATGGAGTTGTTCCGGATGGTCGCGTTGGAACCGCTCAGGTAGAGTCCATAGTTTGTTCCGCTCTTACCTGTCACGATCGCATTTTTCTGGATAATGGGCGAGGACCCGCTCACCACGACCGTGCCCGAGAACGTGAGGGCCTGGCCGCTGCCGCCGTCAAGAACGTTGTTCTGAATCGTCGGGGCTCCGGTAATGAAAAGGCCGGCCTGGTAAATATCGCCGGGCTCGCTGAGCACAGTGGCGCCCGCGATGGTGAACCCGTCAACGATCGTGGCTGAAGTGATGCCGCTTCCGGCCTGCACTGCATGGTGCGGGCTCGCGAAGGTGCCACCTGCCGCAACGTTCGTGTCCTTGATCGTGGAGGTGTCGGTGGGGCCGCGGGTATTCCAGTCTGTGTCGCTGTACCCTCCGTAGAGGGACACCCCTTCCTTGAGTGTTACGACCGGACCGCTTTTCTGATACAGCCCTTCAGCCACGTGGACCGCTGGTATTCCCAGGGAGTAGGCCAGGTCCACTCCGGCCTGGATGGTCGCCTTGGGCGAGGTGGAAATCCCCGTGTTGTTGATATCGTCTCCAGAGTCGTTCACGTAGACGATCCCATTGTACCCAATAGTGTTGAGCTGGCTGCCCGCGGCCGCAAAGTTGAATGCAAGGTCACTGGCGAAAGCGCAGTAGTGCTTCATGCCCTCGCCCGCGCCGGTGTCGGCAAAGGAGGACGCTGCCCCCATGTACACCACGGTGGAGCTTCCGATGCTGGTTCCGATGCTGTACGAAACCCCTGCTGCCGGTGCGTCGGAAATGCCGGCTGTCGACCGCAGGATAAGCACGCGCTCCGCCGGCGGAGTCCACTGCACCTGGATGCCCCCTGCGGCCGCGCTATAGGTGCAGGCTGTGATGTTGAGGAGCGTCGCGGGTGGGGTCGTGTCCACAGTCCAGGAAATGGCGGTGGCATTGGCCGCATCCTGCCACAGGCCCAGATTGTTCTTCCCCAAGACCGACAGGGTATGCGCGGTCTCTGAGAGCCCCGATGCGGTGATGTGCTGCGCGACATCCGAGTCGGCGCTCCAGCTCCCGCTGTCCAGCTTGTACCGATAGGCTACGATGTCCTGGCCCTGCACCGTGATATCGATGCTGGTGGCGCGGGTGAATTCGGCGGGCACGCCTGACAGCGTAGCGACGACGGAGCCGGCAGAGGCTATCAGGATCTCCTTCTGGACTTCCGCGATCAGGTTGACCGAGTTCGTGCAGGCCCAGGCGCCGAGAACGAGGGCGAGAATCGCGGCGGCGCACGCAATCCGCTTCCCGATCACGTTCATTCCTGCCATGGAGACGCCTCCTTGTCAGAAGCAGAAGAGGCCCGGGTCGTGTCCCCGCTGCCCGCGGCCAAATACGCGTATCGAGCTGCGACCTCGGGGTCCTGCTTGGCGATCTGCTCATAGGCGGCCTTGGCGGCAGGGTAGTTGCCGAGCTCCGCCTGTGTCTTCGCCAGCCCGAGAAGCGCGGAGGTGCTCCCGGGGCTTGCCTTCACCGCCCGACCGTAATAGTCCAGGGCCTTGCGCGTCTCCCCCTGGAGATAGTAGATGTTGGCGAGATTCACCATTGCGGGGAGGTATCGCCTCTTGTCCGCCAGGTCCCGGAATTGTGCGATGGCTTTGTCGTACTGGCCGAACCGGGAGTACAGCACCCCCAGCCGGTTTGCCGGCTCGTTCGCTCCGCTCCTCTTCATCTCCGCCTGCAGCTGCGCGACCTTTTCACGGATCTCCTCGGCGACAAAGTCATTGAGCTGTTTCCCGTAGGCCTGCACGAGCTGGGATGGTCCCGGAAGTGCGATGTCGGCGTACTTTCCCGGGCTCCCCACCGGAGCGTAGAGCCTCCAGGCCTCCTGAACCGGAAAAAAGGCGCCCGTGTTCGCAGCAGCGCTCTCCCGCCACTGCTTTGCGCCGGCCTGCCAGGCCTTCACGAAGCCCTCGCCGACCAGCGTGACCTCGACGGGTATCCAGGAGTCGTTGTCCTTGAAAATCAGGTCCGAGGGTCTGCGGAAGGTCTTCTTCGCCTCCTCGGGCTCCATGTTCAGCGAGAAGGCGAGGAAAATGTGGCCCGGGGTCGTGATGAAGGCCGAGGGGATGCTGACCGCTTCCAGCATGGCCGCGTACAGGATGGACAGGTCGTCGCAGTCCCCTGCCTTGAAGGCAAGGGTTTCGACGGGGAACTGCAGAAAGTCCAGCGCCAGCTTGTCCTGCGACAGCTCGGCGTAGGAGGAGGAAGGATCGACGACGTAGCTCATCCCCTGCAGCCGGAGGCTTTCGAAGAGGCAGAGCGCCTGGCGGAAGTTGCTGTTCACTGCGTTCGGTCCCTGCTCCCTGATCTCGCTGACCGAGCTCTTGGCGAATCGCAGCACCTGCGGATCCTTTGCCGTGACAAAAGCGGCCGCTTTCCTGTCGTCATCCCAGGTGATGGCGTTTCGGTAGTGGACCTGGACGGTCCGATCTGTCTCCTTCGTGCGCTCGGACCCAAGAAGGGAATACTCGACGGCCAGTTTCGCTGTGACCTTCGTGCCTTCGGTGATCTCGAGAATCCTGTCCGTGAACAGCGCTTGAATGGGAATCTTTTGCTCCTCGTCCCGCTTCATCTCACCGATCTCGGCGCACTCCCGCGGCCCATCCATGTACTGGTTGACGAAGAAGGAGACCTTCACATCCCTGATGGGCCCCGCCTCCCTGTTTTTCACAATGATCGAGCCGAACGGGTGGGAGTCATAGTACTTGGACAGGACGGGAAAAATCGGGTCGAATTGGACGCTGATGAACTCCACCTTGGATCGCTTGCTTCCGACGCCGATGTTGTACGTCGCACCGATCTGCGCGCTGATGCCATCGAAGAGGTGCCGGGGGAGACTCGCGTCCGCGGATGGCGGCGTAAAATAGTACTTATAGGTAGCCCCGAGGCCGACATTGAGCGCGGGGAGGACTCGATAGCTCACCCCTGCCCCACCGGAAAGAAAGAAATTGCCCCCGGTCTGCCCTCCAATGACGCCCACATAGTATCCGCCCATGGCTGAGGCTTTGATGGCGAGCCTCTCAATGGGGGAAAAGGCGACCCCCGCCCCCAGGCCAAACGAAACCAGAGAGAGATCGGCGGTCTCGACTGTTTCGCCGTTCACAACAGGCAGCAGGCAGTAGTCGATGGCGGCTCTGGCAAGTAGGAGCGATGAGAAAGGCAGATTGTACTCGCCGACGAGTCCTGCCGAATACCCAATCGAATACGGCGGTTTGTCGGCGGATGCGGCCATCCTCGGGCCCAAAGGAATCTCGAACCCTGGTACGACGCTCAGCGAGAAAGGGGTCTGCTCCTGAGCTGGCAGTGCGGCCGCATTGATCATCAGCAGGACCGCGGCGGCCATCCACGCCATGTACCTTGTCATTCTCTCCTCCTTCTGAATGTGGGTTGTCTCTGCATGAATATATCACGGAATGGTGAACCCCGCACGCGGGGAGTCGGTCGGAGTTCGTCTCGCGAGATCGCGCGTCACGTTCAAACACGTTGAATCTTTCAAGCCCCCTTGATAGAATCCGCACGCGATGGCCAATCCCCGCAGGCGCTACCTCCTCATCCCCTTCCTCTATGTCGGGGTCATCCTCCTCCTGCTCGCCCTCGCGCTGTTCGCCCGCGGGTTTTCCCACTCCATCGGCGATGCGCGCCTCTCTGGCCGATACGCCCCGCTGCCCCTGTTCGGCTCGCGCGAGGCAAGCAGCGTCACCCTCTCGTACCACGGGCTTTCGCTTCGCTTCTCGCGAAGGTTCCCCCTCCGGATCGGCGCCTCCGAGCAGAGCGCGGGGAGCGCCAGCGTGCGGGGGCTCCTGGCCGTCGAACGGTACTCCGCCGGCGCGGACATCGTCTTCGAGGGGAACATCCGATTGCGTCTTGCCGCGCCTGATGGCTCCGCTTCCGACGGCTCTCTCTCCCTCTCCCTGCTCGTGCCGCCGGAGGCGGGCGAGGCGGTCCAGCTCGAGATCCCCTTCCGCCTGCGAGGCGCGCGGAGGCCGACCGAGAACGCTCCCATGCTCTCTTGGGAGCGCGGCGGCAGCGGCTTCCTGCTCACCCTTCCCTCTGGCTCGCGGATCGACACCGCCCGCGGATCGATCGCGCTCGCGGCGCGAGCAGCGGGTGCAGCGGCCGGCTCACGCGAGCTGCGCTTCTCGCAGGCGGCCGGAGCGATCCAGAGCCCCTACGCCGCCTGGCTCTCTGAGGAGGCTTCGCGCGTCGGACCCGAGGATTTGAAGCAGGTCCTCACGCGCTACTCGGATGCGGCCTACAGGGGCTGGAGCGAGACACGGCTCGTTGCGGGAGCGTTCCTCTGGAGAATGCCGGACGGGAAGCAGGCGTTTGACGAGAGGATCGGCGACGGCCTCCTCGCGGAGAGCGTCCCTCGAGGGACCTACCAGAGGATGCGCGTGGCCTACGCCGAAGCGCTCGCCCGGGTGCTCAGCGGGGGCTCCGGCTCGTCGATCAGGCTCTCGGCGAGCGCGTACGTCGGGAACCTGCTGGAATACACCAGGCGGCTCTCCGCGGGCGAATCCGCCGAGATCGAGCGGATCCGCGGCCTTCTCGCCCGCTCGGATGCGGCCCTGCTGGAAACGCCGGGCCTCGTGCCGTACATCCTCGACCACGGGCCCTTCTCGCTCGTGCCCGAAGTGTACGCTTTCGCGGAAAGCAGGGACGTCACGGCTCTCGGGCTCCCCGAATCAATAGGCCTGCTCGAGACACTCCTGGACTACCTGTCCGTAGTCGAGAGGACCGACACAGGCTCACGGAAGTGCAAGGAGACGATTGAAAGAAATCTGCTGCCTTCGATCACGAAGACCGACAGCGGGATTTTCCTAGAAACCGGCTCGCCGGGCCGCATCGACATCCCGCAGTCTCTCCGCTGCGGCTCGCTCCTCATACGAGCCGGGGCCGGCTTGGACCTGCCCCTCGTCTCGGCCGTCGGGCGCGCGCTTCTCGCTTCCTCTCTCGAGCTCGCGGACGAGGCGGGGTTCCTTCCCGCCTCCGCCGGCCTGAGCGCGACTCGTCTCTCGTCGAAGCAGGGGAGCCTTGCGCCCGAAGAGATCTACACCTTGCTGCCGCTGGACCTCCCGCTGCCGAAGGAAATCCCCCTATATCGCGAGCTGGGCCCGGGCTGCTGGATCTGGACGGCCGCTCGGCTCGGCCGGTGCGACGGCACGCCTGCCGGCGCGACGATTTCACTCGCCTTTCCCATCGGCCTTCCCCACTACGTGGCGGTCCATGGCATCAAGCCCTTCTCAGAGCTGAAGATGCACGGAATCCCCTGGCGCCCGGCTCCCGACTACGCGCAGTATTCAGACGGCTGGTTCTACGATGGGCAGACCGAGACGCTGTACCTGAAGCTGACGCACAGGGTCGAGACCGAAGAGATCCTCATCGCCTACTGAGAGTGGAAGGTCTTTCCCGCGAACGACGGGTCGGCCGAGCGCACGAGCGGCGGGAGGTCGCCCACGAGCGCGACCCTGTCGTCCTTCACGATCAGGACCCCCTCGATGCCGGCAATCCCCATCGCTTTCTCGAGGGCCCGCTCCACGTCGTCGACTGTCTTTACGGAATTGCATGTCAGGGTGGCCGCGGCGTCGGCCAGGGCCCCATCGCGCGCGACGATCGTGGCCAGGTCGCAGTCGCCGAAGCTCAAGCTGTGCCCGAAACGGCTCGACGAGGAGCAGACGGAAAGGGGCAGGCGGTCGGGCTCGATGCGCAGGGCGAGCCTCCCCGAGAGCGGATGCGCGCCGGCGTACAATCCGACTAGAACGACCTCGCGCGAGGCGATGAAGATGTCTCCCCCGTTCTCCACGATCGCCTCGTCGGCCCCGGCCGCGAGGGCGGCCTCGACGCACATCTCGGCAACGGCGCCCGCCACCGCCGCCATGGGCCCCACCCCGCAGGGTCGGCAGGCCGCCGCCATGCGCAGGCAGATCTCGGGCGCATCGGGAAGGAGATCGAGTGGAACCAGGGAGGACTTGAACTCGGGCTGCCGGTCGATGTAGTCCTCCAGGACCTTCCGCAGCCTCTTCACCTCATCGACGATGAGCCCGCTCCGCTGCGAGCAGATCCTGAGGCTCGCCTCTTTCCAGGTGAATGTCCGGTATGCGCGCACGCCGCGCCTCACTCTGCCAGCAGCCCGCCCTCAGAACAGGGAGGCGCAGGCTCCGTAGGGGCAGTTCTCCAGGCAGGCGAGGCACTCGACGCAGTCGCGAGAATCGAAGCTGATCGCGCGAGTGGCCTCATCGACGATGCGAAGGGCGTCGGTCGGGCAATGGGGCAGGCAGTTGCCGCAGTGCGTGCACCTCTCGGAGTTCCACGTCACCCCGACGGAGGCCTCGTTCACGTCAACCTTCAACGAGCGCGCGAACTGGACTCCCCGCTGGACGTCCTCCTCAGTTCCCGTGACGTCCAACACCAGGTACCCACGCTCCTCGGGAGTCACGCGCGCCCTGAAGATGTTCACCGCAAGGCCGTAGTCCTTCACCAGATGGTAGACGATCGGCTTCTCGGTCTCGCTCTTCGGGAAGGAGAGCATGAGCTTCTTCGTGACATTCATTTTTTCTTCCTCACCGCGAGCGGCTTCATCGACTGAGCCCGCGGCAGCGGCCGTGAAGGCCGGGACAGGAGGAACTCGCCTCTCCTGATCTCGTCCGCGAGCATATGGGCGATCTCGAGGGCGGTCGCATACGAGGAGAGGGAACCGACCTCGACGGATCTCCCCATCACGCTCGCCTCGCCCCTCTTCAGCTCCTCGTACGAGAGCCGACAGAGCACCTTGCCCGTGCGGTTTGGATAATCGCTGGAGTAGTCAACCACCGGCGCCAGGATATCCCTGTCGCGCACCGTGGTGTGCAACAGGACCTGCTCATCGAGGATCGGGATCGGGACGCCCACGCCGAGGGCGAGGGAGACGCCGTAGCCGATCAGGCTCACCCCTCGGACGAACTTCGGCTTCATCTCCTTCATGTTCGCCGTGAGGGCGAGGGTGCCGGCGCCCTCGGTCGGCACATCGTTCGTGCCGCGCTCGCATGTGGGCGCGTGCTGCGTTCCCTCCGCGTAGACGTGCCCGCGCGCCCCGGCGAGCCACACGCTCGTGCCGATCCCGATGGTGCGGTACAGCGGATCGTTCAGCAGCGGCGACAGCTGCCCGGCCGAGCAGTAGGTGAGGTTCTGCATATTCGGCCGGAGCAG
>CAYGXO010000052.1:0-38662 GCA_964353885.1 uncultured Spirochaetaceae bacterium
GCGAGATCGCAGAGGACCTCTGCCATGAGGCGTTCATCAAGCTGATGGAGCGGCCGAATCTCTTCCCCGATCTGGACCAGTCGAAGTACTGGCTCCTGCGGGTTGTGAAGAACCTTTCGCTCAACCACGAGAAGAAGAGGAGCCGCGAGAAGGCCGCGCTCGGAAAGCTCAAGCAGCTTTCGGTCGGCGTGTCGGAGTCGGGCGAGAGGCAGCTTCTGAGGGAGGAGCTGCGCACGAGCGTCCAGGCCGCCCTGGACGCCCTGCCGCACAGTCTGCGCGCTCCCCTGGTCTTCCGCGAGTATGGGGAGTTGAGCTATCAGGAAATCGGGGCGATTCTCGGAATCAGCGAGAACAATGTGAAGGTGCGGGTCTTCCGCGCGCGCGAAAGACTGCACAAGGTCTTGACCGAGGGAGATGCGTATGTGTCCTGACCGCGATATCCTCTCCGCGTACATCGACGGGGAGATCGGCGTCCCGTGGGACGAGGCGATTGCCGCGCACACGGCCTCGTGCGCGCGGTGCAGGGCGATTCTCGACGGACTGCACGAAACCCGGGAGGCCCTCCACAGGGAAGGCGAGCCGGACTGGAAAGATCCGATGGAAAGGGTTCGGCGGGGCATCCTCGCTCACGCGGCTGCCCGGCAGGCGCCTTCCCCCTTCTGGCGGCGGAAGGTGCCCGTCCCGATTCCTCTCGCGGCTCTGGCCGCGACGATCGTGCTCTGCCTGGGCGTGGCTCTGGCGGTCGTGCTCTTCCGCTCCAATGTCGGCCTCGTGCGGATCACAAAGGCGCCCGCAGGCGGGACCGAAATCCAGATCGCGGCGCCGATTGGGGACCTCGAGGCGCTGATCAGGTCGATCGGCGGCGAGGACCCCTCAAAGGAAGACATCATTACCCTGCCCAAGAATGTCCGCCTGATCCCCGTCGGCGAGCCCCGGATGGGCAAGGCGAACGATTTCCCGAGGAAGAAGACATGGTAGCGCGCCGCAACCTCGTTGTCCCGCTGCTCCTCGCTCTGGCCGTCACGCACGCCCCCGCCGAAGAGAACGAGATAGACCTCAAGGAGGCGCTTCACCAACTGCTCACCAACGCCCTGGAGGTCCACGTCTCCGCGCGCGTGCTGCCCTCGGACGAGAAGCCGATCTGGAACTTCGAGAGCACGAAGCTCACGCTTCCGGGCAGGCCGATCAAGGTCCGTCTCGACGGCGAGAATCTCCGCATTTACCTCATCTGCACGCCCTACGTGAAGGAATCTGGAGAGGTGCTCCTGCTCGCTCAAGGCCAAGTCTGGCTCTCGCAGCCCCCCGAGAAGGAAGTGAAATACTTCAACACCTTCTACAGCATCCCCGTCACATTCGGTGAAAAGGTGCTGTTCTTTCCCCTCGGCCTCTCGAGCGGGGAAGTCGGAGAGCAGGAAGATTTTTTCAATATCGAGCTCGAGATCAAGATCGTTCCCTATGAGGCCGCCCAGCCGGACGCACAGTAGGGGATGGATTTGGCGACTCCGGAAATGCCGCCCTCAATGAGCCGGGACGAGCCGCCGACCGCGCAATCGGGCGCGGCCGGCCCGGCCGACGCGTCGCTCCAGGTCCCCGGCCCCGCGGCCGGGGAGGACGGGACCACCCCCCAGAAGGTTCATCGCCGCCTGCTCAAGAGCAAGGGCTTCATCCCGACGGTCGTCGTCGTGGGGCTCCTGCTCATCGTGCTGCTCAGCTCGCGCTTGACGGGGCGCCCGCCCCAGATCGAGTCGATCACCCCGAAGATCGCCAAGCCGGGAGACGTGATGATCGTCACGGGCCGGTATTTCGGGGCGCGGAGGAACACCGCCGAGGTGAGGATCTCGGGCATCTCTCCCACCTCCTCGGAGTACGGGGAGTGGAGCGACACGCGGATCAGCCTCACGATTCCCGAGGAGGCGAAGTCGGGGCTCGTGTACGTGACCACCCCGAACGGGAGGAGCGGAGGGATCCTGTTCATCAACCGCGAGCAGATCCCGGTCCTCGCGCCGGGCTCGGCGAAGCCCGGCGAGCCGTACGTGAACTCCATCGCGCCGCTGGCGGCTCGTATCGGGGACGTGATCACCATCTCGGGGATGAACTTCGGCCTGGAGAAGGGGTCCTCCGAGGTCTACTTCACCGGCACCGCCGGGGCGAACGCGGGCGATGACGGCGGGTTCGACCTCGCGAACCTGCTCCCTGCCCGGCAGTACAACCGCGACTACCTCTCCTGGTCCGACAGGGAAATCGTCCTTCGCGTTCCCGACGCGGCCTCCTCGGGCAATGTGCTGGTCACCTCCGACAAGGGCCGAAGCAACTCCCTGTACTTCGAGGTGCTCGGGGGAGCGGGAACGAAGTTCTTCTCGGCCGCACGCAAGTACTCGATCGAGTTCGGCCTCATCGTGCGGGTTTCGGCGGCCGTCGGCGACAATACCCTGTTCTTCTGGATGCCGCGGGTCATCCAAACCCCCGAGCAGCGCAGGGTGCAGCTTGTGTCGCAGGAGCCGGCGCCCATGCTCGACGGCGGCAACGGCGCGGCGCTGTTCTCCTTCTCAAACCTCAGGAAGGGGGGGGAGCACGAGGTCAGGACGAGCTACCTGTTCGACAGGTACGCGGTGGAGACGCAGGTGAGCCCGTCGAAGGTGCCCCCGTACGACACGGCGAGCGAGCTCTACCGTACGTTCACCGCGCCGGACATCCTGGTGCCCTCAAAGAATCCCGATCTCATGAAGGCCGCCGCGGCTGCCGTCGGGGCTGAAAAAAACCCATACCTCAAGGCGCGCCGCCTGTACGACTGGCAGCTCGCCCAGCTCACGTACTCTTCCACCGTGCGCGACGGGGACGCCGTGCTCGCCGCCCGCATGAAGAGGGCCGACTCGTTCGGCTACGCCTCGCTGTACTGCGCTCTGCTTCGGGCGGCGGGGGTCCCCGCCCGCATGGTGGCCGGCTACCTCGTGCGAGGCGCGGGCGAGCTGACGGTCCGGCATTTCTGGGACGAGTTCTACGTGGAGACCCTCGGCTGGGTGCCCGTCGACCCGCTGCTGGGCGATGAGCGCTCCCTCGTCCCTCTGCCCTTCGAGGCAGAGGCGGACACGAAGGGGTACTACTTCGGGAACCTGGACAACAGGCACGTCACATTCAGCAAGGGCCTGGACGTCGTGAGCCGGGTGAGCCCCGAGGGCACAACCAGGCGCTATCGGGACCTTCCCTGGCTGCTCACGATCCACGAGGAGGTGGTGGGGGATATCACGGGCGTGACCGTCGGCTTCAGGGACGTGACGGTTTCGGGAACCTACTAGGGCTCAGTGCGACGCGGCGGCCTTGCGGCGCGCCCGCTCGATCTTCTCCATCTTCTTGTAGTACTCGGACTGCTTCTGGATCTCCTCCACGTCGGTCGTGGAGATCTTGTTGTCCGCAAGGACCATCTTCTTGTTCTCGAACATCTTGCGCACGGTGGGATTGCCCTTCTCGTTGGACAGTCCCACCATGTTCAGAAGCTCCTTGGGCCCGAGCTGGAAGGTGTACTTTCCTCCCCCGACGATGGGGACTCTGGCCTTCTCAAGCTGCAGCAGCAGCGCGTCGTAGAGCCTTCCCAGCGGATCCTGGATGAGGGTGTTGGCGAGCTGCTTGTAGATGAACCATAGCCTCTCGGCGAGGAGGATTGTCAAGCGCGTGATGAGCTGGGGCTGCGTCTGGACCATGCGCTCGAAGTTGGCCTTGTTCACGGCCATGAGGGTGCAGTCCTCGTTGGCGATCGCCGAGGCGGAGCGGGGCTTGTTCTCGAGCAGGGCCATCTCGCCGAAGATGTCGCCGGGCTTCAGCATGGCCAGCAGCACCTCGTTGTCCTCGACGATCTTCGTGATCTTCACCACCCCCCTCTGGATGATGTACAGCTCCGTTCCCGGCTCGTTCTCGCTGAAGATCATCGTGTTCTTGGGATACGTGCGGGTGAAGTCGTCGGGGGTCTTGTCCAGGTACACCGCTTTCGCGTAGGGGTGGATCTTCGCCATGCGCTCCTTCGCCTTGTCGGCGTTGGGATCGGCGGGGCAGTTCTGCAGGAACTTGTAGTATGCGTAGTAGGCCTGGTTGTACTGGCTCTGCCGGGCGTAGTACTCCGCAACCTTGAAAAGGTGCGACGGCTCGCCGCTTGCCGTGTTCTTGAACGTGAGTCGGGTGAGCGCCTCATCGAGGAAGCGCATCTTGCGCGAGAAGCTCTGGATGATCTTCAGCGCCACGGGGGCGTTTCGCTCGATCAACAGACCGTACTGCTCGCGGTGCACGGAGATGAGCGAGACGTCGGTCAGGGCGAGGGCGGTCTCGATGTGGCTGTGGGAGGACATCGTGGAGATGACGCCGAAGAAATCCCCGGGTGCGAGGATGTTCCCGCCCTCCTCCTCCACGACCTCCACTTCCTTGCTGATGCGGACCTTGCCGCCTCTGAGGATGTAGAAGGAATCGGCCTTCTGCTTGCCCTCGACGATGATGTACGAGTTCCTGTTGAAGGTGACGATCGACAGCTGCAGCGGGCTCGCCATTGTTCCTACCGTTTCACCGCACAGTATATGGATCGGGTTTTCGATTGTCAATGTGAAATACCGCGCGATTCGAAAAACCATCGACCTTCGCGAGGGGCTTTCACTGCGGGCAATGCGCCCCGCGCCGCCTTGACGCGCCATCGGTCGGCGGGTAAGAATGGGGCCTCGACGCGCGGAGCGTCTCTCGTGATCCGATGACGCCGAAAATCAGGAAACTCATACGACTTGCGATCGAGGTCGCGGTCATCGTAGTCCTCTTTCTCTTGTTCCTCCGGCTGCTGGACTGGGATCAGTTTCGCCGCTACCTCCTCACTCTCACGCCCCGGATCATCCTGACCGTGCTCCTGATCCACCTCACGCTGCACACCCTGGGCACCGTCCAGTGGATGCTGATCCTTCGCGAGGCGGGGCTGCGTCACGGCTTCCTTCGCGTTTTCTGGGCCAGGCTGAGCGGGTACGCCATCACCTACCTCACCCCCTCGATGTACTTCGGCGGCGAGCCCGTGCGCGCGATGGTGCTCAAGGACGACACGGCGACCTACAAGAGGATCGCGGCGACGATCGTCCTGGACAAGTACATCGAGCTGTTCACGAAGCTTCCCCTCATCGTGGTGGGCTTCGCGTTTGTCATGCTGCTGCTCCGCGTCGAGCTGCCTTTCGTGGTGCTCGTCGGAGCGCTGATCGTCGCCTTCTGCGGCTTCTTCGCGTTCGTGAGCTCGCGACTCTTCGGTGGCGGGCCCTTCATCCGTCGGCTTGCCAAGGGCCTGCTCCGCCCCCTCGTGCGCATCCGGCCGCGGTTGGCCGTGCGCGCCCTGCGCGTTGCCACCGAATTCGAGCACGACGTGGCGCAGATCATGAGGCGGCGCGGCGTGTTCTACCTGGCGATGGGGATCGGCATCCTCTACAGCGCGGTGGAGGTTTTCCAGACCTGGTACGTGCTCGCCGTGCTGGGCCACGCAAGCCTCGTTCATCCCTTCGTTATCTACGCCACGATCGTAGTGCAGGGCCTCGTGAGCATCCTGCCGGGGAACATCGGGGGAATGGAGGGCGTGCACTTGTTCATCTTCAATGTCCTCGGGATCGGAACGGCCTTCAGCCTCATCTACACTGTGATTCTCCGCATCGGCCAGATGAGCTTCGTCTTCCTCGGCCTCGTCAACCTCTTTGTCTCCCGGCTGTTCCGCACAGCCCGGCGCCGCGCCGGCAGCCTGCCGGGAGAGCGTCGGTAGGGCGGGCCCATGCGCGTCGGACTGTTCACCGATATCTACCTGCCGACGGTCTACGGCACGGAGCTCGCCACGGAGCGCGTGCGGGTGACCCTGGAGGCGCTGGGTCACAAGGTCTTCGTCTTCGCCCCCGAAACCCCCGGCTTTGTCGACGCGAGCCCCCGCGTGCTGCGCTTCCGCTCCCAGCGCATCTCGAAGAACCCCGAGTCGCGTTTCGCCTTCAGTTTCCTGCCCATCGGCCGCAGCTATCGGGAGGTCCTGGACTTCCGACTGGACATCGCCCAGGCGCAGACGATGGGCGCCATGGGCATGCTCGCTCGGAGGATCGCCCAGCACCAAGGCATCCCCCTGCTGTACGCGCACCACTCGATGTACCCCGGATATGTCGGCAGCGAGTCGGGCGACGACCTGTTGGTGCCGTCGCTCGTCAGGAGCTACACGAAGTGGTTTGCGGGCCGCTCCGACGCGATCCTCGCTCCCACCATCAAGGTGAAGCGGCTGTTCGCGGAGTGGGGGCTGGACGCCGACATCCCCATCCACATCGTGCCCACGGGCGTGGACACGACGAAGTTCCGCAGGAGCGCATCAGTCCGCCGCCGGCTGCGGCGGACGCTGGGGATCGCCGAGAGCGCCACAGTGCTCCTGACCGTGAGCCGGCTCGTGCGGGAGAAGAACCTCGACTTCCTTCTGGAAGCTTTTCGAAGGATCGCGCGGGTGGCGCCGGGCTCGCGCCTCCTGCTGGTCGGGGAGGGAAACTACCGCGATTCACTCGAGAAGAGGACGAGGAAGCTGGGCATCGCGTCGCGGACGGACTTCGCGGGACTCGTTCCCCACGAGGAAGTCGCCGCGTACTACCAGGCTGCCGATCTGTTCGTTTTTCCGTCCGTTGTCGAGTCCCAGGGTTTGGTGATCCTCGAAGCGCTCGCGAGCGGGCTGCCCGTCGTCGCCTTGAAGGATGAGGCGTATGAGCGGTTCGTCGTCGACGGGAGGAGCGGAGTCCTCGTCGAGCCGCAGAGCCCCGCCCGGTTCGCGCAGCGCGCGCTCCCGCTGGTGCGCGACCGCGCTGTACGGGAGAAGGCCTCCCGCTGGGCGGTGCGCACCTCGCGCGGGTACACGCTGGAGAAGACCGCGGGGATGCTCGTGGAGGTCTACCGCGCGACGATCCGCGAGCTTCGCGCGCGAACGCCGCGGAGGCGCGCGAAGGGCGGAGCGCCATGAAGAATCCCCCGGGAACGGACGATCATCTGCTTTGGCGGGAGCGGCAGAGAAGACGTCTGGCGACGCTCTCGGTCTTCGACATTTTCGCGGCCACGCGGGTTTCACCGTCCGGGGCGAGCGGCGAGTTCTGCCTGATCGAGACGCCTGACTGGGTCAATGTTGTGCCGCTGGTGCGCGGGCCGGTCGGCGAAGAGCGATTCCTGATGGTTCGCCAGTATCGCCACGGGGCGGGCATCATCACGACGGAGTTCCCCGCGGGTCTCGTCGACCCAGGCGAGGGTCCGCTCGACACGGCCGCGCGCGAGCTTCGGGAGGAGACGGGCTTCACGGCGGGCAGGCTCACCCTGATCGGGAAAACCGCTCCGAGCCCCGCCTTCATGACGAACTGGTGCTACACCTACCTGGCTGAGGACGTCGGTCATGCCGGCGAGACCGACCTGGACGATCTGGAGGCCATCGAAAGACGCGAGGTGAGCGCGGAGGAGCTCGACGAAAGGATCGGCACGGGCGAGTTCACGAACTCCCTAGTGCTCGTCGCGTATCTTCTCTACCGGCGGCACAGGGAGAGGGAGGAGAGAGGCGCCGATCGGAATTGAACCGATGCATGAAGGTTTTGCAGACCTCCCCCTTACCACTTGGGTACGGCGCCGCTGCGGCAATCTGGCCCGAATCTACTGGAAACCGCCCGATTTGTCCAGCGCCGCGGCGAGACGCTCTTCCGCAGCGCCCTTGACGGGGCTCGGGGCTCCACCTATCATGGGGCACACAGAATGGATCATCCGCCCCGCAGGGTTCGCGTTCGCTCGTCGGGCTGCGCTCTCCACGAAAGCCTGACGGCATACCTTTTTATCGTCCCATCGCTCGCGGTCATCGGTGTATTCGGCATTTTTCCCGTGTTCTTCACCCTGTACGTCAGCCTCTTCAAGTGGAGGCCCGGCGGGAAGGTCGCCTTCCTCGGGCTGGGCAACTACGCGGAGATCTTTGGCGCGAACGTCCTCCCGCTGCTCGCCGTGCTCGCCTCGATCGCCGGCTTCATTCTTGCGGGGCTCCTCATCCGCCGCAGGCGCTCCCGCGCAGGGGGCTTCGCCCTCGCGGCGGGTCTGGTTGTGCTCGTCGCCTCCCTCGCAGCTCTCGCCTTTTCTTTGCCCGGCCTTGTCGCCGGCGGCGACAAGGAGATATTCGACGCCCTGCGAGTCACGATCTTGTACTCGATCGGCACGGTCCCCCTGCAGCTCGTGGCGGGAATGCTGCTCGCCGTGGCGCTCACGCGCAGGATCCGGGGCCAACAGGCCTTCAGGGTCGTGTATCTCCTCCCGTACATTTCCCCGGCCGTGGCCTCGGCGGCGGTCTTCGAGCTGCTGTTCTCGCTTCGGCCAGACTCCTTCGCGAACCAGCTGCTCCTGCTCTTCGGCGGCAAGCCGCTGCAGTGGCTGCAGGAGCCCAAGGGCATCATCCCGCTTCTCCTCGGGTCCATTCCCCGCTCTGCCGGCGCGGGGGTCGTGCCCTCCTACTGGCTGCAGTGGGCGCAAGGCCCGAGCCTGGCCCTGGTGTCGATCATCTTCTACAGTCTCTGGGTCTTCATCGGCTACTATGCCCTCATCTACCTCAACGGCTTATCCGCCATTCCCCGGCAGCTCTACGAGGCCGCGGAGGTCGACGGGGCCGGCAGGGTCCGCAGCTTCTTCTCGATCACCATTCCCCTCCTTTCACCGACGACGTACTTCCTGACGCTGCTGGGCGTCATCGGCACGTTCAAGGCCTTCACCCATATCTACGTGCTGCGCCATCCCGCTGCTTCTGGCACCGTGGACCCGCTCAGCGTCTCGATCTTCTTCACGTTCTTCCGAAAGGCGCGCCTCGGCTATGCCTCAGCGATGTCCATCCTGCTGTTCGCCATCGTCGTGGGGCTTACGATCCTCCAGCAGCGGACCCTCCAGAAGGGAGTGAGCTATGGCGATTAGGCCGGCCCGGCGCCCTGGGCCCGCCCGGCGGGGGCTCTCCTGGGGCCGGGCATGCCTGTACGTGCTGCTCCTCCTCGGTGCGTTCGTGGCGGTCATGCCCTTTCTGTTCATGGCAAGCACGTCCCTGAAAACCGTCGCGGAGACCATCACCCGGGTGAGCCCGATCCCCTTCCACCCCGAGTTCTGGCCCGCCTCGCCCCAGTGGGTGAACTACCTCTTCGCATGGACGCGCGCGAGCTTCGGCCTGTACTTCCGCAACAGCGTGCTCACCGCCGCGCTCACCATGGCGGGAGTGCTGTTCACCTCCTCGCTCGCCGCGTATGCTTTCGCGAAGATCCGCTTCTTCGGTTCGAGGGTCCTGTTCGCCGTTCTGCTCGCCACCCTGATCATCCCCGAGAGCGTGTACCTGGTGCCCAACTTCATCACGATCACCCGGTTGGGCTGGTACGACAGGCTGGCGGGCCTCACGGTTCCCTTCATGGCCAGCGCCTTCTCCATCTTCCTCCTGCGCCAGTTTTTCGCCCAGCTGCCCACGGAGCTGCTGGAAAGCTCCCGCATCGACGGAGCCGGCCACGTCCGGGCGCTCGTTTCCATCATGCTGCCCCTCTCGCAAGCCCCCCTCTTCACCGTCGCCTTCCTCGCCTTCATCGGGTCGTGGAACTCGCTGCAGTGGCCCCTGGTGGCGACGAGCAGTCCCCGCTGGAGACCGATCACCGTCGGCCTCACGACCTTCATCACGGACGCGGGACCCGAGAACCAGCTGCGGATGGCGGGCGCGATGATCGCCGTGCTGCCCGTGCTCCTGCTGTACTTCGTGGCTCAGAAGCAGTTCACCGAGGCGATCGCGAGGAGTGGCATCAAGGGGTGATACCGGGTCCCATAGTGCGAGAGGTCCGCACGGGCGAACCCCCATAGCGTAACACTTTCGTTCGAGGAGGAGATATGAAGAGGGCGCCACTTGTTCTCGCGATCCTGCTTCTGCCGCTTCTCGTTTTCGGCCAGGGCAAGGATCTGGCAGGGGTCGACCCCTCGGGGCAGACCATCACCTTCTGGTACCAGCACTCGAAAGACCGCGACACGCAGATGAAGTCGATGCTGGATGACTTCAACAAGTCGAACGAGTGGAACATCACAGTGAAGGGCGAGTACGCGGGGCCCTACGACCAGATCTACAACAAGATGATCGCGTCGATCGCGGCGAAGAACCCGCCCGAGCTCGTCGTCGCCTACCAGAACCAGTCCGCCACCTACGCGGTGAGCGACGCACTGGCCGACCTGAACCCGTACGTGAACAATCCCAAGTGGGGTCTGGGCAAGGAGCTGGACGATTTCTTCAAGGGATTCATCAGCCAGGACGTGAACGCCCAGTTCGGCGGCAAGCGCCTGGGCTTCCCGCCCAACAGGTCGATCGAGGTCATGTACTGCAATATGACCCTTCTCAAGAGCGTGGGCATCACCGCTCCCCCGAAGAGCTGGGACGAGTTCGCGGCGGCCTGTGGGAAGGTGACCAACGCCGAGAAGGGAACCTACGGTTACGCGCTGGATAACCTCGATGCCTCCCACATCTTCGCATTCCTGATCTCCCGCGGTGGAGGGATCGCCCTCGCTGACGGCTCGGGCTACGACCTCAACACCCGGCAGATGAAGGCCACCATGGCCTACATGCGCGGGCTCGTGGTGAGCGGCGCCGCCCGCAAGATCTCCAAGAAGTCCGACGACCAGACGGATTTCGGAAACGGCCTGTGCGCTTTCACGACGGGCTCCACCTCGGGGCTCACCTCCTATGAGGCCGCGGTGAAGTCGGGCAAGAGCGGGCCCTTCGAATGGGTCATCGCGCCGATTCCCCAGGTGCTCGCCAGCGGCATACCGGCGCTCGACCTGTACGGCGCCAGCGTGAGCGTCCCGAAGACCACCCCCCAGAAGCAGCTGGCCGCGTGGCTGTTCATCAAGTGGTTCTCCGAGCCGAAGCAGCAGGCGCAGTGGACCAAGTACTCGCTGTACTTCCCCGTGAGGAGGGCCGCAGAGCCCCTCATCAAGGACCTTCTGGACCAGAACAAGAACTTCGCCATCGCCTGGAACCTCCTGAAGACGGCGACCCTCCGAGCCGAGCCTCCGTATGCCGGCTACGACCTCGTGCGCGACGCGATCAACGCCGCCTACAGCAGGATCCTCGACGGCGCGGACATCGACGAGACTCTCGCCGCCCTGGATGTGCAGGCCAACAAGCTGTTCAAGGATTCGGCTCCATAGGCCGAGGCGCCCCGCGCGGGGCGTGAGCGATCGAGAGGCGCGCCGATAACGGCGCGCCTCATTTTTTCGTTTGAGCGCGCCCAGGGCTATGATAGAATGTCCGTCATGCTCGCGATACCCGATGGCGCCCGTCCGGGCCTGCGCTTCATCCCTCCCGCCGAGAAGCCGAAGCTTTTCCCGGTAGCTCCTCTTGTCTCATGGATCTACACGAAACTGCTCCTGCACATTCGGCGGATCGAGGCCCACAATCTCGACAGACTAGTCCGGCTGTACAGGCAGCTTCAGGACGGATCGATCCGGCTCATCGTCGCCTTCCGGCATCCCGGAGAGGAGGATCCCGGTCTCATCGGCCGCCTGCTATGCTCGATCGTCGACCGAGAGGCGCGGCACCTCGGCATTCCGCTGCGCGCGCGGCCCCGGTGTCACTTCCTGTACGGCCGAGACGTGCCGGAGTGGGGTGGAAAGTACCTCGAATGGTTTCTTCCCAATACGGGCGGCATCTCCGTCTTTCCGGGCAAGTACGACTCGCAGAGCATCAACACCCTGCGCCGCTACATGACGGACAAGGAGCACCCCCTCGTGCTCGCTCCCGAAGGCCAGGTCACCTACCACGCCGAGCGCGTGGCTGCCCTGGAGCCCGGCACCGCCCAGCTTGCATTCTGGTGCCTCGAGGATCTGAAGAAGCAGGGAAGGAACGAGGAGGTGATGATCGCGCCGGTCTGCACGAGCTACCACTACCGGGACCAGGATTGGCCCGGGCTTAAGCGAATCGTCCGCGACATGGAGTCGGAGTGCGGGCTGCCCCTGCTGGAGGGGCTCGCTCTGGCGCGCGGGGGCCGGCAGGCGCGGGAGCCTGACGCCGCGTCCCGCGAAAAGCTGTACGTGCGGATCATGCGGGTTGCCCGCCGACTCGTCGAGACCGCGGAGACTTTCTACACCCGGTTCTACGGGGCGCGCTTTCCGGCGCCGAGGGAAGAGGGGGGAACGCAGGAGCTGCAGGAGCGCATCGCGGGGGTCTGCGACGCTGCGCTTCGCGCGGCGGAGAGTTTCTTCGGTCTGGCGCCGAAGGGGGACTTTGTTTCGCGCGTGTTCGCTGTCCGCTATTCCGGCCTGGCTTGGATGTTCCGCGAAGACATCGAAGATCTGTCGCGCGTCCCGCCGCTCGAGCGGGTCCTCGCCGACAGGATCGCGGTGGAATCGTGGCTGCGGCTGCGGCACATGGAGCTGGTCGACGTGCTGGAGTACATCCGCGCCGACTACCTGCGACCCGACTCGGGGATCGACAGGTTCGTGGAGTCGGTCCTCAACATACGGGATGTCATCAACCGCCTGGAGGGCGGGAACCTCTCAGGCCACAAGAATCCCTTCAAGAAGACCGCGCGGATCATCGTCAACGAGCCCATTGCCGTTTCCCCGCATTGGGGCGCGTACAGAGCGAATAGACGGAAGGGGGTCGGGGAGGTGACCGACGAAATCTTCCGCAGCTTCCATGCGGTCGCCGAAAGGGGAAATACGCCTTAGGGCGAGAGCCCTATAGCGCGGCCCGTGCAGCCGCCCCCCGATTCTGCCGATACTCTGGTTCAGAGGGATGCATGTCGGGTTGCTGCGGGGAACCGCGCGGGGCGCCGCGCCATAGGTCGAAGAATTGCCCCCGCTGCGCGAGCAGCCGGGTGAGCCAGTACTCCCGCACGCTGTCGCTGGTCTGGTACGCCTGCAATGCCTGCGGCTATCTCTGGCAGCTGGGGTGGTGATGGTAGTCCTCCAATGAAAAAAAGATTGACATCGACTGGGGCATGCCGCATACTCAACCTGTACTGGGAGGGGAAAGTGGATAAAGTGGACAGACGAGAGGGCCTCATCTGTATCTGCGCCGAGTGCAAGAAGGTGATCCGCTTCCTCGGCACGGTCACGAATGAGGCGCAGGCCCTCATCAGCCACGGCATATGCCCGGAGTGCGCGGAGAAGCTCTACGGAGAGCTCGTCACCGCCGATTCACGACCGTCCTCGGAAGGAGCGGGCTGATCCTGCTCACGACCTCGTAGTTGATCGTTCCCGCCCATTCCGCCATCGTCTCCGCGTTGATCGACTCCGCACCGCTCTTTCCCAGTAGAACGACCTCGTCTTCGAGCCGGGCGCCCGGCACGTCGGTCAGGTCGATCATGGTGAGGTTCATGCATATCCTTCCGACGATGGGCGCGCGCCTGCCTCGAACCAGGACGTGCCCCCTGTTCCCCAGCGCCCTGTCGTACCCGTCGGCATACCCCACCGGGAGGATCCCAACGGTAGTCCTGCGCGTGGCGCGAAACGAGCAGCCGTATCCGATGAAGCTGCCCTCCGGCAGCGACTTGACCTGGACGAGGCGCGTCTTCCACGACAGCACGGGCGTCAGTTTCGGCACGGCTCCCTGCTCTCGGGCCGACAGGAACGTTTCGCGCGACGGCCACAGGCCGTACAGACCGATGCCGACGCGCAGCATCGTGAAGTGAGTCTTCGGAAAAAGGAGCGCGGCGGCCGTGCACGCGGCGTGAACGATGGGGGGGCGCTCGGCGACCCGCTCCACGAGGGCAAGGGCGGCGGCGAACCGCTCAAGCTGCTCCTCCGCGTAGGCATGGTTCAGCGTGTCCTCGATATTGGCGAAATGCGTCGAGAGCCCCTCCAGCCGGGCATTGGGCGTGTCCTTCACGAGCCGCACGAATGCCTCGAGGTTCTCCGGCAGCACTCCCTGCCGTCCCGTCCCCGTCTCGACCTTGACGTGGAGCCGGGCCGGCCGTGGAGGGGAGGGGAGGGAAGCGATCTTCTCGACGGTCTCGCGATTGTAGACCGTGAGGGAGAGGTCGGCTTCCACCGCTGCCGCCAGGTCGCCGAGGGCTACGTATCCGAGGACGACGATCGGCCGCGTGATGCCGAGGTCGCGCAGCTCCAGCCCCTCCTCCAGCGAGCTCACTGCGAACCAGTCCGCCGACGGCAGCAGCGGGGCGATCTGGCGCACGCCGTGGCCGTAGGCATTGGCTTTCACCACGGCGCAGGCGAGGGTTCCGGGCGCGCTGCCCCTGCGCAGCTCGCTCAGGTTGTCCGCGGGGGCGCGTTCGTCCAGCTCGACCCAGACCAGGCTGCTCATTGATCCTCCCTTGCAGGAGAGGATAGGATGAAGGGGCTGCGGGAGTCAAAGGCCGGCGGCGGGAGGGTGCGCGGGGTGGATGCGCGCGAGTTCTACGACGAGCTGGGCGACCGCTACGACCTCATGGTCGCCTGGGAGGCGAGGCTGAACCGGGAGGAGGAGTTCTTCCGCGGCCTGTTCGACGCGAACCGGGTCGCGCGCGTGCTCGATGCCGCGTGCGGCACGGGCATGCATGCGATCGCTTTCGCGCGGCAGGGGCGGCGTTGCGCCGCCGCGGACGTGAGCCCCGTCATGGTCGACAGGGCGCGGGAGAACGTCCGGCGGGCGGGTGTGGAGATCGACCTTCGCGTGGCCGGCTTCGGCGAGCTCGCGCGCAGCTTCCCGGGGAGCTTCGACGCGGTGACCTGCCTCGGCAACTCCCTGCCCCACCTTCTGCAGCACGACGCCCTCGTCGGCGCACTCGCGGATTTTGCCGCGGTGCTGGTGCCGGGGGGGATCCTCGTGGTGCAGAACAGGAACTACGATCGGGTCCTGCGTGATTCGGGGCGGTCGGTTCACCTCAACGCGCGCCAGGAGGCGGATGGGGAGACGCTTTTCGTCCGAATGACCGAGCCGCGCGGAGGCGAAAGCCTCGACTTCTCGATCCTCACCCTGAAGAAGCGGGGCGGCGCGTGGAGCCACTCGCTGCAGACCACGCCTCTGCGCGCCATCACCCGCGAGGCGCTCGAGCGCGCGTTGGGGGTTGCGGGATTTCCGTCGGTCGAGGTCTTCGGGGATTATTCCCGCGCGGCTTTCGACGCGCCGGGGACCAGCGATCTGGTGGCCATCGCCACGCGCCGGGCCTAGACCGCCTGCTCGGCGAGCACCGAGCCGTCCTTGATCGCGATCGTGACCGCTTTCACCGGAACCGTGCGGTGCGCTTTCGCGCGGGCATCCTGCACGATCTTCAGCAGGCCCCGGCAGCACGGCACCTCCATCATCGCCACGGTGAGGGAGGCGATCTGCGCGTGGTCGATGAGCGCCGTGATCTTCTCCCGGTAGACTTCGGCCCCCTCATCCAGCTTCGGGCAGGCGATCGCGAGCGACTTGCCCGCGAGCAGCGATTGGTGGAACGCGCCAACCGCAAAGGCGACGCAGTCCGCGCTGAGAAGCACATCTTTTCCCCTGAAGCTCGGCGCCATGGGGGAGAGGAGGTGCAGCTGCACGGGCCAGTTGGCGAGCTCCGATTTCGTTGGTGAGTCATCCGCGGCCATGTCGGCAGCCTTCTGGCCGCAGCATTCGGGCGCGCGCGCCGGCTCGGCGTCGGCCGGCACCAGGACGCCGTTCTCGGTCAGGTACCCAACGGCCTGAGCGAGCAGGCCCTCCTCGCCATGCGAACGCAGGTGCTCGAGGTGGGCCCGGATGGTGTTCGCCCCCTGACGTGCGATGTTCGCCATCACCTTCCTCTCGTCGTACGGCTCCGCCTCCCGCTCGACGACGGCGATCGCGCCTTCGGGGCAGTACCCGATGCAGGCGCCCAGCCCGTCGCAGAACAGGTCGCTCACGAGGCGCACCTTGCCGTCGATCACCTGCAGCGCGCCCTCGGGGCAGTTGGGGATGCACAGGCCGCAGCCATTGCACTTTCCCTCGTCGATCGTGATGATTTTCCTGATGCTCATGGCACGAACGTACATGGTTCAGCGCAGGCGGTCCTTGACGTGGATCAAGGCGCCGGAGTACCCCTATCGGGATGGATATCGCCAGGCTCCTCGACGAGTCGGATTTCTTCCGTGCGGCGTCCCCGGCGAGCAAGAAGGCGATCGTCGCGATCTGCATTCCCAAGGTCCTCGCCAAGCGAGAGACCCTCTTCCTCGAAGGGGACAGCGGCCACTCGATGTTCCTCCTCGCGCAGGGGGCGATCCAGCTTTTCAAAACATCCCCCGACGGCAAGGAGGTCGTGATCAAGCTCCTTCGCGCGACGGAGATCTTCGGCGAGACCGTCCTCTTCGAGCGCGACCGCTACCCCGTCAGCGCCCGGGCGCTCGTTCCGACCCAGGTCTACCTGCTGCCGAAGAAGCAGTTCCACTGCCTCCTCGTGGAGGAGGGGTTCCGCAACGACTTCATCTCCCTGCTCCTCGCCAAGCAGCGCTACCTCGCCGAGCAGATCTTCCGCCTGTCGGCTCTCGACGTGGAGGAGAGATTCTTCCATTTTTTGCGGGACGGCTACGGCGAGAGGGAGGAGTACCGCATCGACATCTCCAAGCGTGAGGTGGCCGCTGCCATCGATGCGCTCCCCGAGACCCTCTCGCGGCTGTTGCTGAAGCTTCGGGACGAGGGAACGGTTCAGTGGGACGGCGAGACGCTCACAGTTCGCAAAGGCTTCTGGCTTGAGAGGGGAGAGTAGGGCCCACTCCTTCCACAAGGGGTGCCGCCCTCACCATACGGTATCCACATGCGGGTACTCCAGCATCCGCCTGTCCGCGGTGACGAGCGGGCATCGGTGGATGCGAGCGGTTGCGATGATGATCCGATCGGCAGGATCTCTCAGTCGGCACTCGGGGAGCGAGTAGGATTCCTCTGCGATCTTCAGATCAACATCGGCGATCTGCCAACCGTTCGCCTCGACAAAGTGGCGAAACCAGAGCTTCCAGTGCCGGTCGAGCACGAGCCGTCCTTGTTCCACCGCACAGGCGATTTCCGCGCAGCTGATGGCGGACACGAAAACCTCTCCCGGCTCATCGGCCATCGCCTTGGCAGCAACCGCGGACAGGTTTTCCGGCGCGAGGATGCTCCAGATCAGCGCGCATGAGCAGCTCGGCGGCATATGCCATTTCTACGAGGTGCGACCCTAGAACGAGAGGAATTCCGACTAGGGATTCGGACGACCCTCGAGCAGTATCCGCTGCGCTTCTGCTTCAGAAATGCAGATTCCCTTTGTCGGAATCCAGGCTTTTCCAACTGGACGCGTGGGGATACTCCGAGAGCGTGACGATGACCTGGAAAGGAGTCACCCCTCCCAAGTTTTTTGCCATTGCGCGAACGGAGAATGTGTGCTCGCCGGTTCCTTTCTCCATGATGAGGTTCTGACTCGTTGCCATCTCGAAAACGTCGCTCGCATCCCCGTTGTTGAATCCGACAGAAAGCTCACCCTGCCCGACGCTCGAGAGACGGTAGCGCACAGTCACCGAGAACGTGTGCCACTGCCCATCCACGAGGGCCCGAGGGGCGCCGCGGGCGCGCCGAAGGCCGCCGCTAGGGAAGCCTGCGCACTGCTCCCGTGTCGGCGGATGAGGCGAGCAGGGCGTAGATCTTCAGCGCCTCCGACACCTCTCTGCCGCGCCCCCGCGGCGTGAAAGCCTCCTTCCCCCGGGCTTGCTCCTCCCGGCGGCGCTTGGCGAGCTCCTCGGCGGACAGCTCGACGCCGATCGAGCGTGCTGGAATGTCGATCGAGACGATGTCCCCGTCGCGCACCAGAGCGAGAGCGCCCCCCTCGGCAGCCTCAGGGGAGACATGGCCGATGGAGAGTCCCGATGTTCCTCCGGAAAACCGTCCATCGGTGATCAGCGCGCATTTCGTGCCGAGGTGCCGGCTTTTGATATACGAGGTTGGGTAGAGCATCTCCTGCATGCCGGGACCTCCTCGGGGGCCCTCGTAGCGGATGATCACCACGTCCCCTGGTTTCACCTCTCCGCCGAGGATGCCGTCGCAGGCGCTCTCCTGCGAGAAGTACACACGGGCAGGGCCGCGGAACCTGTGGCACGAGGGATCCACGCCCGCGGTCTTCACGATGCAGCCCCGCTCCGCCATGTTGCCGAACAGGACAGCGAGCCCTCCATCCGGATAGTGGCAGTGAGCGATGTCGCGGATGCACCCCTTCTCCCGGTCAGCGTCCAGCTCGGGGTAGGACTTTCTTTGCGAGCCCAGCACGAGGTTCCGCCGCCCGCCCGGCGCGCTTCGGTACACAGCGAGGGCCTCCGCGGTGACCGCGGGAGAACGGATGTCCCAGGCATCGAGCGCCTGTTTCAGCGAGAGCCCGTCCGCGCGCTTCACCGAGGCGTCGAGCAGCCCGCCCCGCGCGAGCTCTGCGAGGATGCCGTGGATCCCGCCCGCCCTGTTCACGTCCTCCACGTGGTCACTCGAGCTGGGCGCGACTTTGCAGAGGCAGGGGACCCTGCGGGACAGTCTGTCGATGTCCGCCATCGTGAAGTCGACCTTCGCCTCGCGGGCGATCGCGAGGAGATGGAGCACCGTGTTTGTCGAGCCTCCCATCGCGATGTCCAGAGTCATGGCGTTGAGGAACGCGGAACGGGAGGCGATCGAGCGCGGCAGCACCGACTCATCGCCCGCGCCGTAGTATCGGTCGGCCATCTCGACGATCCTCGCGGCAGCCTTCTCGAAGAGCCTGAGCCGGCTCTCGTGCGTGGCCACGACAGTGCCGTTGCCCGGCAGCGCCATTCCCAGCGCCTCGTTCAGGCAGTTCATCGAGTTTGCTGTGAACATGCCCGAGCAGCTCCCACACGTAGGGCATGCGGCGGCCTCGATCGCCGCAAGGTCCTCGTCCGAGACGGCCGGGTCTCCCCCTGCCACCATCGCGTCGACGAGGTCGCAGCCCTTCTCGTCCCACCTCCCCGCTTCCATGGGGCCGCCGGAGACGAAGATCGCGGGGATGTTCAGCCGCATCGCGGCCATGAGCATCCCCGGCGTGATCTTGTCGCAGTTTGAGATGCAGATCATGGCGTCCACCCTGTGGGCGTTGGCCATATACTCGACGCTGTCGGCGATGAGCTCCCGGGAGGGAAGGGAGTACAACATCCCATCGTGCCCCATGGCGATGCCGTCGTCGATCGCGATCGTGTCGAACTCCGCGGCAAAGCACCCTCGCGCCTCGATCCAGGCCTTCACCCGCTGGCCGATGTCGTGCAGGTGCACGTGACCCGGGACCAGTTGCGTGAAGGAGTTCACGACGGCGATGATCGGCCTGCCGATCATCGCATCCGACATGCCGTTGGCACGCCAGAGGCTGCGGGCGCCGGCCATCCGTCGTCCTTCGAAGGTGACCGAGCTTCTCAGGGGCACTCCCATGGGAGACCTCCTTCTACTTCTTCCAGCTACTTCTTCCAGTTCTCGGGCCGAAGCGAGCGAACGGCGGCCCCCGCCCTCCACATCTCGGAGTCGCGGATCTCCTTTAGCTCTGCCTCGAGCTTCTCGCGGTAGTCGGGCGCGCTGTTCTTCGCGAGCACGATGCCCGTCTCAGTCCCGTCCCGGACCGACTTGTACAGGTCGTGGAAGACGGGAGCGACGGCGGCTTTGAACCGCGGCTTCCAGTCCAGGGCCCCGCGCTGGGCGGTCGTCGAGCAATTGGCGTACATCCAGTCCATGCCGTTCTCGGCCACCAGGCGGATGAGGCTCTGTGTGAGCTCCTCCACCGTCTCGTTGAACGCCTCGCTGGGCGAGTGACCGTTCTCCCGCAGCACGTCGTACTGAGCTTCCATGACGCCCGCCAGGGCGCCCATCAGCACGCCGCGCTCTCCCGTGAGATCGCTGTACACCTCCTGCGCGAAGGTGGTGGGGAACAGGTACCCCGAGCCGATGGCGATGCCTAGCGCGAGGGTCCTCTCGACCGCCCTGCCCGTCGCGTCCTGGAACACTGCGTAGCTCGAATTGATCCCGCTTTTTGCGAGGAAGTTCGCGCGAACGCTCGCCCCCGATCCCTTCGGCGCAACGAGGATGACGTCGACGTCGGGCGGCGGGACGACCCCCGTCTGCTCCTTGTACACGATGGAGAAGCCGTGCGAGAAGTACAGAGCGTCGCCTTTCTTCAGGCAGCCCTTGAGCACGGGCCAGACCATCTTCTGCGCCGCGTCGGAGACGAGGTACTGGATGACGGTTGCCTTCCTCGCAGCCTCTTGGATGGGGAAGAGGGTCGCGCCGGGCACCCAGCCGTCCTTCACCGCCTTGTCCCATTCCCGCTTGAACTCGGGCGCCTGGCCGATGATGACCTTGAAGCCGTTGTCGCGCATGTTCAGCGACTGGGCCGGACCCTGCACGCCGTACCCGATGACGGCGATCACCTCGTTCTTGAGGACCTCCCGCGCCTTCTTCAGCGTGAACTCGTCGCGGGTGACCACGTCCTCGCGAACCCCCCCGAAATCGATCTGTGCCATCTGCTCCCTCCTTGCCAGGGACAGTATGCAGTATTCCGCACGTTGATGAAAGTGATATTTTTGCTATATTGTGTTGCGTGATACGCAATAAAGAAGATGGAGAAAGGGGCACAGAGTGGATCTGCATGCGCTGCGCGCCTTCCTGAGCCTGGCTTCCGCCTTGCACTTCGGGAAGGCGGCCCGGGAGGCGAACCTCAGCACCTCCGCTCTCAGCCGGACGATCCAGCGGCTGGAGCAGGAAGCGGGCGAACGCCTCCTCATCCGCGACAACCGCGCCGTGGCTCTCACCCCCGCGGGGGAAAGGTTTCGCGCCTTTGCCCGGGAGGTGCTGGAGGGTTGGCAGGGGCTGCAGAGCTCCCTCTCCGCGGGCCGCGAGGCTCTGCGCGGCGAGATCAGCATCTACTGCTCGGTCGCAGCCTCCTACACGGTGCTCTCGGATCTCGTGCGCGGCTTCCGCACTGCTCACCCCGGAGTCCACATCCGCCTGGCGACAGGGGACCCCGCTGAAGCGGTGGAGCGCGTGCAGAGCGGCATGGCCGACATCACAGTCGCGGCCCGCCCCGATTCACTTCCTCGCGGGCTTCGTTTCAGCCCCGTCGCCGTCTCGCCCCTGCTGTTCATCGCGCCGGCGGTTTCCTGCGAGGCGGCTGATCTCGTGAAGCGGCCTTCCATCCCATGGGCTCGGGTTCCCATGGTCCTTTCCGCGACAGGGCTTTCGCGCAGGCGCGCCGATGCGTGGTTTCGCTCGCGGAGGATCCGTCCGAACATCTACGCCGAGGTTTCGGGCCACGAAGCGATCGTCTCAATGGTCCGGTTGGGCTGTGGGGTGGGAATCGTCCCCCGGATCGTGCTCGAGCGCTTCGCGCAGAGAGGCGAGGTGAGAGTGCTCGACGTTGCTCCCGGCCTCGAGCCCTACGTGGTGGGTCTGTGCGTCCACTCGCGCAGGCTCGCCTCGCCCGTCGTGAAAGCCTTCTGGGACCTGGGCAGCGCCGTCGGGGATTCCGCGCGGACCGTCAGTTCTCCAAGATCGTGATCTCGACCCGGCGATTCTTTCTCATCCCCTCTTCGGTGGCATTGTCTCCGATGGGCGCCCGGGCGCCCATGCCCCGCATCGTCATCTGCTCGGGCCTGCGGGCGCCGAGCGAGAGCAGGAAGTCTCCCACCGCGCCGGCCCTCTGCTCGGACAGGGTCTGGTAGTCCTGCTCCGTGTACCCGCGCGCGCGGGCCGTGTGACCGGTGACGAGGATGTCGCGATCCGGGTACTTCCCGAGGATCTGCGCGATCCGTCTGAGCTTTTCCTGCTCGCGCGGCATGAGCTCATCAGAGTTGGGCGGGAAGCTCACGTTCTCCATGGTGATCGTCACGCCCTGCGGATCCGCCTTGACGGTGACTTCCTCCAGGCCCTGCCTCCTGATCTCGCCGCCGATCTCTTCGGCGACCTTCTGCCTGTCCAGAGGCGCCGCCTCGATGAGCTCTCCGCGCGCCTCTCCCCTGTACTCCACCTCGTCCCCCGAGGCGAGGGTGAAGATGAAATCGAACTCCTCCTCGTCGTACAGGGGCCGGCGGTTGGCGATGTCCCACCAGTAGGTCTGCTCTGAGCGCCCGACGATTCGCACCGGGTATGTGTTGGTCGTGCGGGGGGCCGCGGCGACCTTGTGGAAGACCGTATACGAGATGCTGAACACGGCGCACGCGATTCCGTCTCGCGTCTCGTCGCGCAGGTACGCGTAGCTCACCGTGATGGGATAGCGGAAAGGCTGCTCCACGCCGAAGCTTCTGCGCAAGTCGTGCGCCTCGTGTCCCTGTCCCACCCACGTGTCACCGACGTGGATGTCGCCCTCGGGAAACAGCGGGACGTCGCGCACGACGGGCATGAAGAACGAGGGGGCGATGGTGTACGCCCCTCTCCCGTCCCGCCAGAACGTCGAGGCGTAGTCCTCGTTCCACGCGTAGGTCGAAAGCGAGCCGTAGGCGCGCTCGGAGGTCTGGAACAGCGCGGAGTGCAGCCCAGCCTCCCCCCGGGCATCGGTGACCTCCACGGCGATCTTATTCAGGATGTCCGCTTCGTGCGAGAAGCGGCCGTTCACCACGACGCTTTCATGGACCGTCGAGAGGATGCGGTACTTTTCCCCCTTCGTGTAGCCGAAGCGGAAGACATCTGCCCGCGTAGATGCTCCCACGAGGGAAGCGGCGAGCAGCGCGAGAACCGCCATTTTCCTCATCTCCGGCCTCCTTCCTTGACACCCTCGGCGCAATCCACTATCCTCGGAAAAAAGAGATGCATCCCGAAAGAATACCATCGCAGACAGAGCTTCTCCAGATCTACCGCAGGGCGGGCTTCCGCGCGCCCACCCCCCTCCAGGAGCGGATCGTCCCCCTGGTCTTGAAGGGGAAGGACATCGTCGTCCAGACCGCCGAGGGCTCGGGGAAGACCGCGGGCATCGTCGTCTCCTTGATTGTCGGTGTGAAGGGGGGCGGAGCGGGAGTCCAGGCGCTCGTCGTCGTGCCGACGGCGGCAGATGTGGCAAAGGTCTCCCGTGTCTGGACCCGGTTCGCCCGTCTCGTTCGCGATGCTCCCCTTCTGCTCGCCCTCGGGGACACGGACGATGTGCGGAAGGAACAGCGGCGTGTGGAGAAGGGAGCTGCGGTGATCGTCGGAACGGTGGGACGCGTGATCGACCACATCCGGAGGGGGAGCCTGCTCTTCGATTCGCTGGAGACGGTGTTCATCGAGGCGCCGGAAGGCGGGGAGAGGGAGGACTTCGCCAAGGACGCGCAGTTCGTCTTCGCCAAGTTCCCACCTCGCCCCCAGACGGTCCTTTTCAGCAGGGCGCCGATCGGCGAGCAGGACGAACTGACCGCGCTCCTCCACCGCCCCGTACTCGTCACGCCGGAGGATCTCGCGCGTGAGGAGGACCGGGGAGAAGCCGAGCTCCTTGTCTTCGAGGTCGCCGCAGGGCGAAAATCGGAGGCGCTCGCGCGGATCACTCTTGGCCGGGAGATCTCCGCGGCGCTCGTGCTGCATTCGCCCCGCACCGATGGGGAGGCCCTTGCCCGCCTCCTGCGCCGCAGCCTTCTCCGCGTCGAGGCGGCGCCCGCGAACATTTCACTGGCGAACCGCAAGAGGATCTTCGCCGCCTTTGCGCGCAGGGAGATCGATGCCCTGCTCCTCCCTTTCCCCTCGAGCGGCCGGCTCTTGCCGCTCGAGCTGGAGGAGCTCGAGCCGTCTCACGTGATCTACTTCGATCTCGCCCCGGGCGCCCGTGCGGCGGGCGGTGGGCGTGAAGGGGCGGGAAGGTCAGGGGTGACCGGCCGACCCGGACCGGGCTTCATCGCCCTCACATCGGGCGGCCAGGAGCGCGAGATCGGCAGACTGCAGGAAGCGATTGGAGTGACTATGAAAACCGGTGAGGTTCCCGGCGATGAGGAGGTGCTCGGCGACTCCATCAGGAGGATCGTCGGCCGGATACGGGATGATGCCGACCCGGCGGAGCTTGGCCGATTGCGCGCGACCATCCGGCGCTCCGTGCCATTTTTCATGCGGTCGTGGTTCACCGCGTACCTCCTGAAAGCGCACCTTCCCTTCGAGCCTGCCGCGGGGCAGCCCGAGCGCCTCGAAGAGGCGCGCAGGCGGGAGCCCCCAGGGCGGCAGCAACGCGAAGTGTTGCGCGAGCCGGCTTCCCGCGGCCCCAGGGCGGCAGCGCTCGCGTCGCGCAGCGACGCGCAGGCGGGAGCCCAGCGACCCGCGCGCGGCGAACGGCAGAAAGGCGAAACCCGTCGGGAGAGTCCTGGGCGGCAGCAGGCCAGTCCATCTCGGCCCGTCGTCGACAGGTCGGGTTTCACACAGCTCTTCGTGAGCATTGGGCGGAACCGAAGGGTATTCGCAAGGGAGCTCACGGATCTGTTTGTCGAGAAGCTCCAAATTGACGCGGGGGAGATCGGGGACGTGCGCGTGTTCGACAAGTACTCCTTCGTCGATATCGCAGCCGCCCGTGCCGTCGATGCCATCGCCAGGCTTTCGGGGACCGAGCTGAAGGGCAGGTTGATCACTGTCAACTACGCAAAGAAGAAGGAAGAGAAAGAGGCCAAGTGACGCCACGGGATGAGCCAGGCGTCGAAGACGCTTCAGGCGTCGAGGACGCTTCAGGCGTCGAGATTGAGATCGGGTGCGGCAACGGGCATTTTCTCTCAGAGTATGGCAGCCGCATGCCCGGCACGCCCCTCATCGGCATTGATATCAAGAAGAAGCGTTGCCTCAAGGCGAGGGAGAAGGCGGAGAAGAGGGGCCTCGCCAATGTCACGATCGTCCATGAGAGCGCGGAGCAGTACCTCCGCGGGATCCCCGCGGGGTCTGTTGGCGCGTTCCATATCTACTTCCCTGACCCCTGGCCGCGAAGCCGTCACCGCAAGCGGAGGTTCTTCACGATGGAGAGGCTTCGCCTGATGCACGCGCTGCTTGCGGACGGCGGCAGGCTGTTCTTCGGCACGGATTTCTTCGACTACTACATCCAGGCGAAGGTCCTCGTGGCGCTGCACCCGGGTTTCGATCTGACGGTCGAGTCCGCTCCTCCGGAGGTCCTCCGGTCGATCTATGCCCGCAAGTCGATGGTGAGGGAGAAGGCGATCCACCTTTTCACTGCGATCAAGAAGCCGTCAGCCGACCAAGAGCGAGAGCACTAGGAATACGAGGGGAGCGTTGATGGCGAAGTCGAGCCCGATGAGGAGTGCCGAGAGCATTTCGAAGTTTCTCGCCGCCCGGCTGCACTCGCGCGCGAGGGATCGCGGATCTCCGGGGACGAGGATCAGCTGGGCCATCGGGTCTTCCGGCGCCGCCAGGACGATCCCCTCGTCCTCCTCGCGGTAGGACCCGAAGACCACGCACTCGCCCCGATCGGCATCCCGCCTCCTTCGTCGTTTCAGCTGGACCAGCTCGATTCGCCCCATCGCTGCCGGCAGCCCGATCTCCATCGCGCCCGTCTCGAGAATGGACGCCGTTCCTTCGCGCAACACCCCCCGCAGCATGATGTACGGCTCCATATCCGGCAGAAGCGTCGACAACTTCGGCTTGACGTCGTCGGGATGATTGTCCGCGAGCTCCTCGGGAAAATACCGCAGGGGCAGCCGGACGACGTCCCGCTGCGCGCGCAAGATGCGCGCCCGTTTCCAGAACCGCCGGTAGGCGAAGTAGAGGGGGAAGCCGGGTGGAAGGAACGGGATGAGGGGGGCGATGCTCCCGCTGATCGCCGCGATCGCGGCGATCCTGCTCCCGGGGACTGCGAGCAGGCTGTAGGCCAGCAGCGCGAGGGACACAGATCCCGTGACCAGGGAAGGCAGGGTGAGGGCGTTCACGTACTCGTTCCTGTGCCTGCCGCTCCAAGTCGCCCGCTGGATGATGTTCTCCCGCGGGCAGTCGTGGATGACCACCAGAAGCCGATCTCTGCCCCGAGAGCGGAACACTCCCCGTCCATCCTCGGAGAATAGCGCGCCGCCCACGAGGATGGGCGTCCCCTCGGGAAGAGAAAAGATCCTGCCCCATGGCACGCTGCGCACCTCCGTTTCCCTGCCGCTTTCCGGCCGGGCATCCTGCTGGGGGAGGATGTACACTGAGAGGCCGCTCAGGTCGGCGGCGACCGACTGGCGGCCGTTGGTGATCCAGATCCTCTCATCGCCCTGGATCGCCTCGAGAGTGCCGAAAAAACGGTACGAGCCCAGGAATCCCGCCTTCTCGCGCGTGACGCGCGACGGGTTGACGGTGGGGCGGCGGGACACATCGACGATGGTCCTGCGGAACCTGCGCCACTGGCCGCGCGTAAGGAAGGCCCCGATGCCGGGGATGGCGGCATAGAACAGACCCGCGAGCCCGATGACAAGGAGGAGGGCCCACTGCAGGGATATTTCCATCATGCGCCTTTCGCGGACGGACCCGCGCGCGTCGTATTGATAAACAGTGACAAATCCTTTACTCTCCAGTATACCATGGTCGAACGTGTTGTCGTAGGTCCTTGGAGGACCAACTGCTACATTTACTCCAGCGCAAAGAAGGAATGCATCATCATCGATCCCGGAGGAGACGAGGCGGAAATCTCCTCGAGGGTGGACGTCCTGAACATGGTCCCGGTTGGCATCGCCCTCACCCATGGCCACGTCGATCACGTGGCAGCCCTCGGGCGGCTGAAGGAGAGCTACGAAGAGCGCGGCTACTCCCTGCCCGTTGCGATCCACGGCTCCGACAGGGTGTATCTCGGCGCGGGGGGCATGGACATTCATCGGGAGAGCCTCGAGTTCCTCGACATGGACGAGATAGGATTCTTCGGCTCCGAGTTCCCCGGCTTGCCGAAGGCGGACGTTCGACTTCGGGCCGGGGATCGGGTTTTCAATATGGACATCGTCGTGCTGGAGACCCCTGGGCACACGCCGGGAAGCGTCTGCTTCTACAGCGAGAAGGAGGGGATCCTCTTTTCGGGCGATACGATGTTCTTCGACGGCATGGGGAGGACAGACCTGCCCGGCGGTAATGAAAAGAAGCTGCGGGAGAGCATCGAGAAGGCCATCATGATTCTCCCCCCCGAAACGCGCGTATTCCCTGGACACGGCCCGTTCACGACGATCGAACGGGAGAAGAAAGGGAACGCCTTTTTCCGCGCGGTCGCCGCGCAGGAAGCGCGAAAAGAGCTTCAGAAAGCCGGGCCCCCCGCGGCTGTGTTGACCGTGCCTGCAAAACTCGCGGGGAAGAAACCGGCGCGGAAGAAGCCTCTCGTGAAGAAAACATCGAGGAAGAAGCCTGTCCTGAAAAAGCTGGCTCCAAAGAAGGTCATCCCGAAGAGGCACGCCCAGACGAAAACGGCGTCGAAAAAACCGGTTGGCGGAAGACCTACGGCGAAGAAGCCGGCCGCGCGGAAACTTGCGAGGAAGAAGCCGGCTGCGAGGATACCTGCGCGGAAGAAACCAGCCGTGAAGAGACCAGCTGCGAAGCGGATTTCAAAGCCCGCACGAACTGCCGCCGCCCGCAAACGAAGATCGTGATGAGCGGAAGGACCTGAATAGGGCGGAATGAGGCGCAGCGCATGCCCGCGGGGGGGTCAGCGGGTGCGGCGCTCCTCAGAGGACTTGCAGTCGATGCAGAGCAGCGCGTACGGGATCGCCTCCAGGCGCTCCCGCGGGATCTTCTTGGAACAGCGGGCGCACACGCCGTATTTCTTGTTCTCGATCCGCGCGATTGCGGATTCGATGAGCTGAAGTCTCTTGATCTCCTGGCTCCCGAGGGCTTCGAGGGTCTTCCTGTCGATGTCGTCCGCTGCGATATCCGCGAGATCCTTCGGATCCATGTCCTCGATGATCGTCCGGAAGTCTTCGCTTTCCGACGCGAGGTTCCGGAGGATGTCCTTCTTGAGAGTGGCGAGCGCGGCTTTCATCTTCTTGAGGAAGTTTTCATCCATGACAGTTCCCTTAGGGGTAGCAATCTACGCACAAACGCCGGCACTTGTCAATATCAAATCGCGGAAAACGCGTTCAGTCCCGGACTGCTCTCCCTGCCGTTGACAGCCGATGCCTTTCCCACTACACTTCTCCGGCTAAGGAGGCGTTATTGGCTAAAGAAGAGGCCATCGAAGTCGACGGCAAGGTCAAGGAGTCCCTCCCCAACACGATGTTTCGGGTCGAGCTCGAGAACGGTCATGTCATCCTCGCCCACCTGTCCGGGAAGATGCGCAAGCACTACATCCGCATCGTCCCCGGCGACAAGGTCAAGGTTGCCCTCTCTCCGTACGACCTGACGCGCGGCAGGATCATCTACAGGGAAAAATAGAGCAGGCTCTCCTAACTGCGGTAGTCCGCGTTCTCCTTCACGTATTCACAGGACAAGTCCGAGCCCAGGACCTCCACCGCGGGTGCCGCTCCATCGAGGATCACGTCGATTTCTACGCAGCGGTCGTGCTGCGGGTATCCCTTTCGCCCCGCCTCCAGGGCGCATTGTCGAAGGTATTTCGAGAGGCTCTCTTCCTTCTGAGCATCCAGACGGAAGCACCCGCCGGAGAAGATCTCCATGCCCCCCAAGCGCACGAGCACCGAGCCGGTCTCCAGCGGGAGTCCCGCGTTGCCCATGTAGTCCCCGATCGCGCAGACGATCCGCCCTACGTTCGGATCATTGCCGTGAACGGCCGTCTTCACCAGGGGCGAGTTGACGATCGCCTTGGCCACGCCGACGGCACCCGCTTCGTCCTGCCCCCGCTCGACGCGCACCCGCATGACATGGCCGACGCCCTCGCCGTTGCGCACGATGTCCGCAGCGAGGGCCGAGAGCACCGCGAGCAGGCCTGCGCGGAACTCGTCGAGGTCCGCCTTCCCGCGCTTTCCCGAGGAAAACAGCAATGCGGTGTCGCTCGTGCTCTGATCGCTGTCGATGGAAATGCGGTTGAGGCTGCGCTCCACGCACCAGGCGAGGCTCTCGCGCAGGCGCTCTCGATCGACATCGACATCCGTGCAGAGAAAGCACAGCAGGGTCGCCATGTTGGGCTCGATCATCCCGGCTCCCTTCGCCACGCCCACGATGCTCCCCTTGCCGACGCGCGCTCGCCTCACTTTCGGGAAGGAGTCGGTCGTCATGACGGCGCGCGCAACGGGGAGGATCGAGGAGGGGTCCAGTCCGGCGGCGAGCCCGGGGAGCGCGGCCTCCATGTCGGCGACGGGCAGGTTCCAGCCGATGATGCCCGTCGAGGCCGGAAAGAATGCGTCACCGGGGACACCGAGCCGGGCGCCCAGGCTCGCGAGAAGGCGCGTCGCGTCCTCCCTGCCCTGAGGCGCGCAGACGTTCGAGATCTTGTTGTTCGCGAGCACGCCCCGGATCGTCGACCGGGCCAGGCGCTCGCGGCCAATCAGAACAGGGGCGCCGGGAAAGCGGTTTCGCGTGAACACACCCGCGAAGCTCGGCGTCTCTTCGTCGAGGGCGATCAGGGCCAGGTTCATCGGGAGGGGCTCGGTGATCGCACGTTCGCGAGGCAGGAACCGCATGCTCGCAACGCTGCAGCGGAAACCCTCCGGCAGCGCGGCGCGGGTTGCGACGTCCTCGAGGTACTCTTTTTCCGAGGTGTAGGATTCCACGGGGATTGTATAGACGAGCCGGGGGGATTGCACAAGCGCCCAGCACCTGCGCGCACCTGAGCGCCGCATGTGCGCTGGTGCAACGGATTCGGGGCTTCAGTTCCTCACCTCCAGGGTGACCACGAGCGGGAGGTGGTCGGAGAAGCCTCGCGCGCCCTTCAACCCAGTCCATCTCTTCGGCGACCCGTCGGGCAGGAGCAGGAACGGCAGCCGCACCGCGGCGAAGCTCCCCCACCTGTAGGAGAAGCCCTTTGCGTCAAAGAGGCCGGGAGAGAGGAGCATGTGGTCCATGGTCTGCCACTCCTTCTGGTACATGTACGAGCCGCGTTTGGATTCGGCCATTTCGAACCACGGCTCGTACAGCACGAGCCGGTCCTCGACAATGCCGAGCTCGCGGGCGCTCGACGCGAGGAACAGGCTGCTGCGCGCGGCCTCTGCCGGCGTTTCTTCGCCGACCGGCAGAAGCGCGGTCATGTAGCGCCGTCCGGCTCGCGCGTACTCATCCATATTTTCGTTGAAATCCCCCGCGATCACGACGTCGGCGGCAGGGTCAGCCGCCAGGATCTCGCGTACCCTTCGGGCCACCACCCACGCAGATTCCAGACGGGAGATTTCGGTTTCGCGCGCACCGCCCGTCTTGGACTTCCAGTGATTGACGAACACGTGAAGGATGGCGCCTGTGGCGCCTCTGGCGCTTGAAGCGCTGAGGTGGCTGCCCGTCTCGATCTCGACCTCAAGCACGTCGCGAATGGGACTGCTTTCGAAGGCGCCCACCTGCCACGCGTGCACCCGGGCGACCGGCAGCCGGCTCACCACCGCGACATTGGCCGCGAGGCGCTTCTTCGGGACCATGACTGCCTGCGTGTACCCCATCCCCGCGAGCCCTTCATCGACAAGCGCGCGGAGGGCATTCTCGTTTTCAACCTCCTGCAGCAGCAGGATATCGGGGCCTCCCGGCACCGCCTTCCGAACAACCTCAGCGATGGTGTCGACGCGCAGGGCGAAGGCCTCCGCGTCCCACGCGCCCCTCCCGGGATCGTAGTCGCGGAACTCCGTTCCGTTGTCCACGTCGTCGAAGAGGTTCTCGACGTTGTAGCTCATGATCGTGATGCCGCCGGTGCACGAGAGCGTGAAGAGGAAGAAAACGAGAAGGGGGAGCGGTCGGAGTCGCGTCCTCACGTCCGGGGGGCGTCCATCGCGCTCCTCACCCGGGCCGCCTCCTCCGCGGTGCCGAGGGCGAGGGGGACGAACTTCTGCCCCGTGATGGTCTGCCAGGCCGTGACGTACTTCCGCGCGACCTCGATCCTGATCTCGTCGGGGATGTCGGGCGGCGCGCCGTCGCCCTTCCAGTCCCGGGCGAGCAGCCATTGTCGGAGATACTCCTTGTCCAGCTCCCTCTGCGGCTTTCCCCCGCGGAAGAGCTCGTCGGAGCCCTCGGCGTACCAGTAGCGGCTTGAATCGGGGGTGTGGACCTCGTCGGCCAGGAGCAGCTCTCCGTCGCGAAGCCCGAACTCGTACTTGGTGTCGACGAGAAGGAGCCCGTTTCGGGCGGCGATCTCGCTGCCCCGGCGGAAGAGGGCGAGGGAGGTCCGCTCGACCCGTTCCCAGAGCGCCTTCTCCACGACGCCCGATGCGATGATCTCGGCGCGGGAGATGGGCTTGTCGTGGAGGCCCTTCTCCTCCTTCGTCGAGGGGGTGAGCAGGGGAGCGTCGAATCTCTGGTTCATCCGCATGCCGGGGGCAAGGCGGATCCCCGAGACGGCCGTTCCCTTCTGGTAGTCGCGCCACGCGGAGCCGGTGAGGAAACCCCTCACCACCACCTCGATGGGGAGGATGCGGCACTTGGCCGCGCGCACCGTTCGCGCCGAGACCTCCTCCCGCACTGTGTTCGCGATGAGATCGTTCGTCTGCCTGAACCAGAAGAGCGAGAGGGTATTGAGCACCTCGCCTTTGCAGGGCACGGTTGTAAGCACCCTGTCGAAGGCGGATATCCTGTCGGTGGTCGTGATGAGAAGCTCGTCGCCCAGGTCGACGACGTCCCGCACTTTTCCGCGGTAGAGACGGGCCCCCGCGGGCAGGTCCCTCGGATCCAGCTCGTTCAGGCAGCGATCGAGAAGCCCGCGAAAGTCCGGCGTTTCCACTTCTACAGTTCGCTCCTCGTGCGGATGGTGCGGGCGAGCAGCCCGTAGGCGACCGCCTCTTCAGCGTTCATCCAGTAGTCCCTGTCGGTGTCCTTGCCGACCTTCTCGAGCGGTTGACCCGTCTCGTCGGCGATCAGGCGATTGATCTTCGACCGCAGCTTCTCGATCTCCTTGGCGTGGATTTCGATCTCGGTGGCGACACCCCGGGTGCCGCTCATGGGCTGGTGGATGAGGTAGTGGGAGTTGGGCAGGCCGATCCGCCGCTCGCGGGGAGCTGCGAGCAGGATGATGGCGGCCGCGCTGGCGACCAGCCCCATGCCGATCATGCGAACGGGCGGCTTCACGAAACGCATCATGTCGAAGATGGCGAAGCCCGCATCCGCGTCTCCGCCGGGGGAGTCGATGTAGACCCTGATCTCATCGGCGCTCTCCTCCTCGAGGAGGATGAGCTGGCGGATGACCTTCTCGGCGAGCTGCTTGTTGATCTCGCCCGAGACGATCACCGTGCGGGATTTCAGCATCCGCTGGAACACGGCCGAATCGTCCGGCCGGGGGGCGGTCTCCTGATCATTGGGCTTGTCCTGCATCTTCATAGCATCCTTACAATACGGAATTTCCCCGCGCTTGGCAACGAGAGGTCGGGGAGAAAGGCCAGTGCCGGACTCGTGGAGAAAAAGAAGGCCGGGGCTGTTACGCCCCGGCCACCCGTCAATCTTCCGTCCTCCAATTGGTGCTGGAGGTTTTGGGGCGGAAGGCTCCCAAGAACAATGACGATTATACATGACGGGTTTCCGTTGTCAACGGAAATCGGGCTCCGCGCCGCTTTCGAGCGAAAAAAACTCCGCGAGGGGGGGATCGCCTGTGTAGTGCGCGCCTTGATCGATGCATGAGAAATCGGGACAATAGCGTGCGGCGGGGACGCGAAAGGAGATGCGAATGAAGGCGCGGCTTGCGGTGATCGGCGGCAGCGGGCTGTATTCCATCGAAGGCGCCCGGGCGCGGGAAGAGTTCGAGGTTCCCACGCCCTGGGGGCTTCCGTCGGACCTCGTCGCGATCGCCGAGATCGCGGGCGAACCGGTCGCTTTCCTGCCCCGGCACGGCCGGGGGCACAGGCTGCTGCCCTCCGAGGTTCCCTCCCTCGCAAATATCTGGGCCCTGAAATCGCTCGGCGTCGAGCAGATCCTCTCGGTGAGCGCGGTCGGCTCCCTTTCCGAGACGATCGCGCCGGGCGATTTCGTGCTCTGCGACGATCTAGTGGACAAGACCACGCGCCGGCCCTCTTCGTACTTCGGCGGGGGGGTCGCGGGGCACGTGAGCCTCGCCGAGCCGTTCTGCGCCGGCATGCGAGCGAAAATCGGGGAGGTGCTGGCCGCCTCTCATCACAGCTTCCACCCATCGGGCACCTACGTGTGCATGGAAGGTCCCGCCTTCTCGACCCGGGCCGAGTCCCTGCTGCATAGGTCCTGGGGCGCGGCTCTCATCGGCATGACCGCGCTTCCCGAAGCGCGTCTCGCCCGGGAAGCCGAGATGTGCTACGCGACGGTCGCAATGGTCACGGACTACGACTGTTGGAAATCGGACGGCGAGGAGGTGACCGTCGAGATGGTGCTCGCAACGATGAAGGGGAACACTGCCGCCATTGGGCGGATGATCCCCGACATCGTCGCCGCGTTGAAAGGCCGCGGGGACTGTCCCTGCCGGCACGCAGCCGCACACGCGATCATGACCGACCCCGCCCTCATCCCGTGCGAGGCACGGAGGAGGCTCGCCCTGTTCTATGGAAGATACTGGCAGGCGCAGCGGTGAAATCCGCTACCGTCGCTGTCGTGGGCAGGCCGTCGGCGGGCAAGTCGACCCTCGTCAACCGCCTGTGCGGCGGGAAGGTCTCGATCGTCTCGCCGGTCCCCCAGACCACCCGGAACAGGGTGCGGGGCATCCTCACGACCGAGACGGGCCAGCTTGTCTTCATCGATACGCCGGGGTTCCACCTGTCCGAGAAGAAGCTCAACCGCTACCTCTCCGATCTGGTCTCCCGGACCCTCGCGGAAGTCGACGAGGCTCTCTACCTTGTGGACGGGTCCCGAGCGTTCGGGGCCGAGGAGCAGGCCATCCTCGATATCCTTCGCCAGGCGGCAAAACCGACGGTCATCTGTCTCAATAAGAAGGACATCGCGGGCAGTTTTCGGGCGTCTGTGCGGGAAAAGATCGCCGGGGCTTTCCCCGAAGCGCTGCTCGTCGAGGCATCTGCCCTAACGGGGGAGGGTGTCGAGGAGATCCGCGACAGGCTGTTTGCGCTCGCCCCTGATGGCCAAGCGATGTACCCTCCTGACTTCTATACCGACCAAACGCCAGATTTCAGGATCTCTGAGATCGTGCGGGAAAAGGCGATCGCCCTGACCAGGCAGGAGGTCCCTCATTCCCTTTACGTCCGCATGGAAGACCTGGAGATGCGCGATGATGGGGCCACTCTCTGGGCCCGCGGCTTCCTTTTTGTCGAGAGGGAATCGCAGAAGGGGATCCTCGTGGGAAAGTCGGGCGAGAAGATCAAAGCTATCGTGCGGGAGGCGGAGAGGGAGCTGGCGGAGATCTTCCCCTACGCGGTCAAGCTGGACATGCGAGTAAAAGTCGACCACGAGTGGAGGAAAAAGGACTCCCTATTGAGAAAACTGATCCAGTAGTGCGGGCCGTTCACTACTTGCGGCGCACCGCGATGAGACTGTCGATGAGGAGCGGCGACTTCGCATCCGCGGGCTCGGCGATCCGCACGACGAGGGAGTTCCCCGGACCAGTCGGCTCCTCGACCTTGATGGTCTTCTCTCCCCCGGCCGAGGGGATCGTCACCGCGGCAGCGCCGGACATGACGGTGAACGCGAGGACTCCCGCCTCGGCGGTGAGCGCGGCTTCGAGGGCGGGCGAGCTGCTGCCTTCCCAAATCAGCGCAAGCCGGGCGTCGGTCGCAGATCCGGGCGAGAGAGCGATGCGGTAGTCGACGTCATCGGCGCCGACGGCGGTGGGCGGCAGGTCCACGTTCGCGCCGGCCGGAACCTCGAGGGAGCCTCCCACCAGCTCGATCCGCACCTCTGCGCCGAATCCAGTCGGGAGGTACGGCCCGTCGAAGCCCTCGGCGATCACGAGGGCGTCTCCGTGCTCGGTGAGGGCAGCCCGCCGGTACAGGCCGGGATCTGGCGATGGCCGGCCCTGATCATCCCTGTAGAACACTCCGAACTCGTCGACGATGCCGATAAAGCCTTTTTCGCCGCCGATGACGGCCTTTCCGTCGGGCTTGATGCCGGCGATCGTGACCTCCGCGCTGACGCGCGAGACCTGCTCGCCGTCGAGGAACCACGCCGCGGAGAGCGTTTTCCCCTGAGGGATGACGGAGAGCGAAACGAGGGAGCGCCGGCCAGTCGACAGACTTGGTCCCTGCCAGGGAATCTCGAGGACGGATGCCTGTCCGGAGGCGATGAGCGCGCGGGGCGACTGCGTCGCCTGGTCCAGCGCGATGGAAAGCGAGAGCGCGCCCTCGGAGTCCGTCACCGACAGGATGCGCTGCTCGGCCTCGAAGCTCTCGGGCGTAAGCCCGATGCTGACGGTGAAAGGCTTCAGAATGCCCCCGTCGACGGGGAGCACGAGCCAGGGGATCGTGATCCCGGATTGTCCGTCGAGCCGGTAGCCGAAGCCGTCCTCGACCTGAACGATCTGGGGGGTCCCGATCGGGGCTGCCTCCGTTCTGCCGGCCTTCTTTCCGGCCGCTCCCGCCTCCTTCAGATTGCCCTGCAGGTGCAGGAGCGACCAGTAGGACTGCTCGGGTCCAAGATCGCCCCGAGCGGGCCGCGTGCCCGCCGTGACGTACAGATCGGTGGACAGGGAGACGGAGGAGGCGAACTGGAAATCCGCTACCGAGGGAGGCGCGCTCGGGAAGAGCTCGAGGCGGATGCTGTAGACGCCCTCTTCGGAGGGAGCAGCCCACAGCGCCTCACCGGCGCCGGCATTGAGCAATCCGTGAGCGAACACCTTGCCCTTCCATGACCACCGCAAGTAGGGGTTGGCTGCAGCGGGAGCCTCCAGCGCCGCTTTCAACAGAACGGTCGCACCCGCCGTGATGACCGGGGGGAAGCTCTTGATGCCGGAGATGATGGCGCGCTCGCGCATGATGAAGAAGGTAGAGCTCTTCTTTCGAATCTGCTCGCCGCGCGAGAAGACGAGGATCTCGAGCTGGTACTGGCCATCAGGCAGATCGGGAAGCTGAAGGGCGAGATCCTCGTTCACGGCGGGCGAGGCGATCCGCCCGCTCTTCCAGACGCTCTGGCCCGCGGGAGAGGTGAGGGAGACCTCGATCTCGAGGTCTTTCTGCTCCTGCGGGTCGCGCGCGGTGAGCTGCAGGGGGAGGGGAGCGCCGGCAGCGACGATGTCGCCGTCTGAGATGCTGCGGATCTCGAGGTCGGAGGTCTCCTTGCCCAGGGACAGCAGCAGGGAATCGCTGCCGCACGAGGCGAGGAGCACGAGGAGAATCCCCAGTATGAGCGCGCCCGCGGCTTTCCTCTTCATCCGTCCCCAGTATAGCACAGGTGAACCGGAAATGCACGTCTTTTGTGAGCGCGCGACACGGACGACGGCGCTTGTCGAGAGCGGTCAGGCCCGGATGTTGATGACCTCGATCTCGACGGCCCCCCGTGTGTGGCTCTGGCAGGCGAGGCGCATATCAGGGCCAGCAGCGAGGGGCGCGAGGCGCGCCGCCTCCCGCTCCCGCACCGGGCTGAGCAGCTCCATGCCCGAGTGCACGCGGATCAGGCAGCGCCCGCAAATCGCCCTCCCGCCGCAGAGCGTCTCGATGGGAAAGCGGTTTTTCAGCAGTACGTTGAGGATCGAGGTGGAAATGTCCGCCTCGAAGAGGTCCCCGCGTCCGTAGATCCGGATGGTCGGCATCGACGGCAGTCCTGCCCGCGGCCTCAGGGGGCCGACCTCTGCAATGCGACGTTGAGCGGCGTCCGGTAGCGATGATAGCCCGAGAAGGAGTCGGACCCGCCGAATGCGACGATGAGGTCCAGCTCGGTCTGGTCCGGCGCGATAAAAAAGGGAGCCTTCAGCGCGAGCTCCAGGGTAGTTTTCTTTCCCTTCTCCGCGACCGCATAAGCGCTCATTGCCTGCAGGTCCAGGTCTCCGTGGGAGTGGCCGGCGCCTTTTTGGATCTTCATCTGCGCCTGGTCTCCCGTCACATAGCCGATGAAGATGACCGCCTGGTCCATCCTGCGGGAGCCCAAGCCGACCGCGACCCACCCCTTCGTTTCCGCCGTGACGGCTATTGCGAGCGTGTCCTCGGTCCACAGGAGGGAGACCTTGGCTTTCGCGAGGTCGATGGCGAGGCTGTACTCGCCGGCGGCGATCACGGCGTCGATCTGCGCCTTGCCCGAGGTGCGCAGAAGCGTCACAGGCTTGTCCTGGCCGAAGGCTGCGCGCGCCAGGAGCGCGAGAAGAACCGCGGTGAAAACAAACGCTCGCTCTCTCATGGCGGCAATCCTCCTCGCTCAGGCTCCCTCGGGGCAGAACCGGCGAACCACGCACGCCCCGTGATCGGGCTTTCGCGCTGCGCAGATCTTTCTGCCGTGAAAGGTACCAGCATGGGAGAATGCGGTCCAGTCCCCCTCAGGGAGAAGGCCGCGCAGCTCCTGCTCGATCTCGTCGGGATCGCCGCTCGAGGCGAGGCCGAGCCGCTGGGCGACCCTGCGCACGTGGGTGTCCACGATGATGGCGGGGACGCCGAAGCAGGTCCCCAGGAGGACGTTCGCAGTTTTTCTGCCCACGCCGGGAAGCCGCAGCAGCTCCTCCATCGTGCGGGGAACGCCCGCGGGGAACTTGCGTTGAAGGGTCTCTGCAGCGCCCTTGATGCTCTTCGCCTTGCTGCGGTAGAAGCCCGTCGAGCGCACCAGATCCTCCAGATCGGGCAGCTCGGCCCCTGCCAGGTCGCGGGCCGTCGGGAATCGTCGGAACAGCGCGGGGGTCACCATGTTCACGCGCGCGTCCGTGCACTGCGCGGCGAGGATGGTCGCCACGAGGAGCTGGAAGGGATCGGCGTGGTCGAGCATGCACCTGGCGTCGGGGTATTCCTCGATCAGCAGGCGCGCGATCTCTCTCGCGCGCTCAGCGTCTCTTGCGATCACTGAAGAATGCATCGATCTCCTCCGCGCTCATGCAGTTCACGATGTCGCCTTTCCCGAGCCAGGCCTTGCGCGCCATGGCGATTCCGTAGCGCATGTCGTCGAATCCCCCGATGTCGTGCGCATCGGGATCGATCGCGATGCGGATCCCGCGGCGCGTGGCGCGCTTGAGCACTTCCCAGTCCGGGTCCAGGCGGTGCGGGTTTGCGTTGTGCTCCAATGCGACCCCGTTTGCCGCGAGCGCATTCAGCACGCGCGTTTCGTCGTACGGGTACCCCTCGCGCGAGAGAAGGAGCCTGCCGCTCGGGTGCCCGAGGATTGTGAGTCGGGGATTCGCGATCGCCCTGAGCAGCCTCTCGGTTGCAGCTTCCCTGTCCATCGAGAGTCTCGAGTGGACAGAACCGATGACGAAGTCCAGCGTATCGAGGACCTCGTCGGGGTAGTCCAGGGCTCCGTCGGAGAGTATGTCGGATTCGATCCCGTGAAAGAGTCGAAATGGCGCCAGCGAGGCGTTGAGCGATGCGACCTCGGCAGCTTGTGAGCGCAGGCCCTCGATCGAGAGGCCTCCCGCGTACGCAGCCGTGCGCGAATGATCGCTCACGCACAGGTACGCGTAGCCTCGGCGGATGCACTCGTGTGCCAGTTCATCGAGTGAGCGACGCCCGTCGGATGCGGAGGTGTGGACGTGGATCATTCCGTGGATGTCGGGAGGCACCACCAGAGCGGGCAACGATACCGCTTCCGCCGCCTCGATCTCTACATCCGCTTCGCGGATCTCGGGAGGGACCCAGGCGAGCCCGACGTGCCGATAGACATCGATCTCAG
>CAYGXO010000053.1:0-59702 GCA_964353885.1 uncultured Spirochaetaceae bacterium
TTCAGCAACAGAGTTTTTCCCGGCCACAAAGACGGGCATACCGCAAGTCGAGAAGATGAACGCTTTCCTGTCCGCGACGCGCGGCAACGAATCGGCAAGGTCGAGCAGTTCCATATAGTGTTTGTCGCTGTCTATCCCCGAGCCAAAGCCTATCAGATCAAAATCCCGCAGCTCGTCTTTGTCAGTCTGCCGGGGAGTCTTTATCCGTGCATCGAAAACTTTGGCAAACACGTCGGCAATCTTCTGGGTATTCCTGTGATGAAAAGAAGACACGACCAGCAGCGCTTTCATGACAACGCCTTTCGGAAGAAAGCCCGGACGGATGCATTCCGTCCGGGCCGAAACGCCGGGCTCCCGGAGCCGCTCAAGCGGTCGGGGAGCCGGTCGAGGATTGCCCCGAAGCGGACCGGGCTTCCCGCATGTAGCCGCGCAGCTCCCGCTTCCGCTTCCGGTCGCTTTTGCCGCTGCTTCCACTCCCGCCGATCTTCCCGACCAGGATACAACTCAGCGCCAGCACGCCCCAGGCCTGCCAGTAGGTCAGCGTCTTCAGGCCGAAGATCTCCGGCATCAGCCAGTTCCACAAGGCCATCACCACCAGGCCGAAGAGGAAAAGCAGGCCGATCCCCAGGATGATGAAACCGATCACCGTGAATACTTTCTCGGGGATGCTGCGGTCTTCCCACCAGCCCTCGAAGCCCTGTCCGCGGTCCTCATCCATGCCGCTGAAAGCTTTCTCTTGATCAGACATCGAATGCCTCCTCCGGGTCGAGCCCGGCATATTTGTCTTTCCGGGCTTCTGCCCGGTTTCCCGTAGGTTATCCATCGATCCAGTGCCTCAGCGCCCGGGAAAGGTTGCGCAAGGCGTAGCGTTTGCGGGCCGTCAGGGTGTCGATGCTTTCCCCCGTGGCTTCCGCGATTTGCCGGAAACTCATGCCGCCGAATACCTGGGCTTCCACGACCTTGCGCTGGGCAGCGGGCAGGACTCGCAGGGCATCGTTCACGGCATCCACCAGACTTTCTCTGACGAAGCTATCAAATGGGTCCAAGCCGGCGCCGGCTATGATCTCCCGCAGGGTCTCCTCGGTCACGTCGGTTTCCCCGCATGCGGCCCGCACCCGCTCATGCCGCCAGGCATCGATCAACCGCCGGGTGAACAGGGAATTGATCCAGGCCGGCAGGTTGCGGATGCCGGCCACCAGGTGCAGGCGCTCCATGGTCTCGGCATACACGTCATGAATCAGGTCCTCCGCCTCTTCCATGGTGCGCCCTGCCGCGCGGAGCCGGGCCATGAAGCGCGGTTTCTCGCTTCTGTAGGCCTTTTCCAGCCGCCGGTGCGCATCACTGTTGTTCGTCGTTGAATCGTGTTTCATGGCGTACAGGCATATCGACGGACGAATCGAGCTCTTGGTGTATACGCATCCGCGATTTTTCGGGATGGATCGAAATACTGGAATCCATTCGCGGAAAAGCCGTTGCCGAGATCATCGGTCTGCGCGCTGTCTCCGATGGCGAACGCTGCCCCGACAGCGAAGAAACTGCGCTTGTATTCGACCGTTGGCGCCTGAGCATCCAGCGCGCCCGCCAGAACAACAAGCAGAAGAATAACGCCGGAGGTTTTCATCTTGCCCCCAGACGGCCCATCAGCAGCACGACACCCGTCATCAGTAAAGCCCCCGCGGCGCCCAGGAACACGAATGATTCGGCTACTGGCACGTACGGCCGGTACACCAGGAAAAAGACCACAACGGGCAGTATCTGTGTCACCGCGTTCTGCAGGGGAATCGCAACCGCGGCCCGGCCATGCGCAAGGGCATGTTGGGTCGCCGCAATGCCGTACATGTTGCCCATGACGGTGATGGCAACCGCCACGAGGAACACGACAATCTCCACCGGATCGAAAACCCCGCTTCCGAACCGGGCCAAACCTGCCGTTATGAACCCGAGCCCGAGATTGCCCAGGTTGTACCACATGCCGGCACGGCTTGCGTGGAGCGCGGCGGCGGACTCTGAGCGTGTGGCCGCCTGCGCGCCGGCCCCCGTGGCCATGCGTCATGCGACAAAAGCGCATCCGACAGCGATCGCAATCAGGGCACCGGAGAGAATCCCGGCCCGCGTAAGCAGGCCCGGTTCCTTCATCGAAATAGCCAGCACGTCGATGGAGAGCCGCGTGAGCCCGAACATCGTCACGGCAAAAACCACGAAGATGATACCCGCGATTTCCTTCGTCTTCACATGCTCCTTCTGGAAGCGAACTGCTCCAATGGCAAGGACGACGAGACCGACAGACATGAGGCCGGGAACGATGGCCGGGCCGATGAGGCCGACGGACAGCGTGTAAAGCGGAGTGCCCAGGATGAACTGTAGGAAGAAGCCCGAGATCCACACCGGGCTTTTCAGAAGAGAGCGCATGAGCGGCCGATCCTTTGGCGCCCGGCCCACCGCGGCCTTCTGGATGAGGATCCCCACGTTGAACGCGATGCCCGCGATGACCGCCGCGACAATTCCCAAAACATACCTCATACCGAACCCCTGCTCCCTGCCGTGATGACGGCTTTGAGATCTACCCCTTCTTGCTGTAGAACGGTGTTTGCGCAGTAGTATCCGCTGGCTGCGACCCCTGCCACGCCAAAGCCGGGAAACACCCACTGCCCGGCAAAGTAGAGGCCGCGGATTGGCGTGGTCTGCGGGAAAAACCGCCCATACTCGCCTGCCCGGCAGTGGAACCCCATGAACGATCCCTCCGCATTACCGGTGTAGCGTTCGAATGTGAGCGGCGTCGCCGCAACGGAGAATCTGATCGCCTCTCGGAACCCCTTCGGGATGCGCTTGTCGAAACGGTCGATGAAGGTTCGGGCCGTTTTGTCCTTGAGCTGCGCGTACTCCCGGCCTCGTTCCCCGTTCGGGCCGCTGGCCCACCGATTGGCGTATTCGTGGCCCAGGCATGCCATGATGAAGCCAGGACGCACGGGACCGCCGTCGTATTCCGAGGAGCTTGCCAGGATAAGGGGAGCCGTCTCCGCGGTCCACGATCCGCGGATGCATGTTTCGAAGGAGGACGACAATGTGAGGTATTCGGCCCCTTGATCATAGGATGCATCCAGGCCAAGGAATACGAGAGCCGCGCTCGGGAAGATCGTCCGGCGGTTCACGGCTTTTCGAAGTGGATCTAGAACGCCAACCCCCGCAAGGAGAGAATCAAGGGCGTGGGGAAGCGGTGCACTGCAGACGACGATGTTGGCGTAGTGCGCTGTTCCCGTTTCATCCTCAACTCCTACCGCGCGCCCAGCTTCCGCAAGGATGCGCCGCACCCCGTTCCTCAGGAACAGACGTCCGTTGCGGGAGAGGGTGACGCCTGCGACGGCCTCGGAGACAGCCTGCATTCCCCCCTTCGGGTACCGCAGGCGTTGCCGGCGTACCTGCTCCCATCGGTAGGCGTAGCTCAGGTACACGATGTCGTGGTACACCTTGGCCAGGATTGCCGCGCCCAGCTCGCCTCCGCCGAAGGTCCGTCTGATCACGTCGTAGCCGTTCTTCAGGCCGAAACGAACCATGTCGGGGTTCCTTGCCATGGAACGGACACCGAAGGCGAGCTTGCTCAAGAACGACATCTCGTAGGGAGGCTTTGGCGGCCCGCCGGCCCTCATCCGATCCACCATGCGGTGATTGATACTGAAAAATGCGTCCACCTCCCTGCGGCGGTCTGGAAACGCCGCGCGGAAGTCCTCAACGAGTGAGGCGCCGCGGAATCGGTAGTCTCCGGCATCGGTGAAAACTCGCACGCTTTCCCGACGCTCGATGGAGGGGACTTCCACTCCCCACATGGAAAGAAATGAGCCAAGGATATCGTCCGGAGCTAGCTCCGGCAGGGACTCGAGGCCCGCGTCGAATCGTACCCCGTGCAGTCTGAACGACGTCACATAGCCGCCCGGCTTGTCGTGCTTCTCGAACATCGCCACTTTCATGCCCGCCATGGACAAGAACGCGGCCGTGCTCAAGCCGCCCATTCCCGCGCCGACGACGATCGCATCGTAGTCCTTCATATGCCGAATAACCTCATGATGGTGCCTGCCTCGGGGGAAACCGCGCTGGGCTGGCGTGCTAGTATGATGGGGAGACCCATGATCAGAGCGAGAAAACATGTCACCGTGCCCTTCCGGTCGCTCCGGTCGACACCATGCCTGCTGGTATCCGCGGGGATAAGCTCCTCCAGCACCTCGGAGTAGAGCGGGAGGTATCTCGCGTTCAACGCAGTGACCGCCTTTGGCACGCGCTCGAGGGTCACTGCCTGGATCACGATCTGGAAATAGAGTGCGCTATCCCCACTCACTCCGGCGCTGAGGAACCCATCCACCATGGCGCGAAGCCTTTCCGCCGGCGCTCCGGGAGCCCCCTTTGCCTGGAGGAAAAGTCCGTAGGACCCCTCATAGGCAATGTGCACCAGCTCGGCAAACAGGGCATCTTTGGACCGGAAATAGTGGTAGGCAAGACCGTAGCTTACGCGCGCCTCTCGCGCGATGTCGGCCATCGTGGTTCCGTAGTACCCCCGACGCGTGAAGACCCGCAGCGCCGCGTTGAAGATCGACTCCCGGGCTACCTCTCGCACCATGGCGGCCTGTTTCTTTGTTCGTGGCGACATCCCGCCCCCTTTGTATTGATTGTCTCGTCAATCAATGTAACACCAATGATCCGAGTTATCAAGCACTGCATAAATAAAATTGCCGCGCGCCCTGGCAATTCTGCCACTGCCGAATGCACGACAGTCATCTCTCGGCAAGAAAATCACTGACATGAGCCTGTAGGCCTGGGGGGCCTTGACGTGGATTGGCAGGACGTTTCATACGCCCGAGATGGGCTGGCCATGAGATGAAGCGCTTGAAGCGAGATCGGAGGGCTTTTTGGGCAAGGAAAGCGTGGAGGTGAGTGAGGGAAGCCCATTCGGGAAGAGCTGGCGTGCAGGACTGGGGGTCAGAATTCGTGTCGCCGGAGGGTCATTATCTCATGTCGCCTGACAACTGTCGTCTGATAGTCCGTCCGGAGCCTTCTGGGCGATCTCGCGTGGCAGGCCTACAACAGTCCCGACCTCGCCCAGTCAACTCGATCAGGGTAGACTCACAAATGGACCCGGCCCTCCCACATCGCCACCACCGAAGCCACCCAAGGGAAGCTGATTGAGTATGCCGTTTTTCCAGAATACCGGATGGGTGGGATTGCTGTAATTCAATAATCCGTTGCTTATGGGTCCGGTCCCCGTGGTACCAAAAAGAAAGACATCGTCGCCGACAGCGACCAAAGCCCGAATCGTCGCATTTGTGTCTGACCCTACGAACTGGAGCGGAGAGCTGGAACCATTCTTCCAGTGTAGAGGAGTAAGAGGATCAATGGAGCTCGGCCAGGGCCACGCTGGTTTTCCAGCGACATACACATCCTTGCCTATGGCAATAGTAGTCGCACTTGCCTGCTGACCGCCATATGGAAGCGTAGTCAGGCTACCATTCTTCCAAAATACCGCCGAACATGGCGATGAGGTAGTTGAGTTCGCAGAGTCAGTTGAGCCAGCAAGATAGACGTCGTTGCCGCATACTGCCATGGCTTCGATGTGATACCAGCCGCTTGTCCCCAAAAAGAGAATCTGGCCGTTTTTCCACACTATGGGAACGTCTCCTGTGCTTCCGTAGGTGGTACCAGCGATGAACACGTCACCTCCTGAAACTACCGGCGCAGGGGTAATGTACCCAGACATGTTCGGGTTGCCGTCAGGATCGTTACCCTCGGGCAGGACATGCTTCGTTCCATCCACCCAGTAGACTGGCACAGCCGGGCCCCCAGGCACGGCCGACCTGTCAGTGCCGGCGATATACACATGCCCGCCCGCGACTGCTACGCCTGTGACATCACCGTTTGAGGCGATCCCTGAACAGGGCGTCCAAGAACCATTTTCCCAGTAGCCAGAAACGTGGTTGGTGCCAGTGTCTGCAGTCGCCGCTATGTAGACGTTGCCACCCGATATAGCCATGCCGGTGTACCACCAATTGTTTGAAGGTAGCCCGGTCAAAGACACCATCGCTTCATTCTTCCAGTAGACAGGAGAGCCATCACTTCCTTTTATACCTGCGACGTGAACATCGCTTCCCGAGACCGCCATCATCGCCGCGAAATATCCCGTGGTCTCACTGAGAAAGACAAGAGTTCCGTCCTTCCAGTAGACGGGATACCCCCCAGCGCCTCCGGGAATGTATAGTGAGGCGACGGTCACCGAGCATTGAGCGGTACTGCCACCATTCGCGGTTGCCGTGATCGTCGCCAGACCTTGCGAGACGCTAGTAATGACCCCCGCCGATGAGACGGTGGCGACCGCCTCGTTGCTGCTCTTCCAGCTGACATTCTGGACTGTCGGCACAAGTTGGTAAACGCTGCCCACAGCGAGGGTCACCGCTTGTTCGTTGAGGCCCAAGGGATGGACTTTCAGGTTGATGATCTCCTTGAGGCCTGCCCCCTGGCAGCCTGTCATCAGTATCAGCAACAGGGCTGCGCTGACAAAGCGAACGGCTAGCTTCATTTCTCTTCTCCCCAAACAAGTATCTCAGCCGCCCGGCTTGAATCCGCCGCCCGGGTGGCCTCTTCCCCTTGCAGACGCAGGTAGACGAATTGCGCGGCGAGCTCGGGGTTCCTTAGCTTCAGCTCCTCATATTCGGCCTTCACAATCCCGTAGTTCTGAAGTTCGTGGTTACTCCGGGCGAGCCCCAGCAGCACCAGCGGATCGTGCGGCGCCACCTTGGCCGCCCGCTGATAGAAGCCGAGCGCCTCTTCAACGCGCTTCTCGCGAAGGCGCAGATTGCCAAGGTTCACAAGCGCATAGACGAACTCCGTTGCCTTCACAGCTGCCTGGAACTGCAACTCCGCCTTGTCATCAAGGTCGTATCTTGCATACAGCACCCCAAGGGCATTCAACGCCTTGGGACTATTGTTGCTCTTGCTCACCTCGGCCAGAAGCTCCGTCTCCTTGTCGTAGATCTCCCGAGCGACCAACCGTGCCACCTCCTCCTGGAAGCTCTTCACCACCTGCCCAGCGTCAGGCAACGGCGGCTGGCTGCCGATGCCCGGGTAGTTGACCGGCTCATAGGTTTCCCAAGCCGCTCGAACCGGATAGAAGTCCGCCTGCTTCTTGGCCAAGTTCTCCCGCCATTCCCGCGCTCCTGTTTGCCACGTGGTCAGGAATCCTCCATCCCGCTCGGTGACCTCGATCGGCACCCACACCTTACCGCTCCGATAGATGAACTCATCCGTGTGGCTGAACGTCTTTCGCACCTGGTCCTCGCTGGAAGCGAGTGCAAACGCCATGAAAATATGCCCGGGAATGGTAATGAAGGCTGTCTCCACTTGCACCGACTCAAGAAGCGAGGCGTACAGGATCGACAGGTCACTACAGTCCCCCGAGCGGTACTGGATGGTCTCCAGGGGGAACTTCACGGAGTCGACCGCTGCCTTGTTCTGCGAGATCACTGCGTAGGAAGTCAGGGGGGGCGACACATAGGCGATGCCCAGCAACCGAAGCGCTTCATGAAAAGCGATGGCAGTCTGCAGGTTGGCGTCGAAAGCTCGATTCATCTTGGACTTGATGAAGGAGTTGATCTGGTTTGACAGCATCAGCACCGCTGGCTCCTTAGGCATGACAAAGGCGGCGGCCTTGTTGGTGTCGTCCCAGCTCATCGCGTTTCGGTCGTAGATCTTGAGCGTCTCCACCTTGTTCAGCGTCTGCAGTTTGTCGTCCAGCTTGTAGCTGACGGTGATCTCCGCGGGAGCTTTGGTGGACTGCTTGATCTCGAAGACGTTGTTCTTGAACAGCGCAAACAGACTGACGCTGCGCTCCTCCCCTGGTTTCAGCTCGCTAACGCTGGCGCACTCCTTGGGGGCGTCCATGAACTGCCGAACCATGATGGAGACATCCACATCGCTGGCCGTGGTTTTTTCAGTGTTTCGCAGCACCAGCGTTCCGATGGGGTTGGAATCATAGTAGGTATGAAGAATGGGGAAGATGCTGTCGAGGGAGAGTTTCTCGATAACCACCCCTTCGACCTTGGTCGGTGGTTGCGGCTGTGGGACGTTCATATGGGGCTCGGGCCTGGCAGCGGGATTCGTCTCTTGTTTCGGCAGTTGTGCTGGTTGTGTGCCTCCCGAAGGCAAGTTGTAGGAGATGCCCAGCGTGACGACCAAGCCGCTGTATAGATCGAAGAAGTAGTCATATCCAGCGCCCGCGCACAGGCTTAGGATAGGGCTGAAAGCCCAAGTGAGGTCAGTGCCAACTCCCACAAATGGCGTGCCACCGCTGCCACTGCTGTCGTTGAGAAAGTTGTATGAGTAGCCTGCAGAGCCGAAAGCCCGGAGGCTGAAGTTGTCAAGGATGTCCCAGCGGAGGCCGCCGTGAAGCCCCGCATGTACCGTGGACAGGGAGGTTGCCGCCTGAAGCGGCGTGTAGGAATAGCCAAGCCCCGCTCCAAGGAACAGCAGGGGAAAAAAAGGCAGGCGATACTGCCCAGAAATCGTAATGCCTCCGCCGAGGCCGAAGACAGATGCATCGGCTCCCAAGGGAATAGAGAAGTCGGGTGTGAGAGAGACTGAAAGAAGCGAGGCCGGTGAAGAACGCGTAGCGGCAGGACCGTCTGCAAAAGCGCTACTGGCCAAGACTATGCAAAGGTAGGAAAGAACAACCTTCTTCATGATGCCCTCCGAAAGAGCTTTTGCGTTTTGGCGGCTCTCTATCAGAAGTAGCACACTTTAGTAGTGACAGCCAAATAGTATCATACCGCCCAAGTCCTCGTCTCTTAGCGTATCACGCGGGGGGACGTACCTGAGCCATCGCCAGACAGTCTTGAAGCGGCGCAAAACGGCGCAGTTTCAGGCGATCTGCCTCTGAGATCCCTCAAGCAGCAAGATCGGGATGCTTGGTCCGACGCAAAGAAGGTGAGCGTTGAACACGATTTCCAGCCTCGAAGCGAATCCTCTTCTGGCTTGTTGACCTGCTATCGCCGGTCTCTGTGTGTCCGGTACCCCCTTGGGTGTGATCTGCCGGATGCCCTGAGAGATCGACACGTCAGGGCCTCAGCTTTTTCCCGCGCGCTGTTTGCCGTCGAAGAGTTCAGGCATGAGCCGCTTGAGGTTGTTGGTCACGATCTCCAGCTTCTCGTCCGGCATGTCCTCGGGAAGAAATGCCTCGACCATCGAAGCTGGTTTAGCCTCCGGTGGTTCTTCATCACCCACTAGCCTTTCACACTAGCGTGACCTGAAACGGCTTGCAGGAAGGGGCATCTGTTTGCATGAAGTGACACATACTTGCCGCCGGTAGGTAGTCGCGGCAAGAATAATGTCACAGATAATGTCATAGCTGGAAATGCAGCGTTCCGTCGTTTTTGCGCAGTTCGCAATTCTTTGTTTTGAAAGCACTTATTTGCTGCGGACTGGACTTGAACCAGCACACCCTTTCGGGCACTAGCCCCTCAAGCTAGCGTGTCTACCAAATTCCACCACCGCAGCGAGCATCAAAAACTATACCCACAGGCAAGAGAAGTGTCAAGAACGCACGCACTCATGGGAGCCGCGGACTTGGTGTGAGTGCCCAGGAAGGGCTGAGGCCTTCCGCTTTTCCCAGTTGCTCTCGATCGATATATTGAACCCGTGGCTGCATCCCTTCGTACTGATGCCTTCCTCATCGAAGGCGGCGATATAGTTCTCCCCGACAGGGTGATCAGGTCTGGTGCGCTCTTCGTCGTAGAAGGCCGCATCCTTGCCTCCGGATCCGCGGACCAGGTTCGCGCCGCCGCGCCCGCCGGCTGCCGCTCTATCTCAGCCGACGGGATGTTCGTCTGCCCGGCTCTGTGGGAGACGCACATTCACGGCTGCGCGGGGCAGGGGACGGACTCTGCCTCACCGCAGGCAATCGAGAAAATGGCAGGCTTCCTCGCAAGACAGGGAGTGGGGGCATTTCTCCCGACCGTGGTTGCGGATCACGAGATGCTCGCCTCCCTCGGCGCCGCGATCGAGAAAGTGAGGAAGGCCCCGGGCATGAGCGACCGGATTCCGGGCATCTACGTGGAGGGCCCGTTTGTCGCGCCGGCTCGCCGGGGGGGAATCCCCGAGAGGTGTACGAGTCCCGCTTCTAGAGAAGCTTTCGATCGCTTCGTCGGGCTGGCCCGGAAGCAGATCAGGCTGATGACCATCGCACCGGAGCTGCCAGGGGTGTACGAGCTGCTCGGCCGGATGGGCGCCGCAGGAATCCTCCCATCCCTCGGGCACAGCGATGCGCCGTGGGAGGTGCTCCCCCGGTACGAGGGTACGGTGCCGCTCGGAGTGACGCATTTGTTCAACTGCATGAGCGGGATTTCGCACAAGCAGCCCGGGCTCGCCCAGTGGGCGCTGCTGAACAGGGAGGTCTTCACGGAGCTGAACTGCGACGGCATCCACGTGCACCAGTCCGCGATCTCCCTCGCCCTTCGGATGCGCCCCTGGGAGAAGATCGTGCTGATCTCGGATGCCATCGCGCCTGCAGGCCTCGCTCCCGGCGATCCTGCCGCAGAAAAGCTCTCCCTGTATGGGATGCCCATCCACGCCCGCGGGGACGGTGTCTACTATCGCGAATCAGGCACCCTGGTCGGCTCTCGATGCCTGGTGCGCGACGGCGTCGCCCGGCTTGTCTTCGATGCAAAGATCCCCATTGCCTGGGCAGTGGCCATGGCCAGCCTGAACCCGGCGCGCTTCCTGGGCTTCCCGCGCAAGGGCGCCCTGCTGCCGGGGTACGACGCGGACATTGCGATCTTCAGCAAGGACTTCTCGTCGTGCAGCCTGCTGGCATGGGAAGGCGGCATCATCTTCCAGGATGGCGACCCGATGCCGCGCTGGCTTGCCGGAACCCCGCCGGCTCGGTAGATTTGATCCCATGAGCATCGCCCGCCACGACCCTGCCCGGCCCGTTCTCGAGGTCTCGGGCCTCACGGTCGAGATGAACGGTCACAAGGCGCTCGACGATGTGTCCTTCAGTCTGCAGAAGGGCGATTCGGTGGCGGTGGTGGGCCCGAACGGCGCAGGCAAGAGCACCCTCTTCCGCGTGATCGCGGGCACTCTCGTCCCGCAGTCCGGACGGATCACCGTGTACGGCAGCGAACCCGGGGTCCACATCTGCATCGCGTACGTCCCCCAGTCCAGCGTGGTCGACTGGGGCTTTCCCGTCACGGTATTCGACGTGGTGATGATGGGCCGAACCCGGAAGATCGGGCTCATCAAAAGGCCGGGCCGGGCCGACAGAAACCTGGTCTACCAGTGCCTGGAAATGGTGAACATGGAAGACATGGCCGGCAGGCAGATAGGGATGCTCTCGGGCGGCCAGAAGCAGAGGGTGTTCATCGCCCGAGCCCTCGCGCAGGAGGCCGAGATCGTGCTCATGGACGAGCCATTGACGGGCCTGGACATCCAGAGCCAGAACGGCATCTTCTCGATCCTCGCCAGCCTCACCGCGCGCGGAGTGACGCTCCTGGTCTCCACGCACGACCTGGAGGTGGCGGCAGAGCGATTTTCCCGCATCATGCTCCTGAACGGGAAGCTGGTCGCGCTGGGCAGCCGTGAGCAGGTGCTGAAACCCGACATCCTCCTCGCCGCTTTCGGTGGGCACGCGAGCGTGGAGCAGGGCGGGGGTGGGAAGGTTGTTGTCTACGACACCTGCTGCGACGGCGGGGAAAACACCACTCAAAGGAGCGAGCTGTAGCGCATGAGGCGACGGCAACTCGCAAGGCGGCTGCTGATATGAGCCAGCGGAACATCATCATCATGGGCGCCGCGGGGCGCGATTTCCACAACTTCAACGTCCTGTACCGCGGCTGCGACGATGTGCGGGTCGCGGCGTTCACGGCCACGCAGATCCCCGACATCGCCGGCAGGCGTTACCCGCCCGATCTCGCGGGACTCCTGTATCCCGACGGCATCCCGATCGTGGCCGAGTCGCAGATCGAGGAGCTGTGCGCGGCCCAGCGGATCCACGAGGCTGTCTTCTCGTACTCGGATGTCTCTCACCAGCACGTGATGGAGCAGGCATCGCGCCTGGTTGCGCTCGGGGCGGACTTCCGGCTCCTCGGCGCCGACCAGACCATGCTCGCTTCGCGCGTCCCCGTGGTCGCCGTGTGCGCGGTGCGCACGGGAAGCGGCAAGAGCCAGACCACCCGGCGGGTCGCCAGGATCCTGAAGTCACTCGGGAAGAAGCCCGTGGTCGTCCGCCACCCCATGCCCTACGGCGACCTCTCCGAGCAGAAGGTGCAGAGGTTCCAGACACTCGAGGACATGAAGAGGCACAAGTGCACGATCGAGGAGATGGAGGAGTACGAGCCGCACATCGACGAGGGCTTCGTCGTGTACGCCGGGGTCGACTACGAGGCCATCCTCCGTCGGGCCGAGGCGGAGGGCGACGTGGTGCTCTGGGACGGCGGCAACAACGACCTGCCGTTCTACAAGCCGGACGTGCATATCACGGTCGTCGATCCCCACAGGCCCGGCCACGAGCTCACCTACTTCCCCGGGCGCATCAATGTGATCCGCGCGGACGTGGTCGTCATCAACAAGATGGACACCGCGGCCCACGCCGACGTGGAGACGGTGCGGGCGAACGTGCGCGCGCTGAACCCGCGGGCGCAGATCGTCGACGCCGCCTCACCGATCTTCGTCGACAGGGCGGGTGAGATCCGGGGCAAGAGAGTCCTCGTCGTAGAGGACGGGCCCACGCTGACCCACGGCGAGATGAAGTTCGGCTCGGGCACGGTTGCGGCGCAGAAGCACGGCGCCGCCGAGATCGTGAATCCGCGCGCGTGGGCAAGCGGCAAGATCAAGGAAACCTTCGACAAGTACCCCGGCATTGGGGCCCTTCTTCCCGCAGTGGGCTACGGCGATGAGCAGGTGAGGGACCTGGAGGCGACGATCCGCCGGGTTCCCTGCGACCTGGTGATCGTGGCCACACCCGTGGACCTCACCCGCATTATCCGCATCGATAAGCCGATGCTTCGGGTGCGCTATGAGCTGCAGGAGATCGGTTCGCCGAACCTGGAAGAGGTCTTGAAAGCGAGGTTGAAATGGCCGTGACAATGAAGGGTCGGTCTCTGCTCTCCCTGAAGGACTGGACGCCCGAGGAGGTTCGCCGCGTGCTGGACCTCTCGCACAGGGTCAAGAAGGAGAGGGCGAGCGGCGTTCGGCATCAGCGCTTCCAGGGCATGTCCCTCGCCCTGCTTTTCGAGAAGCGATCCACACGCACCCGCTGCGCCTTCGAGACCGGCTTCGGCGAGGAGGGAGGCCATCCCGTGTTCCTCTCGACCGCGGACATCCACCTCGGCACAAAGGAGGCCCTGGAGGATACCGCGCGGGTGCTCGGGAGGATGTTCGACGCGATCGAGTTCCGAGGCTTCAAGCAGTCCACCGTCGAGACGCTGGCCAAATGGTCGGGGGTCCCCGTGTACAACGGGCTCACCGACGACTGGCACCCCACGCAGGTCCTTGCCGACCTCATGACTCTTGAAGAGGCCTACGGGTCCCTGAAGGGACGGCGCCTTGCGTTCGTCGGGGACGGACGGAACAACGTTGCGAACACCCTGCTTGTGGGCTGCGCGCAGATGGGCGTTCACATGTCCATCGTCGCCCCTCCTTCGCTCCATCCCGCGGCCGAGGTGGTACAGTGGGCCCGGGCCATGGCCGCGCGTACGGGCGCCGAAATCCTGGTCACCTCCGACGTGGCCGCGGGGGTCAAGGGCGCCGATGCGGTGTACACGGACGTGTGGGTCTCGATGGGGGAGGAGGAGAAGGGGGCAGAGCGCATCGCGCTGCTCTCCCCCTACCAGGTCACTGAAGCGATGATGAAAGCCACCGGTCGGAAAGAGTCGATCTTTCTGCACTGCCTCCCTGCCGTGAAGGGCAAGGAGGTGACCGTCGAGGTGATCGAGGGGAGCAGTTCTCGCGTGTGGGACCAGGCGGAAAACCGCAAGCACACGATCAAGGCGATGATGCTGGCCACCCTGCACGATTCTCCTTGAAATGGCCCGGAAAACGACTATGATTGTAGGTGCACAATGATCAGGAGGCTGCGGATGAAGAAGGCGCTGATGCTGCTCGCCGTGACGGCGTTCGCACTGCTGTGCGTGCCCGCGTTCTCGCAGACGTCGCGCGCAGACCCGAAGGACGCGTTCGCGAAGACCGTCCCCATCGTGAAGATCTACTCCCATAACCTCGGGTACAAGGTCCTGTACTTCACGAGCACCTTCGAGCTTGCCGAGATGTACGTTCCCATGAAATGGTTCGCCCCGGGAGTGGAGCAGGCGCAGATCGTCTGGGGCAACGGACCGTCGTACCCCTGCTTCTCGATCATCTGGGCAGACGGAAAGTTCGATCACGTGCGTCTGTACCTCATCGATAACTTCTCCTCGAACACGTGGGCCGTTCTCGACGACAGGGGCCAGGACCTGAGCAGCCTGTTCAATGTTCAGGGACCCCCGCTGCAATTCTGAGGTCGGCACCCGCGGCGCATGCTCGACATCGAAGGGACTCGCGCGGCCATCCGTGAGGAGGGGCTCGACGGATGGCTGTTCCTCACCCTGCACCATCGCGACGAGATAGCGGACACGGCCCTGGGGATCGCCCGCGAGAGGATGAACACCCGGCCGTGGGCATACCTCATCGCGGCGAAGGGCCCACCTGTCGCGATCGTCCATGAGATCGAGTCGACAATCCTCGACCACCTGCCGGGCAGCTCGACGCGCTATCACGCGCGGGCCACCTTCATCGACGCCCTGGCGAAGGCGCTCCCACGAGGATCGAGGATCGCCGCGCAGTTCTCTCCCGACATTCCCGTCGGCTCCTTTCTCGATCACGGCACAGCCCTGCTTCTTCAGGGGATCGGCGCAACTCTGGTGTCCTCCGCGAACCTCGTCGCGCGCTGCCTCGGAGCCCTGGACGGCGAAGCCGCCCGATCCCATGAGGCGGCAGCCGCGGTCCTGTACGCTGCCGTGCCCGAGGCGTGGGCGCGGATCGCCGGTGAGATCGGCCAGGGCGCTCGTGTGCGGGAGGGGGACGTTCAGGGGTGGATCGCAGCCCGCGTTGCCGCGGCCGACCTGGTGAGCGAAGGGACGCCGCTCGTGGCGGCCGGGGCGAACAGCGCCAATCCCCACTACGAGAGCGCGGCTGGAGGGGCCTGGCTCGAGCCGGGGGACGTTGTGCAGTTCGACATATGGGCGAGGGAAGATTCGCCGGCGGCCGTGTACGCGGACATCTCATGGGTTGGAGTCGTCGCGCGCGAGCCCACCGTGGAGCAGCGCGGAGCCTTCGACGCGGTCGTCCAGGCGCGCGAGACCGCGATCGACCTCATCTCCCGATCGCTCGCCGAAGGCCGGGAGGTGCGGGGGAGGGACGTGGATGAGGCCTCCCGCGCGTGTCTCGAAAGGCTTGGCTTTGCGCGCGCCGTCAAGCACAGAACGGGTCATGCGATCGGCCACAGGGTGCACGGCTACGGCGTGAATCTCGACTGCACCGAATTCCCCGACAACCGTCCCCTTCGGGAAGGGGCCTGCTTCTCGATCGAGCCGGGGATCTACCTCGAGCGGTTCGGCATGCGCACGGAGGTCGACTGTCTCATCCGCGGAGGAGCGCTCTCGATCAGCGGACCGGACCGGCAGCGCGCGCTCCTCACTCTGGGCTGAGCCGATGCGAGCGCCGGCCGAGGTCGCCCAGTTCATCTCCTCGCACACACGCTTCTTTGTTCTTGGACACAAAGAGCCCGACGGAGACTGCGTCGCATCCCAGCTCGCATGCGGAGGGCTGCTCGCCGCTCTGGGCAAGACGGTGAGCCTGCATTCGGTCGGGCCGTTCGACAGGCCCGAGATCGAGTCCTTTGCCGGAGATTTCTCCCCGTCGATATCTGGCGAGGAGCTGGCCGGGCCGGGCGCCGCCGTGGTCATCGTGGACTGCTCGACTCCCGACCGGACAGGAGCGCTCGGCTCCCGGGTCGAGGGACATCCCACCCTGGTCATCGACCATCATTCGGCGGGTGAGAGTTTCGGCACCGTGCGGTTCGTCGTGCCCAGCGCGGCCTCGACGACGATGCTCGTGCTCTCGATGTTCGAGTCACTCGACCTCACGCCCACTCCCGAGCAGGCGAGGCTGCTCCTCTTTGGCCTGTGCACCGATACGGGCTTCTTCCGTCATCTCGGTCAGGGCGGCGCGGAGACCTTCGAGATGGTGGCGCGCCTGGCCAGCCTCGGCACGTCGACCGCCGAGGTCTTCCAGATGGTCTATGGGCGGCGCGACCTCGACAGCAGGAAGCTGCTCGCCCGGATGCTCGAGAGGACGGAAAGCCACTGGGGCGACAGGCTGCTGTTGAGCTGGCAGACGATCGAAGACCGCAGGATGGTCGGCCGGTATCAGCGCGGGGAGGACGATCTGTACCGTCTCCTGCAGACCGTGAAGGGCAATCAGGTTGTTGTCTTCATCAGGGAAGAGCGACCGGGCGAGTTTTCCGTCAGCCTGCGCTCCGCGGCGGCGATCGACGTGGGCGCCATTGCCGGATCTTTCGGGGGCGGCGGACACAGGCAGGCGGCGGGATTCGACTCGGCCGGCCCTCTTGAGAGGATCAAGAAGTCTATGCTGGACACCTTTGCCCCGCTGCTCGATCCCGGCTCGATCTCGGATTGTAAATGAGTGTTTGTAAACGAATGTAAGGAAGCCGCCCTTTAAGCCCCTGTTCGGAGGGCATTCTCGGCATGGCCCTTGCTTCTTCCCCGTCATCAAAAATGACGGGAGGAAGAAATGGAAAGTCTCACGAAAAAAGTTCTCGAGTTCCAGAAGACGGGCGTGGGCTTGAGCGCGCTCGTGGATGAGCTCGCGCCGAGGGTCTACCAGTTCCCCCGCAGGAAGATGGGCTGGGACGAGGATGCGTGCGGGGATTTCTACCTCCATTTCCAGCCTCGGCTCCTGAGGCTGCTGGGAAGGTTCCAGGATATCGGCAAGCCGTTCGAGTCGTACCTCTGCGCGGTCCTGGCCTGGCAGCTGCGGAACTTCGCCCGCGAAAGGCGGAGGGGCGAGCGGAAGTGGAGCGCCTCGATGCGCCTGGACGCCGCCGATCCGGCGCGCGAGAGCGCCTCCGAGGAGGAGAGGTTGGTCTCATCTCCGCGCCTCTCCCCGGAGATGCTCGCCGTCATTCGAACGGACTCCGACAGGAGGAACTTCCTGTTCCTCCTGCTGAAATGCGCGAGGCATATCGACCGGGAGAAGGCCGAGGCGCTCGCGCCGCTCGCGGGCGTTCCCGCGGCCAAAATGCTTGCGCTTTCCTCCTCGCTCGCGGAAAGCCGAGCGCACCGGGAAAGGCGCCTCGCGGTCTTCGTCGAGAGGCGGAACCGCGCTTTCTGCCTCGCGCGGCTGCTGGAGGGGGAGCTTCGGGCCGAGACGGACCCTTGCCGCAGGCAGGAGATGGGGCGGAGGCTCGCGAGCGCGAACAAGAGGATGGCCCTGGCCATGACCCGGATGTCCCGAGTCACAGTCGCGCCGACCAACAGGGAGATCGCCGAATCGCTCGGCGTTCCAAAGGGCACTGTCGATTCGGGCCTGTGCATGCTGAAGCGCAAGCTCGCCATGGCGATGGACCCCGACTCCCTCCGCTCGGCATGAGCCGGGCGCGCAAAAATGGTATCCGGTTCGCGTCTCGGTGAGTATATTATTCGCCTGAAGGAGAATGACTGTGAACTATTCAAGAGGAAATTTTAACCTGTCGCGGATAGCCCTGTTCGCGATCCTGCTCTTTTCTGCGCTCTCGCCCCTCGCGGCGCAGGACAAGGGAACGGCCGAGGCGCCATTCATCCAGGTCATCCCGCGCTTCGAGTACGGCTGGGTCGGCGTGCTCAGCCATCTGTACCGTTCGGGAGCCGGCGAGACCTCGGGAGCTGGCGGCACCAATTTCAACTTCGTCACTATGGGCGGCCAGGACACGCTTTTCCCGTACCAGCGCTATTCCGCGGAAGTCGTCCTGGGCGGCCGCAACAGGGTGACCCTTCTGTACCAACCCCTCACACTCAACACGCGGACAGTCGCGGGCAGGAACGGGACGACCGCGCCGGTCTACATCGATGATGCCATGTTCCCCGCCGGCACCCCGATCGACATCACCTACGGGTTCGACTTCTGGCGCGTGAGCTGGCTGTACGATTTCGCGCGCAGCCCGGAGACGATCCTCGGTGCCGGTGTGAGCCTGCAGCTCCGCAATGCCTCCATCGTCTTCACTTCGGGCGACGGCACCGAGCGCTCGGCCAACCAGAACATCGGTCCAGTGCCCATCCTGAAGGCGCGCGCCGCCCACTGGTTCTCCTCGCAGTTCGGCCTGGACTTCGAGGCGGACGGGTTCTACGCCTCGAGCGCGATCTTCAACGGATCTGGCAACCCCTTCGAGGGCTGGATCTGGGACGCCGCGCTCAGCGCGAAGACCCGTTTTACCGCGAACTCCTCGGCGTTCCTGACCGTGCGCAGCATCGGCGGCGGCGCGCGCGGCTCAAACGCGTATTCATACAAGTCGGCCACGACGAGCGTGAATCCCGATACTTTCAACGCTCTGGCGACCCTGGCCGTGACGCTCGGAGTCTCGGTGGAGTAGCGGCGGCGTCATGACCGGAGGCACAGGCGGCGCGAGCGACAGGGGGCTGCTGCTCGCCTCGAACAACGCTCACAAACACGACGAGTTCGCCCGGCTGCTCCCTGGGTTCACGATCCTCCTGCCGAAGGATCTGGGGCTCGCCTTCGAGTTCGAAGAGAACGGTCAGTCGTTCCTCGAGAACGCGCTGGGCAAGGCGCTCGCCCTGAATCGGAGCGCCGGGCGGCCGGTCATCGCCGACGATTCAGGACTCTGCGTCGCGGCGCTCGGAGGTGAGCCGGGCATCTTCTCATCGCGCTACGGATCCTCGCCCGCGGGACGAATCCTCGAGGCGCCCGAGAGGAACCGCTACCTGCTCTGGCGGATGCAGGGCATCGGCGACCGGAGGGCATTTTTCGTGTGCTGCCTCGTCCTCGTCATCGAGCCGACCAGGTTTTTCATTGCCCAGGAAACCGTGCATGGCACGATTGCGGAGGCTCCGCGAGGCGGCAACGGCTTCGGCTACGATCCGCTTTTCCTCCTTCCCGAGCGCGAGAAGACGATCGCGGAGCTCGCGGACCCGGAAAAGGACCTCGTGTCCCACAGGGGGAGGGCTGCCCGGCGCATGCTTGACATATTGAAAAACTCCTCGGGAGAGGGTATTCCATAGCTCATGGACCTGATCTCGACCTACGCAAACGGCGTGTCCGAGCTCACGAACTTCTCCCAGTCCGTCGAGAAATCGCCCCTGATCGTGGACGTGATCGTGAACCCGCACGCGGGATTTTTCAAGCGCCAGTCCACCCTGTGGAAGATGATTCTCGAGCTGGAGCAGAAGCTGAAAGAGCTGCGCCTGCGGTTCCCCCGGCGGAAAGTCGAGATCAACACCGTCCACCTCACCGAGCGCCCGGGCCATGCGCGGATGATCACCGAGGACATTCTGGACAAGGAGGAGCGGAGCGACTCGGGGATCGAGCACCTCCTGATCGGCTGCGGAGGCGATGGTACGAGCAATGAGATCTGCACCGCCCTCGTCCACGCGCCGGGAGCCCTGCTCGACCGGCTGAAGCTGCTTCGACTTCCCTTGGGCACGGGCAACGACGTGGCCGACACGCGGACCTTCGGCGAGGCGTACGACCTGATCCTGGGCGGGCAGAGCACCACGAAGACCGGAGCGCTCGCGGTCGCCTGTGGCGCCGCGGAAGCCCGCTACTCCTTCAACATCGGGAGCATCGGGCTGGATGCCTACATCGTGGGCCTCACCAACAGGTTCAAGCGAATCATTCCGGGCGAGGCGTACAAGATGCTGGTGGATGTCGGTTCGCTGTTCTACGAGCAGCGCGTGAAGCCGCTCGCCATGAACATTCGCTTGTCGAACGGGCACGGAGAGGTCCGCATCGACGGGATCATCCCCTCAATGGTGATCGTGGGCATCAGCGGCGGCAGGACCTACGGCGGCCACATGCCCGTGCTCCCCGGCGAAGAGAACGTCTGCATCGTAGGCAGGATGTCCCTGATGGCGAAGGTCACCAAGAAGAAGCTTTTCTACGAGGGCCGGCACGGGGAGCTGCCCGAGGTGTCCTTCTACAAGGCGAGCAGGGTGGACATCGAGTATGCGGGCCGCATCCCGATGCAGCTCGACGGCGAGCTGTTCTGGCTCGAGCCGGGCGATTTCCCACTTTCGATGCGGGTCATCGAGCCGAAGATCAAGATCCTGCGATACTGAGAATCATGGAACAGCACGTCTCGATTTCCGAGGCAGACCGCAGGCGCGGCCTCGCCTTTGTTGGCATCGCGGCCGGCTGCGTCGGCTTTGCCCTTTCCGTTCAGCTCGGTCTGAACAACAACTTCCTCGTCGGCGAGATCCACATCTCGGGCTTCCAGGCCGGCTTGCTGGAGGCCGTGCGGGAAAGCCAGGGCATCCTCGCCCTCGGAGTGCTGGCTGTGATCGCCGGCCTGACAGAGCCGCTGATCGCTTCACTCGCGCTGATCCTGGTCTGCCTCGGGCTCGGGGCGTACTCCTTCGCGCCGAGCTACCGAGCCGTGATGCTGATGAGCGTGGTCTGGAGCATGGGCTTCCACGTGTGGACGCCCCTTCCGCAATCAATGACGCTCGCGCTCGCCCAGCCGGGAACCGCGGGCGCCCAGCTGGGAAAGGTCGCCTCTGCCGGCGCGCTGGGCTCGGGGATCGGTCTTGCCATCGCCTTCGCGCTCACCCTGATCGGCGTGCCCATCAGGCCGCTGTACATCCTCATCGGCGTCGCGGGGGGCGTCGGCGCCGCCGCCTGCGTCGGCATCCCCCGCAAGATCAAGGCGCCAGGCCCGAGCTTCGTGTTCCGCCGGCGCTACGGGATGTACTACGCGCTCAATTTCCTCGAGGGATGGCGCAAGCAGATCGCCCTCGCCTTCGGGGGTTTCCTGCTCGTGAACGTGTACCACGCCCCGCTGCTGGTGATGATCGGCCTGTGGGGGGCAAACCAAGCCATCGGGTACTTCTTCTCGCCCGTTATCGGGCGGATGCTCGACAGGATCGGCGAGAGGAAGGTCCTGTCTTTCTACTATCTCTTCGTGACTTGCGTGTGTGTCGTGTACGCCTTCGTCCGCGTCAAGTACATCCTCTTCGGGGTGTACGTGTTGGACAATGCGACCTTCGTCTTTGCCACGGGTCTCACCACCTATGTCAACAAGATCGCGCCAAGGAGCGAGCACACCCCGACGCTCAGCATGGGGGTGGCGTTCAACCATATCGCCTCGGTGTCGATGCCCTTCCTCGGAGGAATTCTCTGGGCCACCCTGGGCTATCAGTGGGCTTTCCTGATCGGCATACCCGCCGCCGCGGCGAGCATCCTCATCGTGCGCAGGCTGCCGCGCTAGTCGAGTGCCGGGCTAGTCGAGCGCCGCGCGGAAGTCTTCCCAGCGGTATCCCGAGGTCTCGGCCGCCTCGCGGATGCGAAGGATCCCTTCGCGGGCTCTGCTGATCGCCGCGCGCTTTGCTTTCCTGCTCATCCCTTGGTCCCGAGACAGCTCGAGGATGCCCGCCGCGAAGAGCGCGGGCAGGAGCGCGCGCAGAGATTCCTTGCGCAGCCATGCGACCCCTTCGAAGGTGTTCAGGTGCACGGCATGCCTGAAAGCTTCATCGGCGAGAAGATCGGCGGGAGCGCCCGAGCGCGCGACCCAGCCCGCGCTTTTCAGCAGGAACGCGATCAGGGCGGGAGCGTCCTCGACAACGGCCGGCTCCGCGCCAGCCCTGCCGAAAAGCTCACGGATGAGCGGGGCGAGCATCCAATCGTCGATCCGGTCGCCCAGCGGCTCGAGCAGGGTCCAAAGCCACAGCCCGGGGAGGGCGGCGGGCTCGCCGCGGAAGCCGGTGTCCAGCAGGGTCGCGCCGGCCTTGTCCAGCCATGTGGGACGGGTGCTCCCAGGCGCGGCGTTCCTGACGAGCGCTACGCAGGCGGCGAGCAGGGATCGGGGCTCGGCTGTGGGCTCGGCAGCGGACTCGGGCGCAGGCTCGCTCGCGTTCACGCCTGGTCGCTCGCCTGCCGCGGCGAGGAATGCGCGGCAGGTTTCACTCGCGCGGATGACGAAGCTCTTCTCGTCGTCGGCGAGGCATTCGGGCATTACGGCCCGCATGAACCTCTCCCAGAGATCGCCGCTCGTGAGCGCGCGAAGCGGCTCGAGGATGGGCCGCAGCACCATCTCACGCAGGGCCTCGTTCACGCGCGGCACGCCCCTGCCTCCAAGCTCCGATGCGAGGCGCGCCCAGCGCCCCGAGTCGTCGTCGGTCACGATGGAGAAGTCCAGGAAGATCTCGCACTGATAAGCTCCCAGCTCCAGCGCCAGGCCGTTTTCCTCGATGTCAGCGCAGCTCCTGAGGAACTGGAGCCCCGAGAAATGCTCTCGGAAAATCACAAATGCCGCCCTGTCGTGCGGCAGCCCGAGCCCTTCGGCGAGGGTCCGCCGGGCGAGGGATTTCCCTCCCCCCGATTTCACCGCGAAGGCCGCGGATGCGCGGATGCGTCCGCTCGCGTGAGCGAAGCGGTTGTTGTACAGCACGAGCGCCCGCTCGCCGCCGCGCGCGTTGGAGTAGGCGAAGACATCCTCGTTCACTCCGCCCGACGGAGCCTCCAGATCGTACAGCAGGAAGCCCTCGACGCCCGCGAAGAGCGCTCGCTTCCTCAGCAGCGGGAAGATCTCGCGCTCATGTCGGGCGAGGAGATCCGGGCGGGGCGTTTCATTCCAGTACGCGCGGCGAAACTCCATCCCGTACTTCTCGCGGAAGCCCTCGAGCTGGCCGTGCGCGAACATGGGAAGGCCGGGCAGCGTCGCCATCAGGACGCACGCGCCGATGTACTTGTCCCCGTCCCCGAATTGGGCGATCGCCGTCTCCTCGTCGGGATTGCTCATGAAGTTGACGAATCGCTTCAGCACCTCGGGGTCGAACTCCAGCGTATTCTTCATGACCTGGCGATAGCTCGCGTTGTCCTCGGCCTTCAGCATGTTCATGAACGCGCTGTTGTAGACCCTGTGCATGCCGAGAGTGCGCACAAAGAACCCTTCCAGGAGCCAGAACGCCTCGGCGAGCAGGAGCGTGTCAGGGGCCTCCCGCGCGACCCTGTCCACCACCTCGCGCCAGAACTCCGCGGGCATGGCCTTGTCGAAGTCGTGGCGCGAGAGTCCGTTGCCCGCCCTTGAGGCGATGTCGCCCCCGCGCCCCGGTTCAGGGTACCAGAGCCGCTGGAAGTGCTTCTTCGTGAGGGTCATGGCGGCGTCGAACCTGATGATCGGGAAGAGCTTCGCCACCCGCAGCACGGCCTGGATCACCGCCTCGCGGGTCTCGGGCCGGAGGAAATCCAGTTGGGCCGTGTCGTTCCAGGGCATGTGGGTGCCGTCGTTGCCGTGGTAGATGTACCGCACCTCCCCCGTGGCGAAATCCAGGCGCTTGAACACGACGGCCGCGTCCGTTTTCTCCCAGTAGTGATCATCGATGGAGATCCCGACTCCTGAAGCGCCGGACAGGTTCGGGCCATTGAATGAGTAGGAGGGGAATGGTGGGAAGGGCTGCGGATAGGCGAGGAACCGCTCGGGATGCTCGATCATCCACCGGGAATCGATTCCAGTGTGGTTGGGAACCATGTCGCTCGCCAGGCGGATGCCGCGGGCTCGTGCTCGAGCTGCGAGGCCTGTCAACGCCTGCTCCCCGCCCAGCTCTCCCGCGACCGTGTAGTCGAATAGCGAGTAGGCCGAGGCCTCCGCCTCGGGATTGCCCATCCGCCGCTTGATCTCGCGCGAGGCGGGGCTGCGCTCCCAGACCCCGATCAGCCACAGGGCCGTGAAGCCCGCCCGGGCGAGCCGGTCGAGCTCCTCGTCGGGGATCTGGTCAAGGGTGCGGGTCTCCCGTCCGTACTGCTTCGAGAGCTGATCGAGCCAGACCAGGGCATTCTTCGCGATCATGACGGCGCGCGTCATCCAGTCCAGGTCGGCGCTGAAAGCCTCGCGCTCCGCCGCCTCGCCCGCGTACTCGTACACCTCGGGCGGAGCGGGCGCGAAACCGGCGAATCGCAGCTTCTCTTCCTCGCTGATGATGTCCATGGCCGTGAGCAGCCGCATGAGCAGCTCACCGAGGAGGTGCCCCCAGCGCGAGCGGATGTAGGCGAGTTGGCCCGAGAGGGATTTGGGGGAGGCACGCATTGGGCTTTCGAGGAGGGCGAGCAGGTCCTGCCCGTCGGGGCCGAAGCCCGGCAGGGAGCGGAAGAACTCCCCCAGCGCCTCGATCACCCGGGGGTACTCCGTCTCTGCCTCGAGCGTAGCGTCGTCGAACAGCTCGACGAGCGGCGTGAAGGCGGGATTGTCGTTCGCTAGACGAAGGAGGATCAGCTCCTCGAGATGGCGTTCCCTGCCGGTGCCGGTTTCTGCCTGCGGTGCGTGCGGCGCTGGCTGCGCTGGCGGCGAACGCAGCTGCGTGCGGGGCACAGGTGGCGTGCGCGGCGGGAATTGGCCGAGAAACTGCGAGAGCGCCTCGCCGAGCGCCGCGCCTCCCAGTTTCTGCTCGAGGAAGGCGAGGGCTTTCTCCAGCGCGTCGGGGTCCACGCTTTCGCGGTAGAGGCCCACGACGAAGTGGAGGACCTCGTGGATCAGGCTGACGGCGTTCACGTCCCCCGCGCGCACGCTTTCGGGGGGAGCGGCACCAGGGGCCGCATCGGGGGCCGCGACGGCGTTCTTCCGTACCTCGTTGATGGCCTGCGCGATGAGCCGCGCCTTGTGGGCATCGATGGCGAGCTCGCTCTCGGCGAACCCGTAGCGCTGCCGGGCCGCGAGTGCGACATGGAAGTGGCTCGTGGAGAGGGGTGCCGCCATCACAGGGTCCTTTCGCGACGACGCCGGATCATCGCGCGGATGCGCTCGACGAGCTGCCGGCGCCCCATGAGCTGCTCAACTGTGATGGGAATGCGCCAGGTCCAGTTGGTTGCGGCGATCGTGCCCGGCACGTTGATCCTGTCCTCCCGCGGGTCCTCCGACCACAGCTCTCCGTCGAGGTCGAGCAGCTCCTGAAGCTGCAGAACGCACAGCAGGGAGCCGGCGCCGAGGCAGTGCGCGAGGACGGTCTCGAGCAGGCTCCGGCTGAGCCGGGGAGGGCAGGGGCCGGCGGCGCCGAGCGTCGCGAAGAAAAGCTCGCGCTCGTCGGGATTCTCCTCCCACCATGCCCGCAGCGTCGAGGTGTCGTGCACCGAAGGCGTGCAGACCGACAGCCGGGGATAGCGGGCGGAAGGGATGAAAGGCGCTCCCGGGGACTTGTAGTCCCGCGACCAGCGCTCGATGCGCAGTCCGAGGATGTCGAGGTCGGCGAGCACGCGCGGCACGCAGTCGGGCACGTCTCCGAGGTCCTCGGCGCAGACCAGCATGTCGGTCGTGTGCCGCATCATGGCCAGGAGCTCCCGGCCCCTCTTTTCCCAAACCTCCTCTGAGCGAGCCCTGGACCGGCGCGCCAGATCGCGAAGCGCAGCCTTCTCGCCATCCGATAGGCTGTGGAAGGATCGCGCGCTCTCGAAATACCAGGACGGCAGAAAGCGGTCATCGCCCGTCGGCAGCAGCGCGCGATCGGCGTGCAGGGAGAGCAGGAATCCCTTCAGCTCACGCGGCTCGGCCAGCGCGTTGATCGCCTGCTCGCTGTCGAGCGCGGGCTTCAGGTTGTACAGCTCCTCGCCTCCGATCCGGTCCAGGTACATCTCCGCCGCCCGTGGAGCATCGGCGCCCAGAACGACCGAGAGCCCGGCCCCATCGACGTGCGGCACCGTCAGCCACCGGATCCTCCCCGGGTCAAAGCCTCTCTCGACGAGCTCCGATCGGGAGATGGGCACCGCGGGCGAGAAACGGCCCAGCAGGCCGGAAGTCTCTCCCCAGGGGATGGCCCAGATGCGGAAGAATCCCAGGACGTGGTCGATGCGGAACGCGTGGAAGAACTTGGCTGCCTGGGCGAGCCTGCCCTTCCACCACGCGTATCCGTCTTCGCCGAGGCGCTCCCAATCATAGACAGGGAAACCCCAATTCTGGCCCTCGGTTGAGTACATGTCGGGCGGCGCGCCTGCTCGGGAGGAGAGGTCGAAATATCGGCGGGACGCCCATACATCGACGCTCTCCTCGCTCATGAGGATCGGGATGTCGCCCTTGAGCGAGACGCCCATGTCCTGGAGGCTGCTGGCCGCCTCAGCGAGCTGTCCCTCCAGCAGGTACTGCGTCCACGCGGGAAGGAGACACTGGCTCTCGTGAGCGTCGTGCCATGCCGCGATGTCCGACCCTGTCGGATCGCGAAGGGGAGCGGGCCACGCCGACCAGGGAGCGCTCTCCCGCTCCTTTTTGAGGACGGTGAACACGGCGTACGGGAGCACCCACGGGTTCTCGGCGCGCCAGCGCAGGAATGCGGCGTCGCGCACGATTTCCTGCTCGTCCGCGGCGAAGGCCCGCTCGACGATCGAGAGCTTGAACGCGAGTGTGTCCCGGTAGGAGAGGCGGCGATGAGCCTCGGCGGTCTCGCGGAAGGCTTCGATCTCGCGTGCGAGGCGCTCCGCGCCCGGAATTCCGCTCAGCCGCAGGTACAGGGGGTGGAGGGCACACGCGCTGAGCGCGCTGTAGGGTGAGCTGTTCCACCCCGTGTCGTTCACCGGGAGGATCTGGATCAGATCGAGGCCCATGTCCGCGCAAAGCCTCCCCAGCGAGACGAGGTCGGCGAACTCGCCCGTTCCGCAGCTCTCGGCGGTCCGCAGCGCGGAAACGGGAATCGAGACGCCTGTGAGGAGGTGGCGAGGCTTCATGAAGCGCATGGCGGCCTGTCGAATGATAGGGGATGCGCGGCCACGTGTCAAAGGCGGCCCGAGGCTCGACGACGCAGGCGGCTGTGCGCCCCGATCCGCAAGCACCGCGGAACCGGCGCGAACCGCGCCGTCTTCTCCGCGTACGCGAGGTACGCTTCACCGAACCGTCCAAGGAGCATGCTCTCCTCCCTGCGGACCCTGATGGTCATGTGGGTGAGGATGATGCCCATGCCGGCGGCTCCGATGACCCAGTTCGCCGACAGGAGGAACGATCCGGCGAACAGGAGGAGGTATGCCGCATACATCGGATGACGCGCCCACCGGTAGAGGCCCGTGGTGACCAGCGAGTGGTTCGGGCGCAGTCGGAGCGTCGGGCTGAAGTTCTTTCCCAGCTCCGCGTGGACGACAGCGATGAGGCAGACTGCCGTGATGCCCGCGGCCGCCCCGGCCCACCGCAGCCACGCGGGAAGGGGGATGGCAGTCCAGGGGACGAGGGTGGGCATGAAGATGAACAGGAAGGTGGCCGCAAGAAGCGGAGTTCCGAGCGCGACCCAGACGGCGTTCAGTCCCCGCTCGGTCCTATCGGTGAAGATTCTCTCGCTCACAGTGCGCGACCAGATGCGAGCGCCCACCCGCAGCGCCGTGAGGAGCGTGAAGATGACCGTGAAGGCGATGCGGAAATGCGCGTCATGTCCGCTCATGGCAAGCTCAGGTGGCATCCATCGATTGCCGCTTGCTCCGGCGCTGCCGCTCCTAGTCGGCGATCGGCATCGGATTGCAGAGGTTCGCGTCGCAGTCGGCGACCCTCCCGCAGTTGAAGCAGATGAACTTCGGGGCGCGCGCGAGCGCCTTGATCTCGCGGAACCTGTCCGCGCTCGCCAGGACGCAGAGGTGCCCCTGGTGCTCGCCCTTGCAGGTGGCATGTTTCATGCGGCCATTGGACCGGCCCCCTGTCCAAAAGTCAAGCCTTCTGGTAGAAGGATGGGAAGGTCAGGAGGCTCTGATGCAGAGAGTGGACGTCCCCTTCGACAGGCTCGTTCTCCCGGTCGTGCGCTCCTGGGATACGCAGTGGTTCGTGCTCGCAGCGGGGGAGTTCCCTGAGAACTGGAACTGCATGACCGTCGCATGGGGCGGACTCGGCGTCATGTGGTGGCGCCCGATCGCTATGGCCGTCGTGCGGCCGACCCGCTACACCTACACCTTCATGGAGAAGCAGAGCGCCTTCACCCTGAGCGCTTTCCCCGAGGAGCACCACGAGAAGCTGGACTACCTCGGCAGGCGTTCGGGCAGGGACGGAGACAAGGTCGCGAACGCCGGCCTCACCCCGATCGCCTCCCGCAAGGTCAGCGCTCCCGGCTTCGAGGAAGCAGGACTGATCGTCGAATGCCGCAAGGTCTACTTCCACGATTTCGACCCGACGCATTTCCTCGCCGAGTACATCGCGCCGTACTATCCCTCCCGTGACTATCATCGAATGTATATCGGCGAGATCCTCGCGATCTCGGGATCATCGAAATTCATAGCTGCGGAGTAGAAGAATGGAGACGCCTCTTCCCCTGAAGAATCCGAGGCCGGATGCGGCTCACTTTATCGACGTGGTGATGGGGCGCGCGAAGGGCGTTCCCCCCCTGGTGGAGTACCTGGTCGACGACGTGGTGATGAAGCCGATCGCGGAGGACCTTCTGGGGAGGCGCTGGGTGGCGGAGGGAGCCTCGGGGACCAGCCACGAGGTGAGGCGGGGCAGCCCGGACAGGGAGGCCCAGGAAGCCTACCTCGACACCTTCGTCGAGTTCTGGCACAGGATGGGCTACGACTTCGTCCGCTACGAGAAGAGCTTGGACTTCCCCGAGGGCCACCTCGAGACCGCCGACACCGCACCGGGCTCTTCGAAGAAGCGGGCCTGGGCCGACCAGCACGTCGGGGCCATCATGAGCTGGGAGGACTTCGAGCGCTATCCGTGGCCCAAGGTGGAGGAGTTCGATTTCTTTCCCTACGAGTACGTCAACGCCCACCTGCCCGAGGGGATGGGGATGATCACCTGCCACGGCGGCGGGATCTACGAGCACCTCTCGTGGATCATGTCCTACGAGCGGCTGTGCATGGCCCTGTACGACGAGCCCGCGCTCGTGAAGGCCGTCGTCGACAGGATCGGCGGCCTGCTCGTGAGGTTCTACGATCACCTCGTCGGCCTGGATCGTGTCATCGCGATCTTCCAGGGCGACGACATGGGCTTCAGGACCGGCACGCTCATCTCCCCGGACGCCCTGCGGACCTACTGCCTGCCATGGCAGCGGAGGCTTGCGGGCATGGCCCATGCGAAGGGCCTGCCGTACTTCCTGCACTCGTGCGGGAACCTGCGCGAGATCATGGAAGACCTGATCGAGGACGTGGGAATCGACGGCAAGCACTCCTTCGAGAACGCGATCATCCCCGCGGTCGATTTCCAGGCGAAGTACGGGGAGCGCGTCGCGGTGCTGGGGGGTCTTGACATCAACATCCTCACCCGGGAAACCCCGCAGAGCGTGAGGAAGGAGACCGGTCGGCTCATGGATCTGTGCGGGGAGCGGGGCCGCTACGCCGTTGGCTCCGGCAATTCAGTGCCCAGCTACATCCCCGTGGCCAACTATCTCGCAATGGTCGAGGAAGCGGTCACCAGGCGCGGGCTGTCATGAGGCGGCCGACAGGGAGGAGCGCATGAAATGGCGCAAGGCCCCCGATGAGCTGAAAGCAACCCTCGATCTCGGCATGCGTGGGGTCGACGCCGAGAAAAGGATGATGTTCGGCTTCCCCGTGTACTTCATCAACGCGAATATGTTCATCGGTCTTTTCGAGGACAAGCTCTTCATAAGGCTTTCAGATGAGCTGCGGGAGGCGACTGAGAGGCGGACGGGGGCGCTGAAGCACCTGGAGCCGATGCCAGGCAGGCCCATGAAGGACTACGTCGTGCTTCCGGAGTCTCTCTATTCCAAGGAGAAGGATTTCCGGGCGCTCATCACGGCCGCTGCCGCTCACGCGAGGACTCTGCCGGCGAAGGTGAAGAAGGCTCGACCAAAAAATGTCGAGCCGAAAAAATCCCAGCCGAAAACGTAGCGTGCGATTGTCTCCCCGGAGGTGAAAAATGGCAGAATATCCGCTCAGCACCCTGCAAGGAATGGATCCTGAGTTCATGAAGCATGTGCAGGACTCCGACGAGCTGATCTTCGGATCCGGCGCCCTGTCGAAGAAGATCAAGCTGCTGATCGCCATGGCTTTCGACGCGGCCCAGGGGGCGGAAATGGGAGTGAGGTCCCTGGCCTCCGCGGCCAAGCGTGAGGGGGCCTCCAAGCAGGAAATCGCCGAGGCCCTGCGAGTCGCCTACCATCTCTCGGGAGTCGGGGCTCTCTACACGGCCTCGGCGGGATTGAAGGACCTTTTCTAGGACGGGCGCGCCGCAGGACAGGCACGCCGCCGTCGCACCCGATCTCAGAGAAGGTCTTTTCTCTTCTCCGCGTACTCCTCCCTGCTGATCTCTCCCTTGGCGTAACGCTCTTTCAGGATCTCGAGCGCCGAACTCTCGCGCCGTCCGCTCTGCGACTGCCTGACGATGTAGCGAATGAAGAACACGATCGCCACGACGACCAGGGCCCAGAACGCGATCATCACGATCGGCCCGACCCAACCCAGCCACGGCACCGCATGAGCCGCGCTATACCCGAACCTGCCCAGACTCCACATCATCGAACACCTCCCGCGGGCGAGCGCCGGACGTCACCGGCGTGTCCGCTTCTGAGAAGAAGGTATGTGCCTGACGCGAATCCAGTCAAATAATGTTTTGTTACGGACCGCGCTCACCGCGCCGTCTTCCGTCACTGCAAGCCGAGAAAAGGGCGTATGGCAGAAGGCCTGATCCGGTTGTACACTCTACACGTGCACCCCATCCGATGATGGCATCTTCATCGACATGCTGTCAGGCTTTGCCCCCGGGGAAGGCGACGGCAAGACGCGCTTTTCCTATTTCAGCCCCGACGGGGAGATGGAGCTCGACATCCTGGTCCAGGAACCTGGGCAGTTCCCGTCGGCCGAGGAAATGGCCACGAAGATGCTGGAGAAGCTCGACTCGAAAGGGCAGACCTCGAGCTTCGTATACGAGGGGCGCAGGGCAGTCATCGCGGAGCTTTCCTTCACACTTGACAGCTCCCCCCGTAGGGGCTATGCCCTTTTCATTTCCGGATCACCCTCATCGCCCGGCGAACCGGCCTCGGGGAGTGGATACGCGCTCCTCGCTCACGCCAGAGCGTCCCAGTTCGATTCCGTCGTCGACTTCATCATGTCTTGCCTCGACGCCTTCTCGATCGACAGGGCCGCCCGCCGCTCGCCGGGCCCGGTCAGCCAGTTCCTCCTCTCCTGGCCCGCCCCGCGGCCGGACAGGAAAACCGCGGCGCTCCCTGGCGGCCGCATCGAGCTCCCCTGGAGCGCCTATGAGGCCGGGCAGGAGTTGCTCACCGTGCAGAGGGAATACCGCATTCTCACGACCTTCTTGGAGGACAGGACGCTCTGGATCGACGCCTGGGCGCGCTTCTACAGAATGGTCTACCGCGAATCGGCTGCCCGGCTGGACACCTTTACCGAAGCGTTTGCCCGCACCCTGCCCGCAAACGATCCCACGGAGAGCTCACGGAGGGTCCTCACCTGGGTGCAGGACTTCGTCTTCGAGCGCGATCTCTCGGGACTCGACTTCGTCCCTCCGCTGGTTGCCGCTTTCGAGCGCAGGGGCGACTGCGATTCCCGAGCCATGGTCATGGCGATACTCCTTGAACGGCTGGGCATCGATTGCGTTCTCATGCTGTCGCGCGAGTATTCACACGCGATGCTCGCCGTTGATGTGCCCGGCGGGGGTCAGCGATTTTCATACAAGAGCAGGCAGTACCTCGTGGCCGAGACCACCGCCAAAGTGGGGCTTGGCATGATCGACCCTTCGCACGCGGATTTCTCGAAGTGGCTGGGTGTCGACCTGGGCGACTAGGGGATGGCGTCGAACGTGAAGATTGGAGAATGTGCGGTATAATGAATATAATGAATTGATGGAGGCCACAATGAGAAGACTTCTGTCCATCGCCCTTTTCCTGTGCGTCGCCTTCGGCGCGTTCCCGCTGGACTACATGACCGAGCTGAAGCCCGCCTTCGATGACTTCGCGCAGGATATGGCGGACGTTCTGCCGTTCAATGCAGTGATCGGCCTCGGGTGGTCGGATGCGTACATTGGGCAGTTCCCCCGGTTCGGAGTCGGCGTGACCGTTGGAGCCACGACGATACCGTTCGAGTCGGTGAAAACGGTCCTCGACGCGTTCTCCATTACCCTGCCGGCCCAGTTCAGCTACGTGCAACAGTGCGGCTTTCCCGTGCCCGCCTACACAATCGAGGCGCGCATCGGCGGCTTTGCCATTCCATTCGATATCGGGCTGAAGGTCGGTTATGTCCCCGACGACCTCATGCGGCAGATGGGTCTGTCCCTCTCGCTGCAGTATCTCCTTGCGGGCGCCGATGTCCGCTTCGCGATTCTCAGGGACAAAGGTCTTCTGCCGGCCCTGTCACTCGGGGCGGGATACAGCTTCATGAAGGGCAGCCTCTCTGTTCCCGGGCTCATGTCGGGTGACATTGACATCGGAAACTTCCAGGTCCCCGACGGATCGGGGGGGTTCACCACTCACTCGCTGCGTCTGACGGACCCATCCCTCAATCTCTCGTGGGACACGAACGTGATCGACGTGAAGGCCGAGCTGAGCAAGACCCTGCTCATCTTCACCCCGTACCTGGGGGCGGGGGTCATGTTCGCCGTGGGCTCCCATGCCGGCGGCGGGGTGCGGTCCTCGCTCCTGCTCGACGACTCGACCCCGACTCAGAGCCAGATCGACGAGATCATCCAGGCTTTCATCGATGCCGGACAAACCCCGCCCGACCTCAGCACGACGGGCATCATCGTGCAGAAAGCTGCGCCCGTGGGGTGGGCCGGACGCGTCTTTGGAGGCTTCTCGGTGAACCTCCTGGTTCTCAGGCTCGACCTCGGGGCTCAGTATAGCTTCCCTGGCGGGTCGTACGGCGCCTCGGCGAACCTGAGGGTCCAGCTGTAAATCACGGCACGAGGCCGGAGTGGCGCGAGATGTGGCTCGCGTACTCCGGCCTCCGGGCCAGAAGGTGACGGTCCATCATCGGGATGCTGACGAAGAGGAACATCGCGGTGACGGCGAGCGGGCCTGCGACCGTCCACCACCACGACGGCGCCGCGGCGAGTCCGAACAGCCAGAGTCCCCACCAGAACAGCACCTCGCCGAAGTAGTTCGGGTGCCGCGAAAGGGCCCAGAGGCCCGTTGCGAGAAGCTCGCCTCGCCCGCTGTCCCGAGCACGCTTCGAGAGGAACCGCCTCAACTGCCTGTCGGCCGTCCACTCGATGCCGATCGCAGCCGCGGTGACTGCCGCCGCCATCGCATCCAGGATGCCGAGGGGCCTGCCGCCCGGGGCGAGAGTCGGGAAGAGCGGGATGCAGCCGAGGAACACGATCGCGGTCGGGAAGAGGTGGAAGCCAAAGAAGCTGATGGGCCAGTAGAGCCGGCCGAACCGGCGGAAGTCCGCGTAGCGCCAGTCCTCCTGCCCGAGACCCTTCCAGCGCCGCAGGCAATTCACGGTCAGGCGGGCAGCCCACGCGAGGAGCAGGGCGAGGACGAGGAGCTGCCGGATCCGGTGTCCGCCCGCTCCCGCGTGAAGAAACCAGAAGACGGCGATCGGGACAGGGGCGACGCTCCAGTACGGATCGTAGAGGCTTGAGTTGTCGAAAGCGAGGCTGAAGCCGAAGACGACGATGGTCGCCGCGAGGTCCGCGAGCAGGGCGGCGAGGATGATGCGATCCGGCGCGAGCCTTGCCGCGACGAGGGCGGCAGCCGAGGCGCCGGCGCCCGCCGCGAAGTATGCCGCGAGGCAGATGAGAAACGACCTCGTCCTGTTCATAGGGCGGGCTGGCAGACAGGGCAGAAAAATGAATCGTAGCCCAGCACCCCGGCCCTCCGGATCGTCGCGCCGCAGGCAGGGCAGGGCTCGCCCTTCTTGTTTCTCACCCTCATGTGGCCGCGCACCTTCACTTCAATGGGCTGGCCGGACTTCTCGACCTCGGCAATCCCCCAGGCCATCACCGAGCGGATGCTGTCGTACAGCCTCCGCCTTTCCTGCGGCGAGAGGCTCGAGCAGGGCGTCTTGGGATGGATGCCCGCGGCGAAGAGGATCTCGTCCGCGTACGCGTTGCCTATTGCGCTCAGGGCGGTCTGATTCATCAGGAAGACCCTCGCCTGGTGGCGCCTCCCCTTGATGAGACCCTCGAACACATCGAAGGTGAAGGCATCCGAGATGACGTCGACGCCCTGCGTCTCATACCCGGGGATCCCCCCGAACCGCCCTGGCTCCGTCACGTAGACCTTTCCCATCCGCTTCTCGTCCCCGTAAGAGAGGCGTTCGCCATTGTCCAGGAAGAGGGAGAAGCAGAGATGAGCGAGCGGCCTGTCGGCGGCCGATGCGATCTGCAGACGGCCGGTGAGCATGCAGTGGATGATGAGCTCGCGTCCGTCCAGCCCGAATGCGAGGAACGGTCCATGCCTGCGCGGATCGGTGAACACCCGACCCTTCAGTGCAGCCGCGAAGCCCAGGGGGAGTCCATCGGGAGTGGCGAGCAGCGTGCGCAGCACGATGGGCTCCTTCACGGAGACCTCCTCGATCCGCCGCCCCGGCAGTCTCGGGCCGAGCACTCTGACGATGGATTGGAGATCCGGCAGCTCAGGCACGAGCCATGGTTGCCGTCAGATTCGACGCCTGTCAACCACCCGCCGGATTTTCCCTTCGCCCGGCCGGGCGATGCTCTTGGGCTCCACCAGGGTCACTTTTGCCTTGACTCCGAGAACCGTGTCCATTTTCTGGGCGACCCTGGCCTTGGCCTGCTCGAGTGACTTCATCTCGTCCAGCTCGGGCATGGTCTCGGAGATTTCGACTCTCACCTCGAGGGTGTCGATGCCGGCCACCCTCTCGACGACGATCTCGAAGTGGGGCGCGAGCCCCTGTACCCCGAGGACGATCTCCTCCACCTGCGACGGGAAGACCTTCACGGCTCCCATGATGATCATGTCGTCGATCCTGCCTCGAATGCGCGACATCCGGGCGAGGGTCCTGCCGCAGGGGCAGGGCTCGTCCATGATCACCCCGATGTCGCCGGTGCGGTAGCGGATGAGGGGGAAGCCTTCCTTGGTGATGGTCGTGAAGACCAGCTCGCCCTCGTTCCCGCGCGGGACGGGCGCGAGAGTCTTCGGGTCGATGACCTCCACGATGAAGTGGTCCTCGTTCACGTGCAGGCCGTTCTTGGCCTCGCACTCGAAGGACACGCCGGGGCCTACGACCTCGGTGAGGCCGTAGTTGTCCAGCGCCGTGATGTGCAGCTTCTCCTCGAGCTGTCCCCGCAGGCTCTCGCTCCAGGGCTCGGCGCCGAAGAAGCCGTTCCGTAAAAACAGCTCTCCGGGATGGATGCCCAGCTCCTCGAGCGCCATGGCGAGAGCGAGCGCGTAGCTCGGCGTACAGGCCAGGGCGGTTGTCTTGAAGTCCCGCATGATGAGGATCTGCTTCTCGAGGCTGCCCGCCGAGGCGGGGATCACGGAGGCCCCGATTTTCTCGGCGCCGTAATGGAAGCCGAGCCCTCCGGTGAAAAGCCCGTAGGGGAAGGCGATCTGCACGACGTCGTGGTCGGAGAGACCGCCGGCGGCGAGCACCCGGGCCACGCAATCGGACCACATGCGGAGGTCGTTTCGGGTGTAGCCGACGACGATGGGTTTGCCCGTGGTGCCCGAGGTGGACTGGATGCGCACGATGTCGCGCAGGGGGACCGCGAACATGTCGTACGGGTAGCTCCTGCGCAGGTCCTCCTTCGTGGTGAAGGGCAGCCGCGCGAGGTCCGCGAGGCCCTCGACGTCGCCGCTCTTCACGCCTCGCGCGAGGAACGCCTGCCTGTAGAATGCGACGTTCCTCTCGACCCTGTTCAGCGTGGCCTGCAGGCGCTCGAACTGCATCTGCGAGAGCTCGTCTCTCGCCACGGTCTCCTGTTTTTCGTTCCAGATCATCGTGCGCGTCCTTTCAGTTCTTTCAATCGTTGATCCTGCGGTACTCCTTGCCGAGGTACGCGCGCTGGACGTCCCGGTTGCCCGAGAGCTCCTCCGCCGTGCCCTCCAGCAGGATGCGGCCCGTCTCCATCACGTATCCCCTGTCCGCGATGGAAAGGGCGGCCCGGGCATTCTGCTCCACGAGCAGGATCGTCTTGCCCTGCGTGCGCAGCTCCACGATCACCTCGAAGATGCCCCGCACGACCAGCGGGGCAAGACCCATCGACGGCTCATCGAGCATCAGCATCGCGGGGTTGCCCATGAGCGCGCGCCCGAGGGCGAGCATCTGCTGCTCGCCTCCCGACAGCGTTCCCGCAAGCTGGTCGCGGCGCTTGGCGAGGATCGGGAAGAGGGTGCAGATGCCCTCGATTTCCCTCTCCACGATTCTCCGACCCTCCCGTCGAAATCGGAGATACGCGCCCAGCAGGAGGTTGTCCTGGACCGAAAGGTCGGCAAAGGTCTGCCGGCCCTCGGGGACCAGCACGCACCCCCGTGCCGCGACCGACTCGGCCGCGAGGCCAGTGACCTCGCCGCCCTTGAATGAGACCGCGCCCGCGTTCGGGCGCACGATCCCCGCGACCGCGTTGAGCAGCGTGCTCTTCCCCGCGCCATTGGCTCCGACGATCGTCACGATCTCGCCCGCGCCCACGTGCAGGGAGACCCCGTGGAGCACCTCGACGCTGCCGTAGCCGGCCCGGAGGTTGCGGACCCTAAGCATCGCTCGCTCCGAGGTAGACGGAGACGACCTCGGGGTTTGCCTGGACCTCCGAAGGCGTGCCTTCCGCGATCTTTCTGCCATAGCTGAGCACCACCACCTCGTCGGAGATGCCCATGACAAGGGACATGTCGTGCTCGACGATGAGGACCGTTATCCCGCGCGCCCGGATTCCCGCGATCAGGCCGCCGATCTCCTCGGTCTCCTTGGGGTTCAGCCCGCAGGCAGGCTCGTCCAACAGGAGCAGCCGTGGCTGCGAGGCGAGGGCGCGGGCGAACTCCACCACGCGCTGCCTGCCGAAGGGCAGGCTCACCGCGTCGCGGGGCGCGAGATCAGCGATCCCCAGCTGGTCCAGCACCGCCAGGCAGTCCCGCCTGATGCGCCGCTCCTCGCGGCCCGTTGCCGCCGGGCCGGCGAGGCCCGCGAGGAAGCCCTTCCGCCCGCGCACGTGGTATCCGACCATGATGTTCTCCAGCACGCTCATGCGCGGAAAAAGGCGCGTGGTCTGGAACGTGCGCGAGATCCCGCGGGCCGCCACCTGGTGGGGAGCGGCGCCCGCGATGGGGTGGCCGTCGAAAGCGATGCTGCCCGAGAGAGGCCGCAGGCTCCCGGCGATCAGATTCAACAGCGTGGTCTTGCCCGCGCCGTTGGGTCCGATGATCGCCTTCACGATTCCCTGCCGGCAGGAGAACTCGACGTCGTCGATGACGTGCAGGCCGCCGAACCAGTGGTGGAGGCCGCTCACGGCCAGGAGCGCGCGGGAGCCTGCCCCGGGCGACGTTGTCGGCGCGTTCATCGCGCATCCCCCCGTGCGCCTCTCCTGCCGCGGAGCAGACGGAGGATCTGCCCTCGGATCGGGGCGAAGAGGCCGTCGGGCGCGAAGAGCATGATGACGACGAGGATGGCTCCGAACACGGCGTCGTCGAACTGGCCGAAAGCGCCCCGCAGAGAGAGGAAGGTGAGGATCGTCGACACGGCGAGGGTGCCCCCTGCGCTGCCCATGCCCCCCGCGGCGACCAGCGCCACGTAGCGCACCGACTTCATCACGCTCGCCTCGCCGGGGCCGATGCCGCCGTTGAAGTGCACGAGACAGGCGCCCCCCACGGCCGCGTACAGCGCGCTCAGCAGGAAGGCCGCCAGTTTGTGCCGCGGGACATCGACGCCCATCGCCGACGCCGCGGCCTCGTTGCCGTGGATGGCCCGCAGCGCCCTTCCCGCGCGCGAGCCGATCAGGTTGATGAGCAGGAGGAAGCCCGCGGCCACCGCGGCCCAGGCGATGTAGTAGTTCTGGACCCGCAGCGCCTTCTTTCCCGAGATCGCGAGCCCCGCGAAAAGCCTGAAGCCGGGGACATCCGAGATCCCGTCCGCCTCGCCGAAAATGCGGGTCCCGACGGCGACGCGCGCGACGATCACGCCGAAGGCGAGGGTCGCCATCGCGAGGTAGTGCCCGCGCAGCCGCAGCACGGGGATGCCGACGAGCACGGCCACGACCACGGTCACGAGCAGCGCCGCGGCGAAAGCGGCCCACGGGAGAACGGTGAGAGTCTGCGCGCCGTACGCGTCGGTCCCGGCGACGAGGATGCCGAGCCGGCTCAGAAGCCCGACGAGCGCGCCCGCGCCGGCCATCCCGGCAGCTCCGCCGGCAGCCGCCCCCGCGCCCGCCGCAACGCCGGTGGCGGCCAGGTTCACCGTCGTGAGCACGGCCGAGGTGTAGCCGCCGATCGTAAAGAATCCCGCGTGACCCAGTGAGACCTGGCCCGCGTAGCCCATCAGCAGGCACAGCCCGAGGGCGACCAGCGTGTAGTATGCCGCCATCGTGAGCTGCGTGAGGTAGAACTCCACCTTCAGGCCGGAGAGCACGGTCTGCGCGGCGACGACGAGCGCGACCAGGACGGCAAACGGTATGTAGCGCGCGAGCGTCTGCCTCATCGTCCCGGCCTCAGGCCGTCCTGCTCAGCACGCCAGCGGCGCGGCGCGCGAAGAGTCCCTCGGGCCTGAAGAACAGGATCGCGAGGAGGATCCCGAGGGACACAACGTCCTTGTAGGCGAGAGGGAGAATGCTGATGCTCGCCGCCTCCAGCACGCCGACCAGCAGGCCGGCCGCGACCGCCGCGGTGCTGCTGCCGAGGCCCCCCAGCACCGCGCAGGTGAACCCCTTCACGGCGAGGGAGGTGCCCATGTCGTACTGCGTCTGCGTCATGGGGGAAACGGCGCAGCCGGCGAGCGCCCCCATGGCCGCGGCGAGGAAGAACGAGAAGGTGACCAGGGATGAGGTGCGGATCCCGCACAGGCGCGCCGCCGTCGTGTTGGAGGCGCACGCCCGCATGGCCCGGCCGAGCAGCGTGTAGCGGAGAAAGACCGTGAGGCCGGCGACGAGGACCGCCGAGATCCCGAGGATCCAGAGGATCTGCGGGGTGATGCGCGCGCCGAGCACGGCGATCGAGGAGGTCTCATCGCCGCTGAAGAAGGGGAGCGCCCTCACCTTTTCGTCCCACACGTGGAGGCTCGCCTCCCGGATGAGGATGGACAGCCCGATCGTGATCACGATCATCCGCAGCACGGCGGGGTTCTTCAGCCACGAGATGAACACGAGCTGCACGAGCACGCCGACGAGTCCCGTGGCGAGCACAGCGGCCGCGATCGCCACGGGGAGGGGGAGAACGGGGGCGAGGGAGATCGCGATCATGCCACCGAGCATCAGGAACTCGCCCTGGGCGAAGTTGATGATGCCGGTGGCGCTGTAGACGATGTTGAACCCGATGCCGACGATCGCGTAGATGCTGCCTGTCGTCACCCCCGACAGCAGGTACTGGAGAAGCTGGCTCGCCCCCATGCCCCCCGCGCGCTCCTACTTGTCCGCGAGGGCGAACGCGCCATTCTTGACGGTGAGCATCTCGAACGCGTCCATCGTGAGGCCATTGTGGTCCTTCGGCGAGAAGGAGAAGATGCCCGCCGTGCCGACGAGTCCTTTCAGGCCCTCGATCGCGTCCCGGACCTTTACCTTGTCGGTCGAGCCCGCCTTCTTCACGGCTTCGCTCAAGATGAGGAACGCATCGTAGGCGTGGCCGCCGAACGTGCTCACATCCTCCTTGAACCGCGCCTCGTACGCCTTCTTGTACTCGGAGAGCAGCTTCTTCTGCGGGTGGGAGCCGGGCAGGACGTCGGCGACGAGGAGCCTCCCGCACGGGAAGAGGATCCCCTCGGCAGCCTTGCCGGCAGCCTCGGCGTAGCGGATGTTGCCGAATCCGTGGCTCTGGAAGATGGGAACGTCGAAGCCCATCTGCTTCATGTTCTTGGGCACGATGGACTGCGCCGGCTCCACCGACCAGTTCACGACGGCCTGGACGTTCTGTGCCTTCACCTTGGTGAGCACTCCGGTGAAGTCGCCGGCGGTCGCGTCGTAGACCTCGGTGATCGCGAGGGTGATCCCGTTCTCGGGGGCGAGCTTCTCGAGCTGGGCCTTTCCGCCCTGGCCGAAGCCCGTGTTGCTCACCACGGCGCCGATCCTCGAGATGCCCATCTTCTTCATCTCATTGAAGATCATGACAGCGGCGAAGCTGTCCATCTGCGGGGTCTTGAACACCCACTTCGCCACCGGGTTGACGATGGTCTCGGCCGCCGCGCACGAGATGAGGATCTGCTCGTTCTCGTCGGCGTAGCCCTTCAGCTTCATGCTCTCGCCGCTCGTGGTGGGGCCGATGATCGCGAGGACCTCTTCCTCCTCGACGAGCTGCTTGGCGAAGGAGATCGCCTTCTCCGCATTGCCCTGGGAGTCCTTGATGACGAGCTCGACCTTTTTCCCAAGGATGCCGCCGGCCTTGTTTGCCTCCTCGACGATCATCTCGAGGGTCCGCGCCTCAGGAAGCCCGAGGTTCGCGGCCGGCCCGGTGACGGCGAGAATGGCGCCGATCTTGATCGTGTTCGCATCCGCGGCGAACAGGGGAAAGGCCGCGGCTGCCAGGATCAGGAAGCCGATGAAACCGATACCGAATCTCCGTGCCATGCCTCTTTCCTCCTTTGCATGAGCGCGCCAGCGCGAGCCGTGCCGGTCGAAACTGAATAATTATACACGTAGGGCAAATATTAGCAATATGGTCAAGAACAGAGGGCAGGTGGGTTGTCTTGCCCGGGTTTTTCGTTACATTCCATACCTATATGAAGATTCTCATCATCGGCGGCGTGGCCGGCGGCGCAACCGCGGCGGCGCGCGCCCGCAGGATCAGCGAATCGGCGGAAATCACCGTCATCGAGAGGGGCCCCTTCGTTTCCTACGCGAATTGCGGGCTCCCGTACTACATATCCCGGGACATCCAGAAGCGCTCCCGGCTCCTCCTGCAGACCCCCGAGGGCTTCGACAGCCGTTACGGGGTCAAGGTGCGTGTCGACACCGAGGCGGTCGAGATCGACAGGCAGGGAAAGCGGGTCAAGGTAAGGGGGCCCGAAGACGAAGCCTGGCTGCCCTACGATGCGCTGATTCTTGCCCAGGGCGGCAATCCCGTGATGCCCTCGGTGCCCGGAGTCGATTCCCGTCATGTCTTCCGGCTCTGGACAGTGCCCGACATGGACAGGATCCACGAGTTCATCGAGGTGGAGAAGCCCGGCACGGCACTGATCGCGGGAGGAGGGTTCATCGGGCTGGAGATGGCCGAAGCGTTCGTGAAGCGGGGCATCGCGACGACGGTCGTCGAGCTGCTCCCCCGGGTCCTCGCGGTCATGGATCCCGAGTTCGGCGGCATGGTCGCCGCGCGGCTCGAGGCCAACGGGGTGCGCGTGCTGACCGGCGTCGGGATTGCGGCAATCCACCCCGAGGCATTCGAGGTGGAGCTCTCCGACGGCGCGCGGGTTCCTGCTGGCCTGATTCTGCTCTCAGTCGGCGCGAGGCCCGAGCTCGATTTGGCCCGAAAGGCGGGGCTCGCGATCGGGGAAACCGGCGGCCTCCAGGTCGACGAATACCTGCGCACCTCGGATCCCAGCATCTGGGCAGCGGGCGACATGAACGAGATCGTGCACAAGGTTTCGGGCCGCAAGGTGCGGGTCCCGCTCGCGGGCCCGGCAAACCGGCAGGGCAGAATCGCCGCCTCCAATGCTCTCGGGATGGCCATCAAGTACTCCGGCGCGTTGGGCTCGAGCGTTGTGAAGATCTTCGACGCCATGGCTGCCTCGACGGGGCTCACCGAGGCCGCTGCGCGGGGTGCGGGATTCGAGGCGGGCGCCGCCGTCGTTGTACGGGACCATCACGCCGGATACTACCCCGGCGCAAAGGAGATGGTCCTCAAGCTCGTCTACGACCGGACTTCGAAGCTCATCCTGGGGGGACAGGCCTTCGGCGAGGAGGGTGTGGAGAAAAGGATCGATGCGCTTGCGGTCGCGCTGCAGGGCAACCTGACCCTCGACGACCTCGCGGAGGTGGACCTGGCGTACGCCCCGCCCTACTCCTCGGCCAACGATCCGATCAACCTGGCAGCGTTCGTGGCGCTGAACGATCTCTCGGGATACAGTCCCCTCGTGACTGCTCCCGAGATGCTGAGCCTGCTTCGCGCGGAAGCCGCCGAGGAGCGTCCTCTCGTGCTGGACGTGCGAAACCTCAATGAGTACGAGGCATCCCACATCAGGGGAGCGCTGAACATACCGGTGGACGAGCTGCGCTTCCGACTGGACGAGGTCCCGCGCAGCAGGCCCATCGTGGTTCACTGCAGGTCGGGCTTCCGCTCCCACCTCGCGCTTCGCGTTCTGAAGGAAAACGGCTGGACGGACGTCAGAAACCTGACCGGTGGATATGTGACAGCACAGGCGCTGGGCGGGTTCGACATCGAGCACGCATAGGCAGGCACGCAGGGACCTGAAGGAGGCATTTCAATGGCCAGCAGCACCGTCAAGGACAAGATCGCCGCCGGGGCGCGGGTCGTGGACGTGAGGACGCCCGCCGAGTTCAAGGACGGCTCGTACCCCGGGGCGGTCAACATACCGGTTTCCCTCCTGCCGGTGCGGATGCACGAGCTTGAGCCGAAGGACAAGCCTGTCGTGCTGTTCTGCGCCTCCGGCGCCCGCAGCGGCCAGGCCGCCCGGCTGCTCAAGCAGGCGGGTTTCACCGACGTGACCAACGCGGGCGGCCTTGACGGCATGCCCCAGTGAGCAACCGCTGCGCGTGATCATTCGGCTTGCCTCCGTGTGTCCCGTATCATGACCAGATTGCTGGAGCGAGAGAAGCCCATGCGCTGCCAGGCTGCCGCGGCTTTTTTGTCCGACGCCGTCGGCTCGACCTGGATGGCCACCGAGCCCCCGGGGGCGATCTCGGCCAGCAGGCGGATGAGGTCCTCGGCTATGCCGAACTGAGCCTGCTCGGGAATGAGGTACAGCTCCTCGATGCACAGGAGGTTTCCCCCCCGCTCGTGGCTCCACCGGTTCGCGAGGAAGCAGTACCCGACCTTGTCCTCCCCGACTTCGATCAGGAGGATGGCGCCCTTGGCCTTGTGCCGGGTGAGCTCGGCGACGGTCCGCGCAACGGCATCCCGGGCGGACGTCGGTTCTCGCTCGCGCTTCTGTTCCTCGGTTTGCCTCAAGGCGAGCCGGAGCAGGTCGGGGAAGTCGCGCGGAATGTAGTTTCTGTAGACGGCCTTTGTGCCGACGAGGTCGTAGTCGAACATGGGATCCCTCGCGATCCTACCATGTTGTCTCTCCCGCGTCCCCTGAGTATGATAGACTCATGAGCAGGAGGGAGAGCCGCTCCCAATTCCTCTTTCAAGCGCTTCTCGCTTTGTGCCTCTTCAGCCTTGCCGCCGCGCTGATCGCAGCCGGCTCGACCCCGGCGCTCCTTGGGCTGGTTCTCATCCCCGCCTTCGTTTTCCTCGTCACCCTGCTGCACCGAATCGCTCTCCAGGCCGCGGCTGCCTCGGGACGATCCCGCCCTCCCGCAGCGCGCGCGCCTCCTCTCGCCTGAGCTTCGGCGTCACTCATCCTTCGAGAACGATCGTTCGCGTCTGTTCGGCTTTGTGAGGTGAGATCCATGGAGAGAGAGAAGCGCGCAGTCCTGCGGTTGAGGGACAGGGTGGCGTACACCCTGAGCACGGCAAAAGGCACCACGATAGAATACGATCTTCGGGCATACGACAAGCTTGTGCGAGAGATCAAGCGCATCGATCTCTCGGGGCGAAGCGATGCGGAGCTGTCGGGGCTGGCATCCGCCCTCCGCGAGCGCATCCTGGCGGGCGCCCCGATCGAGAACGAGCTCTTCCGCGGCTTCGCGCTCGCGGCGGAAGGGTGCCGACGGCTCCTGGGCCTGCGGCCATACGACGAACAGCTCGCAGCGGGCATCGCCATGCATCACGGAAAGCTCGCGCAGATGCAGACGGGCGAGGGCAAGACGCTGGCGGCGGTTTTTCCGGCGTGCATGGCGGCGCTGGAGGGGCGGGGCGTGCATGTCATGACCGCCAACGACTACCTTGCGCGCCGCGACGCCGACTGGATGCGCCCCATCTATGCGCTCATGGGCCTGCGCGTTTCCTCGATCCGGGAGAGCATGGCAGCGGCGGACCGGCGGGCTGCGTACCTCGCCGATGTCACCTATCTCACCGCGCGTGAAGCGGGCTTCGACTACCTGCGCGACCAGCTCCGATACGACGCGGCAGATCTCGTCCAGCGGGAGCTGCATGCGGCGATCGTGGACGAGGCCGATTTCATCCTGATCGATGAAGCGCGCATTCCCCTGGTTATCGCGGGTACCGCCGACTCCGAGCAGGGCGATGTTCGCCGCGTGGACCAGGTCGCGCGCGAGCTTCGACCGGGCGTGGACTACGAGGTGGACCCGGAAGGCCGACGTATCTCCATCCTGCTCGCGGGGCACCGGCGGATCGAAGAGGCCTTCGCAGTCGAGGGGATCCACGAGCAGCGTGGGGCGGAGGTTTTCGCGCGCGTGTACGCCGCCCTTCACGCTCACGCCCTGCTTTGCCGCGACGTCGACTATGTGGTGAAGAACGGGCGGGTGGAGCTCGTCGACGAGCTCACGGGCAGAATCGCCGACAGGCGCCAGTGGCCGTACGGCATTCAGGCGGCACTCGAGGCGAAGGAGGGCCTCGCGGTCGGCTCTGAAGGCCGGGTGTACGGAAGCATCACCATCCAGCACCTCATGGGTCTGTACGGCAAGGTGGCGGCCATGACCGCCACGGCAGTCCCGTCCGCCGAGGAGCTTGCGGAGTTCTATGGGCTTTCAACCGTCCTGATCCCCACGGTCAAGCCCGTTCGGAGAGTGGACGAGCCGGACGTGGTCTTCAGGACCCGGGGGGCGAAGATGGCCGCCTTGGTTCGGGAGATCTCCACGTCGCATACCGTCGGCCGGCCGATCCTCGTTGGAACGGCCTCCGTGCGGGAATCGCAGGAGCTGGCGGACCTGCTGGCGGAGGCCGGGGTCCGATGCGAGGTGCTGAACGCGAAAAACGACGAGCGCGAGGCGGAGCTGATCGCGCGCGCAGGGCGCCTGGGCGCCGTGACGATCTCGACGAACATGGCTGGGCGCGGCACCGACATCAGGCCGGAGGAAGAATCCCTCGAACGAGGCGGGCTGTACGTCGTCGGCACCAACCGGCACGAAAGCCGCAGGATCGACGACCAGCTTCGGGGGAGGGCGGGCAGGCAGGGCGAGCCGGGCACTTCCCGTTTCTTCGTCAGCCTCGAGGACCCGCTGTTCGAGCGCTACGGGGTGCGCGAGTTCCTCCCCCGGGAGCGCGCGGGGCGGATCGAGCAACCGATCAGCGACCCGCGATTCCTCAGGGAAATCGACAGGGCACAGGCCATCATCGATGGGCAGCACTACGCCATCCGCCGCACCCTGCGCAAGTACTCGCAGCTCGTGGAGCTCGACCGTCGCCGAGCTCGGATGCTCCGCGAGGATGCACTCTGCCGCGGGCAGCTCCCTTTGGAGCTCGAGGATGTCTGCGCCGCGGCCGGTCCTCCCGGCGCGGATGAGCCAGGCGATCCGGTTGCCTTCCGTTCCCTGCTCACACAGTCTTTCCTTGGCCGTCTTGATCGCTTTTGGGCGGATCACCTCATGCTGGTCGACGATGTCCGCGAGGGCATTGATCTGGAGCGGTACGCGGGGCGTGACCCGGGGCTGCAGTACATCCAGCGGGTCGGGGATGCCTTCGAGGAGGGGCTGCGCGGAGTTGTGGAGTCCCTTGTTGCCATGTGCGAGCGCAGCCGGGCCGGTGCGGGACAGCTCCGAGCCGAGGAATGGGGGGCGGGCAGGCCTTCGAGCACCTGGACGTACCAGATCGACGACGCGGCCCCCGTGCGGTTCAACCTCTCCGCGATCGCGAGCTCCTCAATCGGAGCCGCGGCTCTCGCGGCCGGTCCCCTGATGGTCTTGAACCTGGCGGTCTGGCTCTTCGGCGCGCTCTCCCGTCTTCTGCGCGGGCCGCGGGGAGATTCGGACCGTCCATTTCGTGGTGATGCCGGGAGCCCCGGCCGCCTTCCCGGGCCTCCGCGTTGATGATCAGCACGCCCTGCCGCACGCCGCGGGCGCCGATCAGGGAATCGGACATGGCGCGAACGTCGCCCAGCACGCCTCGGACAACGATCACCTCGAGACAGTTGTGAGCGTCGAAGTGCACGTGGAGGGTCGACACGATGGAGCGGTGATGGCGATGCTGCATGTCCGTCAGCCGGGCGGGCAGGTCGCGGGAGCCGTGGTCGTACACGAGTGAGATGGTGCCGATGACCTCCGCGTCCGGATCTTCCTTGATCCGCGTCTCCAGAAGCTCGGAGCGGATCATTGACCGAAACGCGTCGGATCTGTTGGCGAAGCCCTTTTCCCCGACGAGCCTGTCGAAGGCCGCCAGGAGATTCTCCTCGATGGAGACGCCGAACCGCGCGAGCCGCGAGCTGTCACCGTTTCGCCGCATGGCCCGAGTGTATCTCGGCGAGCCGCGCGCGTGCAACGGCAGTCCCCTGCGGCGCGTGATGGATGCCGCACGCCGGGTGCGCTGAGGCTGCGGGGGCGCCTCTCCCTGGCGTGGGACGAGCCGACGAGGCGCCCGTTCGTTTTTCCTTGACCGCTCGTCTGGTTTTCAGTACCTATTCAATCGGTATGCCTAATCGAACGAATATGAATTTGCATATTCCCTTCAGCCCCGCGGCTTTGCCGCAGCTGTATGGCTCCGTGAAGGTGGGTGAGCGGGGACAGGTGGTCATTCCGCACGACGCCCGGGCGCAGATGGGGCTGCGGGCGGGAGACAAGCTGCTGGCCCTGGGAGGCCTTCCCGGCATGCAGGGCATCATCCTGATCAAGGCTGAGTCCTTCAGCACCCTCATCGCGGAGATCACGGTGAAGATGGGCAACCTGGAGCGGCTTCTGCGCATGGCAGATGCCGAAGGGGTGGGCTCCGGCGAGGATACAGCGGTCCGGAAAGCCCCCCCGAAGACGAAAAGGAGTCGCCGATGACAATCATCGAGCTGAAGGACGTCCGAAAAGACTACTCGCTTGGGAAGGTGACAGTGCAGGCTGTGCGTGGAGTGAGCTTCGCCATCGAGAAGGGCGACTTCATTTCCATTGCCGGGCCGTCGGGGTCGGGCAAGTCCACGATCCTCAACCTCATCGGGTGCATCGACACCCCGACCTCGGGCATCGTCGAGATCGAGGGCATGTCCACCGCGGGGCACAGCGACAAGGAGCTCACGACCCTTCGCCACGAGGCGATCGGGTTCATCTTTCAGAGCTTCAACCTGATCCCTGTCCTGAACGTCCACGAGAACATCGAGTTCCCGCTTCTCATGGGCGACGGCCGCACGTCAAAGACGAAGCGCAGGGAGTGGGTGGCTTCCCTCATCGCCGAGGTCGGCCTGGAGCAGTGGCGCGACCACAAGCCCAACGAGCTTTCCGGCGGCCAGCGACAGCGCGTGGCAATCGCGCGGGCCCTGGTGGCGCAGCCCAAGATCGTGCTCGCCGACGAGCCCACGGCCAACCTGGACTCGCAGACGGGCGGGCAGATCATCGAGCTGATGAAGAAGATCAACCGTGACCTCTCGACGACGTTCGTCTTCTCCACGCACGACCCGAAGATCGTCGGCATCGCCGACCACATCATCCGGCTCATCGACGGGCAGGTCGTGGAGAACGTCAGGGTTGCACCCGCGGCGGCGGTGTAGGCCATGCTCGTCCTCATCCGCATCGCATTCAGGAACCTGCGCGAGCACACCTCCAAGAGCATCATCATCGGGTCGCTGATCGCGCTGGGAGTCCTCATCATCGTTGCCGGTAACTCCCTGATCGACACTGCCGAGCGGGGCGTGCATGGGATGTTCATCGACAACTACACGGGGGACGTGTTCATCTCGGGCGTGTCGAAGACGCCCGGAATGTCGGTCAGCCTCTTCGGCCTCACGGGGGGAGCGCCGGGCGAGGGCGACAGCACGCCGCTTCTTCCCGAGCTCGACGCGATCCAGGCGCACCTCGCCGCCGATCCCCGCGTGCGCGCCGTTGCCGGCCAGGTCACGGGCATGGGCCTTGCAGCGATCGGCGAGAAGGACGAGAGGAAGATGAGCTTCCTCTTCGGCGTCGATCCTGCCACCTACCCGCAGCTCTTTCCCGACACGAAGCTCGTCGAGGGAAGGTACCTCGCCCCGGGCGAGGACGGCCTGGTGGTGTCGAAGGGGTGGCTCACGAGCGCCGAGAAGGAGCTCAAGACTCCCGTCAAGGTCGGCGACAGGCTCGTGATCAACGGGTTCGGAAGGGCGGGGTTCAAGATCCGCGAGGTGACAGTTGTCGGGGTGGTGGAGTTCAAGGCCGAGACAGAGGGCATGGACATGGTGGCCTGGGCGAACGCCAACACCGTGCGCATCCTGAGCGGCGTCGGCCTGACCGCCGAGGACGTGGTGCTGTCCAGGGAGCAGACGGCCCTGCTCAATGCGACGAGCGAGGACGACATCTTCGGCGCGGGCGAGAGCACGGTGGACGCGGCAAGCGCCCGCACCGAGGCCGGCTCCCTGCAGGTGATTCGGTCCGTTCAGGAGCAGGCATCGGGAACCGACGGCGGGTCATGGCACTTCCTGCTCATGCGCCTCAAGGACTCGCGGCAAGCCCCTGCCCTTATTGCCGAGACCAACGCGTGGTTCGCTTCCCAGGGCATCCCTGCGCTCGCGGGCGGCTGGAAGGCGGCCGCGGGGCCGTTCTCCCAGAGCATCGACGTGGTGCGGATCGTGTTCAACATCGCCATCCTCATCGTGGCGATCGTGGCGATCATCATCATCATGAACACGCTGGTGATCTCGGTGATCGAGCGCACGGGCGAGATCGGCACCATGAGGGCCCTCGGGGCCCGCAGGAAGTTCGTGTGGCTGATGTTCCTTGTGGAGACCCTCACGATCACGATCGTCTTCGGTATCATCGGGATCGGCCTCGCCTCGGCGGCGGTGGGGATCGTCAACATGATCCGCATCCCGGCGGGAAGCTTCTTCACGCAGATCCTGTTCGGGGGCAAGGTCCTGTCCATGCGAATCAACCCCGTGTCGTTCCTGACCACGCTCCTGATGGTGGCGGGCGTGGGGCTGGTCTCGCACCTGTACCCCGTGATCGTCGCCCTCAAGATCCCGCCCGTGCGGGCGATGCAGACAGAATAGGAGGCGACAGTGGCCCTTGCATCCATCGCATTTCGAAACCTCAGGCGCCAGAAGAAGCGCAGCTTCCTGCTGGGCGGGGCGATCGCCTTCGGCGTGCTCATCGTCACGATCATCGACGGGTTCGCCGGCGCCTTCATGCAGAACGTGAGCGAGAACTTCGCCAACATCGCCGCGGGGCACATCTTCGTAAGCGGCTCCGAGATGACGGCCTCGGGGAAGAAGCTCTCCGTGATCCGCGACGACACGGTGCTGAGGGAGGTGCTCGCGAAGACGGGCATCCCCGCGAAGTACGTGTCCAAGCGCTCCACCGCCCGCGGCACCCTGATCTACGAGAGCAGGAAGACCCAGTCCCTCGTGCAGGGCGTGGACTTCGCCAGCGAGACGTACCTCCCAGAGAGGCTGACGCTCCTCCAGGGGAGCTTCGTCGCGATGAAGGACAGGCAGGGCATCATCCTGAGCGAGCCCACGGTGAAGCGCCTGGGCATGGAGATCGGGGACAGGGTCCTGTTCCAGACCACCACCCTCACGGGGCAGCAGAACGTGGGCGAGTTCGTCCTGGTGGCCGTCACCCCCGACAGCGGCTTCCTCTCGGGCTTCTCCGCCTACGGCAACCTGTCCTACCTCAGCGAGCTCCTGGACATGGGCGCCTCGGAGTACGAGAGCCTCGGCATCTACCTCCCCTCCCTGGCAGGGATGGACAGGTACGCAGACGACTACTACGCGGAGCTGAAGACGCGCGCGAACGTGGAGGAGAGGAAAAAACCCGAGGCCGGGGCGGCGCAGGGCTTCGGCCCCGCCGCGCTCATGGGCCTGGGTGGGGAGAAGGAGCAGCCCTGGGAAGGGGTGCGGTACAAGGTCGCGACCCTCAACGACATGCTCTCCTCGGTCAAGCAGATCGTGAACGTCCTGAACGGCGTGTCCCTCGCGATCCTTCTCGTGCTGTTCGTTATCATCATGGTGGGGATCCTGAACACCTTCCGCATGACCATGTACGAGCGCATCCGCGAGATCGGCACCATGCGCGCCGTCGGCATGCAGAGGCCCCAGGTGCGGAACCTCTTCCTCCTGGAGGCGCTTTTCCTTGCGCTGGGCGGAGCCGTGGTGGGCATCGCCCTTGCCGCCGTCGCGATGGTGATCATCTCCGCGTTCAACCTCGGGGTCAACTCGCCCATCTTCATGCTCCTGCAGAACGGCCACCTCACCTTCCGTGTCCCCATCTGGAAGGGGGCCCAGAACATCGCGATCATTGCCATTCTCACGCTCCTCGCGGCATGGCTGCCCGCGCGCTCCGCGGCGCGGCTCCTGCCCGCCGAGGCGCTTCGCACGACGAAATGACATATTCCTGGAGGAACAGATGAGATTCTCTCGACGACTTGCGCTTTCCCTCGCGGCTCTCGCGCTCTCGAGCGCGTTCGTCTTCGCCGCCGCGACGCCTGACTTCAAGGTGATGCTCGCCGCCGTCGACGCCAACGCCGACTTCGGCAAGGAGGACTACTCGTCGGTGTTCACCATCGTGACGCAGAAGCCCGGCGAGAACGACTCCGTCATGCAGATCAAGCTCTTCAGGAGGGACGAGAACGACCAGGTGGTCTGGATCATCCTGAAGCCCGATGCCCAGAGGGGGCAGGGCTTCCTGAAGGTGGAGGACAACATCTGGATGTACGATCCCGAGAGCGGCAAGTTCAGCCACAGCACGATGAAGGAGCAGATCCAGAACTCCAAGGCGAAGAGCTCCGACCTCAAGCGGGGATCGTTCGCCGAGGACTACGACGTGGCGGCCTCCGACGAGGGGGTGCTGGGCAAGTACCCCGTGTGGATCCTCACCCTCAAGGCGAAGAACAACGAGGTGAGCTACCCCTCGCTGAAGCTGTTCGTGCGCAAGGACAAGCCTCTCGTGCTCAAGGAGGAGGACTACAGTCTCTCCGATCGTCTCATGCGCACGGTGCTGTACCCGCCCAAGTACATCGAGATGTCGGGAAAGACGGTCTACTCGCAGATCCTGATCCAGGACGAGCTGAACAAGGGCGAGAAGAGCCAGCTCACCCTGTCCGACGTGTCGGTGGCGAAGCTCCCCGACGCCACCTTCTCCAAGGCGTTCCTCGGCCAGGCGTCGAGGTAGGAGGCATCCCATGAAGTCGAGGTCGATCGCGGTCACGGTCCTGCTCGCGGCGGTTGCACTGGCGCCGCTCGCGGCCCAGCAGTCCGAGGGGGACATCTTCGGCCAGGAGGAGCAGGTCACGCAGGTCACCGAGCAGACACAAGCGGCGGCGCCCCGGGACCAGGTCCTCACCTCGTCGGCTCCCACAATCACCGGCTCCTTCACGGGCAGGGTGGGGTTCGACTGGGCGTGGAACGACGTGTGGACGGGCGATTTCGGGGCCTTCGACCCGACGAGCTACGGCCTGTCCGAGTCCTCCACCGCGGTCAAGCTGGGGTTCGTGGCCCGGCCCGCAGCCGACATCAGCGTCGCGGGCCAGGTGCGCGCGAGCTATCCCTTCGTGCAGGAGATCACTGTCGGGACAGGTCCCACCGCCGTCACGTACAAGGTGAGCGACTTCTCCGTGTGGTCACTGTATTCCAAGTTCTCCTGGAGGGACCTCCTGTTCTTCACCTTCGGCAAGCAGCCCATCAAGTGGGGGACGGGATACTTCTTCAGCCCCGCCGACGACATCTTCGCCCAATCCGAGGTCGACATCGCCGACCCGACCGCGGAGCGTGAAGGGCCGCTCGCGCTGCGGGTGCAGTTCCCTATCCCATTGACCATGCACAACCTCTATGTCCTTGCCGTGCTCCCCCAGTCCAGCGACGCCGCTGCTCTCGCGGATATGAAGCCCGAGGACATCGCGCTTGCGGGAAAGGCGGAGCTCTTCTTCGGCAACTCGGAGGTCGCGGCGGCCGGCTACTACCAGAGAAACCAGCGGCCACAGGCCGTCCTCATGGCCACGACGGGAACGGGGTCCTTCAATTTCTTCGCTGAAGGGACGGCCGCCTTCCCGAGCCCTCAGGCCGAGGCGTTCGTCGAGACTGCGTCGAGCCGCGTCATGTGGGCGACAGGGATATCAGACTTCACAGTCGTCGACCGAAGCGGCGACACGCTCTTCTCTGCGACCGGCGGGCTCCTGTATACCAACCAGGACTGGAACTTCACCGCAGTGGGCCAGTACCTGTACAACGGCCGCGGGTACGCCGCGCTTTCACTCGGGGACATCCTCGAGGCCGGCTTCGACAGGACTCTCGGCCAGCCCGCCGGCGAGCCGACATTGAACCTCTCCAGCATCGCCTCCTCAATCTCAGGGCTGGGGAAGATCGGTCAGCACTACGGCGTGGTCTCGCTCGGCTGGACCTCCCTGTGGGACTCGAAGTGGGACTTCTCGGTGCTCGCACTCGCAAACTTCTCGGACGGCTCGGGCTTCGTCAAGCCGACACTCTCCCTGCGGTGCCTGAACTACGTGACTCTCTCAGGGGGGGCGAGCTTCTCGTGGGGAGGTGACAACTCCGAGTTCGCAGATCCGAAGGGTTTGCTCGCGTCGTTCCAGCCCCCGGACCCGGCCTTCGTCGCCAGGCCCACCATGTCGCTCTCCCTCACGGCGAGCATCGGCACGGCGTCGTTCTGATAATCGGCGCCCCCGCGGAACGCGGAGGCGCCTGGAATGGACTTCTAGCGGATTCCCGCGTCGATAAGAGACTTGATTGCCCCGACATTCTGCGGGGTCACAGTGCCGACGCCGGTGTCGATGTGCAGACCGGGGATGAGGTAGCGCTTGGTCAGGACGATCTGCAGGACGGGAAAGTAGCCCTGGAGATACAGCACCTGATCGAAGCTTGCGGTGATCCAGCCGCCCTCGATGGCGCTGACCGTCGCGGGTGAGAGGTCGATGCCGCCGCAGACGATGTCGCCGGGTTTCTTCCCAGCCGCCTGGAGCACCTTCGGCAGGACCGCCGTGACGGCGCCGTGCTGGGTGCCGATGGCCTTGAGGTCGGGATTTCTCTGGAGATACGCCGTGAGGATGGGGATTGCGAGGGACGAATCGCTGTTCACCGCCTGGGACACGTCCAACTTGTCAACCTGGAGCCCTGCCTTGGTGAGCGCGTCGTACACGCCCTGGCAGCTCCTGCTCCTGCCCTCTTCGTGCCAGATGTCATAGACAAGCGCTTTGTCGCCGGACTTCAGGCCGCCGGCCCTGATCATGGCCTGCCCCGTCACGAAACCGCCCGTATAGAGGTCAGCCCCGGCATACCCGAAGCCCTTGTTCTGGTACTTTGCCTCAATGGTCGGCAGCGGATTGTTGCCGCTTGTGACGATGATGCCCTGGGCAAAGGCTTGATCGACGAGCGCCGCAAAGGCAGGCTCGCCGGGATGCCCCATGATGGCGATGCCGTCTGGCTTGGCCGCCAAAGCCTGCTTGAACTGATCGATCATCGTCTGCTGATCCCACTTCGAGTACTGCTCGATCAGCTTGACATTGTTCGCAGCAGCAGCCGCCCGGGCTCCATTTGTCCGTGCCAGCGTTGCCCCATCCCCCTGCGTGCCGCCGCACTGCATGTAGATGACGAGCTGCTTGTCCGCGGCCCACGCCTGGGTCGAGAACAGCACACCGAAGATGACGAGTGCGAGAAGAACCCATTTTACCTTACGCACGAGATCCTCCCTTACATAAAAAATTTTGCCTTGCGCTTTTACAGATGCGCGGGCGCTGACGTGAAGACCTGAAGTACCATTCCCCCTTTCGCCTCTGGATTGAGATCCCACGCGCCGACGGCGCGTCCACTCCATCATTCGCTATTGCGGCCCTTGGCCTCTTTCCCCGGATACGCCTGCGCCGGCACGGCCCACTTGCGGGCGGTCCGGGACAACATTGAAATGCCTTCCTCTCCGATGATGACGTTCAGGATCACCGAGGCGGCCATGACCAGCCCCTCCACGAGCTGCACCCAGTAGCCTCCGATACCCGTGGCCACGACGCCGGCTTCCAGGGAACCGATGATATAGGAGCCGAAGAATGTGCCCACCAGGACACCCTGGCCCCCGGCAATAGAGGTTCCTCCGATGAAAACGGCAGCCATGACCGGCAGGAGCATGCCCTGTCCCTGGGTCGGGAAGAATACATTCATCTCCAGGGTGAGGAGAAGCCCGGCAAAGGCGGCGATCACGCCATGCAGGGTGAAGAGCCGCATCCGTGTGGCCTCCACGTTGATCCCCATCACCCGCGCGACCTCGGCATTGTCGCCGATGAACATGATGGCCTCGCCGAACTTGTGCCTGTTGAGGATGAACCAGAAAAATACGGTGAGCCCCAGTGCCCACAGCGCCTGGACGGGAAAGATCCCGAACAGCCGGCCGACGAAGATCTTGTGGATCGTCGTGGTCGTGATGGCCTGGATGTCGATCTGGAGTCCTCCTGCAATCAGGATCGTGACTCCATACCAGAAGAATTGCGCGGCCAGGGTCGCCATGATGGAGGGAACTTTCAATCTCGCCACCAGGAGGCCGTTGATGAAGCCGACCAGCGCGCCGGAGGCGATTGCCAGGATGAAGCCGATCCAGGGCATGTGCAAGGTCTTGAAAAACCAGGTGAAGACGAACCCTGCCAGCGCCACCACCGCGGGGAAGCTCAGGTCGATCTCACCCGCGGTGATGATGAACGTGAGTCCGAGGGCGAGAACGAGCATGGGGGGCACGGTCTGGAAGAAAGACATATAGATCCGGTACCCGGTGAACACCGTGGGCGCAGTGAAAATGAACACCACGTAAAGCACGGCAAGCACCATCCCGATCGGGAGGCCCTCCAGCTTTCCGAGAAAGGCAAAACGAGATGTCGTCCTTTTCATGGCTGCACCTTGTCCTTCAGGCCATGGGAGTATTCGAGGAGGAACTCATCCAGTTCCTTCAGGGATATCTCCGCCTTCGCGATGCTCGCCACGATCTCCCCCCTGTCGATGACGATGAACCTGTCGGAGATCTCGAAGACGTCGGTGATGTTGTGCGAGATGTAGATGCTCGCCTTCCCCGCCTCCTTGATCTTGTGCACGAAGTTCAGCACCTTCCGAACTTCCTTCAGCGAAAGGGCGACCGTCGGCTCGTCGAGGATGATGAGCTCGGCCTCGAAATGCATCGCCCTCCCGATCGCCACGCCCTGGCGCTCGCCTCCGGACAGCTTGATTGCCTTCGAATCGACGCCGATCCCTTTGCCCCGGAATCCGATGGTGTTGACCATGATCTCGGTCGCGATCCGCTTTTCCTCCCTCACCTTCAGGAAGCCAAACGGGTACGTGATCTCCCGGCCGATGAAGAAGTTTCTCCACATGGCCTGCTTTTCCCCGAGAGACTTGTCCTGGTAGACGGTTTCGATTCCCAACGCATGCGCCTTCTTCACGGTATAGGATTTCGTATCGACCATGGTTTTCCCGATGTACAGATCACCGCTCGTGGGCGGGAAAACTCCCGTGAGAATCTTGACGAGCGTCGATTTGCCTGCGCCATTGTCGCCGATAAGACCGACGATTTCATTGTGTCCGACCTCGAAGTTGATATTTTTCAAGGCGCACACAGATCCGAAGTACTTCTCGATGTTGACCATGCGCAGCGCAGTGCGCTCCCGGGGGGGTTCAGCCACGAAGCGATCTCCTTTCAACGCAATGGTCCTGCCGGATGGGCAGTGCAATGGCATTTTAAAAAAAAGCACAACCTATGCCTACTGGCTAGAGGCATGATAGCATGTGAAGATTGGCTTTGCAACATTTTTTTCAAAAACCCACGGACTTCCTCCCGCCTTCTCCGCAGGCATGCACTGAGCTCGAATTCTCTCATACTCGCAAGGCGACAAAAGAGCCCATAAAACAGCCTCAATAGTATGATCTCTCTCCCGGAGTCGAGGCCTGGCTGGCCGAATCTCATGCTTGAAGCGAGATAATGGGAAACAAGAGAGAATTGGGCGGCAATTATAAGTTTTGACATTCAAAGGAATATAAGGTACAACTTGTACCATCAGGGAAATTGCGCCATGAAGAAACATCAGGTCATAGAGACCTGGATTGGGAACAGGATCGATGAGGGGATCATTGTTCCAGGCGAAAAGCTCCCCTCGGAGAGCCAGCTTTGCGCTCAATTCGGCGTCTCGCGGAACGCTGTTCGCCAGGCAATTCACAACCTCATCCACAAAGGGTCCGTTGAAAGCATCAAGGGCGTCGGCACTTTCTGCCGGACGCGGCTTCCCGCATCCCCTCTCTCCGCGAACATCGGGCTGGTGGAGTTTTTCATAAGCTCCTATATCTACCCCGAGATAATCCGCGGCTGCTACAACACCCTTTCCCGCAAGGGGTTCGCGTTGCTGTTGAATCAATCCGAGTATAACCTTGAACAGGAAAGAGCGATCCTACAAGAGCTTCGGAAAAAAAAGGTCGGGGGCATCATCATCGCTCCGATCTATGGCGCGGGGGATCGCTCCAACGCCCTCCTGCTGGAGGAAATCCAGAACGAAGGCACAGCGGTGGTTCTCTGCGATGATTATTTTCCCGGGAGGAACTTCAGCAGCGTCACCCTCGACTATCAGACATGCGGCGAGGAGGCCGCTGCCCACCTATGGAAAAAGGGGCATCGAAAGATCGGCATCTTCTACCAGAAGGATTTCCTGGTCAAGGCGACCAGGATGAAAGGCGTGCTGGATTTCCTCGGGAGGCAGGAGGCTCCCGTGAAGGCCGCCTGGATCGTGGGGTTCAACGGACAAGGCCCCACGAGCGAGGCGTCCGCCGCGGCGGAGCGATTCCTGAGGGGCGTGAAGGAGCTTCCCAGCGCGTTCATCTGCGGCAACGACGAGGATGCGCTGCGCCTTATCGAGGTGGCCGAGAGGCGGGGTATCAGCGTGCCCGGCGACCTGTCGGTGGTAGGATTCGACAATTCTGATATCGCGAAGCTCGAGAAGATCTCGCTGACCTCGGTCGACCACCCCAGCTTCGAGATCGGCGAGAAGGCGGCGAACATCCTGCTCGACAAGATCTTCCACCCGGAGATCCGCTTCGTCACGCACACGATCATCACCCCTTCTCTGGTGGAACGCAGCTCCGTGCGGAGCCTGGAGCCAGCGGCCCCCATACCCCCGAGCACCCTTCTGTAGCGCGGTCTCCTGGGGAGAGGCCCTACAGCGCCTTCAGGGCCTCCGCGTTGAGCGTCGCGATGCCGCCCTTTGCGAGGACCTCCTGGGCTCGCTCGCGCTCGTCGATGCGGCAGATCACGATCGCGTTGTCCCTCGACTTCTCGACGTAGGCGTACATGTACTCCACGTTGACCCCGGCCGCATCGAGCAGCTCGAGAATGCGCGAGAGCCCGCCCGGCTTGTCCTCGACCTCGATCGCGACGACCTCGGTCACCTGCGCAACGAAGCTGTTCTTCTTGAGCACGGCGAGGCAGCGCTCGGGCTCGTTGACGATGATGCGAAGCACGCCGAAGTCGGCTGTGTCAGCGAGCGACAGCGCGCGGATGTTGACCGCCTCCTTCGCCAGGATGCGGGTGACGTCGGCCAGCCTGCCCTTCTTGTTCTCGAGGAAAACCGAGATCTGCTTCACGCTCATGAGTGTCTCCTCTTACAGCGTTCTCTTGTCGATGATCCGCTTCGCCTTGCCCTCGCTGCGCGCGATGGCCTTCGGCTCGACGAGCTTGACCCGCGTGTGGATGTTGAGGGTGGCGTACAGCTCCGCCTCGATCGCCTTCTCCGCCTTTTCCAGGACTTTGATCTCGTCCGAGAACAGCTTCTCGTTCATCTCGACCTGCACCTCCAGCTCGTCGAGGTTGTCGCGGCGCTCGACGACGAGCTGGTAGTGCGGCTCCACGCCCTCGATCTTCAGGATCACCTCCTCGATCTGGGACGGGAACACGTTCACGCCGCGGATGATCAGCATGTCGTCCGTGCGGCCCAGCACGCGGTGCATGCGCACGGAGGTTCGGCCGCAGGGGCACGGCGAGCGCTCGAGGTAGGTGATGTCGCGGGTGCGGTAGCGCAGCACCGGCGAGCCCTCCTTGGTGAGGGTGGTGATGACCAGCTCGCCCTTCTCGCCGTCGGGGAGAACCTTTCCCGTCTTCGGGTCGATGACCTCGGGGTAGAAGTGGTCCTCGAAGATGTGAAGGCCGTTCTGGTGCTCGCATTCGGATGCGACCCCTGGGCCGATGATCTCGGTCAGGCCGTAGATGTCGATGGCGAGCAGGTGCAGCTTCTCCTCGATCTCCTTGCGCATCGTCTCGCTCCACGGCTCGGCGCCGAAGAAGCCGGCCTTCACGCCCAGCCTCTTCATGTCGAGGCCCTCTTCGCGCGCCGCCTCGGCGAGGTACAGCGAGTAGGAGGGCGTGCACGTCAGGACCGTGGACTTGAAGTCCTGAAGGATCGCGAGCTGCCGTTTGGTGTTCCCCCCCGAAATGGGGATCACCGTCGCGCCGATCTTCCGGGCTCCATAGTGCACGCCGAGACCTCCGGTGAACAGGCCGTAGCCGAAAGCGTTCTGCACGATGTCGTGCCGGCCGGTGCCGCCCGTGGCGAGGGTGCGGGCCATGACCTCGGACCACACCTCGATGTCCCCGGCCGTGTAGGCGTCCACCACCGGTTTTCCCGTCGTGCCCGAGGAGGTGTGGATCTCGACGATCTCCTTGAGGTCCACAGCGAGAAGGCCGAACGGGTACACATCGCGCATCTCGTCCTTGGTCGTGAAGGGCAGCTTCGCGATGTCCCCGACTCCCTGGATGTCCTGGGGCCCGACTCCCATCGCCTCCATCTTCGCACGATAGAACGGCACCCTTCGGAACAGGGCATCGACGAGCGACCCCAGCCGCCGGCCCTGCAGCGCCCGAAGCTCATCGCGCGGAAGGGTTTCGTAGTCAGTGTTCCAGATCATCGCGGCATCCTCCTCAGAGCCTGTAGATCTCGTCGTCGGAAATGAAGTGCACCTTCGTGCCCGCGAGGGCTTTCTCGGCCTCGGGAAACTTCTCGACCTCGCAGACGATGGCCGCCTTCCTGCCGCCCTCCAGGACGAAGCCGTAGCAGTCCTCGACGTTCACGCGCGCGGAGGACAGTGTGACCAGCAGCTCGTGAAGGGCCCCCGGCTTGTCGTCGATCAGGGCGACCAGGATCCTGCGCTTGGTCACTGTGAAGTGGCTCTCCCTCAGAGCCGCAAACCCCTTGTCGGGATCGCCCACCAGGATGCGCACGACGCCGAACTCCCCCGCGCTCGACACGGAGAATGCGCGAATGTTGAGGCCAGCCTCGGCCAGCACGCGTGTGATCTTCTCCAGCTTGCCCGGCTCGTTC